>NZ_JBDZYD010000002.1:75512-228857 GCF_040064235.1 Amycolatopsis melonis
GAGCGCCTCCCGGGGGGACTTCTGCCGGGGGACGGGTCCAAAACGCGCGGGGCGTCGTCTCTTTGTCGACAACGGTGCTAGCCGTCGAGGACGACCGCGACGATGCCGGCGAGGTGGGCCAGGCGGGCGACCTCGGCGGCGCGGAAGTTCGGCCCGCCCGGGCGGGCGACGAGCAGGGCCTTGCCCGGCTTGCCCAGCGGCGTGGCTGCCAGCTCGGTGCCGAGCTCCTTCCACGTCTCCGGGATCCAGGCCTCTTCGCTGTCGAGGACCGTCGCGCGTTCGAGCGGCAGCCAGGGGAAGTCCGTGATCGGGGTCTCCGGGGCCGCGCTCGAGGATGCCAGCCGGACCGCGCCCGTTTCGGCGTGCTCGACGATCATCGCCCAGCCGGCGCGCACGATGCGGGGGACGCCCTCGGCGAGGAGGTCGAGCCCGGACTTCGGCTGGGCGGCGATCTCCTCGACGAGTTCGAGCTCGCGGTGGGTGTCCAGGACGCCCGCGTACGGGCGGACGGCGTCCACCTCGACTCCCTCGACGCTTTCCGCCGCCGTGATCAGCGCGTCCGGCAGGCGGCCCGACGGGAGCTCGACGACCAGGTCGTCGACCGCCACTCCGCTGCCGCGCTCGACGACGTCCACGCTGAGGATGTCGGCGCCTACCGTGCCGAGCGCCGTGGCGACCGCGCCGAGGGTCCCCGGGCTGTCCGGAAGGAGGACCCGGATCAGGAACGACACCACGCGCCCCTCTCACCTCTGGCGTCCCAGCCTTGCCGTGGGACGCTCGATGCCGGTCGCCGATTGTGACAGACCCATCCGGCCCGCGGGACCCGCTGTCCGCCGGGCGGGATGCCGGCGTCGCCGGACGGCACCCGGCCTGCGCCGGGCGTAACCCAGTCGAGTCCGCCCGCGCCGCCACCATAGACTTGCAGCTTCCGAGACAACCCGCACAGCACAACCCGGGAGTCACCCGCGTGCCCAACATTTCCCGAGACGAGGTCGCGCACCTCGCCAAGCTGGCCAGGCTGGCCGTGACCGACGACGAGCTCGACGTCTTCGCCGGCCAGCTCGACCAGATCCTGGACTCGGTGGCCAAGGTGAGCGAGGTCGCCGCCGACGACGTGCCGCCCACGTCGCACGCCGTGCCGCTGACGAACGTCTTCCGACAGGACGTCGTCGTCCCCGGGCTCTCGCAGCAGCAGGCGCTGGCCGGGGCGCCGGCCGCCGAAGAAGGCCGCTTCCGGGTGCCGCGGATTCTGGGGGAAGAGCAGTGACCGAGATCGTCAAGCTGTCCGCCGCGGAGCTGGCGGAGAAGATCCACACGCGTGAGGTGTCCGCGGTCGAGGTCACCCAGGCCCACCTGGACCGGATCGCCGAGGTCGACGACCACATCCACGCGTTCCTGCACGTCGACACCGAGGGCGCGCTCGCCGCGGCCAAGGCCGTCGACGAGGGCATCGCCGCCGGTCAGGCGCCCGCGTCGCCGCTGGCCGGGGTGCCGCTCGCGCTGAAGGACGTCCTGACCACCGAGGGCATGCCGACGACCTGTGGTTCGAAGACGCTCGAAGGCTGGATCCCGCCGTACGACGCGACGGTGACGCGCAAGCTGCGCGAGGCCGGTGTCGTCATCCTCGGCAAGACCAACATGGACGAGTTCGCCATGGGGTCGTCGACGGAGAACTCGGCGTTCGGCCCGACGCACAACCCGTGGGACCACGCCCGCATCCCGGGTGGGTCGGGGGGTGGCTCGTCGGCGTCGATCGCGGCGTTCGAGGCGGCCATCGCCATCGGCACCGACACCGGCGGGTCGATCCGCCAGCCCGGTGCCGTCACCGGCACCGTCGGGGTGAAGCCGACCTACGGCGGGGTGTCGCGGTACGGGCTCGTTGCGTTTTCGTCGTCGCTCGACCAGGCCGGGCCCTGCGCCCGGACGGTCCTCGACGCCGCGCTGCTGCACGAGGTCATCGCCGGGTACGACCCGCGGGACTCCACGTCGATCGACGCGCCGGTGCCGCCCGTCGTCGCCGCGGCCCGCCAGGGCGCGAACGGTGACCTGAAGGGCGTCAAGGTCGGCGTCGTAAAGGAGTTCGGCGGCGACGGCTACCAGGCGGGCGTGCTGCGGTCGTTCCAGGCCGCGGTCGAGCAGCTGCGGGCGCTCGGCGCCGAGGTCGTCGAGGTCTCGTGCCCGCATTTCGTCTACGCGCTGCCCGCGTACTACCTGATCGCGCCGAGCGAGTGCTCGTCGAACCTCGCCCGGTTCGACGCCATGCGCTACGGCCTGCGCGTCGCCGACGACGGCACGCGCAGCGCCGAAGAGGTCATGTCGCTGACCCGCGAGAAGGGCTTCGGTGCCGAAGTCAAGCGCCGGATCATGCTGGGCACCTACGCGTTGTCGTCCGGCTACTACGACGCCTACTACGGCTCGGCGCAGAAGGTGCGCACGCTGATCACGCGGGACTTCGACGCCGCCTTCGAGCAGGTCGACGTCCTCGTTTCGCCGACGACGCCGACCACGGCGTTCAAGATCGGCGAGCGGGTCGACGACCCGATGGCGATGTACCTCGCCGACCTGTGCACGATCCCGTCGAACCTGGCAGGCAACGCCGCGATGAGCGTGCCGAGCGGGCTGTCCGACGAGGACGGGCTGCCGGTCGGCCTGCAGATCATGGCCCCGGCGCTGGCCGACGACCGGCTCTACCGGGTCGGCGCCGCCTACGAGGCCGCCCGCGACGCCGCCGCCGGTGGCTCGCTCGTCCACAAGGTCCCGGAGCTGGGAGGAACGAAGTGACTGCCGTGGCCGAGTTGATGGACTACGCCGACGTCGTCGAGCGGTTCGACCCGGTGCTCGGGCTCGAGGTGCACGTCGAGCTGAACACGAACACGAAGATGTTCTGCGGCTGCCCGAACGAGTTCGGCGGCGAGCCGAACACGAAGGTCTGCCCGACCTGCCTCGGCCTGCCCGGTGCGCTGCCGGTCGTCAACGGCAAGGCCGTCGAGGGCGCGATCCGGATCGGTCTCGCCCTGAACTGCGAGATCGCCGAGTGGTGCCGGTTCGCCCGGAAGAACTACTTCTACCCGGACATGCCGAAGAATTTCCAGACCTCGCAGTACGACGAGCCGATCGCCTTCAACGGCTACCTCGACGTCACCCTCGACGACGGCGAGGTCGTGCGCGTGGAGATCGAGCGCGCGCACATGGAGGAGGACACCGGCAAGTCGCTGCACGTCGGCGGCGCCACCGGCCGGATCCACGGCGCCGAGCACTCGCTGCTCGACTACAACCGGGCCGGCGTGCCGCTGATCGAGATCGTCACCAAGCCGATCACCGGCACCGGCGAGCGGGCACCCGAGGTCGCGCGCGCGTACGTGTCGGCCCTGCGTGACCTGCTTCGCGCGCTCGACGTGTCCGACGTCCGCATGGACCAGGGCTCGCTGCGCTGCGACGCGAACGTCTCGCTGATGGCGAAGGACGCGACGGAGTTCGGCACCCGGACCGAGACGAAGAACGTCAACTCGCTGCGCAGCGTCGAGCGGGCGGTCCGCTACGAGATGACGCGGCAGGCGGCGATCCTGGCCGAGGGCGGGACGATCAAGCAGGAGACCCGGCACTTCCAGGAGGCCGACGGCACCACGTCGTCCGGCCGGACGAAGGAGACCGCCGAGGACTACCGCTACTTCCCGGAGCCCGACCTGGTCCCGATCGCGCCGTCGCGCGAGTGGGTCGAGGAGCTGCGCGGCACGCTGCCGGAGATGCCGTCGGAGCGGCGGAAGCGGATCCAGGCGGAGTGGTCGCTTTCCGACGAAGCCCTGCGCGACCTGCTGAACGTCGGCGCCGTCGACCTCGTCGCGGCCACCGTCGAGGCCGGCGCCACGCCGGACGAGGCGCGCAGCTGGTGGGTCAACACCCTGGCGCAGGAGGCGAACTCGCGCGAGGTCGAGCTGACCGACCTGCCGATCACGCCGGAGCAGGTGGCCGAGGTCATCGCGCTGGTGTCGTCCGGTGAGCTGACGAACAAGCTCGCCAAGGAGGTCGTCCACGGCGTGCTCGCCGGCGAGGGCGAGCCGCGCGAGGTCGTCGAGAAGCGCGGGCTGAAGGTCGTCTCGGACGACTCGGCCCTGCTCGCGGCGATCGACGAGGCCCTGGCGGCGCAGCCGGACGTCGCGGACAAGATCCGCGGCGGCAAGGTCGCCGCGGCGGGTGCGATCGTCGGCGCGGTCATGAAGGCGACCAAGGGGCAGGCCGATGCCAAGCGCGTCCGCGAGCTGATCATCGAGCGCGTCGGTTCCTGACCGTTTTCATGACACAGCCGTTCTCCGTCAAGAGCGTCACCTGGCGCGAGTGGCTCGGCCTGGCGGCCGGGCTGCTCGCGCTGGGTTCGACGTTCCTGCCGTGGACCACGCTGAGCGCCAACAAACCGGACATCGAGGACATCCTCTCGACCTTGCCGCACAGCGACGTCGTCCGCGACGCGTGGCACTCGAGCTTCTTCGCCTGGTGCCCGCCGCTGACGCTGCTGCTGGCCGGGGTGGTCGTTGCCGTTTTCGGGCGGCACCGGAAGCTGCGGGTCAGCGGGCTGCCGCACCTGTGGCTGGTGGTCGCCGCGGCGTCGCTGCTGCTGATGGTGCTGGGTTGGGTCACCCTCGACTGGGAGTTCGACGCCGACCAGCGCGGCATCTTCGACGCCGCCGGGATCGCCGTCAGTCCCGGCTTCGGGCGGTTTCTCGGGCTGGTCGCCGCGGTCGGGTCCGTCGTGGCCGCTTTCCTGGACATCCGGGCGGTGCGGGCCGAAAGCCGGCAGCCGCGCAAACTTGGGCCTCGGAGCAAGAGCCGCTGATCGTCGTCGTCCGCGACGTGCCGGTGGACGCGGTGCTGTCGTGCGATGTCGGTCTCCGGGAACCTGGGCCTTCGGGCCGGGACGACGAGTCGTCCGTTCCGGTCGGGCGCCTACGCTGACAACGTTGACATCGACGTCGCCCGTTGCGTGAGAAAGCGCTTTCTGGAACGGTCGGAGGGGCGCGGCGCCGCCGCGGGCCTCGCGTCCTGGCGGGGCGGACAGCGGTGTGGGCACGGTCACGGAGGAAGGAGCGCCCGGGTTGGGTGACGGAAAGCGCCTGAGAGTCGCGGTCGTCGGAACCGGCGCGATCGCGGAGAGCCACCGGGCCGCCTACCAGGCCCACCGCGACGACGTCGACATCGTGGCCGCTGCCGACGTCGACGAGAGCCGGGCCGTCGCATTCTGCGCCACCACCGAGCACGCTCAGCCCTATCGCGACCTCGGCAGCCTGCTCGCCGAGCAGGCGCCCGACCTCGTCTCGATCTGCACGCCGCCGGGCCTGCATGTCGAGCAGACCCGCGCGGTCCTCGAAAGCGGTGCCTGGGTCTGGTGCGAGAAGCCGCCCTGCCGCTCGCTTGCCGAATACGACGAGATGACCGCCGCCGAGGGGGACGGCGGGCCCTACGTCTCCTTCGTCTACCAGCAGCGGTCGGGCTCCGCTGCCGCCCACTTCCGGAGCCTGCTCGCCGCCGGGGACCTCGGGCGTCCGCTCGTCGCGCACTGCCAGACCACGTGGTACCGCGACGCCGCCTACTACGCCGTCCCGTGGCGGGGGCGCTGGGAGACCGAGGGCGGCGGGCCGGCCATGGGCCACGGCATCCACCAGATGGATCTGCTGCTCCACCTGCTCGGCGAGTGGGCCGAAGTGCAGGCGATGACCGCGCGGCTCGTGCACGACGTCGAGACCGAGGACGTCTCCACCGCGCTCGTCCGATTCGAGTCGGGGGCGCTCGGGACCGTCGTCAACAGCGTCCTGTCGCCGGACGAGGTGAGCCGGATCCGGATCGACTGCGAGAACGCCACCGCCGAGCTCACCCACCTCTACGGGTACGGCATCAAGGACTGGCGCTACACCCCCGCGCCGCACGTCGCCGAGGCCGAGGTCGTGCGCTGGCACACGCCGCCGGATGACTTCGGCAGTTCCCACGCCGCCGCCTTTGCGCCGGTCCTCGCCGCCTACCGGGAAGGGCGGCGGCCGCCGTGCAGCGGGGACGACGGGCGGCGGGTGCTGGAGTTCGTCGCCGCGCTCTACAAGTCCGCGTCCACCGGGCTCGGCGTGCGCCGCGGGGAGATCGGGCCGGACGACGCCTTCTACCGGTCCATGGCCGGGGCGCGGACGGGGGTGCCGGCGTGAGCGCCGAAATCACCGTGACCCACCGGCACGGCGAGCACGTGGCCGTCGAGGCGGGCGGCGTCCAGCTGCTGTCCTATGTGTACAAGCCCGACCCGGTGGCCTACGAGGCGCGCAAGCCCTACGTCCACCCGCTGCGCACCCTCGGCGGGCGCCTGGTCAGCGGGTACCGGCCGTCCGACCACCGGTGGCACAAGGGCCTGCAGATGACGGCGAGCCACCTGTCCGGCCAGAACTTCTGGGGCGGCCACACCTACGTCCCCGGCGACTGGTACCGCGAGCTGCCCGACCGCATCGGCTCGATGCGCCACGACGAGTTCTCCGACTTCGCCGTCGCGCGCGACCGGCTGAGCTTCACCGAACAGCTCACCTGGGTCGCCAACGGCGGCGACGAGTGGGCGCGGGAACGGCGCGACATCGCCGTCCACTCCGTCGAGCCGGACGAGGGCGCCTGGGCGCTCGACTGGGCGATCGAGCTGACCAACGTCCGCGGCACCCCGCTGGAGTTCGGCAGCCCGACCACCGCGGGCCGGGAGATGGCCGGGTACACCGGGCTGCACTGGCGGGGGCCGCGCGACTTCGGCGGCGGGACCGTCCTCGGGCCGGGTGACTTCGGGGGCGGGGACATGATGGGCAAGCAGGCGCCGTGGCTGGCGTTCGTCGGCGAGCACGACGGCGTCGACGCGCATTCGACGCTGCTTTTCGCCCACGCGCCGGAGAACGACAAGGCGATCCACGAGTCGCACTGGTTCGTCCGGGCAGGCGACCAGCCCATGGTGGCCTTCTCGTGGGCGTTCTTCGAGGAGTTCGTCCTGCCGCCGGGCGAGAGCTTCGCCTACCGCTACCGGATCGTCGTCGCCGACGGGGCCTGGGACCGCGACCGCGTCACGCGGTACCTCGGGAACCACGAATTCTGAGGACACCGCCATGCACGACTTCCCGCTCCCGGGCGGCATCGGTCTCTCGCACCTGCGCGCCTACGACTGGGCGGCCGAGGACGGCGTCTGCGGCGGCAGCCCGCACCTGCACCTCGCCTGCACCGAGGCCTACGTCGTCACCGGCGGGCGCGGTGCCGTCCAGACCCTGAGCGTCGGCGGCTACGCCGAGACGCCGCTGGAGGCCGGCGTGGTCGCGTGGTTCGCGCCCGGCACCGTGCACCGGATGGTGCAGGAGGACGGCCTGCGCGTCACGGTCCTCATGCAGAACAGCGGGCTGCCGGAGGCCGGCGACGCCGTGTTCACCTTCCCGCCCGACGTCCTCGCCGACCCGGCTGCCTACGCCGAGGCCGCCGCGTTGCCGAAAAGCGACGACGCCGCCCGGCGGCGGCGTGACCTGGCCGTCCGGGGGTACCTGCCGTTGCGGGAGGCGCTGCGCGACGGCGACCCGGAGCCGCTGCGGGCGTTCCATCGGGCGGCCGTCGCGCTCGTGTCGCCGAAAATCGGCGACTGGGTCGCGCGCTGGCGAGCCGGGGCGCTGAAGGCCGCCGAGCTGACCGGTGACCACCTCAAGGCACTCGCCGACGGTGACGGGAGCCACCTCGAACAGTCCGGCGTGCGGGTCGCGACGCCCGCGAACCCGGACGGCTACGGCATGTGCGGGCGTCGCACGGAATACGACATCGACCAGGAAGGCCGGCAGTGATGAACCAGTCCAGCATCGGAGTGCTGCTCAACGGGGTGACGGGCCGGATGGGCTACCGGCAGCACCTGCTCCGGTCGGTCCTGGCGATCCGCGAACAGGGCGGGGTCACCCTGCCGGACGGCAGCCGCGTGCAGCTCGAGCCGATCCTCGCCGGGCGCAACGCCGCGAAACTCAAGGACCTCGCCGACCGGCACGACCTGACGGCGTGGACCACCGACCCCGGCTCCGCGCTGGACGACGTCCAGATCTACTTCGACGCGCAGCTGACGTCGGCGCGGGAGCCGTCGGTGCGGGCGGCGATCGCCGCGGGCAAGCACGTCTACGCCGAGAAGCCCCTCGCCGAGACGCTGCCCGCGGCGCTGGAGCTGGCCGGGCTCGCGCGGGACGCCGGGATCTGCCACGGCGTCGTGCACGACAAGCTGTTCCTGCCCGGGCTGCGGAAGCTGCGGCGGCTGGTCGACGGCGGGTTCTTCGGCCGGATCCTGTCGGTGCGGGGCGAGTTCGGCTACTGGGTCTTCGAGGGCGACTGGCAGGAGGCGCAGCGCCCGAGCTGGAACTACCGCGCCGAAGACGGCGGCGGGATCGTGCTCGACATGTTCTGCCACTGGAACTACGTGCTGGAGAACCTCTTCGGCCGCGTCTCGGCGGTGACGGCGAAGGCGGTGACGCACATCCCTCGTCGCTGGGACGAGCAGGGCGAGGCGTACGCGGCGACGGCCGACGACGCCGCATACGGCATCTTCGAGCTGGAGTCGGGCGTCATCGCGCAGATCAACTCGTCGTGGTCCACCCGGGTCTTCCGGGACGAGCTGGTCGAGTTCCAGGTCGACGGCACCGAGGGCAGCGCGGTCGCCGGGCTGCGGCGCTGCCGCGTCCAGCACCGCTCGGCGACGCCGAAGCCGGTGTGGAACCCGGACCTGCCGGCGACCGAGCCGTTCCGCGACCAGTGGCAGGAGGTGCCGGACAACGCCGAGTTCGACAACGGCTTCAAGGCGCAGTGGGAGGAGTTCGTCCGGGACGTGGTCGCCGGACGGCAACACCGCTACGACTTCTTCTCGGCCGCGCGGGGGCTGCAGCTGGCCGAGGCCGGGCTGACGTCGTCGGCGGAAGGGCGCCGGGTGGAGCTGAAGCCGCTGAGCTGAGTGGTCGCCGGTCGGGCGCCTCGGCCGGGCTGGGGGCGTGGTCGGGGAGTGACCACGGCCGGCGGGCTTGAGCGTGTGGTGCGGCTGGGATGCACGGGAGTGGGGCGAGCGGCGGTCGTGGTCCGGGAACGACCACGCCGGTCGGGTCGGGCCAGCGTCGCCCCCGGGGCGGGTCAGTCCTTGCTGTTGCCGCCGCCGGAGGTGGCCGGGGTGATCAGGACGACTCGGTCGTCGCTCGACACCGGGGCTCCGCCGTCCTTGTTGACCGTGCCCGCCACCGCCAGCTGCGGGTTGATCATGCTCATTCCCGCGAGCCTTCCGTACGTCAGCGGGGGCTTGCCGCTCTTGCCGTCGAGGCTGACCGTCGGCTTGCCGCTGACCGCGCCCTCCGGGGTCACCGGCAGGTTCTGCAGGTTGCCCGCCAGTGATGCGCCGATCGACAGCAGGCCGTTGGCGTCGATGAAGTCCGCGCAGCCCGCGACGCCCGGCTTGTCCGGCCACGTCCATGCCGGCGTCGTCAGCGGCTGACCGGCCTGGACGCGGTAGAGGGCGTCCTTGTCGGCGAGGCGGTCGGTGACCCAGACGCGGCCGCCGTCGGCGGAAGCGCACAACCCGCCCGGGGCGTGCAGGCCCGCCGTCACCGCCAGCGCGCCGTTCGGGTTGCCCGCCGCGGCCTTGCCGGACGTGTCGATCCGCAGCACCTTCCCCGCGAGCGAGGTCGGGTCGGCCGCGGCGCCCGGGTTGCCCGCGTCGCCGGTCGCGACCAGGAGGGCGCCACGGTTGTCGGCCGCGATCGTGCCGCGGTTGCCGGTCGCGCCCTTGGGGATGCCCGTCAGGACCGGCTTGGGCGGCTGGCCCTTCGCGAACCGCACGACGCGGTTGTCCGTCGCCGTCGTGATGTAGGCGAACACCAGCTGGTCTTCGACGTACGACGGCGACAGCGCCAGACCGGTGAGGCCGCCGTCGCCGGCCGCCTGGACGTCGAGCTTCGCGAAGTCCGTGGCGTCCTTGCCCGCCGTCACCAGCCGGACGCGGCCGCTCTTGCGCTCGCCCGCCAGGGCGCTCGGCGTCGAGCCGTCGCCCGGCAGGCCGGCCACCGCGGCGACCGTGTCGAGGCAGGTGGCGATCACCGCCGGGTCGAAGTCCTTGCAGCCCTGCGGGGGCGGCACCGGCGCCGCCGACGGGCCCGGCAGCACCTGCGTGCCGTCGCCGCCGGACTCCGCGCCGGGGCCGTGGACCTCCGGCGGTGACTCGGGGCTGGGCACGGGAGCGGGGCTGAACGTCTGGCCCGCCGCGGTGTCGTCGAACCGCGCACACCCGGCGGGCAGCAGGACGCCGCAGGCCAGGATCGCCAGCAGGGCCGACCGGTACCGAGTGCGCATGATCCCCCAGCCTAGGACCCGCCGCGTGAACCATGGGTGAGCACTCCTGGATTACGTTGGAGATCATGACGCTGACCGTGCTCGTGCCCGACGACGAAGGCGTGACCGTGCTCGCCGAGGTCCCGCGGGTGCTGCCCGTGCGCTACCAGTGGGGCGAGCCGGTGCCGCCCGAGGCCGCGAAGGCCGAGGTGCTCATCCCCGGCAAGCACCCGCCGGGCGAGCAGCTGTGGCGGACCGTGCCGAACCTGAAGCTGATCCAGCTGCTCTCCGCAGGCGCGGAGGACTGGGTCGGCAAGGTGCCCGACGGCGTCCTGCTCTCCACCTGCCGCGGCGCGCACGGCGGGAGCACCGCCGAGTGGGTCGTCGCGGTGCTGCTGTCGCTGTACCGGAAGCTGGACGTCTTCGCGACGGCGCAGCGCGAAGGCCGGTGGGAGCGGCAGACGGCCGACACGCTGCAGGGCAAGCGGGTACTGATCGTCGGCGCCGGCGACCTCGGGCAGCACCTGCGGCGACGGCTCGAACCGTTCGACGCGCGCTGCACGATGGTCGGGATGACCGCGCGGGAGGGCGTGCACGGCGTCCGCGAGCTGCCCGGGCTGCTCGGCCTGCACGACGTCGTCGTGCTGACCGTGCCGCTGACCTCGCGCACCCGCGGCATGGTCGACGCGGCGTTCCTGGCGGAGATGCGCGACGGCGCGGTGCTGGTCAACGCCGCGCGCGGCGCCATCGTCGTCACCGACGCCCTTGTCGCCGAACTGACCACGGGCCGGCTGCGGGCCGCTCTCGACGTCACCGATCCCGAGCCGCCGCCCGCCGGGCACCCGCTGTGGACGGCGCCCGGGCTGCTGCTGACCCCGCACGTCGGCGGGGCCGTGCGCGGGGGCCGGAGCCGCTCGTACGCCGTCGCCGCGGCGGAGATCGCGCGGTACGCGGGCGGGGAACTGCCGGACAACCTGGTGCACGGGGAGTACTAGCGCGGCGGCTCGCCAGGCCGGGGCCGATCCCCTAACCTTCGCGCGTGAGCAGTGGAGACGATTTTTCGCAGCAGCCCACCAGCCTGCTGTCCGGGGTCGAGGACGACGGGGCGGACGACAGCCCGCGGCAGGGCGGGCTCGGACTGGGGCTGCTGATCCTGCGGCTGGCACTCGGCGCGACCATGGGCGCGCACGGCCTGCAGCACCTGTTCGGGCTGTTCGGCGGGCCGGGCATCGGCGGATTCGCGCGGCTGCTGGAGACGTTCGGCTACCACAAGCAGACGACGCTGCTGTCGTGGATCACCGGCGTCGTCGAGGTCGGCGGCGGGCTGCTGGTGATCGTCGGGCTGTTCACGCCGCTGGCCGCGGCGGGCCTGCTCGGGGTGGCGGCCAACGCCGTGTACGCGAAGTTCCACGGCGGGTTCTTCGAGGGACAGGGGCAGGGTTTCGAGTTCGAGCTGCTGCTCGCGGCGACGGCGCTGAGCCTGCTGTTCACCGGAGCCGGGCCGATCTCGCTGGAGCGCAACACGCCGTGGCGGAAGCGGCCGCTGCCGTTGGGGCTGGTGTCGCTGCTGCTGGCCGCGGCCGCCGCGGTCGTGGTCATTGTTTTGACACGGTAGGGATGTGGCGTGGCTCGCGGCCTGGGGACAACTCGGCTTTGGGGACCCCGCCTGTGGACAACTCCGGTTTGCCGGACCGGAATTGTCGGTGCTTGCGAGTAACGTTGAAATCGGGGGTCCCCCGAGCGGCGGGGGTGCCGGATGCTGTGAAGGCCGCCCCGGATCGGGGCGGCCTTCGGCGTTGTCGGCTGGGCAGGAGGGCGCTCGGCCGGCGACCGCGGACAGCCGCGGCAGGGCGCCCAGCCAGCAATCGCGGACAGCCGGGCTCGGGGTGCCCCAGCCGTTGAACCGCGGGCGGCGGGGCGCAGGGCGCCCAGCCGGCCACCGTGGGGAGCCGGGCGCGAGGCGCCCGGCCGGCGAACCGCGAATCTACTTGTTCACGTCGCGGACCGCTCCCGTGTCGGCCGAGGTGGCCATCCGGGCGTACGCGCGCAGGGCCGCCGTCACTGGGCGGTGGCGGTCCTTGGGCTGCCATGGCCTCTCGGACGCCTCCATCTTCGCCCGGCGCTCGGCCAGCACCGCTTCGTCGACCAGCAGCTCCAGGCGGCGCTCGTGGACGTCCAGCAGGATGCGGTCGCCGTTCTCGACCAGGCCGATCAGGCCGCCTGCTGCCGCCTCCGGGGAGATGTGGCCCACCGAAATGCCCGACGAGCCGCCCGAGAAGCGGCCGTCCGTGATCAGGGCGCACTTCTTGCCCAGGCCCGAGCCCTTCAGGAATGCCGTCGGGTGCAGCATCTCCTGCATGCCAGGGCCGCCTGCCGGACCTTCGTAGCGGATCACCAGGACCTCGCCCGGCTGGATCTCCTTCTTGAGGATCGCCGACACCGCCTCCTCCTGGCTCTCCAGCACCCGCGCCGGGCCCTCGAAGTGCCACAGGTCCTCGTCGATGCCCGCGGACTTGATCACCGCGCCGTTCTCCGCCAGGTTGCCGCGCAGGATCGCCAGGCCGCCGTCCTTCGTGTACGCGTGCTCGACGTCGCGGATGCAGCCCCCTGCCGCGTCGGTGTCCAGGGACGACCAGCGGTTCGACGTCGAGAACGCCTCCGTCGTGCGGACGCCGCCCGGGGCCGCGTGGAACAGCTCGATCGCCTCGGGGGACGGCGAAGCGGCGCGGATGTCCCACTTCGCCAGCCACGACTCGAGGTCGGGGGAGTGGACCGAGTGCACGCCGGTGTTCAGCAGGCCGCCGCGGTGCAGCTCGCCGAGGATTGCCGGGATGCCGCCCGCCCGGTGGACGTCCTCCATGTGGTAGTCGGAGTTCGGCGCCACCTTGGACAGGCACGGCACGCGGCGGCCGATCGCGTCGATGTCGGCGATCGTGAAGTCGACCTCGCCCTCCTGGGCCGCGGCGAGGATGTGCAGCACCGTGTTCGTCGAGCCGCCCATCGCCATGTCGAGGGCCATCGCGTTCTCGAACGCCGCCTTCGTCGCGATCGAGCGCGGCAGGGCCGAGGCGTCGTCCTGCTCGTACCAGCGGCGGCACAGCTCGACGACCGTGCGGCCGGCCTCCTCGAACAGCGCCCGCCGCGCCGCGTGCGTCGCCAGCGTGGAGCCGTTGCCCGGCAGGGACAGGCCAAGTGCCTCGGTGAGGCAGTTCATCGAGTTGGCGGTGAACATGCCGGAACAGGAACCGCACGTCGGGCAGGCCGACCGCTCGACGGCCGCCAGACCCTCCTCGTCGACCGCCGCGTTCGCCGACGCCGCGATCGTGGTGATCAGGTCCGACGACGGGTGCGCGACGCCGTCGAGGACGACCGCCTTGCCCGCCTCCATCGGACCGCCCGAGACGAACACGACCGGGATGTTCAGCCGCATCGCCGCGTTGAGCATGCCCGGGGTGATCTTGTCGCAGTTGGAGATGCACACCAGCGCGTCGGCCTGGTGCGCGTTGACCATGTACTCCACCGAGTCGGCGATGATCTCGCGCGAGGGCAGCGAGTAGAGCATGCCGGAGTGGCCCATGGCGATGCCGTCGTCGACGGCGATCGTGTGGAACTCGCGCGCGACGCCGCCGGCTTCCTTGACCGCCTCGGCGACGATCTCGCCGAGGTCCTTCAGGTGGACGTGGCCCGGCACGAACTGGGTGTAGGAGTTGGCGATCGCCACGATCGGCTTGCCGAAGTCGCTGTCGGTCATGCCGGTGGCGCGCCACAGCGAGCGCGCGCCCGCCGCGTTGCGGCCGTGAGTGGTGGTCCGGGAACGGAGAGGCGGCACGGGAACTCCCAGGTCAAAGGGTGGCCGGCGAAACTGGTCCTACCAATTTACTCTGCCGGTGACCCCTTGGGAGCGCCGGGCTTGAGGTCCTCGTTGTCCAGCAGGCCGCTCGGGTCCGCGACGAGACCCTCGCTGACCAGCGACAGCACCGGCAGGTGCCGGGTCCGGACCGTCGGCAGCGGCACCTTCGTGTCGTCCTTCAGCACCGCCTGCACGCGGGCCTTCTTCGTGATCGCCAGTCCCTTCAGTGCCGACCATGGGATGTCGCGCTTGCCGAACATCGTGCGGACCGCGAGGCCTTCGCGCGTCGCGACGGTGCGGGTGCGGATCACGAACACCGCGAGCGCGATCGGGAAGACGTAGAGCCACTGCAGGTACGGGATCTCGCCGAGGGCGATCGGCGTCACGCAGATGGTCAGGAGCGCGATCGCCATGAAGGACGTGCGGGGGATGCGGAAGACGGCCTTCCGGCCTTCGTCCTGCTGTTTTTCGGCCACGCGGAAATGGTGCACCGCGCCGCGGGCCCGGCCGGAACCGGGTCGGACGGCAGTGACATGCACCGCGGACATGCGCCGCGGACCTGTCCAGCATGCGGACTCACCGTCCCGCAGAGTTGACACCCGCGCGGCGTTCGGGCTAGCGTCAACGCCGTGACACCGCTGACCGGCCTCGTACTTCCCAAGCGCGTCGACGCTTAGGGAAGACTTTCCGCTGCGTCGACGCGCGAACCCTCGTGCGACCTTACGGTCGGCGAGGGTTTTTTGTTGCCCGAGGGAAGCGATTCCCGGCCCCACCGCACAAGACCGACCCGAACGAGTGACACCGAGACCCACGAGGCAGAACCGATGACCAGTGCCACGTCGCGCAGCGACGCGAAGCCCGGGCCGACGCCCGGTACGCCCGGAGCACGTCCGAAGCCGGCGCCCCCGGCGGGAACGCCGGTGCGCGTCACCGGCGCCCAGTCGCTCGTGCGCTCGCTCGAGGCGGTCGGCGCCGAGGTGGTCTTCGGCATCCCGGGCGGCACCATCCTGCCCGCCTACGACCCGCTGCTGGACTCGACGAAGGTCCGCCACATCCTGGTCCGCCACGAGCAGGGCGCCGGCCACGCGGCCACCGGCTACGCGCAGGCCACCGGCAAGGTCGGCGTCTGCATGGCCACCTCCGGCCCGGGCGCGACCAACCTGGTCACCCCGCTCGCCGACGCGAACATGGACTCCGTCCCGGTCGTGGCCATCACCGGCCAGCAGACCCGGGCGCTGATCGGCACCGACGCGTTCCAGGAAGCCGACATCTGCGGCATCACCATGCCGATCACCAAGCACAACTTCCTCGTCACCGACCCCGCGGACATCCCGCGGACGATCGCCGAGGCGTTCCACCTGGCGAGCACCGGCCGTCCCGGCCCGGTCCTGGTGGACATCCCCAAGGACGTGCTGCAGGAGATGACCTCGTTCTCCTGGCCGACCGACCTGCGGCTCCCGGGCTACCGCCCGACGCTGCGGCCGCACGGCAAGCAGGTCCGCGAAGCCGCGAAGCTCATCGCGAAGTCGCGCCGCCCGGTGCTGTACGTCGGGGGCGGTGTCATCAAGGCCGAGGCGCACGAGCAGCTGCGCCGGCTCGCCGAGCTGACCAACATCCCCGTCGTCACCACGCTGATGGCGCGTGGCGCGTTCCCCGACTCGCACCCGCAGCACCTGGGCATGCCGGGCATGCACGGCTCGGTCGCCGCGGTCGCCGCCATGCAGCGCGCCGACCTGCTGATCGCGCTCGGCGCCCGGTTCGACGACCGGGTCACCGGGCAGCTGTCGTCGTTCGCGCCGGACGCCGCGGTCGTGCACGCCGACATCGACCCCGCCGAGATCTCCAAGAACCGCAAGGCCGACGTCCCGATCGTGGGCGACTGCAAGGAGATCATCGGCGAGCTGATCACCGCCGTGCAGGCGGAGTTCGACCACAGCGGCCGTCCCGACCTCGCCGACTGGTGGACCCAGGCCGACGGCTGGCGCAAGACCTACCCGGCAGGCTACGAGTGGCCCGACGACGGGTCGCTGTCGCCGCAGTACGTCATCGAGCGGATCGGCGAGATCGTCGGCCCGGACGCGGTCTACGCCGCCGGCGTCGGGCAGCACCAGATGTGGGCCGCGCAGTTCGTCAAGTACGAGAACCCGCGCACCTGGATCAACTCCGGCGGGCTCGGCACCATGGGCTTCGCGGTGCCCGCCGCGATGGGCGCGCAGTTCGGCGTCCCGGACAAGCAGGTCTGGGCCATCGACGGCGACGGCTGCTTCCAGATGACCAACCAGGAGCTGGCCACCTGCGCCATCGAGGGCGCGCCGATCAAGGTCGCCGTGATCAACAACGGCAACCTCGGCATGGTCCGGCAGTGGCAGAACCTCTTCTACGCCGAGCGGTACTCCAACACCGACCTCGGCACGCACAAGCACCGCATCCCCGACTTCGTCCTGCTGGCCGAGGCGCTCGGCTGCGCCGGCCTGCGGTGCGAGACGAAGGAGGACGTCGACGCCACCATCCGCCGCGCGATGGAGATCAACGACCGTCCCGTCGTGATCGACTTCGTCGTGGGGAAGGATGCCCAGGTGTGGCCGATGGTCGCGGCGGGCACCGGCAACGACGAGATCATGGCGGTCCGGGGCATCCGGCCGCTGTTCGACGACGACGAGGTTTCGGCCGAGCAGGCCGAGGCTTCCGCGGAAGGTGAGCGCTGAAGATGAGCGTCCACACGCTGAGTGTCCTGGTCGAGAACAAGCCCGGTGTGCTCGCGCGCGTGTCGGGGCTGTTCTCCCGCCGCGGGTTCAACATCGAGTCCCTCGCCGTCGGGCCCACGGAAAACCCCGAGGTGTCCCGCATGACGATCGTGGTCGCCGTGGAAGAGCTACCGCTCGAACAGGTGACGAAGCAGCTCAACAAGCTGGTCAACGTGATCAAGATCGTCGAGCTGGAGCAGTCGACCGCCGTGCAGCGCGAACTGCTGCTGGTCAAGGTCCGCGCCGACAACACCGTGCGCAGCCAGGTCCTCGAAACCGTCCAGCTCTTCCGTGCGAAGGTGGTGGACGTGTCCCCGGAGGCGCTCACCGTCGAGGCGACCGGGACGTCGGACAAGATCAGTGCCCTTTTGCGCATGCTGGAGCCCTATGGCATCCGCGAGCTGGTGCAGTCCGGCATGGTCGCGGTGGGCCGCGGCGCCCGCTCGATCACCGCAACCTCGCCCCGCTAGCGAAGTCTTTGTAAGTCAGGAAAGGAAGCAGTAACCCCCATGGCAGTGGAAATCTTCTACGACGACGACGCCGACCTCTCGATCATCCAGGGGCGCAAGGTCGCTGTCATCGGCTACGGCAGCCAGGGCCACGCCCACTCGCTGAGCCTGCGCGACTCCGGCGTCGACGTCCGCATCGGCCTGCCCGAGGGGTCCAAGTCGCGGGCGAAGGCCGAGGAGCAGGGCCTGCGCGTGCTCACCCCGGCCGAGGCGTCGGCCGAGGCCGACCTGATCATGATCCTGGCGCCGGACACCAAGCAGCGCTTCATCTACGAGCAGGACATCGCGCCGAACCTCAAGGACGGCGACGCGCTCTTCTTCGGGCACGGCTTCAACATCCGCTACGACCTGATCAAGCCGCCGTCGAACGTCGACGTCGCGATGGTCGCCCCGAAGGGCCCGGGCCACCTGGTCCGCCGCCAGTTCGTCGACGGCAAGGGCGTCCCGGCGCTCATCGCCGTGGAGCAGGACGCCTCCGGCAACGCCCAGGCGCTCGCCCTCTCCTACGCCGCCGCGATCGGTGGCGCCCGCGCCGGCGTCATCAAGACGACGTTCAAGGAAGAGACCGAGACCGACCTCTTCGGCGAGCAGGCCGTGCTCTGCGGTGGCGCGTCCGCGCTGGTGCAGACCGGTTTCGAGGTGCTCACCGAGGCCGGCTACGCCCCGGAGATCGCCTACTTCGAGGTGCTGCACGAGCTGAAGCTGATCGTCGACCTCATGTACGAGGGCGGCATCGCGCGCCAGCGCTACTCGATCTCCGACACCGCCGAGTACGGCGACCTGACCCGCGGCCCGCGTGTCATCTCGCCGGCGGTCAAGGAGGAGATGAAGAAGATCCTCGGCGAGATCCAGGACGGCACGTTCGCCCGCGAATGGGTCGCCGAGGACGAGGCCGGGCGGCCGAACTTCACCAAGCTCGAGGAGCAGGGCAACCAGCACCCGATCGAGGAGACCGGCAAGAAGCTGCGTTCGCTCATGTCGTGGGTGGACCGGCCGATCACCGAGACCGCCTGATTTTCCCGCGCCCGAAGGGGACGCTCGCTGGCAGCGGGCGTCCCCTTCGGCGTCTCGTTACGCTGGCCGCATGACCGACGACAAGGCGCACATCCGGCACCACCTGGACTTCTCGCGGGCGGAGTGGATCCGGGCCGAGCCGGAGGGCGTCACGCTCGACGAGGTCGCCGAGTACGCGTTCATCGAGCACACCGACGGCGTCACCTATGTCGCGCTGCGCCGGTCGCCGGACGTCGACGGCACGATCCTCGTGTTCACGCCGTCCGAGTGGGAGGCGTTCCGCAAGGGCGTCGAAGACGGCGAGTTCGACGACCTCGGCGAGGCCTAGGCGGTCAGTTTCGCGGCCAGCTCGGGGATCCTGCCGAGGTCGCCGGCGACGCCGAGGTGGTCGCCGTAGTCGCGGGATTCGACGATGAGGCCGTCGCGGATCCGCATCGCGAAGATGTTGGCGATCCGCACCGGGCGGCCGTCGTGCACGCCCTGGTAGGCGAACTCGCCGATCAGCACCTCCGGGTCCGTGCCCTGGTAGGTGACCAGGTCCGCGACATCGAAGCGGAAGTTCCGCGCCTTCCCCGCCGCGAAGTGCTCCCGCAGTTCGTCGCGCGTCCGCAGGACGCCGGAGCCCGGCAGGAACGGGTGCGTGACGTGGGTTTCTTCCGCGTACAGCTCCGGCAGGTCGTCCCAGTGCCCGGCGGCGGCGCCGTGCACGAGCCGCTCGAAGACCGTGTCGCCGCTCTTCGGCGTGACGGGGGACAGTTCGCGCGGCGGCGCCTGTTCGTACCCCGCTGCCACCTGGCCGACGCTGTCGCGGATCACGGCCAGCCGCAGGTAGTCGTGGTAGTCGCGGGAATGGACGATGAGGCCGTCGCGGATGCGCAGCACCTGGATGTTGGCGGTCTCGATGGTCCGGCCGGTCGCCACCGACTCGGCGTCGTAGCCGTATTCGGCGACGATCACTTCGGGGTCCGTGGTCTCGTGGACGACCACGTTCTTGCGCTTGAGCCGCAGCGCCCCGGCGAGGACGCCGGTGAAGCGCTCATGGACCGCCGCGCGGCCGGTCAGGCGCGTCGGCCGCGGCACGGCCTGGGGGTGTTCGACGACGGCGTCCTCGGCGTAGAGCGCGGAAAGCTCGCCGAACCGTCCTTCGCTGATGCCGTCGGACAGGGCGGCGAACACGTCGCGGGGTGTGGTCAAGGGGGCCTCCCAGAAGACGAAACGGAGTCTGTAGTCCGCCTACGACGATACGGACTACAGACTCCGGTTGTCTAGCGGAGGAGGTCGGCCAGCCTGCGGTACGAGTCCGGTTTGCGGGCCAGGACCTGGACGCAGACGTGGTCGGCGCCCGCGTCGAGGTGGGCGCGGATCCGGTCGGCCGCCGCCTGCTCGCCGGTCGCGACGATGGCGTCGACCAGCCGGTCGCTACCGCCGCCTGCCAGGTCCGCGTCGGTGAAGCCGAGGCGGCGCAGGTTCGCCTGGTGGTGCGGTGCCTGCCGGACGTACAGGCCGACGTGCTCGCGGGCCGCCTCGGGCGCGGGGTCGAGCACCACCGCCTGCTCGACCGCGAGGTACTTGCCAGGGCCGAGCCGTTCGCGGGCCAGCGCCGTGTGTTCCGGCGGGACGAAGTACGGGTGGGCGCCGTCGGCGCGTTCGGCCGCCAGATCCAGCAGCCTTGGCCCCAGCGCCGCGAGCACGCGGAGCGGGCGCGGGGACGGCTGCGGCAGTCCCGGCAGCTCGGCCGCGTCCATGCCGTCCAGGTATTCGCGCAGCGCTGCCAGCGGCCGCGCGCCGGGCCGGTGCCCGCCGAGGCCCGCGACGAACCGGCCGGGGTAGGCCTCGCCCAGTGCCCGGACGGCGCCTTCCGCGGCGAGCGGGGAACGCTGGTCGAACCGGGCGACGCCGGTGGCGACCGTCAGCCGGGACGTCGCCGCGAGCAGCAGTGAAGCCTGCGTGAACGCCTCGCGTCCGCCGAACTCGCCGAACCAGATCGCGGCGAAACCCAGTTCCTCAACCTCGGCGGCCGTTTCGCGGAGGACACCGATGGGGGCGCCGTCGAAGAACCGCCAGATCCCGACGCTCACCGGACCGCCGCCGGGGCCAGCTCGGCCAGTGCGTCCACAGTGGACTCGAAGGTCGGTGCCGACGGCGTCAGCAGCACGTGGTCCGCGCCCGCGTCGAGGACCTCGTCCAGGCGTTTCGCGATGGTCTTCGCGTCGCCCCAGAGCACCAGGTCGTCGACCAGCCGGTCGCTCGGGCCGTCGATGTCGGCTTCGGTGTAGCCGAGCCGTTTCCAGCCCGCGAGATACGCCCGGACCCGGTGTTCCCGCGACTGTGCCACGCGCCGCCGCACGCTTTGCCGGGCGTCCTCCCGCGTGCCGAGCAGGAAGGTCTGCTGCGGGATCAGGAGCTTGCCGGGGCCCAGGATCTCGCGGGCGTACGCCGTGTGCGAGACCGGCTGGGCGAACGGGTGCGCGCCGTCGGCGTGGTCGCGGGACAGGGCCAGCATCTGCGGCCCGACCGCGGCCAGTACGCGCGGAAACGGCACGGGGGACGGGTTTTCCGCCGCGTCGGCGTCCATTTCGGACAGATAGGCGCGCATCCGGTCCACCGGCCGGTACTGCTCGCCGTGTGCCGCCGCCTGGAAGGCGTGCCCGACGCCGACGCCGAGCACGAACCGGCCCGGGTGGGCGTGGGCCAGCGTCGCCCCGCCCCTCCGGGCGGTCCGGCCGGGCCGCAGCCAGACGTTGGCGATGCCGGCGCCGAGCACGACGTCCGGCACCGAGGCGAGCAGATCGCCGAAGTGCGCGAACACCTCGCGGGTCCCGGGTCCTTCGCCGCTCCAGACCGAGCGATAGCCCAGCCCGGCGAGCCGCCGGGTCGCTGCGCGTTCGACGTCCGGCGGTGGGGCCAGTGGCGCGCTCGGCAGCCAGGCGCCGATCGCGCCGAGCCGTGCGCGGGTGTCTTCGAGCAAGGTCATCCTCGCGTCCCTCCAGTAAGTTGAGGCTGCCTCCGGTTAATATACGGAGGCTGCCTCCGATTGGCTAGCGGGTAAGGTCGGGAGCGCGATGACCGACGTCAAACCGATGCGCGCGGACGCCCGCCGCAACTACGAGCGCCTCCTCGAAGAGGCGCAGCGCGCCTTCGCCGAACACGGCGTCGAGGCGTCGCTGGAAGACATCGCGCGCCGCGCCGGCGTCGGCATCGGCACGCTCTACCGGCACTTCCCGACCCGTGACGCGCTGCTCGAGACGCTCCTGCGGGCCCGGTTCGACGCCCAGGCCGAGCGCGCCCGCGAGCTGCTCGCCGACGCCGAGCCGCTCGCCGCGCTGCAGAACTGGCTCGCCGGGCTGGGGGACGCCACCGGCACCTTCCGCGGCCTGGTGGAACTGACCGCCGACGCGCTCAACGACGAATCGTCCCGCTTGTACGCTTCCTGCCACGCGATGCGCGAGGCCGGTTCCCACTTGGTGGAACGCGCGAAAGCCGCCGGCGAACTCCGCGGGGACGTCACGGCGGAAGAGCTGCTTCTGTTGCTGCACGCGGCATCCTGGGCGGGCAGGCACCTGCCCGGCGAAGGGGGCATGCAGCGCCTGCTCGCTCTTGTTTTCGAGGGATTACGGGCGAGTTAACACCGCGGGAAGCCAGGGGGCCCGCCAGCGGGTTAAACTCCGCCTCGACCGGGGCACAACGGCGTGCTGAGGCCGTCTTGTCGACACAGAGCGTCCGGGAATTGACCAGATAGTGGGAGCCGCATCGTGAGCAAGCCCAGCAAGCCCGTCGTCCTCATCGCGGAGAAGCTCGCCCCCTCCGTGCTGAGCGTCTTCGGTGACGAGGTGGAGGTCCGGCACGTCGACGGCACGGACCGGTCCGCGCTGCTGGAGGCGGTGAAGAGCGCCGACGCGCTCCTGGTCCGCTCCGCCACCCAGGTGAACGCCGAGGTCTTCGCGGCCACCTCGCAGCTCAAGGTCGTCGCCCGCGCCGGTGTCGGGCTGGACAACGTCGAGGTGCCCGCCGCGACCGAGCGCGGTGTCCTGGTCGTCAACGCGCCGACGTCGAACATCGTCTCCGCCGCCGAGCACGCCGTCGCCCTGCTGCTGTCGGTCGCGCGCCGCGTCCCGGCCGCCGACCAGAGCCTGCGCGGCGGCGAGTGGAAGCGCAGCGCGTTCTCCGGCGTCGAACTGCAGGGCAAGACCATCGGTGTGGTCGGCCTCGGCAAGATCGGGCAGCTGTTCGCCCAGCGCCTCGCCGCCTTCGACACCAAGATCATCGCCTACGACCCCTACGTCTCGGCCGCGCGCGCCGCGCAGCTGGGCATCGAGCTGGTCACCCTCGACGAGCTGCTCGGCCGCGCCGACGCCATCTCCATCCACCTGCCGAAGACGCCGGAGACCAAGGGCCTCATCGACGCCGCGGCGCTGAAGAAGACCAAGCCGGGCGTCATCGTCGTCAACGCCGCCCGCGGCGGCCTGATCGTCGAGCAGGACCTGGCCGACGCGCTGCGCTCGGGCCACGTCGGCGGCGCCGGCATCGACGTCTTCGAGTCGGAGCCGACCACCTCCAGCCCGCTGTTCGAGCTGGAGAACGTCGTCGTGACGCCGCACCTGGGCGCCTCGACCGCCGAGGCGCAGGACCGCGCGGGCACCGACGTCGCGAAGTCGGTGCTGCTGG
Source organism: Amycolatopsis melonis (assembly GCF_040064235.1). NCBI lineage: Bacteria > Bacillati > Actinomycetota > Actinomycetes > Pseudonocardiales > Pseudonocardiaceae > Amycolatopsis > Amycolatopsis melonis. The sequence goes on from NZ_JBDZYD010000002.1 coordinate 98,618, forward strand.
CCCTGCGCGGCGACTTCGTGCCGGACGCGGTGAACGTCACCGGCGGCGGCGCGGTCGGCGAGCACGTCCGCCCGTACCTGTCGCTGACCCAGAAGCTGGGCCAGCTGCTGACCGCGCTCAACCCGACGTCGCCGACGTCGGTCACCGTGCAGGTCAAGGGCGAGCTGACCAGCGAGGACACCTCGGTGCTGCAGCTGGCCGCGCTGCGCGGGGTGTTCACCGGCGTGGTCGAGGACCAGGTCACCTTCGTCAACGCGCCGCAGCTGGCGGAGAAGCTGGGCGTGCAGGTCGAGCTGGAGACCGAGCCGGAGAGCCCGAAGTTCCGCAGCCTGGTCACGGTGCGCGCGGTGCACGCCGACGGCGCGGTGCTGACCGTGTCCGGTTCCGTCACCGGCAAGGACGAGGTCGAGAAGCTGGTCGAGGTCAACGGCCGCGGCTTCGACCTGCGGGCCGAGGGCACCGTGCTGCTGGTCGAGTACCCGGACCGCCCCGGCGTGATGGGCCGCGTCGGCACGCTGCTCGGCGAGGCGGGCATCAACATCGAGGCCGCGCAGATCAGCCAGACCACCGACGGTTCCGACGCGGTGATGCTGCTGCGCGTCGACCGCCACATCGACGCGCACCTGCTGGAGCCGATCGGCGCTTCGGTCGGGGCGCACACGATCCGCGCGGTGGATTTCAACTGACGTAACGCATCGAAGGCCCCCTCGACCGCCGTCGAGGGGGCCTTCGCGTGCAATCACATTCGCATAACGGACTCCTTTGCCTACGGAAGTAGGCCTTTTCGGGCATTAGGTTCACCCCGCGAGGTCGAACCACGCGTCGTCGAGGGCACGGCGCTGCGCCGCGCTTCACCGTCGGGGGTTTCCGGAGCGGCAGGCAGGTTCGGGTCCAGACCTCGAGTAAGGGGCCGACTCATGAGCAGATCCCGCTTACCCGCGCGCGCCACGACGGCGGCCTTCGCCGTGGTACTGGCCGCCGCGCTGGGGACGCCGGCTGCGCACGCGGCAGACGCTCCGCTCGCCGACGGCGTCTCGCCCGCGAAGATCGACGACGCGAAGCTGCAGGGCAAGATCTCGCCGCGCCTCGGCGCCGCGCAGGGCCGCGTCACCGCGTTCGTCGAGCTGGCGAAGAAGCCCGCCGTCGACGCGTTCGCCACCGCCCAGCCGCAGGGCAAGGAGCGGGCGAAGCAGGCCGCCCGCGCCGCCAAGGCCGACACCGCCGCCGCGGTGGACTCCGTCGTCGGGCAGCTGCGCGCGGCCGACGCCAAGCCGCAGGTGGTCACGCAGACCGCCAACGCCGTTCCCGGCGTGGTCGTCACCGCCGACGCCGCGAAGCTGCGTGACGTCGCGAAGCGGGCCGACGTCGTCGCGGTGCGCACGGTCGTGCCGAAGACCCGCACCAACGCCAGCGCCGCGCAGCTGACCAACACCCTCGCCGCGTGGCAGCAGACCGGCCGCTTCGGCGACGGCATCCGCGTCGGCGTCATCGACGACGGCATCGACTACACCCACGCCGACTTCGGCGGTCCCGGCACGCAGGCCGCCTACGCCGGCGTCGACCGCACCAAGCCGACCCCGCTCTTCCCGAGCGCCAAGGTCGTCGGCGGCACCGACCTCGTCGGCGACGACTACGACGCCGCGACCCCCGCCAAGGCCACCCCGAAGCCCGACCCCAACCCGCTGGCCTGCGGCGAGCACGGCACGCACGTCGCCGGCACCATCGGCGGCTTCGGTGTCACCGCCGACGGCAAGACCTTCAAGGGCGACTACGCCAAGCTGGACGCCAAGAAGGTCGACGCGATGCAGATCGGCCCGGGCACGGCGCCGAAGTCGCTGCTCTACGCCATCAAGGTGTTCGGCTGCACGGGGTCGACGAACGTCACCTCGCAGGCGCTGGACTGGGCGCTGGACCCGGACGGCGACGGCGACTTCACCGACCACCTCGACATCGTCAACCTGTCGCTGGGCTCGGACTTCGGCGCGCCGGACGACCCGGACTCGCTGTTCGTGCGCAAGCTCGCCGCGAACAACGTGCTGCCGGTGATCTCGGCGGGCAACGGCGGCGACATCAACGACATCGCCGGGTCCCCCGGCAACACCCCGGAAGCGCTCACCGTGGCCAGCACGCGCGACGCGGGCATCCTGCGCGACGCCGCCGAGGTCAAGGCTCCGGCCACGGTCGCGGGGAAGAAAACCGGGCAGTACAGCCAGAACTACGCCGGGTACGACACGCTGGACGTGACCGCGCCGGTGGTCGCGCTGTCGGCGGCCAACGCCGCGGGCTGCGCGCCGTACTCCGCCGAGGACAAGGCGAAGGCCGCGGGCAAGATCGTCTGGCTGGAGTGGGACGACAACGACTCCACCCGTGCCTGCGGATCGGCCGCCCGCGCCAACAACGCGCAGGCCGCCGGGGCGAAGGGCGCGCTCCTTTCGTCCACTTTGGAGCACTTCAGCGCCGGCATCGCGGGCAACGCGGCCGTCCCGATGTTCCAGTTCACCGGGGCCGCGGCGGCGTCGCTGCGCCCGGCGCTGACCGCGGGCACGCTGCAGGTCCGGCTGTTCGGCACCGGCCGCGCGTCGATCCAGACCTACGACAAGACGATCGTGGACACCCCGAGCTCGTTCACCTCGCGCGGCACCCGCGGCCCGGCCGTCAAGCCGGACGTCGCCGCGCCCGGTGACACGATCACCTCGGCGTTCCGCGGCAGCGGCAACGGCCGCACCGTGCTGTCCGGCACGTCGATGGCCGCCCCGCACACCTCGGGCATCACCGCGCTGATCCGCCAGGCGCACCCGGACTGGTCGGTCGAGGAGGTCAAGGCGGCGGTCATCGACACCGCGGGCCACGACGTGACCGACGGCGCCGGGCACACCTACGCGCCGCAGCGCGTCGGCAGCGGCCGGATCGACGCGAAGGCGGCGCTGGACAACCAGGTGCTGGCCTACGTGGCCGACGACCCGGGCGCGGTCACCGTCAGCTTCGGCACCGTCGAGGCGGGCGGCCCGGTGACGCTGGCGAAGACGATCAAGCTGGTGAACAAGGGTGTCACGCCGGCCGAGTACTCGGTGGCGTACCAGGCGGTCAACGCGCTGCCGGGCGTCGAGTACACAGTGGACAAGTCCACGGTGAAGCTGACCCCGCGCGGCACCGCGAAGGTGAAGGTGACGCTGAAGATCACCGACCCGAAGGCGCTGCGCAAGGTCATGGACCCGACCATGCAGGCCACCCAGGCCGGCCTGGCCCGGCAGTTCGTCGCCGACGCCTCGGGCCGCGTCGCCTTCACGCCGAAGAGCGGGACGAAGGTGCCGCTGCGGGTTTCGGTCTACGCCGCGCCGAAGCCGGTTTCGAGCATTTCGACGCCGCCGTCGGTGAAGTTCGCCCCGGACGCCACCCAGGCCGTGCTGAACCTGACCGGCAAGGGCGTCGACCAGGGCAGCGGCGCGCAGCGGTACCGCTCGCTGATCAGCGTGCTCGAGCTGCAGGCGGAGTCCCCGCAGCTGCCCGAGTGCGACGCGGACGTGGTCACCGACTGCACGCTGAACAAGACGGCCAAGGGCGGCGACCTCCGCTACATCGGCGCGGCGTCCACCGCGCCGCTGGCGAAGGCGCAGGGCGAGCCGGAGAACGCGCTGCTCGCGTTCGGGCTCACCACCTGGGGCGACTGGGCGAACATCGGCAGCAACACCTCGCCGTTCGTCGACATCGACACGACCGGGGACGGGCAGCCGGACTTCGAGACCTACGTGACCAAGGCGACGTCGACCGACGTGCTGCTGGCCACCACGGTCGCGCTGAAGCCGGGCTACCCGACCGTGGACGTCCAGGCGGTCAACGGCCAGCTCGGCGACGTCGACACGAACGTGTTCGACACGAACGTGATCACGCTGCCGGTTTCCGTGGCGGCGCTGGGGATCGACGCCAACGCCGACAGCCACCGCATTTCGTACACGGTGGGCGTCAGCGGGTTCTACGTCGCGCCGGGCTCGACGAACGGGCTGGTCGACTACGTCGGCACGCCGCTGTCGTTCGACGTGCTCGCGCCGGGCTACACGGTCCAGGGTGGCGGCGACGCCGCGCTGGGCTACGTCGCGAAGCCGGGCACGGCGCTGGTCGTGACGCGCAACGCGGCGTCGGCCGCGGCGGACAACGCCATGGGGCTGCTCGCCATCGAGCACCACAACGCCGCGGGCAACCGGGCGAACGTGGTCAAGGTGGACGCCCAGGCGGGTTCCGGGCGTCAGCCGATCGGGGCGGGTTCCCGCTAGTCCCCGGCAAGATCGATTTGCGCAGGACCAGGGGCGTCTCCGGCGGGTTCCCGCCGGGGACGCCCCGTCCTAATTCACCCGATCGGGTGTCTCACCCTGCGGGAGGATGCGGCATAAGGGTGGTGCGGCTACGGCCGTTTGTCTACGGCCGGTAACCTTCCGGCTGCTGGCGTTTTGTTGCGGTGGGCCATCGGTGCGGCCGGTGGTCCGGTCGACGGAGGTGTGTGGATGCGGCTCGCGGTGATCCCAGGAGACGGGATCGGGCCCGAAGTGGTCTCCGAGGCGCTGAAGGTGCTCGGCGAGGTAGTACCGACGGCGGAGATCACGAACTACGACCTCGGCGCCGCCCGATGGCACTCGACCGGCGAGCTGCTCCCGGAGTCGGTCCTCGGCGAACTCCGCCAGCACGACGCGATCCTGCTGGGCGCGGTCGGCGACCCGACGGTGCCGAGCGGCATCCTCGAGCGCGGCCTGCTGCTGCGCCTGCGGTTCGAGATGGACCACCACGTCAACCTGCGCCCGGCGCGGCTGTACCCGGGTGTCCGGGGACCGCTGGCCGACGCGGGCGACGTCGACATGGTCGTCGTGCGCGAAGGCACCGAAGGCCCGTACGCGGGCACGGGCGGGTTGCTGCGCAAGGACACCGAGCACGAGATCGCGACGGAGGTCAGCGTCAACACGGCGTTCGGCATCCGCCGCGTGGTCGCGGACGCGTTCGCCCGCGCCGAGGCCCGCCCGCGCAAGCACCTGACGCTGGTGCACAAGACGAACGTGCTGGAATACGCGGGTTCGCTGTGGTCGCGGATCGTCGAAGAGGTTTCGCTGGAGCACCCGGAGGTGACGGTCGCGTACTCCCACGTGGACGCGGCGACGATCCACCTGGTGACGGACCCGTCCCGGTTCGACGTGATCGTGACGGACAACCTGTTCGGCGACATCATCACCGACCTCGCGGCGGCGGTGACGGGCGGAATCGGCCTGGCGGCCAGCGGCAACCTGGACATCACCCGCCGCAACCCGAGCATGTTCGAGCCGGTCCACGGTTCGGCACCGGACATCGCGGGCCAGGGCCTGGCCGACCCGACGGCCGCGGTGCTGTCGGTGGCGCTGCTGCTGGACCACCTCGGGCAGAAGGAGGCAGCCCGGCGGATCGAGGCCTCGGTGGCCTTCGATCTCGCTACGCGGGATCAGTCTTCGCCGGGGGCTACGCAGGCGATTGGGGACCGGCTGGCTGCTTTGGTTTCCTCGAACGTTCGTACTGCCGGCTGAGTTTCGGTTCGGAATTGCCCCGCGCTTTGGTGCGGGGCTTTTTCGTGTCCGGCCGCACGGGGCCGGCTGCACGGGTCGGGCCGCGCGGGTCCGGCCACACCGGTGGTCCGGCTGCACGGGTCCGGCCGCACGCCGGACCGCAGCGCCCGGAGTTGTCCACAGCCCGGCCGCAATGTGGACAACCGGGCCGCCGAAAGGCTTTCCAACCGGTTCTGTCGGACCTCGGCGATAAACTGGACCGGGGTCAGCCCCCAGGGACGGGCGGGGCCCGTCCTCCCGCTGGATTCCCGGATAGTGGGAGCTTGGCCCAGCTTCTGGACTCACCCGCCGGCGCTGTGGCATGATGCGACCGTGACCACCACCTTCGCGATCATTATCGCCGAGCGCGCCGGACGCTAGCTCCACAAGAGCCCCCGGCGCGCAACCTCTCGCACCCTGCGGGAGGTTTTTTTGTTGCCCCGAAACGCTAGGAGAAGCCCGTGACCCGCCAGGAGCCCGCCGATACGCCGCTGGGCGATGCCTTTCACCTCTACGACACCACCCTGCGGGATGGTGCGCAGCGGGAAGGCATCACCTACTCCGTCCAGGACAAGCTGGCCGTTGCGCGGCTGCTGGACGAGCTGGGCGTCGGGTTCATCGAAGGTGGCTGGCCGGGGGCCCTGCCGAAGGACACCGAATTCTTCGCCCGGGCCGCGAAGGGCGAGCTGAAGCTGCACCACGCCGTGCTCGTCGCCTTCGGGGCGACCCGGAAGGCCGGCACCACCGCCGATGCCGATCCGCAGGTGCGGGCGCTGCTCGACAGTGAAGCTCCCGTTGTCACCCTGGTCGCGAAATCGGACCTCCGGCACATCGAGCGGGCCCTGCGCGTCGACGTCGACGAGGCCTGCGCCATGGTTCGCGACACCGTCGGGTTCCTCGTCAAGGAGGGGCGCCGCGTCTTCCTCGACGCCGAGCACTTCTTCGACGGCTACGCGTATTCGCCCGAAACCTCGCTCAAGGTCCTCGACGCCGCCGCCCATGCGGGGGCCGACGTTCTCGTGCTCTGTGACACCAACGGGGGCCAGCTTCCGCTCGGTCTTGCCGAGACCGTACGGAACATCAAGGAAAAGACCGGGTTCCGGCTCGGCATCCACTGCCAGGACGACACTTCCTGCGCCGTGGCGAACTCCGTCGCCGCGGTGCAGGCCGGCGCGACGCACGTCCAGTGCACCGCCAACGGTTACGGGGAACGGGCGGGCAACGCCGACCTGTTCGCCGTGACCGGGAACCTCGTGACCAAGCTCGGCCTCGACGTCCTCCCGACCGGAGGCGCCGCCGAGCTCACCCGGGTCTCCCATGCCCTTGCCGAAATCGCGAACATCGCCCCCTACACCCACCAGGCCTACGTAGGGGCGTCGGCCTTCGCCCACAAGGCGGGACTGCACGCGAGCGCGATCAAGGTGGATCCGTTGCTGTACAACCACATCGATCCCTCTTCGGTCGGCAACGACATGCGGGTACTGGTCACCGAGATGGCCGGCCGGGCCAGCCTCGAGCTCAAGGGACGTGAGCTCGGGGTCGACCTGGCCGGCCGGCCCGAGGCGCTCACGAGCGCCATCACGAAGGTCAAGCGCCTCGAGGCGGAAGGCTGGTCCTTCGAGGCCGCCGACGCCTCCCTGGAACTGCTGTTGCGCCAGGAGGCCGACGACCCGGTGGAGGCCCCGTTCGCGCTGGAGTCCTACCGCGTGGTCCTCGACCACCGCTCCGACGGCGAGGTCGGCGCCGAGGCGACGGTCAAGGTGCACGTCGGCGGGCAGCGCGTCATCGCCACCGCCGAGGGCATCGGCCCGGTGCACGCCCTCGACGCCGCCCTGCGGGAGGCGCTGTCGCCGCACCTGTCCTGGTTGGACAGTGTGGAGCTGGCCGACTACAAGGTCCGGATCCTCCAGGGCCACCCCGGCACCGACGCGGTGACGCGCGTCCTGGTCGAGAGCACCGACGGCGAACGCGAGTGGACCACGGTCGGCGTGCACGGCAACATCGTCGAGGCCAGCTGGCTGGCGCTGTGTGACGCGCTCGTGCACAAGAGCACCACCGTGGCCTGAGCGAGGGACGAGGGCGCACGTAGACTGGCTGCGTGCGCCTAGCCCGTATTGCTCATCCCGGTGGTGTCGCGTTCGCCTCGATCGAAGGCGACGGTGACGACGCCCAGGTCCTCGAAATCGCCGAGCACCCCTTCGGCCAGCCGAACTTCACCGGCAAGCGGTGGCCACTGGCCGACGTGCGGCTGCTCGCGCCGATCCTGCCGTCGAAGGTGATCGCCGTCGGCCGCAACTACGCCAAGCACGCGGCGGAGTTCGGCCACGAGGTGCCCGCCGACCCGATGCTGTTCCTCAAGCCGTCCACGACGGTCATCGGCCCGAACGCGCCCATCCGGCGCCCGTCGGGCGTCGGCCGCGTCGACTTCGAGGGCGAGCTGGCCGTCGTCATCGGGCAGCCGGTGAAGAACGTCCCCGCGGCGCGTGCCGCGAGCGTCATCCTCGGCTACACGATCGCCAACGACGTCAGCGCCCGCGACCTGCAGAAGTCCGACGGCCAGTGGGGCCGCGCCAAGGGCTTCGACACCTTCTGCCCGCTCGGGCCGTGGATCGAGACGTCGATCGACCCCGCCGACCTGGCCCTGACCGCCGAGGTCGACGGCGAGCTCAAGCAGGACGCCCGCACGTCCGACCTGGTCCACAAGATCCCCGAGCTGGTCGAGTTCGTCTCCGGCGTCATGACGCTCCTGCCCGGCGACATCATCCTCACCGGCACCCCGGAGGGCGTCGGCCCGATCGAGGGCGGCCAGAGCGTCTCGATCACCATCGAAGGCATCGGCACCCTGACCAACCCGGTCGAGGACATCTGAGCCGAAGTGCGTGAAGGCCACCTCGAGGAACTGGAGGTGGCCTTCACGGCGTTCAGCGGCCCGCCGGCTCCATCGGCCGCCGCGCGAAGGCCGGGGCGTGCTCGGGCCGCAGGCCCAGGCCCAGCAGCCGGGCCGGGAGGTACGACAGCCGCGGGAAGCGCGCGAAGAGCTTGATCATCGCGGCCGGCGGGCCGTTGCGCCTGCCCGCCATCACCGGGCGCATCACGGTCCGGTGCAGCAGCCGCTGCAGGCCCTGCACCAGCATCGTCGGCGCCAACCGGCGGGCACGCACCTTCGCCAGGTCCGCCTCCGCCGGACGGCCGCGCCGCAGCGGCTCGGCCAGCAGCGTCGCCGCCGCGACCGCGTCCTGCACCGCCAGGTTGATGCCGACCCCGCCGATCGGCGACATCGCGTGCGCCGCGTCGCCGATGCAGAGCAGCCCGTCGACGTGCCACCGGCGCAGCAGGTTGAGCCGCACGTCGAGCATCTTGACGTCGTCCATCGACTTCAGCTCGTGCACGCGGTCGGCGAACTCGGGCAGGATCTGCGTGACGTTGCGGCGGAACGCCTCGATGCCCTGGGCGCGCAGGTCGTCGCCCTTCGGGCTGAGGTAGGCGACCTGGAAGAAGCCGGGGCGGGGGAGCGGCACGGCGAACCGGCGGTCCCGCATCTTCGGCAGCAGCATGCTGCCGTCCTCGCTGTCGTGCCGCGAGAGCCGGAACCACCAGACGTCGAACGGGCAGTCGTACTCGCGCGGCACCAGCCCGGCTTCGCGCCGGGCGAGCGACCACCGGCCGTCCGCGGCGATGACCAGGTCGGCGCGGATCTCCCCGGTCTCGCCGCCCGCCGTGCGGTAGGTGATGCCCTCGACCCGGCCGCGCTCGCGGACCAGGCCGGTGCACTCGGTCTCCAGCCGCAGGACGAACGTCGGTTCCTTGCGGGCGCTTTCGGCGAGCAGGTCCAGGAAGTCCCATTGCGGCACCATCGCGATGTAGGGGTGCGGCACGTGCAGGCGGGTGAAGTCGGCGAGGTTCATCATTTCGCCGTTCTCCTGCGGGAACCCGGCCGCGCGCAGCTCGCTGTGCGGCAGCGCGTGGAACTTCTCGCCGAGGCCCAGCTCGTCGAGCAGCGTGAGGGTCGACGGGTGCACTGTGTCGCCGCGGAAGTCTCGCAGGAAGTCGGCGTGCTTCTCCAGCACCGTCACCTCGACCCCCGCCCTGGCCAGCAGGAGGCCCGTGACCATCCCGGCGGGCCCGCCACCGACGACGACGCAGCTCGTGCGTTCGGCCATCTCGACCATCTCCCCTATTCATCGCTTGTTGAATAAGTCGAGGATGCACCCGCGCGGCTCCGGAGTCAAGCGGTCCGGCGGCGGATACGCTGATCGGGCTACGTGCGCCGAGGGAACCCGTCCGCGTTCCGAGGACCGCCCGATGGCCGGGAGACTGTCCAAATGCGACCGTTCACCGCCCGTGTTCCCCTGTCGTGCCCGTGCGCCGCGGCTGGCTGCCCTTGTGGACGGACCGGATTTCGCTGGTGTGGCAAGGACTTTGCGTCCTTTGAGGTGTGCAGCGGAGAAGTGGACACGTCTGCCGGGTAACCGAACGGGGTCGGTTCGCCAACTGGGAGTAGAGCCGGTGCGCCGGAACAGGGGAGCGGCAATCACCTCTTTGGCAGCGTCGCGAACGCAGCGGTTGCCCTAGCCTCACTGGGTGGATTTCGCCCTGGCACCCCGGACCCCTTCGCGAACCGCCCCGCCCGCCGCGGTGGCGTCCGAGCCCTGGGCGCCGCCCGAGCTGCGGCTGGTGTGCCTGGACATCGACGACACCTTGATCGACTGCACCGCCGCGATCCGCCGCAGCCTCCACATCCTCACCGGCCGGGGTGACCTGTGGCCGCTGTGGGACCTGATCACCGAGGAGCACGTCGCGCTCGTCGTCGCGGGCGAGCTGGACTACGCGACCATGCACCAGCGCCGCACGGACTGCTTCCTCGCCGAGATCGGCATCCTCGCCGACGCCGAGCAGGTGAGCTCGTTCGAGCGCCGCCGAAGAGAGCTGCTGGACCACTCGTGGCAGCTGTTCGACGACGTGGTCCCGTGCCTGGAGTGGCTGCGCGCGGCAGGCCTGATGCTGGCGGCGGTGACGAACGCCTCAGGGGCACACCAGCGGCGGAAAATCGCCGACCTCGGCCTGGCGCCGTTCTTCGACCACGTGGCCATCGCCGGCGAACTGGGCGTGGCCAAACCCGATCCGGTGATGTTCCACACGGTCTGCCTCGGCATGGGCTGCGCCCCGTCCCAGGCGGTCCACGTCGGCGACAAGCTGGACACCGACGCGATCGGCGCCCGCGACGCGGGCCTGGGAGCGATCTGGCTCGACCGCGACGGCATCGGCGAGCGCGCCCCGGAGGGCGTCCACACGCTGGCGGGTCTCGCGGAGCTGCCTGAGCTGCTGGTTTCGGAGTACGCGACGATCGGCGTCCCGGCCCAGCGCCGAAGTGACACCCCCGCGTTCACGGTCCGGAACGGCGTGCTCTAGTATTTCTTCTCGTGCGGTGCTGAACTGGCCAAGCCGGAGAAGTACCTCACTGGGGTATGGTGTAATTGGCAGCACGACAGATTCTGGCTCTGTTAGTCTAGGTTCGAGTCCTGGTACCCCAGCTGCGGAGAGTGACCCCCCTGCAGAGCGAGAAATCGCCTCTGGTAAGTTCTCTCCAGCAAGGAAAACAGAAAAGCCCCTGGGAAACCAGGGAAAGATCCTAGCCCCCGTCGTCTAGCGGCCTAGGACGCCGGCCTCTCACGCCGGTAGCGTGGGTTCGAATCCCATCGGGGGTACAAACAGCTACCACCCAAGCTCGGTTGACCCAGGTCAGCCGAGCTTTTTGGTTGAGTGGCAGACATGGCGTCGGAGATCCTTTCTGCGGCTTGCGCCGTCTTCGGAAGATGATCCACCGGCAGTTTAACTGTGATCGTCACCTCATCGCCGCTCCCGTGGACGTTGACGCTGAGCTGAGTCACCTCGAACAGCTTGTGCAGCAGCTCCCGTGGTGCCTTCGCCAGGTTCACCGCGAGGTAGGGAAGTGCGTCGAGACGGCTGAGGTCAGCCGGCGTCGGTCCGGTGGCTTGCTCAGCTGTGTCGAGTTGTGCGATTGCGGCCAGTGCCGTCTTCTTCTGGCTTTCGAGGTCGTTGTAGCTCTGGCGGAGTCCCTGGGTGAACGGGTCGTCCGGGTCGCCTTCGCGGGCTTGCCGCATGATCGAGTCCTGTTGCCTGGCGATGGTGGCCAGGAGCCTCTGCTGACGGCTCCGCTCAGCTTCCCGTTCGCGGGCAGCCGCGTCGTCGGTGCCACCCAGCTCTGCTTCGAGGATTGCTCGCCGTTCGGTGCCGAAGAGCCTGTCGGCGTAGAACCGGCAGATGGCTTCCAGGAGTTCGTCCTCGCGCACGCGGATCGACGTCGGCAGGCCAGGGTGAAGGTCGGCTTTCCCCTGGTTGTTCTTGCCGGGCCAACAGAGGTAGTAGACGACCTTCTTGTGCTTCATGTCCCCGAGCATCCGTCGGCCGCAGCTGTGGACCACGCGGCCGCGGAGGACGTACTTGCGCTCGGTCTTGGGGTGGCTGTTCAGGGTGTCTCCGTTGCGTGAGCCACGGCCGACGCTGCGGTTGTGGTTGATGGCGTCGAACATCCACTTCTCGATCAAGGGCTCGTGGACTGGCTGCGGTGACCACACCCACTTGTAGGGCTCGTTGATCCGGCCGCGCTTGGACGTGGTGGCGCGCCGGTTGAAGACCTGGTAGCCGGTGTACTTGGGGTTGCCGAGGATGTTGTAGACGGCGCTTCTGGTCCACGCGCCCCGTGTGCGGGCTTTGCAGGGCGCCTCGGGCGGCGGGTACTTCTCGGGGTCGGCGTTCAGGCGGTGGGCGATGGCCGTGCAGCCGAGGCCTTCGTAGTAGCGCCAGTTGGCCATCTGGGTGACGGCTTGGCCGCGGAGGCCGTCCGGTTCGAGCCGAGACTTGGTCTTGCCCTTCTCGGCTTTGACGGGACTCGGATGCGGGACGATGTCCGCCCGGTATCCGTAGGGTGGCTGGCCGATGTTCCAGCCGTCTCGGACGTGGGTGCACAGCCCGCCCCAGGACTGCTCCAGGGTGTTGAGGACCTCGTACTCGGCGATGGACTGGTTGATCCGCCGTTGCAGGACGCGTTGGGCGCGGCTGCCGGAGAGCGTCAGCGGCTCGTTGGAGGCGAAGAGCGGGACGTCGGCTCGTTCCAGTTCTCGCTCGACCGAGAGGCCTTCGAAGGCGCGCCGGGCGACGCGGGCGATGTTCTCGCAGATCACCACGTCGAAGCGGCGGTTGGGACGAGACGCCTCGTCGAGGAGGTCGGCGATGCCGCCCGCGCGGGGAATTGGGATGTCGAAGCGCTCGTACCCTTCGCCTTGGCCGCGCTTGTCGAGTTCGAGCCGGCCGGATTCGACGTCGAAGAAGTGGGCCGTGATGACCCAGGACGGGGGCAAGGCGTTCTTGCTGTTCGTGAGCTGGCGCAGGATGGACTGGCGTGGGTCCTGCTGGTCTTCGGTCGAGGTGCGGGCGAGGAACGCGACGCGGACCTCGTCGTTCAGCAGCGCGCGGGGCATGCCCAGCGGGGAGACGGCGTAGTCGGACAAGCCCGAGGGCGGTGCCCAGTCTTGCGTGGTCATGCGTCAGCTGTCCTCTTTCGACTCTTCGCAGAGGCGTGACTGCGCCCAGCCGAGGAGGTCGTGTGTGATGGCCGTCAGCCGGGAACGGACGCGTGCGCCTTCTGCGCCGGAGATGTCTTCGACTCGGCCGGAATATGTTCTGCCACAACCGGTGCCGAGTCGCCAGACGCTGTCGTCGGCCGACGTTAGCGGCTTCTCGACGGCGGCGGCAAGCAGCGGCCGTTCGAGCTGGGCGGCCGTCGGATCGTGGGGTTGGGGCGTGGAGGGCTGAGCCACGAGAGCACCTCCGCATGTGAACGAGACTGTGACCTCTTCACGGGGAGACATGGCCTTGCCGTTGATCGCTTGATTCTCGAGACCACGCCGGCGTGGCGACCGAGACTTGCTCCTTCGCAGTCTCGTGACCGGTCTCGTGCCGTCTTCAGACCTCGGCATCGCGGCGCGAAGATCACACGGAAGAGTGAAGGTGGGCTTGCTCTTGGCCCGGGGCAAGCATCCGGCTCAGCAAGGGGGCGAGCAGCTGTTCCGACGCTGGCGCGGATCTTGTTCCCGGAGCGAAGGAGCCGGCGTCATGACCAGCCGATCCACAGAGAACAGTCCGTTGACCCTGCTGCAGAAGCAGTTCAAGGAACCTCGTGCGGTCGCGAGGTTCGATCAGGCATTGCTCGATTGGGCCGCCGAAGATCCGGCGTTGTCGGAGGTCAGGTGCCATCGGGATCTGGTCGCGGTGCTGGCGACGCGGGACTATGCGCGGCACGACGCGGTGCTGCACGCTCTTCTTGCCCGTGCGGTGGGGGCGGGTGCTGCTGGCGTGGTGGCGACGGAGATTGTGGTGAACGCGATGCTGCCGGTGGTCCCGGGCATCGTCGGCCGGGTTGTCCGGGCTGCCCGGGCGGCTGCCGGGGGTGTCGGTGCTCGGCGTGGGGTGACCGGCGGTGGTGTCTCGGCCAGCGAGGACAGCCGAGACATCCAGGCGTCGGTGATCGGGCACCTGTGGGAGCAGTCTCGCTGCTATCCGCTGCGGCGCCGGCATCATGTGGCGGCGAATCTGATGCGCGAGACCCAGCGCGCGGCGCAGCGAGACTTCGGTGTCGATCACGGCCAGGCCTCGGCGGACGTCGTGAGCATGGACGACGACGAGGTGCACCGACCTCTGGCAGCTGTCCCAGAGGAGATGGGTGCCTCGGAGGAGCTGCTGGGGCTGCTGTCCTGGGCGGTGGAGGAGGAACGGCTCGATGGTCACGCCGCCACGATCCTGACCACCCGGTACTTCGGTGGTCCGGTCGGGCGGGACGGGGTGGCCACGGATCGGCAGATCGGCGCGCTGATAGGGCTGAGCCAGCCGACGATCACCCGGCACCGTCAGCGGGCGTTCGAGCAGCTGGCCGAGGCCGCGGCGGAGTTCCCGGGCCGCGACCTGCCGTGGGCGGGCTGAATCACACCTCGTTCCTGGCCGCGTGCCTCCGGGCAGCGGGAGGGGTGATCATGATCCGTTGTCGTGGCCGTGCGGCAGGCGGCCGGAATCCGGTGGCCACGCTGCTGCCGGATGCGGACGTGGAACCGGCGATGCGTGGCGTGGCTCGCCGCGCGGCCCGGGTGGCGGCGTGGCTGGCTGTGCTGGCCAGTCCCGTGCTGACGATCGCTGGTCTCGTTGTTCTTCAGCCTGCGGGTGCGCCGCCGCTGCGGGACGGCGGCGCACTCGCGTCCTCGGCAGCGCCGGAGGGGTGGGCCGCGATGTACGTGCGTTCGTGGCTCTCGGCCACGCGAGACGATCTCGCCGGGCTCGAGACGTTCTACCCGAGGGGAGCGAAGCCGCAGCGGGCCACCGGGACGCAGGTCCCGATCGACACGGCGGTGGTCTCGGCGGTCTCGCCCGGGCCGGGGATGTGGTCGGTCGTGGTGGTCGCGGACGTCCTGGTGCTGCAGCCGGACGGCACGCGCACGGCGAGGTTGCTGTGCGCGCAGGTCGCTATGGCCGGCACCGAGGGCGCCTACTCGGCCACGGCGTTGCCGTCGCCGGTGGCCTGCCCGCGCACGGGCTCGGCCGCGGCGCTGGCGTATGACGAGCCCGGCGAGCCGGCCGGGCCGATCGGGCAGTCAGTGATCGGTTTTCTCGGCGCCTACCTGGCGGGGCAAGGGCAGCTGGAGCGGTTCGTCAGCCCCGGAGCAAGCCTTGCCCCACCGCAGCCGGCGCCGTTCGCCGCCGTCCAGCTGGTCGAGCTGCGGACCCACGAGAAGTTCGAGCCGGGGCAGGCCGCCCGGCCGCTAGACGGGACCGTCGTCCACGTCCTGGTGCATGCCGCGGCGGTGGACGCGACGGGGCAGAGCACGCCGGTCGACTATGCGCTGACGCTGGTGGCGCGGGCGGGCCGGTGGGAGATCAACCGCATCGATCCGGCGCCGCTGCTGGCGGGCCGCTGAGGCCGAGGAGAACGTGATGATGGTGCTGGCTGCGGACGTGCGGTCCTGGCTGGATGCGAACCTGGCCTGGGGGGATCAGTCGGTGCGGCGGCTGATCCTGCTGGCGGCGGTCGTCGGCGGGATCGGGTTGCTGATCGGTACCCGCGGGAACTTCACCCGGGCGATCAAGTATGGGGTGATCGCGGCGATCTTCCTGGGCATCCTGCTCAACCTCGACGGGGTGGCCGGGATGTTCGGCGCCTGGTTCACGCATTGACTGCGTCGCGCGGCCGCGGTCACGTCCTGGTCGGCCGCTCCTACACCCGGTCGCGGCGGTTTCCGCGGATGTTCGGGCGGATGCCCGGCCGCGACGGCGGCTACCTGCCGGGCGGTCCGTACACCCTGACCCAGGGCGTGTTGTTCCTGATCTTGCTGGTGGTGGTGTGGAAGCTGCCGCTGCTGGACTGGCTGGGTCCGGCGCGGTGGTTCGTGCCGTTGTCGGCGGTGTTCGTCCGGCGTGCCCGGATCGAGTCGCGTACCCCGCTCGGCTGGCTGATCGGGTTGGGCATGCACCTGCTCGCCCCGGCCACCGGCACGTTCGGCCGCCGCCCATACCGGGCTCCACGGCCCACGCGGAGCTGCGGCTGGCTGTACGTGCACCCGGAGGTCGACGCCGGCGAGCCGGTGGTGTCGCCACTGCAGCTGGTGCTGGCCCAGGCACGCAGGAGGGAGCCGTAGTGGACGTGACGGATGTGGCCGGGAACCTGCTGTTCTGCGCCGACGGTTCGACCTGGGCGGTGTGGCGGGTGCTGCCGCACGAGAGCGCCCGCTCGACCGGGCGGCAGCTGCGCGAGCTGTACGACCGGACGGTGACGCTGATGAAGTCGCTGCGCGGCGAGGTGATGATCGCGTCGCTGTGCGAGCAGGTTCAGCCGCACGCCATCGTCCAGCGCTGCCTGCACGGCGTCGACCTGGATGCGAATCCGCACTGGGCGGAGACGGTCCACAACGCCTGGGACCAGCTCGATGCCCTCGACGTCCTCGGCCGCAGCTACTGGATCGCCGCGCCGCTGACCGGGCATGGCTGGAAGGACTCGGCGCAGGCGTTCCTCCGCGCGACGGCTACGGCGCTGGGCGAGCAGCTCGGCGTCCCGGCCTGCCCGGCCACCGCCGCGGCGATCGCCGGGGCGCGGGAGCGGGCCCGGATCGTCCAGCAGGAGCTCGGTGGCGCGTTGCCGCTGCGTCCGGCGACCGAGGCCGAGCTGCTGTGGTGGCTGTGCCGGGCACCGGTCCGCGGTGTCGGCGAACCGCAGCTGGAACGAACGGCGGTGCACAACAGCGGGCTCACGCTGCGGCGGGGGAGTGGCCGGGCGCAGCTGGCGATGACCCGCTCGTGCGTGTTCGATGAAGGCGGCCGGACCGACCAGCGCCGCTGGGCCCCGCTGGAGATGCTGGGGCGCCGGTTCCTCAAGTGCGTCACCCCGTCCGACGACGGCCCGATCGTCAGCTACCAGGCCTATCTGCTGCTGGCGGAGATGCCGCGCGCGTTCACCTTCCCCGGCCACGAGATCCTGGCCCGGCTGGCGGAGATCGGGTTCGGTGTCGACTACGCGCTGCGGGTCACCGCCCGATCGAACGAGGACGCCCGCGCGGCGAACCGGCGCCGCACCCGGGACCTGATGGGCCAGGACGACGAACATGCCGGCGACGCCGCCGGAGTTCCCGCGGACGTGGTTTCGGCGCAGGAGGAGATCCAGCACAAGAACGCCCGGCTCGGCGCCAGCTCCACCGAGATCGACCTCGAGGTCGGCGTCATCGCCTGCGTCTGGGGCCCGACTGCCGCGGAGTGCGACGCCCGCGCGAAGGCGCTGCGGCAGGCGTTCCTCGGCGGCGAATACCGCTGGGAACGTCCGCTGGGCGGGCAGCGCCAGCTGTACCAGGCGATGCTCCCCGGCAGCGTCACCCCGATGGTGGTGCGCGAGTGCAGCCAGAACCTGCTCGCTAGCGACGCGGCGATGCTGCTGCCGGTCTCGGCCACCGACTTCGGCGACCCCACCGGCGCGCTGTTCGGACTCACCTTCGACGGCGGTGCCGTCGCACCGTTCCTGCTCGACCCGACCTACGGCCCGACGCATGACTCCTCGGGCGGCATCGCGGTCATCGGCGAGCTCGGCGCCGGGAAGTCGGTGATCCTGAAGAACGTCGCCGCCGTCGTCCGGCTGATGCTCGACGGCCGCGTCATCGTCATCGACCGGACCCGCAGCCGTGAATGGGAACCCGTCGCCGCGGCGCTGCCCGGTAAGGCGCAGATCGTCGACATCATCGACCCCACCCTCGACCACGCCGAACCGTTGCGGCTGCGGCATTCCTGCGATCCGCTGCGGGTGTTCCGGTCTGCGAGCAGGTCCAGCACCGGGATCGCCGAGACGTTCTTCGCCGCGTGGCTGGACCTGGAATCCAACTCCGCCGAGCGGGACGCGCTCGGCCGCGGCCTCGACGCCGTCAGCGGCAGCCCGGACGCCTCCAGCAACCTGCTCGTTGACACGCTGCAGGACCACGGCGAGAACGATCCGGCCGCGCGGGCACTGGCCGACCGGCTGCAACGGCTGCGCCGCGATCCGATCACCCGGCCCATCTTCGACGCCGGGCTGGACCCGGTCGACCTGTACGGGGCGGACATGGTTGTCTTCTGCACCAACGAAATCCCGCTCCCGAGCAGCCTGGAGATGAGCAACGAGCGCATGGCCGCGCGGATCCCGCCGCGGAAGCTGTTCGGCCGCGCCTTCCATCTGCTGATCGCCGCGATCGCCAAGGAAATCTGCTTCACCACCGACCGCTGGGGCGAGTTCATCTGCGACGAGGCCTACAACGTCACCGGCACCCCCGAGGGCCAGCAGATCGCGTTGGAGTTCGTCCGGGACGGCCGCAAACACGCCGCCGACGCCGCTTTCGGTTCCCACGCCCCGAAAGACCTCGGCGACGACGTCCTGCGCGGCTTGATCGCCGTGCGGTTTCTCGGCCGGCACCGCGACGAAGGCCTCGCCCGCACCGGCCTCGCCTGGCTTGGCCTCGACCCCGGCGACGCCCGCTACCTCGACGTCGTCACCAAGGAACTGTCACCGCTGGCCGATGGGCGCGCCCGCGCGGGGGAGTTCCTGGTGCGGGACCACTCCGGACGGATCGGCAAGGTCAAGGTGACCAGCCAGCCGTACCGGACGCTGCCCGAAGCAGTGCTGACGACGCCGTCGATCCTGCGCGGAGCGCATTAAAGCGCGTTGACCGGGTCGGCGTCGCCAAGCCCGCCTGCGCCGGGGCGCACACGCTCAACGTCGCCTATGTCGGGATCACCACCGGCGAGCTGGGCAACAACAGCCGCCGCGGACCGGCGCGCTCCTACCCGGCCAACGGACGCTTCGCCAAGGACTGCTCGCTGGGGTTCTCCGCCTACTGCATCGGCGACCCGATCCAGGACAGCTCCGGCACCAACGAACACCAGACCTGGGTCACCAGCCGATGGCTCCAGCTGGCCAAGCAAGACGGCGGATTCACCGCCTTCCTGGCCCGGTACCTCTCCGGCGAAACCCCGGAACCGCAGTTCGTTTCCGACGCCAACGTCGTGCCGGCAACGCCGTACGAGAACCTCGGCCTCGCACCGGCCGGGACCTGCTCCACGTCCTACCGCTACCCCGGCAAAGCCACCCTGCAGCCGTTCGCACCGGAAACCCAGACGTTCACCGCCACCGCCGATCACGCGGTCAACATGGGATTCGCCGTGTGGACGCCGCCAGGACAGGGCTTCAAGGACGAGAACACCTACCAGCAGATCTACAACGACACCCGCACCCCGGCCGACAACCCCGGCATGACCACGCCCGACGGCGCCAAGAGCGTCGCCTGGAGCTACCACGGGTCCCTGCTGAAGAACCTGCGACCCGGCCGTCCCGGCGGCGCCAGCGCTCCGGCCAGGGTGGTCGTCATGGCGATCCCTTGCATCGCCGACAACCTGCCCGCCGACGTGACCACGGCCGCGGTCGCAACCTACGACATCGCCAGTGCAGAACGGCCGGTCCGGCAACCGAAACCGGTTACCGGCTATGACCCGGTACAGCTCTCCAGGGCTGCCTGCCAGGCGAACACCTGACGCCATCAATGCTCAGTCGTGGTCGGCCGTGGCGAGACGGTAACCGATCCGGTCTGCATACCCATGCTCCAGGTGAGCACCGCCAACCCGGCGGCGTCGCGCACCGAGGCTGGACTGCCGGGTGCTCCTGCTCGCCGTCGGCTGGGGTGCGTGACTGACGCGCATCGCAGCCAGGTGCAGCTGGCGCCGTTGCCAGGTCAACGTGGGCTGTGGGTGATCGAAGAGGTCGACCTGTGAACTCGCGGAACCTGGCGGTCCGCGCTGGAATCGGCGACCCGGAGCGGCGCACCCTGGCGGCTGGACCTGTCCCAGCTGTCGTTCATCGACGCCCGGGGTACCGCCATGCTGGTCACCGCGGTCCGCCGCCGGCCCGCCCCGGCGCCGCTCACGCTCGTCCGGCCGCTGATGGTCTGCGCAGGATGCTGACGGTGCTTTTCCCACCGAATCGGTGATGGTCGCGTTCGAAGAACGGAAGCGTCATGAGCATGCCGGTCGAACCGTTCGTGCGGTCCGCGTTGTTCCACGGCGACGCCGACGAGTACCTCGCCGGTACCGTCTCGTTCGTCCGGGCCGGTCTGGCCGCGGGCGAGCCGGTGGCCGTCGCGGTTCCTACGCGAAAGACCGGCGGACGGGCGCCGCTAAGGAGGCAACGTCAACGGTTGTCAGCAACCCCCTTGGCAAAGGCGCCGGCCGCGATCGTCCGCGCAAGGCACCGGTCCCGTCACGCGCCAGGGTCGCCGGGTGCAGGCAGGGCACAGACTCGGATCGCCGGAATGGGACATCCGGCAGCATGAATCGAGTCCGGAGCGCCGGCCGGATGTGTCTGCGGGGACGCCGGCAGGAAAGCGGCAGCAAGAGCTGCGGCGCCGCCGATGACGCTACCGATCTTCCTCTTCATCAATTGCTCCTTTACTGAGTACCGCAGAAGGATGCCTCTTCGAATGCGGTCAGGTGAGCGACCTCGATTCCCGGCGTGGCCAGGCTATCCGCAGCGTCGGTCGTCCGGCAATGTCATGTGGCATCCGAGAAGGGAATCCCTCAGTGGCACCTGTGCAGTTGTCGTGAAGGGAATCCCTCATGAGGCGAATTCACCCGAGATCGACGAGTGTGCGCTGCGAAAATGTTCGGGCGCTCTACACGCGGAGCCGGACGTGCTGGTCTGATCAGGCGACAGTCATTCCGGCAGAGCAGTCGCACTGCGCCGATTCCTTTCCGTTCCGAGTTCCGTGGAGGTTCCCATGACCATGATCGAACGTGTCGCCAACCAGCAGGTCCCCGCGCACGGCGGCGTGCTGGCACCGCTGGACGACGTGAGCAGCCGCCTTCCGGTCGGCTGCTACAGCGTTGCCGAAGCCCGAGTCGCCTACGCACTCGCTCGCCAAGCCGGCCTCAGCGGCCGGGTGGTCGCGCACTGGGCCGACCAGGTCGCGGCCGCGGTGCGGGCCGGGCGGTGGGGAAGTTTCGCCCGGGACGAAGCCCCTTCAGCCATGGGTGCGGCGTCCGCCGCCGACATGTCGGTCGGCGACTTGCTCGCCACCATCCTCTGAACTGCCGCTCCGGCCGGCCACTCGAAGCAGAAAGCAACGGAAAACCCATGAACAGTTCTCCCGACTCGGATGCCACGACCACGGACTCCGGCCGTCTCGAGCCCATCGCGATCATCGGCATCGGCTGCCGGTTCCCGGGTGGCGTCGAAGATCCGGAGAGCTTCTGGAAGCTGCTGGCGTCCGGCACGGACGCGATCATCGACATCCCGGCGGACCGGTGGCGCACCGAGTCCTTCTACGACCCGGACCCCGTGACGCCGGGCCGGATGTCCGTCCGGCAGGGCGGGTTCCTGCGCGCTCCGATCGACCGGTTCGATGCCGCCTTCTTCGGTATCTCGCCACGGGAGGCGGCCTCGCTCGACCCACAGCAGCGGTTGCTGCTGGAGGTGACGTGGGAGGCGATGGAGGACGCGGGGATTCCGCCGAGCCACACGGCCGGCACCCGGGTCGGGGCCTACATCGGGGGCTTCACCTTCGACGCCGCGGTTCTTCAGGTGGCGGAATCCAACCGCCGGTTGATCGGGCCCTCGACGCCGACCGGGGTGAGCATGACCATGCTGGCCGCGCGGTTGTCCTACACCTTCGACTGGCTCGGGCCGTCGCTGACCATCGACACCGCATGCTCGTCGTCGCTGGTCGCGTTCCACCAGGCCTGTGTCGCGCTCTCGCGCGGTGAGTGCGAACTGGCGGTGGCCGGTGGGGTCAACGTGATGAGCAACCCGACGACGACGATTCTGTTGTCGAAGGGGCAGTTCCTGTCACCGGACAGCCGCTGCAAGTCGTTCGACCACCGTGCCGACGGCTACGCCCGGGGCGAAGGCGCCGGGCTGGTGCTCCTCAAGCCGCTGGCGGCCGCTCTGCGGGACGGGGATCGCGTCCGTGCGGTGGTCCGTGGCACCGCGGTCAACCAGGACGGCCGCACGCCGGGTGTCCAGATGCCCAGCGCCGAAGCCCAGCGCGCGGTGATCCGGGCAGCGTGCCGCGCGGGGCGGGTCGATCCCGCATCGGTTCTCTACTACGAGGCACACGGGACCGGGACCGCGGTCGGCGACCCGGTCGAAGCCTCGGCGATCGGCGAGGTTCTCGGCTCTTCGGACCGCACCCACCTGATCGGCTCGGTCAAGTCGAACTTCGGCCACACCGAGGCCGCCGCCGGTGTGGCCGGCGTGATCAAGGCCGCGCTCTGCCTGGACCACGGCGTCGTTCCGCCGAACCTGCACTTCGAACGACCGAACCCCGGCATTCCGTTCGAGACGCTGCCGCTGCGCGTGCCCACCGAGCTCACCCCGTTCCCCGAGTGCGGCGGGCCACGCCGGGCAGGCGTCAACTCCTTCGGCGTCGGCGGCACCAACGCCCATGCCGTATTGGAACAGTCGTTTGGAGCCCCGGCCGCGGATACCAGCCACGACGACGGGTCGCCACGGCTGTTGACGTTGTCGGCGCGCAGCCCCGAAGCGCTGCGGGCGCTCGCGGACGCGTACGCGGCCATGCTGGAGAAACCCGGCGCCCCGGCACTGCACCGGGTCTGCCGGGCGGCCGCGCTGCACCGCGAACACCATCCTCTTCGGATGTTCGTCGTGGCCGACGGCCCGGTCGAGGCGGTGGAGAAACTCCGGTCGGCCGAGACCGCTCCGCGACGCGACCCGCGTGAGGGACTGGCTTTCGTCTTCACGGGCATGGGCCCGCAGTGGTGGGGCATGGGACGCGAACTGCTCCAAGAGGACCCGCGGTTTGCGGAGGTCGTTGCCGGCTGTGACAAGGTGCTGGCCCGCTTCGGCCTTTCCATCGCGGAGGAGCTGCTTCGTCCGGAAGAAGAGTCCCGGCTGACCGAGACCTTGTACGCGCAGGTGGCCAACTTCGTCGTGCAGATCGGCCTCACCGCGATCTGGCGGGACTGGGGAATCGAGCCCACGGTCATCGTCGGCCACAGCGTGGGCGAGGTGGCCGCGGCCTACGTGGCGGGCGTGTATTCCCTGGAAGACGCCCTGACGATCAGCGTCCACCGGGCAAGCCTGCAGGCGCGCCTGGCCGGTCGCGGTGCCATGGCCGCTGTCGACCAGCCTGCCGCTGTGGTGCAGGCGCACCTGGTCGAGGGCGTGAGCATCGCGGCGATCAACAGCACCAACGCGACGACGGTGGCGGGCGATCCGGACGCGCTGGAGCGCGTGACCACCACTCTGCGCCAAGCGGGCGCCTCGGTGCGGCCGCTGCGGGTCGAGGTGGCTTATCACAGCCACCAGATGGACGAGATCCGCGAGCCGCTGCTCACGGCACTGGCCGGGATCCGGCCGCGCACGGCAGGAATTCCGCTGTTCTCCACGGTGACCGGTGATCGGGTCGACGGCACCGGGATGGACGCCGGATACTGGTGGCGCAACGTCCGCGAGCCGGTCCGCTTCGCCGACGCGCTGCGCCGGCTGCTGGCCCTCTCACCCGGCGTGATCATGGAAATCGGGCCTCATCCCGTGCTGGCCTCGTCCATCGACGAGGCAACGGTCGAACAACGGGTCGACGCCGTCCGGGTCGCCGCGCAGCGACGCGGACGCCCGCAACGCCGGGAACTCTGTGAAGCACTGGGCGTCCTCTACACAGCCGGCGTCGAGCCGGATTGGCGCCGGGTGCATCCGGGCCCGCGCGAACACCTCGACCTCCCACGCTATCCGTGGCAGCGCGAGCACCACTGGGTCGAGTCGGCGGCATCACGAGAGGCGAGGCTCGGCGACGGCGGTCTCCGGCTGCGCGGCCGCACCGTCGTGGCCACCAGCCCGGTCCGTGACGTCGAACTGTCGATGGCCGAGTTCCCCTACCTCGCCGACCACCGGATCGGGCAGACGATGGTTTTCCCCGGCTCCGGCTACCTCGAGGCGGCGCTCGCCCTGTTCCCCGAGGAAGAGCCGTGCGTGCTGGAGGACGTCGTGTTCCACCGCCCCCTCACGCTGGTCCCGCAGCCTATCGCGACACTGCGAAGCAGCTACGATCCAGCTCAACGCCTCATCACGCTGCACAGCCGGGACGAGGACGACGCGGAATGGACGCTGCACGCCCAGGGGCGTCACTCCGGCGTGGTCCGGCCGCGGCAGCCACGGCGGCAGACGGCGACGTTGGAGCAGCTGACACGCTCGTGGCCGCAGCTCGACCACGACGAGATCTACCGGCGGATGGACCGGACCGAACTGAGTTACGGTCCGGCTTTCCGAGCTGTCCGCAGGATGTGGTTCCGGGCGGCCACCGGCGAGGTTTACGCCGAACTCGATCCCGGCACCGCCGACCTGACCGGATACCGGCTGCACCCCGCCGTGCTCGATGCCGCACTGCACTGCATGCTGATCGGTGCCGTGGCGACCGACGAGAACGCCTCCGGTACCTACATCCCGTCCCAGCTCGCGGAGCTGCGTTTCCACCGCGTGCCCGGCCGGCGGTTGTGGGTGCACGGCCGCGGCCGGCTCGACGCCGAGGCAGGGCACCTCGACTGCGACGTGACGCTCTTCACCGACGACGGCGAGGTGGTGGCTGAGCTGATCGGGATGCGGGCGCGGGCACTCCGCGACGACCACGCGGGGAAACCGGCGGCCCCGGAGGAGCTCTACTACGAACACGCCTGGCGGCCGGAACCGGCCCGAAGCGGCACGGCCGACGGCACGTGGGTCGTCATCGGATCATCACCCGCGGCGGCCGGCCTGGTCCAGGGCCTGCGCAAGGCAGGCGGCGAAGTCGCCCACGTGTTGTCACCGGACGGCGACTGGGCCGAGCGTGCCGCCGACCCCGCGTGCCGCGGCGTGGTCTACTTCGACGACGCCGGGTCCGGCCGCCCCGCCACCACGGGCGCGCCGGCCTGTTCCGCCGTCGCTGAGCCGCTGCGGCTGGTACAGAACCTGACCGCCGCGCCGCTGTTCATCGTCACCTCCGGCGCCCAGAGCGTCTCCGCGGACGACGCGACGACCGACCCGTTCGCGGCCGCTCTGTGGGGGTTCGGCCGGGTGGTCAACGCGGAGTACCCGGACCTGCGCTGCCGGCTGATCGACCTGGATTCGACGGCGAGCATCGACGCACTCGTCGTCGAACTGACCTCCGACGAGCTGGAGGAAGTGGCACTGCGCGACGGCGTCCGGCACGTTCGCAGGCTCGAGCACGCCGAAGCCCGGTCCGGCCTGCACCACATCGACGTCACCGCCGGGCGGACTCCGGTCCGTCTCGTCGCCGACGGCTCGGGCGTGTCCGGGCTCGGCTTCACCGCGACCGGCCGCGAGGCTCCCGGGCCGGCCGAGGTCGAGGTGGAAATCTCGCATGCCGGTCTCAACTTCAAGGACGTTCTCAAGGTCACCGGGCTGCTCACGGCCGAGGCGATGTCGGGGAGTCACTCGCAGGACGCGCTGGGCATGGAGTGCTCCGGCACCGTGGTGCGGATCGGCGAGGCCGTCTCCGGCTTGAAGCTCGGAGACCAGGTTTTCGTGCACGGCCGCGACCTGTTCCGCTCCCACGTCACCGTCGACGCGGTCCGGGTGGTCCGTGCTCCCGCGGGCATGTCCCCGGCTCAGGCGGCGTCGCTCTTCCCGGCCGTCACCGCTTACCAGGCCGTGACCGAGCTGGCCCGCGTGCGGCCCGGCGACCGGGTGCTGGTGCACGCCGGCGCCGGCGGTGTCGGACTGGCAGCGGTTCGCATCGCGCGTTGGCTGGGCGCCGAGGTGTACGCGACGGCGGGCAGCGAAGACCGCAGAGCGTTCCTGCTTGCCGAAGGAGTGGCGGGAGTGGCGGACTCCCGGTCCACCTCGTTCGCCGACGACATCCTGGCGATGACCTCCGGTGAGGGCGTCGACGTCGTGATCAACTCGTTGTCGGACGAATTCCTGCGCAGGAGCCTGGACCTGCTGCGGCCGTTCGGCCGGTTCGTCGAACTCGGCAAGGCGGACATCGCCGCCGATCGGCTCCTGCGGTTGTCCCCCTTCCACCGGGGGCTTTCGTTCCACGCGTTCGACTACGACCAGATGATGCGCCTGCGGCCGGAAACGGCCCGCGAGTACATGCGCGAAGTGGCGGCCCTCTACGAGCAAGGCGCGTTCGCCCCGCTACCGGTCACCGAGGTGGTGGCCGGGCACCTGCCTGCCGCGTTCCAGGCGATGGCGCGCAGCGAGCACATCGGCAAGGTCGTGGTCCGGGTCGCCGGCGAGACGGTGCGAGTACCGGCCCGGTCGGTGTCCGCCCCGCTGGTCACCGCCGACGGCACCTACGTGATCACCGGTGGCCTGGGCGGACTGGGCCTGACGGTCGCCCGGTGGCTCGCCGATCGCGGAGCCCGCCACCTGGTGCTCATGGGCCGGCGCGGCGCGGCGACCGACGAGGCCAAGGCGGCGGTGGACGAACTGTGCGCCGAGGGCGTCGAGGTCCGTGTCGAGCGGGCCGACGTGGCCGACCGCGAGCGGGTCACGGAGGTCCTGGCCCAGGCCAGAGCCTCGATGCCGCCACTCCGCGGCATTTTCCACACGGCCGCCGACTTCGACGACGCCCTGCTCTCGGAAATGGACGCCACCAGGCTGGTCAAGGCCACCGGGCCGAAAGCCGACGGGGCCTGGTACCTGCACGAGGAGACTCAGCAGGACGAGCTGGACTTCTTCGTGCTGTTCTCGTCGATCGCCTCGCAGCTCGGCTCCGCGGTGGCCGGCGCCTACTCCACGGCCAACGAGTTCCTCAACGCGCTCGCGCGTTACCGGCACGCCCTCGGACTGCCGGCCCTCAGCGTGGGCTGGGGAATGATCGAAGAGGTCGGAGTGTCGGTCAACGTGAGCGCTGTCGAGAACGTGCTGCGGATCAACGGCCACACCGGCGTCACGCCGGCGCAGGTGGTGACCGAGCTGGAGACCTTGCTGCGCACTCGCGCGGTCGAAGGGTCCGTCGCGGGCATGGACTGGCGCAAGTGGACACACGCCAACCCCCAGCTGCGCAGGCTTCCCCGGTACCAGAGCCTGGTGCCCGACATGGCAGCGGACGGCGATGAGACCGAGTCGGTGCCACACCTGATCCGGAGCGTCTCTCCCGGCGAACGCGCCGAACTGCTGCCACCGCTGGTGGCCCCGCTCATCGAACGGGTGACAGGCTTGTCCGACGAGCAGCTCCGGTCGGGCCAGTCGGTCGACATCGACTCGCTGGCCGGGGTCGAGCTGCGCGTCCTCCTGCAGAACGAGCTCGGCATCGCGGTACCCGCCGTCCGGCTGCAACGGAATCTGACGCTGACCGGGCTGACGGCCATGCTCGGGGACGAGCTGGAGCGGGAGTCCGCCGACGCCGGGCTTTCGCCGGCCGGAATCACCGTGCACGACTTCGTCTCCTCGGACGGCACGACCGTCTACGGCCACCTCAGCCTTCCGGGCGGGACCGGGCCGTTCCCCGCGGTGGTGGTGTGCACGTCGGGCACGGGCGGCGCGCTGGACGAGCAGGGCCGGTACGCGCAGATCGGTGAACACGCCCCCTTGCTGGCGGCCGGATTCGCCGTTTTCACGGTCGACCACCGCGGGACGCCCGGCCACGGCCCGGACCATGCCGCGCGGGCCGAGATGGGTGGCGGCGACGTCGACGACGTGGCGGCGGCGGCCCGATACCTCTGCGGGATGCCGGAGATCGACCCGAGACGGCTGAGCATCGTGGGAACCAGCCGGGGCGCCTACACCGCCACGCTGGCGTTGGCGCGCCATCCCGAGTGGTGGCATCGCGCCGTCCTCATCATGGGCCTCTACCAGCCGGCCCACTACTTCGGACAGGCACAGGGCGGCGCGTCCGGCCTGACGCTGCCGCACGGCGCCGAGATCGACCCGGCGGATCTGCGGGCCTATTTCGACGACCCGGCGAAGCAACCGCTGCACGTGGTCGACGCGGTCACCGCCCCGCTGATGCTCATCCACGGTGACGACGACACGGTGGCACCCGTCGGCTACGCGCGAGAACTCGCCGAGCGAGCCGAGCGCGCGGGCGTACCCGCGCAACTGGTGACCGTGGCAGGGCTCGGACACGACAACGAGTTCGCCGGTGAGCCCTGGACCGATCTATGGCGCCGGATCACCGAGTTCGTGGCCGAACAGTGAAACCCCGCGCGCGGTCCGATCCGGCGTGGTCGCGAGGCTGCTTCATTGCTGAGGGATTCCCTTCGCAGCGGCCCCGAGGACGTTGCCGCAAGTAAGGGGCGGCGATAGCGTCGCCGCAAGATCGGGCCGGGTTTCGGAATGATTCGATTTCCTGTGCGATGTTCATCCGCGAAAGGACTTTGGAGGGAGCCCCATGGCTGAATCCGCTTCACCGGTGGCCGTGGTCGAAAAGTACTTCGCCGCGCTTGCCGCCAAGGACTTCGCCGGGGTGGCCGGCCTGTTCGCCGACGACATCGTGTGGCACCAGCCGGGTGGCCACCAGTTCTCCGGGACCCATCGGGGGGCCGCGTCGGTCGGCAAACTGCTCGGCGACATGATGACGGTCAGCGAAGGGACCTTCGACCTGTCGGTGACGGGTTCGCCGATGGCCAACGGTGCACTGGTGGCCGTTCCGGTGCACTTCAGCGGGAGGCGTGCGGAGGCAGCGATGTCGCAGCACGGCGTCGACCTGCTGCGGATCGATGGCGGCCGGGTTGCCGAGGTGTGGCTGTTCTCGTCCGACCCCCAGTCGGAAGACGAGTTCTGGGGTGCTCCCTGAGCCGGCTCCTGCCGCGGGCCACCCGGCGTTGCGCCGAGGGATGACCTCGTAGGCGGCCGTCGCTTCCGGGAAGCTGTCGCGCCAGGGAGGGGTCATGCGTCGTGCAGCACTGGCCTTGCTGGGCCTTTCTCTGCTCGCCGCCGCCTGTGGTGACGATGCCGATCGGCCGGTCCGGCAGGGGGTGGTGAGTCCGGTGCCGCTCACGCCCGCGGTCATTCCGTCCGTGGCCACGACCACCACCACCGATCAACGAGCGTTCGCGGGCCGGAAGAACCACGGAGCTCTAGGTGGTGTCGTGGACGTCAGGGTGAACGGCTGACGCGTCCGGCATGGCGGCAGACGAGGAAAGGGCTGCCCGGCGGATGACTCCACCGGGCAGCCCTCGGCCGCTCGCAGGCAGGCGGTTCAGCAGTGCGCCGAGCGCGCCGCGATCAGCTCGGTGACCGACACGCTGCCCGACGGGGCGCAGGCCACGCCAGTGTCGACGACTGCGTTGCCGCCGAAGCCGCGGACCAGGTCGACCGCACGCTCGGCCCAGTGGGCGGCCGCTTGGTGCAGGCCCGCCATGCGGGCGAGCTGCGCGGTCAGCTCCGCGCCTTCGACGGTGGTGGCGCAGCTGGTCGGCGAGACGCTGCGGAACGTGTCCAGCGGCTCCAGCACGCCACCGTCTGCGGGAACTTGCCGGGTGGCGGCGATCTCGATAGCACTCATGACAGGAATGTCCTTTTCAGTCAGGGACGTTACGTCTTGAGAATAACCGTCGGAAATCTTTTTCGACTGGATTCGCAGATGTTTCCCCGATGGGCGGATTTCCTGTCCGTCCACTGAGGAATGTTCTCCGTGTGAGACGGGGTTCAGGGTGTCACCAAGGTAGTCTTCCCGTGTTCCTTCCGGAAGATATGAAAGACAAACCCGATGAACCGTATCGAGTCGTGTCGCGCGCTGTCCGAGGACTCAGTTCGACCGCTGGAGTTCGTGGCCGCCGCGTGCCCGCTGTCCTGCAACTCCGCCGACTACTTCCGTGCCTGCTGGTATGCCGTCGTGTGGGCTGCGGAGCACCTGGTCGGCAGGCCTTTCTCGACTCCGGACCCGGGTCGGCAACCAGGCGGCGGCCCCAGGTCGGTAGCCGAGCTGCTGGAAATCCGGTCGTCGCTCTAGGAGAGGCTGCTGGTGTCGCGCGTCCGAAGTTGGCTCCCGGGCACGGCAAGGGGCC
Organism: Amycolatopsis melonis; assembly: GCF_040064235.1. NCBI lineage: Bacteria > Bacillati > Actinomycetota > Actinomycetes > Pseudonocardiales > Pseudonocardiaceae > Amycolatopsis > Amycolatopsis melonis. Next base: position 128,704 of record NZ_JBDZYD010000002.1, read on the forward strand.
CAATTGTGTGCACGCATGGTTGGTGAGGGATTCCCTTCGTGAGAGCCACTGAAGCGGGCCGGAAGTGCGACGCGGCGGTAGTCTCGCCGCAAACGTGGGACTGAGTCGCTCGAAAAGGCAAGGCACGTGAAAATCCAGCACAAAATCGACCGCGACGACCTGCCCGGGTCTCGTCCGGAAAAGCAGTGGAATCGGCGCGCCGCACTCAACGGACTCGTCCTCGGCGGGGCCGCGGTTGCCTTGAGTTCCTGCTCCGCGAACACGGGAAGCAGTCAGGTGCTCGCCGCCGGTGACCCGGGCGCCGCGGTACCCGCCGCGCCACCCGGAGAACTGCCGACAACCCCTGAAGGGGCCCTCAAGCGGTTACTGGACGGCAACCAGCGACTGCTCGCCAACAAGGTGCTGCATGCGCAAACTCTCGACGACATCCGCCGGCACGCCACCGGTCAGGCACCCTATGCCCAGGTGTTCGGGTGCGCCGACTCGCGGGTGCCGGTCGAGGCGGTGTTCGACGAGGACTTCGGCGACATCTTCGTCACGCGCACGGCCGGCAACGTCCTCTCCGACCCCACCGTCGGGACGATCGAGTACGGAGTACTGGAGCTGAAGACGCCGCTGGTCATGGTTCTGGGCCATCAGGGCTGCGGGGCGGTGAAGGCCGCGGTGGCCGCGATGAAGGAGCCCGCCAAGACGCCGCCCGGGCCGCTGGGTGCACTCGTATCGGCCCTCGTCCCTGGTGCCCGGCAGGCGCAGACGCGCGGCGGGGACGCCTACGCGGCCGCTTTGGAAGCGCACATCCGCGGTGTCGTGGCCGGCTTGCAGGAAACACCCTCGCTCAAGGAGAAGATCGCCGAGGGAAAGCTCCGCGTCGTGGGCGCGTCCTACGACCTGGCGACCGCCAAGGTTACTCTCTACTGAACAGTGGCGGCAGGAACAGGGTCCGGGATGGACATGGCCCAGGTGGCCATGGCGTCGAGGACGTCGCGAAGCCCTTCGCCGAGGGACGTGAGCCGGTATTCGACCCGCGGCGGAATCTCCGGGTAGGCGGTGCGGGTGACGATGCCGTAGGTCTCGAACTGGCGCAGCCGGCTCGTCAGGGTGTGTGGGCTGATGCCGGGCAGGGCCTCGCGTAGTTCGCTGAAACGGCGAGGGCCGGGCAGGAGCTCGCGCACGATGAGTGTGGCCCACGGTCCGTTCAGCAGGGCGAGGAACCGGGCGACACCGCAGTCCGGCAGGCACGCGTCTTTCGTCACATCGTGATTTTACCCCAATAGTGCAGTTGATGTAATCGGTGCAGTCCATGCACTAATGGGTGCATGACTTACGTGATCCACGGCGCCACCGGCGCTCAAGGTGCCCCTGTCGTTTCCGCTCTCGCCGCCGCGGGCAAACCCGTGATCGCCCTGACCCGCAACGCGGACGCAGACGTCCCCGGCGCGCGGGTGATGACCGTCGGCTACTCCTCCGAGGAAGGACTGACCCACGCCTACGCCGGCGCCGATGGCGTGTTCATCCACCTGCCCCTGGGCACGGAGGAGGACCGCCGAACCTATGCGCGCAGCATCGTTGCCGCCGTGCACGCGGCCCGGCCCGGCCGTGTGGTGTTCTCGACCAGCGGTTATGCCATCGAGGACGGCGATGAGAGCGCGGTCTCGACGCTGATCGGCGGACTGGCGGACAGCGGTGTGCCCTACGCGGTGATCGCGCCCGAACTGTTCTTCGAGAACCTGCTGCTTCCGCATGTCGTGGACGGTGTGCGCGAGCGTGGTGTGCTGGGGTATCCGCTGCCGGCCGCCTTCAGCGTCTCCTGGGCGTCGCATCTGGACATCGCCGACGTCGCGGTCACACTGTTCGAACGTCCGGACGTCTCCGGTGTCGTCGGGGTCGGTCAGTACCCGGCCATCACCGGAGCCGAACTGGCCAAGGCGTTCGGGCGCAGGCTCGGCCGGGAGGTCACCTACCAAGCCGCCGCGCCGGAGGAGTACTTCGGTGCTCTCGCGCCGATGATCGGGGAAGGAACTGCCGCCGGTCTCGCGGCGAACTACCGGGCGATGGCGAAGCTTCCGGGCCGCGTGATCGCACCCGAGCGTTCCGCCCAGAAGCTGCTCGGCGTGACACCTCGGACGGCCGGCGAATGGCTGGCCGACATGGGACTTCGCTGAGCGGGGACAGGTCACCAGCCGGTGACCACGAAGACCGGTGCCGGTCGACAACTTGCCGGCCGGCACCGGTCTTGGGGTCGCCGTCGCGATTCGCTTGCCGTCCGGATCGAGTGCCCCGAGGCGGTCTTCGGTGTTCCACCCACGCCTCCGTCACCGCCCTCAACAGAGGCGCTTCGCGCCGTAGTGCCGATCCAACGCACCGAACGCCACCTTGGGATGCTTGCCTTGACCGGCGACCAATTTTGGAAGCGCGGCACTAGGAGGCGATGTCGGACCAGGCGGAAACGTGTTCCATCCGCAGCCGGCACAGCATGATGTCCGTCCCCGTGTTGCGCCGGCCGTACTCTTCGGCGCGGCCGGGCGGCACGTATCGCTCGGCGAGCCGGGTGTTCCAGGCAAGTAGGTCGTCGGCTTCGTCGTCCACGTGCACTGGTCCGCGGACGACCACGAACGAATACGGGAACTCCTCGCTGTCGACACTGAGCGCCGCGCGAGGGTTGGCGAGAAGGTGGCGGCCCTTGCTGCTGGTGCGTCCGGTGGTGAACACCACGTCGTCACCGTCCACAGTGAACCACACCGGCGCCACGTTCGGGGCTCCGGACGCCGACGCGGTGGCGAGCTTTCCCGTGCGGGTTCCGGTGGTGAGGAACTCGATCGCTTGGTACCTGGACATCTTGGGCATGATTCTCAGCTTTCCTTGAATGATGTCTGTCCGCCGGCTTCGTCACGACGGCTCCTGGCGCGCGCTCAGCCGGTGGGCGGCGCGCAGGTCCGCGAGCGACGTCGCCAGCTGCTCGAGGGATCGCTCCGGCAGGACTGAGCCGACCCGGGTCTCCAGCTCGTCTTCGAACACCTTCTCGGCCTTGGTGACCACGCGGTGTCCCGTCGGGGTGAGTTGGATGATCGAGGAGCGCCGGTCGTCCGGATTGGCGCGCCGCCGGCAGTACCCGGCGGCCTCGAGGCGGTCGACGACCTTGCTCGTGCCTCCGGCCGTGATGCCGAACTCCCCGGCGATGTCCAGCACCCGGCATCCGCCGCGCCGGCCGAGTACGCGCATCACCTCGAACCACGTGAGCTGCAGAGCGCAGTTCGCCCGCAGCCGTGCGTCGACAGCGCTCCAGAGCTCTGTCTCGAACCGGACCAGGTCCTGGTACAGCAGCTTCAGATCGACCACGGCAAGTCTCCTCGGAACGCCTCCCGGTGGGATGATGCGGCGGCGGGCGGACCGGGTGACCGGCGCTTCCCCGGCCCGAGGCGCGTCAGCCGAGCTGAAGGCGGTCGGCCAGTCCTGCCGCGGTGAACGCCTGTTCGATGTCCGCGCGGCCTTCGGTGAAGTGGGCCCAGCTGTCGAAGTGGGCGGGAACGACCCGGCGTGCGCCGAGGATCTTTGCGGCCTCGGCGCCCTGGGCGCTGTTCAGGGTGATCAGCGCGTTGTCGAAGAACTGGGCGAACCGGGCGCCACCGAGGAAGAGGATCGCGGTGTCCACCGGGGCGAACCTTCCGGCGATCTCCTCGACGAGCTCGAGGGCGGCATTGTCGCCGCTGACGTAGACCGACGGAAGGTCGTCGGCGGTGAGGACGAAGCCGACGACGTCACCGGAGATCGCTTCACAGCCCTCGGGGCCGTGCCGGGCGGGCACACCCGTCACGGTCACAGTGCCGCCGTCGGGACGCTTGAGCTGTGCCGCTTCCCAGAACGCGAGCCCGCGGGCGTTGCCACCCAGCCGGCCGGCACCGCTGACGGTGGTGAACACGACAGGCACTTCGCCGAGAAAAGCCCGGCCCGACGTGTCAAGGTTGTCGTCGTGCTCGTCGTGGGAGAGCAGAACCGCGTCGACCCGGCCGAGGTCCGCGGCGGTGACCGGCGAGGGGGTGGTCTTGACCAGGGTGAACCCCGGTATCCCCGTGTCGTACTCGCCCGGCGGATCGAACGTCGGGTCGGTGGCGAACCGCAGACCGCCGTACTCGATCAGCGTCGTGGGGCCGCCGTAGCGGTGAACCTGGACCTGTCCGGCGGAGACCATGCCGAAATCCTTTCTGCTGCGCGGAAGCGTGGTCACGACGTGGGTGCGGAGAACACGCCGAAGTGGTGGCCTGCGCTGTCTTCGAGCCTGGCGAAGGTGAGCCCGGCCGCGTCGGTCACGGGCGGCATGAGGACCTTGCCGCCGAGCTCCTCGGCGCGCTCGACGGTCGCTTCCACGTCCTGGACGAGCACGTAGAAGATGGCGTAGTCGGAGAACTTCCCGTCCGACTCCCACACGCCGCCGGTGGGCTGCGGCGCGCCCGGCGTGACGATCGCGTGGTAGTTCACCCCTGGTGTGTTGGTGTTCAGGCTGTAGTTCCAGCCGAACAGCTGCCCGAAGAACTCCTTCACCTCGGCCGGCCGGTCGGTGCCGATCTCGAACCAGGCGACGGTGTTGACGGCTGGACTGCTCATGGCGCTCACTCCTTTGGCACGTATGGGCTTCCTGTCACCCAGTGAACCAGATTGATTCCATGGAATCAAGTCCTGTGGAATCGGATGGCAGGCAAGGCTCGGGTGACTACGAACGAGTCGCCTGGAGGTGCCGCTTCAGGTACCGCGCAGTCAGGCTGCCGTCGGCGCCGGCCAGGACGTCGGGTGGGCCGACGGCGACGACGGTGCCGCCGTCGGCACCGCCACCGGGACCCATGTCGATCACGTAGTCGGCGTTGGCGATCATGTCGAGGTCGTGCTCGATGACGACGACGGTGGCGCCGCGAGCCGTCAGGCGCTCCAGGACGTCCAGGAGCACCCGCACGTCGAGAGGATGCAGGCCCACGCTGGGTTCGTCGAACACGAACAGCGATCCGTCCTGGTCGCGATCGAGTTCGCCGGCGAGCTTGAGGCGCTGGGCTTCGCCGCCCGACAGCGCCGGTGTGGATTCGCCGAGCGTCAGGTACCCGAGGCCGAGCGCGGCGAGCGTCTGCAGGCGCGCGCGGACACGCCGGATGTCGCCTACGTGGTCGAGGGCTTCGTCGACGGTCAGGGCGAGCACGTCCGGCAGCGTGAGGCCGCCGTCGCCGCGGCGGATCCGGCCGGCCTCGGGCGCGTAGCGGCTGCCGCCGCAGTCGGGGCAGTCGATGTCCACGTCGGGCAGGAACTGCACGTCGAGCGACACCTGGCCGGTCCCGTCGCACCGCGGGCACCGCAATGAGCCGGTGTTGTAGGAGAAGTCGCCCGCCGTCAGCTGATACTCCTTCGCTGCGGGGGTTGCCGCGTAGGCCCGCCGGAGATCGTCCAGCACTCCGCTGTAGGTGGCCACTGTGGACCGGACGTTGACGCCGATCGGGGTGGCGTCGACGACGTGGACGCGGGTGACGCCCTGCGGGTCGATGTCCGCGACGTGGGCGGGCAGCGGTTTTCCCCCGGCGCGCGCGGTCACTGCGGGGACGAGGCTGTCCAGGACGACGGTGGTCTTGCCGGAGCCGGAGACGCCGGTCACCGCCGTGAGGCGACCGAGGGGCAGTTCGAGGTCGAGAGCGCGGACGGTGTGCACCGGCCGGGTCGACAGGCGCAGGGCGCCGGAGCTGAAGACCTCCGAAGCGGCAGCACGCTTCCGGACGACGACGGGTTCGCGCCCGGAGAGGAACCCGCCGATGAGCGAGGCCGGGTTCTCCGTCAGGCCGGTGACGTCGCCGTCGGCCAGCACCCGGCCGCCGTGCTTGCCGGATCCCGGGCCGATTTCGATGATCCAGTCCGCCTCGCGGAGGACCTGGACATCGTGGTCCACCAGGACGACGGAGTTGCCGTCGGCCAGCAGGTCCCGGATCACGCCGATGAGGCCGTCGATGTTCGAGGGATGCAGGCCGATGGAAGGCTCGTCGAGAACGTACAGCACGCCGGTGGTGCGGTTGCGCACCGCGCGGGTGAGCTGCACCCGCTGCCGCTCCCCGGTGGACAGCGTGGAACCGGAGCGGTCGAGCGCGAGGTAGCCCAGACCGAGCCGGCGGAGGCGGCGGGCGGTCTGCATCAGCTCGGCGGTGATGCTCGCGGCCATGGCGCCCATCTCCGCCGGCAGGGTACCGGCGATCCCCGGTACCCAGGCGACGAGTTCGTCGAGGGTCTTGGCGGTCGCCTCGGCCAGGTTGATGCCGTCGACGAGGCTGGCCCGGGCCTGCTCGCTCAGCCGGGTACCGCCACAGTCCGGGCAGGTCTGGACACTGAGGAACCGGTTGACGCGGCTCAGGCCGCGCTCCGTGGTGGCCTTTTCGACCGCTTCCCGCACGGCCTGGCGCGCGTTGCGGTAGGTGAAGTTGAGGTCGAACAGCTTGCCGTTCTTCGACGGCACCCGGATGTGCCGCTTCTCGGCGGGCCCGTGCATCACGATGTTGCGCTCGGCGTCGGTCAGCTCGGTGTACGGGACGTCGGTGCGGACGCCGAATTCCGCGACGACCTGGGGCATCACCGTCAGCCCGAACATCGACCACGGGGCGACCGCGCCGGCCTCGATCGTCAGCGACGGGTCGGGGACGAGCGTGGTCTCGTCGACTTCCCGCACCAGCCCGGTTCCCGTGCACCGGGGACAGGCGCCGTCGGAGTTGAAGGCGAACGACTCGGCGCCGGGTGGGGTGAAGGTCGCCGCGCACACCGTGCACGTGAGATCCAGTCCGCGAGCCACGTCCAGAGTGGGGGCCTGGCGATGACCGTTCGGGCAGACGTGGGATCCCAGCCGGGAGAACAGCAGACGCAGGTGGTTGAGCAGCTCGGTGGACGTCCCGAAAGTGCTCCGGACCCCGGGAACGGCCGGTCGCTGGCGCAGGGCCAGCGCGGCCGGCACGTGCTCCACGCTGTCCACGGCGGCCCGGCCGGCCTGGGACAACCGTCGACGCGTGTAGGTGGACAACGCCTCGACGTACCGGCGTGACCCCTCCGCGTACAGCACACCCAAGGCGAGGGACGACTTGCCCGACCCGGACACGCCGGCGACGGCCACGAGCTGGCGCAGCGGCACGGTCACGTCGATGTCGCGGAGGTTGTGGACGCGCGCTCCTCGAACCTGGATGGCCTCGGGCTGCCGGCTCGACCGCAGGTGACCAGTATTGTGCTCGCTCATTTTTCCCTTCGGATCGTCCCCGGGGCCGCTGAGGTTGGCGAAGTTGATTCCGTGGAAACATACATGACGTGGAGGTGGCTTGCCTGCGCAGCAGGTGCCATGTGCTGTGCGGGCGGTCGGCTGTTCCGCAGAACGCGGAACGTTCGTCGGCTATTTCGGAGGGAGTGCAGGATAACCAGGCATGCGGCGAGGGATTCCCTTCGTGGCACCTTGGCGCGTTTGCTTCTTGATGGGTTGTATCCATAGCCTGAATTCGGGAGTCGATCTCCTGGATCGCTGCCGGTCGCTGTCCGAAGGTTTCCTGATGCGGCATTGTTCATTTGATCGGAGTAAGTGCATGATTTATATCGAACGCGCAGTTGTCGGTATGGCGGAGCCGGAGCCGCTGGAGTACTGCGCTCCGGGGTATCCCGTCGGGAGCTTCCAGGTTTGGACCTGCAATGACGCACTCCGGCAAGTCGCGGAGCAAAACGGTGGCTGGTTCGTCATGGGCGGGGGAATCCAGGGCAAGACCGTTGGTTCGGATGCGTCGTCCGAGCAGCCGGTGGATCTGTCTGTGATGGACATCCTTGCGATCGTCGAAGAGCATCTCTGAGGCGCCCCGCCGGAGATTCCCGGTTGGAGCACGGCTCGCTCATGGCGAGTGGGCGGTTGTCCTCGCATCTGCGGGGACAGCCGCCCTCTTTGCTGTCGCCGGTCGGATCTGCGCAGCCGAATGACAAGTATCAAGAGAAAGGGTCACAGTGAACCGCATTGAAACTTTTGTCAATCGTCAATTCTCCGAGAAGGCTGTCGAGCCGCTGCAGCCGGTGCCCGTTCCCGCGCTCGGACCGGTCAGCTGCCTCGCGACCGTGGTCGAGACGGCGGCTTACGCGGTCCGGAACACGGCGCAGGTCGACGCGTACTGGCGTGCGCACGCACTCTTCAATGCGGCGAAGCAGGTGCACGGCGTCGGGTAGTCGCCAGGCCGTGACTTCCGGGGCGGTGCGGAGCGCCCCGATCACGGCTGCGTCCGGGCCGCCGGCGCGGGAAAGAACCTGGCGTACGACGCCACCGCGACGGCGGCGATCACCAGGTGCATGACCATGAGGCCGGCCACGCCGGGCCAGGTCGTGCCGGGGAGGAACCCGGTGATGCCGAGAAGGACGTCGGGTACGAAGGACAGCGCCACCACCGCGGAAGCGAGGCTCCTGAGCGTAGTGGCAGGGCGGGTGGCTCGGCGTCGCACGGCCAGCCACCCTGCCAGCCCCGCCGCCGCGGCGACCACGGTGAGGGGAACGTAGGCTGCTGGGTGGAACGGTTTGAAGTCGACTGGAACGGTCGCCATGGCGCGTGTCACGGCGACCACGATCGCGCAACCGATGCTGCCTGCGACGGCGGGAACCAGGAAGGCGGTTGCCATCCGGACACGTTCGGGCGACGGGGTCTCTCCCGGGGTTCCCGGCCGGCGAGGCCGCGTCACTCGGCGTCCCAGAAGGAGTCTTCGCCCTGCTGGAGATCGGAGAACAGCCACACCTCCGCGATCCGGCCATCGCTGACCCGGTGCACGTCGAAGCCGTCCATCGAGATCTCGGAGTCGCCGTGTTTCGCGGAGAAGTGGACGGGAACCGCGAACATGTCGCCGTTGATCATCGGCGCTCCGGTCGTGACCAGATCGAACGTCCCCTGGGTGAAGGCCATCTGCGCGGCGATCATCTCCTGGACCGCCGGTACGCCGACGAGGGTGCCGGAGAACCGGTTGTTGCCAGGCTGGTGCCACACGATGTCCTCGGCGAACAGGCTGCCCAGCGCGGCGAAGTCCTTTGCTGCCATCGCGCTGAGATACTGTCCGGCAACAGCCGACGTCGTACTGGTCGTGGTGCTGGTCATCATGACCTCCCTTGGTGGGCCTCGATTTCAAGCGCAATGCTGACGATCGGTAACCAGTTACCTCAAGGTGACTATGGGCTGAATGTGATACAGATCACATATATCTGGCGAGGCTTGCGGCTGATCGGTCCGCTGCTGGGGGATTCCATTCGGGATGAAGTGAGCGTGTTGCTCGAAGCCGAGCCGGGTCGGTAGCGTGGGCGCGATCAATATTCTTAACCGGATTACTTTTCCGGATAGCCCGTTGAGATATCAAGGATTCTGGAATGAACGTGATCGAGTCGGCGGCGAACAGGCAAGTTCCGGCCGGAGGCGAGAAGCTGTCGGTGTTCCACCTGTCTCCGGTGTGCCTCCCGGTTTCGTGCACCCCTGGGTACGAAGCGGCTCTGGCCTGGGGTCTCGCCGAGATGACCGGGCAGGCGACCAGGGCGGCGGCCGAGCACTGGGCCAGGGTGGCCGCGCAGCATTCGATTCGAGTGGGCCACGGCGTACGCGGTTACACAGCCGAGTCCTCGCCCTCGGCGGCGAGCTGGAACGGAAGCCTGCACAATCTCACGGCCGACCAGCTGGCGACGCTCATCTTGGCGTAGCAATCCACCAAATACTACCCAATTGGGTGAATTTCGCCGCGGGGGTTGCGGTCGTTTCCGGCGCCACCGGGCACACGGTGCCCTTTGGGCGGGCGGTCGTGTCCACAATGCAGGTACAACGATGTAGAAGCAATGAGGATACCAAGCGGATTCCCCCGACTGCCGCCGGAGAAACGCCATGCACCTCGATCGCATACCTGCCGTGTGCCAGGAGACCGTTCGCGAGATCGTCGACCGGCGGTCCGGAGAGCCCTTGGTGCTTATCGGCGGTCCGAGCGTCGATCTCGCCGGCATCGTCGAGGAACTCGACGCGTACTGTCTGGAAGAGACCGGCGACACCGGGAGTACGCAGATTGTCCACCTGTCGTTCGCCGAGCTGATCGGTGGTGTTCACCAGCTGGACCGCGGTCCGGCAGCCGATGCCGGAATGACGGTTCTGCTCGTCGGTGACGTACACCGGATGCCGCCCGACGTCCTGCCCGCGTTCGAAGAGGTGGTGGAGCGGCTGTCGGGGACTCGTCTGAGGTGCGTGTGCACCGTCCCGCTGCCGGTACCGCGTCCCGTGCGTGCCCGCTTCGGTTCCGCATTCGCCCGGCTGAAGGAAACGGGGCTTCTTCGTCAGGTGATCCTGCGTCCGTTGCCCCGGTCCCGGCTGGCGCAGCACGTCAGGATGATGCTCGAGGCCCGGCCGGAGCCGGATCTGGTGACCCGGTTGTGGGAGCTGACTCGCGGCTGGCCGGGTGCGGTGGCCTCCTCGCTGACCATCATGCGGGAGCACGGCCTGGTCCGGATGGTCGACCGGCACGCCTATCTCGACGAGCAGCGGAGCCCGGTGCTGACCAACCAGCACGCGCTGGTGCGGACGCTGCACGACATGAAGGATCCGGTATGGGGCGTGGCGAAGGCGATCGCCGTGCTGGGGCCACTGGGTGCGGCCGCGACCGGCCTGGTGGCGCGGGCCCTGGAGCTCGCCGAAGACGATGTGCGAGCCACCCTGCTCCGCCTCGAACAAGAGGGGGTGCTGCAGTACTTGCCTGCCTCGTCAGGGTGGCGGTTCCGGATCCCCGTCGTCGCGGCCGCGCTCAGGACTCTGCTGGGCCCCTACGAGCGGCGGGAGCTGGCGCGGACCGCGGTTCTCGCGCTCTGGTCCGGCGCGGCCCGCTGCGATGATCCGCACTACCTGCCCGACCGCCTCGCCGAGGCCGGACGGATGGTCGACCCCGAACGGGCCACGGCTGAGCTGCTCGCTGCCGCGAAGCCGTCTTCGGCCAACGGAGTGGCCGAAGAGCACGCCATCCCGTGGCTGCACGCCGCCGCGAAGCTCACCGCGGATCGCGCGGAGCGCGCCACGATCCTCCTGGCGCACGCCCGCACCTGCCTGGCCGCCGGCCGCGCGGATCTCGCCCTGCGGTCTTCGGACCTCGTGCTCCGCTGCCACGACGACGAGATCCCCGACGGCACGCTGCCCGGCGTCTGCCTGATCCAGCTGGGCGCTCTTTACCAGGCGAATCACCTCGACTCCCTGGAAAAGGTCGCCAGCGGTGAGTGGTGGCCTTGGCCGGGAACACGGCTCGAACGGGCCGTCTGCCGCGCGTACGCGTTGTCCCTGCTGAACCGCTGGAAGGAAGCCTGCGAACTGCTCGAGCAGGTGCGACGCGACGAGGAAGCCGGCTCGGTGGCCGGCTACGTCAGGTCCTTCGCTCCGATCACGTCGCTGTGGCTCGGCCAGGCGGAGGCCTTCAACCGGGACGTCGCGGCGCTCCCGCACCGTCACGCCTCCGGCGAGGACACACTCGCCGAGGTTGCCTGCCACACCAGTGCGCTCCTGGCACTGGGGGAGCTTCGGCGCGCAGAACAGCTGCTGACCGACACCGGTCAGACGCCCGAACTGCTGGGCGTGCCCTCGCGGATGATCCGGCTTGTCCAGCACGGTCGCGTGGCCGAGGCGCTCGAGCTGATGCGCAAGGCACTCGCACACAACGCGCCCAATGGCTGTGATGCCTACCAGACCGTCATGACGTTTGCCGCCGCAACGTTGCAGCTGTGCCGAGGGCAGCTCACGCGGGCTCGGGAGCTGGTGACCACGGCGCGCTCGCGCCGGCCGTCGCTGCCACACCTGCTGGCGCTGGCCGAAGCCTCGTACGCCGGCTTGATCGGTGAACTCGATCAAGCCCGGTCGATCATCGTCGATGCCCTGGCACAGGCCGACGACGCGGGCATCGTGGCGCTCACCGACTACCTCTGGACGGCGCTGGCCGATCTTGCCGTCTTCACCGGCGCGACCGAAGCCTTGCCCCTCTACCTGCAGCAGGTCGACAAGATCGCCGCACAGCTGGGAACCGAACAGGCCGAAGTGCACCGGCTGTCGCTGCAGGCACTCGTGCACGGTGACACCGCGGCCGCGGAGGCCGCGCGGCAGCTCCTGCAGCGACAGGGAAAACCGATCGAACAGGCCACCGGTATCGAACGCCTGGTGCGCTACGGTGTCGCCGAACCGCGGCTGCTGGCGGAGAGCTACGCGCTGTACGGCGATCTGGGCTCCTTGCTGAACCGTGCCCGGCTGCGTCCGTTGATGCAGGAACACGGGGTCGCGGTCCCCGGACGGCAGGAAACCCTGGTCGAGAACCACCATCTGCTCGCCTTGCTGGTGACCGAAGGACTGAGCAACAAGCAGATCGCGGCGGCACTGTGCACGAGCGACAAGAGCGTGGAAGGCCGGCTGTCGCGGCTGTTCTCCTACACCGGCTGCCGATCCCGGGTCGAACTCGCGACCGCGATGTTCACCGGGCGGCTGGAGTTCAGGACGCGGTAGCCGCGAACCTGCCTTCGAGGCTGGCTCTCGCCAGCTCGACCCGCGACCGGTACCCGGACTTCGCGAACAGCCGCGAGAGGTGGCTTTCCACTGCTTTTTCGCTCACTCCGAGCGCGCCGCCGATCTGGCGGTTGGTGAGCCCTTGCCGCACCAGCGCGATGAGGCGCCTGTCGCTGGGTGTGAACGCATCGCCCGGCGCGCGGGTCCGCGGTACGGCAACACCTCGGTCGTTCAGCCAGCGCATGACGTTCGCGTGCATCCGCTCGCCCCCGAGCCGTTTGGCGATGCCATAGGCTTCGTTAAACCACGGCTCCGGATCGTCCGCGGTGAACCCGGCGATCAGGCACGCACGCTTGAGGTCGATGAGCGGGCCTTGGCGCCGGACGAGATCCACTGCGCGCGCCGCGCTGTCGTGGTCGTGGCCGGCCAGCGCCCGCGTCATCAGTTCGGCGATGTCCAGTCCGGCACCACCGTATCGGCCGCGCCACCACAGGATTTCGGTGTGGAGGGCCCACAGCTGAGCGGTGTCCTGCGCGTGGTGTTCCAGGTAGACCAGCCGGTTGAGGAACCAGTGGACGCCGACTCGGCCGGTACCACCGGCCTTCGCCTTGATCTCTTCGTAGGCAGCCCATCCGCGAACCCGCGCCTGGTCGTAGTCCCCCAGCCGGTACAGCTCTCCGGCTTCGGCCCAGGCACGCAGTGCGGGGAAGAGGCATTCCATCTCGCCGAGTGCGGTCATTTCCCGGGCGAGCTCTGATTCACCCACCCACGAGAGCACTTCCGCGGTGAGCAGCCTGGCCACCTGGTGTACCGCCGTCCGAGGGGAACCGGCGAGCTGGAGCTGCCGGGCAAGCGAGGGGATCCGGGACCAGTCGTCACCGAGGTAGTCGCGTCGCAACTGAGCGTACAAGGCGATCGGACCGCACGAGGGCTCGCCGTATTCGGCGCCGAGCGCCAGCTTGAACAGGCCGGCCACATCGAAGTCTTCGCCGGCGGGCACGGCAGGCGACCGGTCGTCGTGCTCGACGTCGAGCGGGCATTCGGCGCGAAACGGCGAAAAGGCTGCGACCAGTTCTCCGGCCTGCACCGGGTGCCCGGTGAACCAGTGTTCGGCGACGGTGAGTGGCTCCCGGCAGGCCGGATCGGCGGACAGCGCGCGGGCGACGGAGACCGGCACCGGCTCTCCCGTGTGGATGGCCGCCAGCGCCGCAGAGACGGCCAACGCGTAGCACGGCCTGTCCTTACCCGCGGTCATCAGCTCGGTCACGACCTCCTGCAACGACCGATAGTCCGCGATGTGGACCAGCAGGTGCAGCGCCGTCCGCAGGACACGATCGCGCTCGGCTCCAGGGCTCAGGTGGCGCAGTGCGGCGCAGTACCAGCGGGCGGCCAGCGCCGGGTCGGCACGCGTCGTGCGATCTGCGGCAGTGACCAGCGCGCGTCCGACCTCGGGATCGGGTGCCAGCTCGGCCCCGGCCAGCGCGGCGTGGTCTGCGACCGCCGACGCCGTCGACACAGGGCGCTCGCCGGCGCCGAGATACCGGGCGATCGCCGCGTGCAGCGCCGCGACCGGCGCCGGTCCCAGGTCTTCCAGCACCGCGGTGGCCAGGGCGGGACTGGAAACGGTGAGCACGCCGTCGGCATCGCAGAGGAGTACCCCGGCGGCGACCATGCCGTCCACCGCCGCACCGCACTGGCCGAGACCGGCGTCCGTGGCCGCGGCGAACGCGGCGAGATCATCCACTTCGTACCGGGCGGCCCCGGCGACGATGGCGACGAGCTGTTTGCCCACATTGCCGAATCGAGTGACGTCCTTCACCAGTTCGTGTCCCGGTGGCAGGGCGATCGGCGCGGCCGGGTCCGCCAGGCACAGACGACCGAGCACCTCGGCGAACCGGCCCTCGTTCCGCAAGCGCTCGAACGTCCGGAGCACCGTGGCCGGAGTGCACGCAGCCGGCCCGAGGGCCGCGGCCAGCACGCCGGCCACGGACTCGTCGACCGGCTCCGCGACGGCCGCGGCCAGCAGGCTGCCGACGTCCTCGGCGGTGAGCGGAAGAAGGTCCACCACCCGGTCCGCGACGTTGAGGAGCGGGATCGGGCCGGGAACGTCACGGTGCCCGTGGCAGCTCGCGACCACGGTGCACCCCGCTCGCACGGCGATGGCCAGCAGTCCGGGGTCCTGCAGCAGGTGCGCGTCGTCGATCTGCAAAGCGGTGTGCCCGTTCGCCCGCAGGCCGGTGAACAGCCGGGTCAGTTCGGACAACAAGGCCGCGCGAGCCGACGAAGCGGTGTAGGTGCGCGGGACACACAACTGAGCGACTGCCGCCACTGATCGGGTCACCCGTGAATCCGCAATGTGCGGAAGAACTTTCCGCAAACCGTCGACGACGGCCAGCGCTCCGAACTTGTCCCACTTCGGGCTGCTCTCGGCGCTCAGCACCGGGACAACGCCGAGACCGCGGGCCTGCCAGACACGCTGGAGATCACCCAGAAGAGTGGTCTTTCCTGCTCCTTCCCCGCCGCGGACGACCACGAGCGCGGCGTTCCCGGCACACGCGTCAACGGCTTCGAAGGCACGGCGGAGGCCGATCCCGGCTGTGTGTTCCCTGGTCACCGGACCCCTCCCTTCACGACGGCGCCTGTGTCCACAATGTATCCGATGTGGAGGAGACGTCCGGGCGGCCGATCTCTGACGTCGCCACCGCAGGCGCGCGCGGACCGTATGGGCGTGCCGGCGTTCCTCGATCCTGACCGCCGCGGCAGTCCATGGAGACGGAGTTCCGAAAAGTGCGGAACTGTTCCCGTGCAGATTCGGAGCCCGTTTGAGGACAGGCTGAAAGGCGCTTTCCTCGCGTTGGCCCTCACGACGCCGGTCGGTTTGACCGCGGCGGGGCACGCCCGGAAGATCAGCGGCAGTTGTCGAATGCTGCGCGTGCCTTGAGGACTTCCTCGATGTGCTCCTCGGCCCAGTCGCCCAGAGCGCGCAGGGGTGCGTGCAGAGTCCGGCCGAGTTCGGTCAGCTCGTACTCGACACGGGGCGGAACCTCGGCGAACACGTGGCGGCTGACCAGCCCGTCGCGTTCGAGTTCCCGCAACGTGCCGGTGAGGACCTTGCCGCTGATGCCGTCCACCGCGGTGCGAAGATCGGAGAACCGCAGCCTGCCGCCGCCGAGCGCGGAGACGACCATGGCCGTCCACCTGTTGGCGATGCGCGTGAGCGAAGTCCGTGACGGACAGGTCGCCGTGAGCACGTTGAACTCGGGGTGCTCGGCCATCGATTGCTCCCGCGGATACGTACGGTAGTTGGTTGCTGCTGAACTTAGGCCTGCGAAACGCTCCGGGGCAAGTCGCTGACTCGCTTCCGCGTGCGTTGTCGTCGGCCGCGTCCTATTCTCGCGGCTGGTAACCGGTCACCTCAACGTAACCAATGAGCGGATGTGGCCCTTGTCGCAGAATCCGGGGTGGGCCGCCTCGACGGCGATCTGGTCGACACGCATGTCGCTGGCGCGCCTGGACAACAAGTGGACGGCCATGGTGGTGATCGCGCTCGGGCGTTGCGGTGCCCTCCGCTTCGGCGGCCTGCGGGCGACTGTCGAGGGGATCAGCGCGAAGGTGCTCACCGAGACCCTGCGGGACCTCGAGCGCGACGGGCTCGTCGCGCGGCACGAGTATGCGGAGATGCCACCCCGGGTCGAGTACGAGCTGACCGACCTCGGGCGCACCCTGCACGTGCCACTGCAGGCGCTGGGCCGATGGGCGGAGGAACACGCGGCAGAGGTGCTCGCGGCGCGCGAGGCCTACGACGCCGGCTGTCGTTGAACACCCCGACAGGGGCGGGCCGGAGGGCCGCGTGAACTCACGCTTCGGCAATCATCGGAAGGCGTCTCCGTTCGTGACACAGAGCCGGGACTCGGCGCGATCATCCGCCGCCCGGCGAAACCGGTCTGTGTCTTTCCGTCTGCGGCCGGCCAACGGCATTCCGTCGTCGGCAAGAAGGAACCGGTGCACCCAGCATGACACGACGGGTCCCGCAGGTGTGAACTCCAACGTGCGCAGTTCGCTGGTGTACGAGGCGGCCTGTCCGATCGCTTTGACAGTTTTCCCGAGTGGTTGGCCGGGTCTCATTACAATTGATGAGAGCATGACTCGGTGGTGATGTTCCTGAGGGTTTCCCTTCGCTTGCGGCAGGCGCATACGGCATTCTTTCCCTTGTTTTCGAGTAACTTTTTGTGTGGTTGTGGATATCGTCGTTGTGGCCTTGAATGAAATGGTGTCGAAGTTGGTTTCGTGTGCTTGGGTGTCGCCGTCGGATTTGGCGAACCCAGGCGTTGCTCAAGAACGGAGTTCAATAGTGAACAACCTGGAAGTGGCGGCGAGTGCGGCACGGCTCGGCGAACTCGAACCGCTGTCGTTCAATGAAACGGCGGCCCCGGTCGCCTGCCTGGCGACCGCCGCGAAGGCGGTTGGTGTCACCGCTGCCGTCGGTCTCACGTTCGGCGCTATCGGAGTGGGCTTCGCCTACACCGCTCAGTACGTCGGCCGCAAGTACACGGAGGAGCAGGACCTTTTCCTCGCGCTCGGCCCCGGCGGCGAGCCGATGTCCGGCGACGACTTGATTGCCGTCGTGACAAACGGACGGCTCGCGGCCTGACGCCGGTGGCCCGGTAGCGTCGGAGCGGAGCACGATCTCGCGCCGGCCCCGTGGTGAGCCGGACTGAAAGCGCCGCCAGTGCCATCGAAATCCCCGCGACGGCACTGGCGGCGCGCTGCGTCCGAGGTTTCACAAACGTCCAAATCCCGACGGCGCCCACTTCGAACGGTGACGGCCAGCCGGGTCAGACGTCGCGTCGGCGAACGGGAGACTCCGTCCCGTGTTCAACGCCTTGACCCGCGTCCGGCCCATGGCCGCCCTCGGGGAAGCTGTCGCGGGACGGCTGCTGCGCACGACGATCGTCCAGGTCAGCCGCTACCTCACTGGCGACACGATCCGGGCTGCGGCGCAGGACCGTGTCGCCGCCCTCGTCGGGCGAAGTTCTCCCTGCCGGTGACTTCGCCGGCGAAGTGCCCGAGGTGCCCGCGGAAGCGATCTCCACGGGCACCTCGGGCAGGGTTTCCGGCGATGCCGAGTCGGCGAATTCAGGTATCAGTAGTAGCAGGGGATTTCGACACGCCACCGGCCGTCGGCTTCCTTGAAGATGAACCCGGGTGACCCGGGCCCGCCCTTGAGTGTCCTGAGGCAGAACGACTTCGCGTTGTCGTAGGCCTCATCGGGGGTGGCGCCCCACGAGATCGCCTGCTTCCAGCTCCGGTGAGGCTCTTCGGCTGATGCCGGGAAGGCGGCCATCAGCAAGGCGGCACCGACCGCTGCACCGGTACCCAGCGCCTTTGCGGTCCAAGTGAAGCCGGATTTCTTCTTCACTGATTCACTCCTTCTTGTGGGTGCTGGTGTGTCGTCTGAGAGATTAGCTTGTCGGGCCGCTAGTATGTGTTGGTCGACCGTCGGTTCCGGCTACTTCGGAATGTTTTGCGACGTGATCTGATGAAATTTCGAGGTCGTTTATGGGCGATTATATCGCCGCAATATTACCGTGTGTGTCGCACTTTCGAGAACACTTAGGCGCTCTCATGAAGGGAATCCCTCACCGGTTGGACCTGCCGTTCCCGCGGTCATCGACGCCGACGAGAGCTGAAGGACACCTTGGGGCTCGTTCCGGCGAGCAAATCGCGACGCGCGACACTGGTCATTCCGCCGCTTCGCCGACGGCGGCAGGAGCGTGCGCCGAAGCAGCCGGCGCCGAGCCAGGTGCGGTCTTCGCCGGCTCCCTCGACTACGGCTGGTCGAGGTCATCGCGTGTGCCTCCGGTAGGGAAGTTCGCCAAGATCCGTGACCGGGGCGCCCGGACGTTCGTGGCGTCGATGTGACGGTCCGTCACCGCGGTTCGTTCGCCGGACTTCCGACCAGTCGAAGTCGGGCAGGAGGCGCATCTTGTGTTCTTCGGCCGCGGTGGCCATCGCGGACCGTCCGGGATGAACGAGCGCTGATCGCTGGAGGCTGAGCTGGGCGCCCGCGAACATGCGGCGGGATGCTAAGCCACCGGCAAGTGTCGCTGCATCAGCACTGTGTCCAATGTGCTGCCGTGCTTCAGGCCGACGCCGCGCAGACGTCCGGCTTCGGTGAAGCCGCACCGCAGATGGAGCTTTTCGGAGGCCGTGTTGCCGTTGTCGACGATCACCGCGATCACCTCGCGGATCCCGGCAGCGGCACAGCGGTCGAGGAGTCCCTGCAGGAGTCTGGTGCCCAGTCCGTGGCCGGCCGCGCGCGGGTCGAGGTAGATCGAGTTCTCGACGGTGAAGCGGTAGGCGCTCTTGGCCTTCCACGGTGAGCAGTACGCCATGCCCGCCACCTCGCCGTCCAGTTCGGCGACCAGGAACGGCAGGCCGCGACCGGCGAGGTCCCAGTATCGGGTGCCCCCTTCCGCTCTCGTGGGCGGTGTTTCGGCGAACGACACGGTGGTCTGCAGGACGTAGTCCGCGTAGATCGCCGCGACCGCGTCCAAGTCCGCGGGCCACGCTTCCCGAACCCGGGTTTCCACTATAGTGTCCATGCTTCTACTATAGCGTCGTGTTCGAACTGGAGGAACTGGCCGGCCGGATTCAGCGCCTGCGAAGTGAGCGACAACTCACGCTGACGGCGCTCGCGGAACGGTGCGCGGTCAGCGTGAGCATGCTGTCCGCAGTCGAACGCGCGGTGAAGTCGCCGACCGTGACGGTGCTGGCGCGCATCGCCGAAGGGCTGGAGGTGCCGCTCGTCGCGTTGCTGCAGGACGACGACCGCAGGGTTGTCGTCCGCCGTCGTGCCACCCAGGAGCGCACGGTGGATCCGGCGGGATGGGAACGGGTCGTGGTGTCGCCGGTGGTCGCCGGGGTGAACTTCGAGCTGGTTCGCGTGACGCTTCCCGCCGGCTGTGACGCGGGGGAGTTCCCGGCGTACGCCCGGGGATCGCACGAGTACGTCGTCGTCGAGCAGGGCGCGTTGCGGCTCACCGTGGAGGGCCAGGTGATCGACCTGGCGGCGGGCGACTCGACGTACTTCGAAGCTGACCGGGTGCACGCGTTCGCCAACATCACCGGCGAACCCTGCGCTTACTACGTGGCCGCGCTGATCATGCGCCCGAGGAGCTGAACACGCCCCGGAAGTTGGTTCCGTGGAAGCCGTGTGGTTGGCTTCGTCGTGTGGTGGATCTGCGGCGGGTGTACGGCGATCTGGTCCGGTTCGAGATCGAGCTGTGGGGTGCTGTCGACGCGCGGTTGCAGGCGGAGTGCGACCTGCAGCTCACCTGGTTCGAGGTGATGCGGCTGCTCGGCGAGCGTGGCGGCTGCCGGGTGCAGGACATCGCCGCGGAGTTCCGGATCACGGTCGGTGGCACCAGCAAGGTGGTGGACCGGGTTGAGGCCGCCGGCTACTGCCGGCGTCGCGCGAATCCGGACGACCGGCGTTCGTCCATCGTGGAGCTCACGGCTGCCGGCCGGCGGTTGCTGGCCAAGGCCACGAAGGTCTTCGACGACGAGCTGGAGATCCGGATCGGATCGGTGCTCCCGGAGCGGTCGCTCAAGCAGCTGGCCACAGCCCTCGCGGACCTGCGCGCCGCGTATCGCGCGAGCACGTAGCCGGCACCGGCCACGCCGCTGCCGCGATCGACAGAGTAGGTGGCCGGGGCCGGGCCGTGCTCAGGCGGCGTCCCAGAACGCGTCCTCGGTGGTCTGGTCGGCGGAGAACAGCCAGACTTCGGCGATCCGGTCGCCTTCCACCCGGAAGACGTCGACGCCGTCCATGGTGATCTCCGCGCCGTCGCGCTTGGCGGTGAAGTGCACGGGAAGCGTGAACAGCGCGTCGTTGACCATCACGGCACCGGTCGGCTTGACCTCCAGCGTGCCTCCGGTAACCGCCATCTGCCCGCCGAGCAGCTGTCCCACGGCGCCGCCGCCGACGTGGGTGCCGGAGAACCTGTTGCCGCCCGGCTGGTGCCACGCGACGTTCTCGGTGAACAGGGCGGCGACGGCGTCGAAGTCGCCTGCGGCCAGAGCGTCGAGGTAGCGCTTGGCGACGGTGATCGTGGTTTCCATTGTGGACTCTCCCTGATTTGTCGGCCGTTCGATGGACCCGATCATCACCATTGGTAACCAGTCACCTCAACGTAACCAAGGGCGGGATGTGTCCCGCATCACATGAATAATGATCTAAGGAACTTGATTCCATGGAATCGTGTATTGGGTAGTTGTGCCGCCAGATGGCGGTACTGCGGCCCGTTCTGCCCGCCACATGGCGGCCGTGCCGCTGCCGCCAACTGTCTAGAATGGACTGAAACGGCACATGAGGAGGCAAGGTGGCCTACGCCTACGATCCTGAACTTGCTCCGATGATCGCGATGATCCCCGACATCGACATCGCCGAGCTCGTCGCGCTGCGGACACAGGGGACACCCCCACCGGACGACCTGCTGGAGCAGATGCTGTCGGCGGTGCCGCCGTATGACCCGCCGGTGCCGGTCCACTCGCGCAGCCTGGCCGTGCCGGGACCCGAGGGTGCTCCGGACGTACCGGTCCGCGTGTTCACCCCGAGCGGGCATGACGGGCCGCTGCCCGGGTTGCTGTACATCCACGGCGGCGGGTTCGTCTCCGGCAGCGTCGACCAGTTCGACGGGGAGGCCACCCGGCTGGCGGCGGAGGTCGGCGCGGTCGTCGTCTCCGTCGACTACCGCCTCGCCCCGGAACACCCCTTCCCGGCCGGTGTCGAGGACTGCTACGCCGCGCTGGTGTGGACGGCCGAGTCGGCGAGCGAACTGGGCATCGACCCGGACCGGCTGGCGGTGGCCGGGGGCAGCGCGGGCGGCGGCCTGGCCGCCGCGGTGACGCTTCTCGCGCGTGATCGCGGCGGGCCGCGGTTGTGTTTCCAGTACCTCGATGTTCCCGAACTCGACGACCGCCTCGACACCCCGTCGATGCGCGACTACCACGACACCGCGATGTTCCACCGGCGAGCGGCCGAATTCAGCTGGGACGCCTACCTCGGCGAGGGCCGCCGGGGCGGACCCGACGTGTCCCCCTACGCCGCGCCCGCCCGCGCCGAGGACCTGTCCGGCCTGCCGCCCGCGTTCATCACCACCTGCCAGTTCGACCCGCTCCGCGACGAAGGCATCGCCTATGCCCAACGGCTCGCCCACGCCAACGTCCCCACCGAACTGGTGCTGTATCCCGGCACGTTCCACGGCTCGGCACTCGCCCGCGACGCGGCGATCACCAAACGCATGATCGCCGACATGATCGGCGCGCTGCGCCGCGCGCTCGTGCCTGCCGCGGCCCGACCATAGTTCCGACGTAGTGAAAGGCTGGCTATGCACAAGGATGTCGCGGTCGTCATCGGCACCGGCGGTATGGGCCGAGCCATCGCTCGCAGGATCGGCGGAGGCCGGCAGTTCCTGCTCGCCGACTTCAACGAGGATGCGCTGCGCTCGGGCGCGGAACTGCTGCGCGGCGACGGCCACCAGGTGACCACCCACGTCGTCGACGTCTCGGACGCCGAGTCGGTCCGCGCCCTCGCCCAGGCCGCCGCCGAACTCGGACCGGTCAGGTATCTCGCGCACACCGCGGGCCTGTCGCCGACGCAGGCGCCCACCGAGGTCATCCTGAAAGTCGACCTGCTCGGCACAGCCCTCGTGCTCGACGCGTTCGCCGAGGTGGTCGCGCCCGGCGCCGCTGCCGTCGTCATCGCCAGCATGGCCGGGCACTCCGTCTCGGGCCTGGCTCCCGAGCAGGAGCGCCTGCTCGCCACGGCACCTCCGGGAGAGCTGCTCGACCTGCCCTTCCTCACACCCGCCACGACCAATCCGGGCGCGGCCTACGCGATCGCCAAACGCGCCAACCTCCTGCGAGTTCAGGCCGCGGCCGGCCCTTGGGGCGCACGTGGTGCGCGGGTCAACGCGATCAGCCCGGGCGTCATCTCGACCCCGATGGGCCGGCAGGAACTCGACGGCGAATCCGGGCAGGCCATGCGCGCCCTGATCGCGATGTCCGCCACCGGCCGGCTCGGCACGCCCGACGACATCGCTGCCGCCGCGGCGTTCCTCCTCGGCCCCGAATCGGGGTTCATCACGGGTGCGGATCTGCTCGTCGACGGCGGTGTCGTCGCCACGATCGCCACTTCGCCGAACCCCTTCGGACAACCTGAGACGGAGCCCGGTAATGCCTGACCACACCTTCCACCCCGACCTGCGTCTCGCCCGGTTCGTGCCGCGCTCCGTGGTCGGTCCGCGAACCCTCCCGCTGACCCGATGGATCACCCGGGTTTCCGCACCCCGGCGCCCCGCCGGCGGAGAGATCGTCCGCGTCAACGCCGACGTCCACGTGCGCGTCTTCCGGCCGAGATCGGTCGAAGGCCCGGCACCGGCATTGCTGTGGATCCACGGCGGCGGGTACGTCGTGGGCACCGCGGCAATGGCCGACCGCTGGTGCCGCGACCTCACCTCCCGGCTCAACGTCATCACCGCTGCTGTCGAATACCGGCTGGCGCCCGAGTATCCGTTCCCCATCCCGCTGGAGGACTGCTACGCCGGCTTGCAGTGGCTTGCCGCTCTGCCCGGCGTGGACAGCGGACGCATCGCGATCGGCGGGGAGAGCGCCGGCGGTGGCCTGGCCGCGGCCCTGGCACTCCTCGCCAAGGAACGCGGGGAGATCCGGCCGGTGCTGCAGGTGCTCTCCTACCCGATGCTCGACGATCGCACCACCGCGCGCACCGACATCGACCCGCGCTCCTTGCGCCTGTGGAGTGCGGAGAACAACCGATTCGCCTGGCGCGCCTACCTCGGCCCCGCCTCGGGAGACATTTCGTCACTGGCTGCGCCCGCACGTTACGAGGACCTCGGCGGAGTCGCCCCAGCCTGGATCGGCGCCGGCACCAATGACCTGTTCCACGACGAGAACCTCGCCTATGCCCAGCGCCTCAAGGACGCGGGTGTGCCCTGCGAGCTCCACGTCGTGCCGGGCGCGTACCACGGCTTCGACGCGACCGAACCGAAGGCCGCAGTCTCCCGCGAATACCGCGAGGCCCAGATTGCAGCCTTGGGCCGCGCTGTCCGCTCCGCCGGCTGACCCGCCCTGGCGTGCTCGTTCGAACGGCGTGCCGCCGGCCGGCGAGGGCTTCCGCATTTTGCGGAACGCGTGGATGAGGATCGCCTGGCCCAGGATCCGCCGTGCCGACGGGTCGTCCGCCTTCAGCAGCAGAGCCGCGCCGAGGACGAGAGTGCCTGTCCCGAACAGCCGTGCGGGATAGCCGGACCGCTTGTCCTCCCCCAGCTCACCGCCGAGGCTGTGCGCCATCCTGCCGGGAGCGAACAATCCCAGCGGGAAGAGACGTGCGGTGCGCCGGGGCGGCTGGACCTGTCTGAGCTGTCGTTCATCGACGCCCGGGGTGCCGCGATGCTGGTCACCGCGGCCCGCCGCCGGCCTGCTCCGGCGCCGCTGATGCTCGTCCGTCCGCCGGCGGTCCTGCGTAGGATGCTGTCCCTGCTGTATCCGACCGAATCGGTGATGGTCGTGTTCGAAGAACGGGAAGCGTCATGAGCACGCCGGTCGAGCCGTTCGTGCATCCCGCGTTGTTCTACCGCGACGCCGACGAGTACCTGGCCGGTACTGCTCCGTTCGTCCGGGCCGGCCTGGCCGCGGGCGAGCGGTGGCCGTCTCGGTCCCCGCGGCCAATCTCGCGCTCCTGCGCGCCGAGCTGGGGGCCGATGCCGGCCGGGTCCGGCTGCTGGACATGGGCAGGGAAGGCCGAAACCCCGGCCGGATCATCCCCGGCGTGCTACGCGCGTCCGCCGACCGCTATCCCGGCCGGCCGGTCCGTATCATCGGCGAACCGATCTGGCCGGACCGCAGCGCCGACGAATACCCTGCCTGCGTCCAGCACGAAGCCCTGATCAACCTGGCTTTCACCGGCCGGGACGTCACCATCCTGTGTCCCTACGACACCCGGAACCTGCCCTCGGCGGTGCTGGCCGACGCCGAAGCGACCCATCCGTTGCTGCTCGACAGCGCCGGTCAGCGCAGCAGCGCCGCCTACGAGCCCGAGGCGGTCATCACCGCATACAACCAGCCGCTGCCCGCGCCCGCCGACGCTGCCGAGCTGATCGTCGACGCGACCAACCTCGCCCAGGCCCGCCGGCTCGCCCGCGCCCACGCGCGCGACGCGGGCCTGCCGGAAGACCAGGCCGTCGACGTGGAGCTGGTCGTCACCGAACTGGTCACCAACAGCGTCGACCACGGTGGCGGCTCCGGCACGCTGCGGATCTGGGCCGGTGAGGGGCAGCTCGTCTGCCAGGTCGACGACCAGGGCACTCTGACCGACCCCTTGGCCGGACGGCACCCGGTGCCACCGGAGCAGCACCGCAACCGTGGTCTGCTGCTGATCAACCACCTGGCCGACCTGGTCCGCCTCCACACCGGCGCCGCGAGCACGACCTTCCGCGTCCACTTCTGGCCGCGACCGCCGGCCGGGTGAACGCCGCGGGCGGGCCGTTTGCGTGGGGTTCACCGGGTATGCGTCCCCGGTGAGCAACGTCGTCACGATGTGTGCAGCTCGTGTCCGGTGACGACGCGGCCTGGAGCGTCGACCTGCGCGGTACCGATCCGTCCGCCCTGTCCGGAGTCCGCCGGTGGACCGCCCGGACCGTGCCTCGCCTCGGCCCCGACCACCTGTCCGATCTGCTGATCGTGATCGACGAGCTGGTCGCCAACGCCTACCTGCACCGCGGGGGACCGGTCGAGGCCCGGCTCACCGTCCCGACGACGCCGTGCCGGGTGGTCGTCGAAGTCGAGGACCATTCCCCGATCCACCCGGTTCAGGGCATCCCTCGCCCGGATCTGCCCGAGATGCCCGGGCAGGGTATGTCGGTGATCCGGAAACTCGCGGACTCGTGGGGAGTGCACGAGAACCCGGACTTCGGCGGGAAGACGGTGTGAGCGCGGCTTTCGTGCGGCAACCGCGTCCGGACGGCCTTCGCGTGACCACGCGGAGGCGGTCGTGGCCGAGGCCGGTTTCAGAGGCCGAAGTAGCTGTGCTTGGCGCCGACGCCGGCGCAGCGCGGGTCGGCTTTGGTGGCCAGTTGCTCGTCGGCGGTGGGCTGGGGCGGGCGGATTCCGGGGTGGAAGTACGGACACGCGCGTCCCACCGGGGTGGACAGTGACCAGGCACCGGCCGCCGGGGCAGCCACCGATCCCCGGACGGGCAAGGTCATGCCTGGACACCGCCGTCAAGGACGCCGAGCGGGTTGGAACATGGGCTGCCGAGCACCACCTCGGCGCGGCAGTGGTGGCCGGGAAAGGCAGGCTGGTGCCGCCGATCCTGGCCGCGCTCGGGGGCTCGCCGCCCCAGTTGTGCACCGCGATCCGGCACCTCGCCGCCTCTTGAATCACGCGGCGCCTGGAGCGCGGAGCAGCACATGCGTGCCGGGTTCCGGTTGCCCGTTCGAGACTTGCCGATGATCTAGCGCGTAACCGAATCGCGAGTTACCGCGACTAGGAAGCAAACCGCGAGAACGGGAGCGTCGAATGCGGAATTTCGCCTGGGACGGCGGTGAGTCATGAGCAAAGCTTGGATAGCCTTGCTCAGCGCGGTGCTGGTGGCATTGATCGGAACAGTCGGCACCGTCGTCGTGGCGCAGATCAACAAAACCCAGCCGTCGACCTCGCCGCCGCCTCCTCCGCCGACCACGCCGCCGCTATCCCCACCGCCGCCGCAATGTCCGCGCCCGGTGACGCTCACCGAGCCACAGAACGGCACGGAGATCGACGGGCTGGCCGGGGTGGCGGTCAAAGGGCGCGTCTGCGGACTTCGCTCCGGGGAATCCGTGTGGATTTTCGACTACGACGCCTACGACCAGAACTTCTACCTCGTGTACGACCAGAACAGCGGGCCGCGGCCCGTCGCGAATCGCAACGACGTCGAATTCGTCCTCGTGGACCAGCCCATCGGTGATCCGGGTGACAAACGCAAGACGTATACGATCAAGGCAGTGGTGGCCTCCGCCGAGTGCGAAAAGAAGATCACCCGGACACCTCCCGATGCCGAGGGCAACTACGTCTTCCATCCGTTGCCGGACGGCTGCGCTGTCGCCGATGAGCGGCAGATCCTGGAGAGCCAGAACTGATGCCGGTGCCGAAGTCCTCCGGCGGCGTCCGTGGTGTTACAAGCAGCGCGCTGATCACTCCCGCACACGGTCCAGGAACTGGACCTCGGTGTCGCGGACGAACTTGGCGTACTGGTCGACCTGTTGCTCCAGCTTCCGGCGACGTTCGACGGCGACTTCGGTGGCGTCGGCCAGTTCGGTGACGGCGCGCTGTGCGGGATCGGAAATCGCCAAGGTCGGCAGGGTGCGCCGGAGCGCCTCGATGGCGAGGACCAGCTTGGCCGAGTCGATGTCGGGGTCGTCGGCGTAGTACTGGTACTCGGAGCCGAGTGCCTCAAGTTCGTCGACATCGTGTGGGTAGGGGTGGTCGCGGTCTTCGTCGGTGGCTTCGCGGAAGACGCGTCGCATCGTGTCCTCGAGCCGGGTTCGCTCACGGAAAATCGAAGCGAGTTCCTTGGCGTCCAGGCTGATTGCCGAAAGATTCCTGATCGCCGTGCGGATGCGGTCGCGTTCGTCCTGCCGGAGGTACATTCCCTGGTGGTCGAGCCTCGTGGTCAGTCCGCTGATCTCGTCGTCGAGGCTCCTCATGGCCCAGTGCCGGGGCTGGGGCAGGAGGTCCATCGCGCACTTCTTCGAGTAGTTGACGTTGCCGCGGAAACCCCGCATGATTTCCTGGCGTTTGGACCGGACTGTGCCGAGTTCGTCGATCACGCGCACGGTCAGCCAGATCCCGAAGAGGTCGGTCGTGATGTTGGGCCACAGCGAGCCCCATGCGGAATCGGGAGCCAGCCGGGAGTGCGCCAGCAGGTAGCCCGCGAGCGCTGCGATGGCGAGAACGAGGATGACGTCCAGGAATCTGGGTCGGAGGATTCGGGTGATCATGAGTCCGGTTCACCTGGTCGGCTGTGTCCTGAGGTCGGGTCCTGCGGTCGGGCCGCCGGGTGGCCCAACCGCGCGGAAGTCGTTGGCCGGCTGTCGATCGTTACGAGCTTCTGCCGACGGCTGCCGCCACGTTCCTCGCATCCCTCGTAACGGGGAGTCGAGATGCAATGATGTAACTCGGAGGGGAACGAACCCGGAGAGGAGGTGCCGACGTGGCGACGGCTGAGATCATCACCGAAATGGTGCGTGCGCATACTCAGGGTGACGAACGTCGGTGGCGGAACCTCCTCACCCAGCTCATCGCCGCCGAGTCCCGGGCGGGGCACACCAAGCAAGCGGCCCGGTTGCGGGGGCTGCTGGCCGAGGCCAGGGAAGTGGAACCCGAACGGGCGAACCGCGCCGCGCAGGGACGCGCAATCCAGCTTGCCCGCGCGCCGCGCGACCTCGCCGACGTGCTCGATGTCCGGTACAGCGACGTTCGCCTCGCCGAACTCGTCCTGTCACCCGCGCTGCAGGCCGGGATGCAACGTGTGCTGGACGAACAGCGCATGGCCGGCCGGCTTGCCGAACACGGCCTGCGGGCTCGCAGGCGCCTCCTGCTGCACGGTCCGCCCGGCTGTGGCAAGACGATGGCCGCGCACGCGCTGGCCGGCGAACTGAAGCTTCCGCTGGCACGCGTCCGCCTCGAGGTGCTGTTCAACCGGTACCTCGGCGAGACCGCGGCCACACTGACTGACATCTTCGAGCACATCGGGCAGGTGCGAGGGGTGTACCTGTTCGACGAGTTCGACGCGCTGGGCAAGCATCGCGGCGACGAACTCGACGTCGGCGAAGCCAAGCGTGTCGTGGGTACTTTCCTGCAACTTCTCGACGCCGACGAGAGCGACAGCCTGGTCATCGCGGCCACCAACTTCGGCCGGGCACTGGACCCTGCGCTGCTGCGCCGGTTCGACGACGTGCTCGAGTTCCCGTCGCCGACTCCCGAAGCGATCACGGCTCTGCTGCGCCGGCTGCTCAGGTCGTTCCCCGTCGCGGACGCCGAGTTGAGCAGGCTGTCCGAGCAAAGCCGGGGCCTCTCGTTCGCGCAGGTCAAGGCGGCCGTGGACGACGCACGCAAAGCCGCGATCCTCGGTGATCGCGAGCACCCGTCGGTCGATGACATTGCACGCGAACTGACCGCACGGCCCCGGGAGCACAGTCTGTGAGGTGGCACCCGTGATCCGGACCGGGCTGCCGCTGATCCGGGTCGGTCGCGTCGTCGAAGAGGACTACCGCGGTTTCGGGGGCGGCAACCGGCGGCCGCCGCCGCCCAGGACCCGGCAGCAACACGCCGCACGTCTGCTGCGCTCGCTGGATGCTGTCGAGCAAGCCAGGAAAGCCTCGGCAACACGTGCGCCCGGAAGTGAAGGGCAGCTGATCGCAGCAGACGGTTCCGAGGACCTCTCCGAGGTCGCCGGGAGCCTCGGTGACAAGCGCTCCGACGCCGTCCTCGTCTCCGTCGATCAGGGGCAGGCGCTCGTGCACGTCCGCACCGACGCCAGGGCGTTGCGCCGGAAGATCGAGCGCTACCGGGACATGGACACCAAGTCGGGAGCGCCTGCCGGCCAGGCCCTCATAGCGCGGATCGACGATCTTCGGACGCCCACGCTGGCCGACCTGAGCCTCGGCGAGTTCGACGCGGCCGACCTCGATCCGAGCGACGCGTACTGGGTCGAACTGTGGACCCGAGGCGGCCGTCTCGACACCGCCGAGGACCGGGAGCGTGTCGCGCAGGAAATCCAGTGGCTCGCCCGACTGGGCGGGTATCCCGGCGCTCCCACCCGGTTCGGGGGCACCGAACGGGATATCTTCCTCGCGCGCCTGACCGGTGACGTTCTTGCGGAACTGCCGGGTCTCGTCCCGGAGGTCTACGAGGTTCACCTGGCGCCCCGGGTACGGCTCGTGGAAGCCCTGCTGCAGGGGGAGGGGACCGCGGCACCCCCGGCCGCCGTGGACCCGCTGCCCGAGAACACGGCGATCGTCGCCGTCCACGACACCGGCACCAGTCCCGCACACCCGTACCTGGCGCCGGTTCTCGCCGGAACCGGCAGCGTGGTCCCCGGTGAACCGGAGCCGGTCGACCGGAACGGTCACGGCACCGAGATGTCGGGCATCGCGGTCTACCCGGGCTATCTGCAGGACATCGTGGCCGGCCGGCTTCGCCCGCAGAACCGGCTCGTCGGGATGCGGCTGATCCCCACTCCGTCGAGCAGCCCGCAGGATGACGCTCCGGATCTGTGGGCGGCCCGAACCGAAAACTCGATCGCCGAGGCGGAAGCCCACGGTAATGGTGCCGCGGTCGTGCACAGCCTCAGCGTCGGCGCGGACAACCCGTCGGCCCTGCGCACCGCCTGGTCGATCGGTGTCGATCAGCTCGCCTGGAACGACGGTGCCGGCCGCCTGATCGTCGTGGCCGCCGGCAATGTGCCGGTCGAGCGGATGGCGATCGACGCCGAGGACTACCCGGCGACGAACCTCGGCGAGCCGATGTGCCAGCCGGCGCAGGCGTGGAACGCGCTCACCGTCGGCGGCTACACCGCCTTGGCCGGCGCCCCCGCGGCCGGTACCGGGGTGTATCCGCCGCCGCTCGCCCCCGAGGGCGGCCTCAGTCCCTACGCGACGACCGACGTGGGCGGGAGCGGCCGTCCGATCAAACCCGAAGTGGTGAAGGAAGCAGGCAACACGGCTCCGGGCGGTGGCTTGCCCAACGTCGGCGCCCAGCACCTGTCCCTGTGGACGACCAGCAACCGGCACGCCGTCGGCCAGCTCAGCACGCAGACGTACGCGACGAGCCCCGCTGCCGCCGCGGCGGCAGCGGACCTGGCGATTCTCGCTCGTGAGCAGCCGGCGCTGGGCCCGGCGGCCCTGCGCGCTCTGTATGTCCACAGTGCACGGTGGACGTCGGTCATGACCACCCAGTTCGCCGATCGCAAGGACCGGCTGAGGGCCGTCGGGTACGGGGTGCCGGACCTGCGGGCGGCACGCGGTTCCGACAGCAACCGTCCGATCTTCGTGTACGAAGGCTCGCTCGCCCCCGGTGAGCGGCAGGCCCAGATGTTGCAGATCCCCTTGCCCGACGACATTCTGGGCGATCACGCCGACGCCAGGGTACGGCTCGCGGTGACCTTGGCGTACTTCGTGGAGCCGACCGAAAACCTGGCCGGGCAGCGATACGCCGGCGGCCGCCTGAAATGGGAGATCCAGGGGCCCACGGAGACCGAAGACCAGCTGCGCCGCAGGATCAACCGGCTGGCGCGTGGCTCGTCGACCGAGACCGACAAGACGTCCGGCTACAGCTGGACCATCGGCCCCTAGCTGCGCGGACGCGGCACTCTCCAGCACGACTACGTCGAGCTGGAAGCCAGCCAGCTGGCGGGCGACCGGTTGCTGGCCGTGTATCCGGCACTCGGCTGGTGGGAGTATCGCGAAGAGACCAAGAACCTGCGGCTTCCCTACGCGGTGGTCGTCAGTGTCGACTTCGGAACGCAGGACATCGACGTCTACACCGCCATCCAGGCTGCGGTAACGACAACGATTTCGACCTGACGTCCGCAGTGGGCGGCAGGCAGAACTTCATGAACTGGGACGTCGAGTGTCTCGGCGATCTTCTTCTTGGCGTGGTGGAGGTTCACCCGCGCGCACCCCGTGCTGAACAACTTCTGGCCGGTCGCGGCTGACTGGAGGTGTCCGTGCCGGCGGCAACGCTGCGGGTCCGCTCGCTGTTCGGGCGGGCCCAACTGCGACTGCTGGCCGCGGCGGCCCCGGTCCATGGCAAGTTCGAAGTGCTACTGCCGCGGACTTTGATCCGCAAGGCGCCTGAGCGAGCCGACCGCTGTCAGTTGAGTTCTCTCCTTGGTTTCCGATACGGAGGGGCTTGGTGGATTTGTCGTTTCATCGGGCGGGCTGAGCCGCTCTGCGGCACGCCACTTGCGCAGGATGCGGCGCCCGTAGTTGTGGGTTCCGGCGACTCGGTCGAGGTCTGCGCCGGTGGGTGTGCGTCCTTGCTTGCGTTCCGCCTGGTAGAAGGCCCACATGCGTTGCTCGGCGGTTTGCTCTACAGGCTCGTCCCCGCTTGTGGACAACTCCTCCGCGGCGGGCGGTTCCATGCTCGTTGTGGCTGGGACCGGCGTCTGGCGGTGGCGTTTCAGTGCGCGGTTGAGCAGCTCGACCGCTAGGAGCAGGGCAAGGGGTGGGCAAGCCGCGACCATGATGCCGAAGGTGCTCAGTTCGGCGGCCGAGGCGATGTTGGCGCAGAGGGAGAGCGAGATCCCGAAGATGAAGGCGAGCCAGGCCTGCCACCGGCTGCCGTTGCCGGGTTTCCAGAGTTCGACGGTGGCGATGGTGAGCAGGCCGTCGACGATGAGGGGCCAGATCCAGGCTGTCGTCTCGTCGGCGCCGAAGCGGAGGGCGAACTGGAGGCCGTGCCGGTAGGAGGCGAACGCCGCGCCGAGCGCGACGAGTGCGGTGAAGAAGCACTGGACGCCGAGGGCGAGGCTGTCGCGGGACGGCTTGGTCATCGCCGCCTCCGGCCGTACTCGACGAGGGTCAGAGTTGCGGAGATCTGCAGGTCAGCCGCGAGTGCGGTCGGGTGGTTGCTGTTCGTACCCTGTCGGGGGTACAAGCAGTTACCAAAAAGCTCGGCTGACTCAGGTCAGCCGAGCTTTTTGGTTTGGGGGTGCCATTGCCCGGCTGGTCGGCGACGGGCTGACCCGATCCTCGCCGGAGTGATTCCGGCATCTGCCGGGACAGCAGCGAGGGCGCCGGAGCCCGGCGGTCCGCCGGCCGACGCGGCTCGGCCACAGTACGAACAGGGCGGGCCCGGCTTGTGCCGAGCCCGCCCTGTGTCATCGCGTCAGCGTTGCAGGGTCAGCACGCCCGGCTTGTACGGCAGGAGGCCGTACGTGGTGCCGTCGGAGCTGGGGGAGCGTCCCTGGTAGAGGAACTGCAGGTTGCAGGGGTCGATCGTCTTCGTCTGGTCGGGGTTGGTGCGGACCAGGTCGCCGTGGCTGATGTCGTTGGTCCAGGTTGCGCCGCTGTTGGCC
Source organism: Amycolatopsis melonis (assembly GCF_040064235.1). Lineage (NCBI taxonomy): Bacteria > Bacillati > Actinomycetota > Actinomycetes > Pseudonocardiales > Pseudonocardiaceae > Amycolatopsis > Amycolatopsis melonis. The sequence goes on from NZ_JBDZYD010000002.1 coordinate 161,352, forward strand.
TTGCCCGCGAAGGGATTGCTCTCGGTCGCCGCCTGCGGGGTCCACGAGCCGGTCAGGCTGGTTGCGGTGAACGAACGGAAGTAGCGCCGCTCGTTCGTGCCCCGTGCCTCGACGATCATGAGGTACTGGTTCTGGTCCTTGACCTTGTAGACCTCGGGCGCTTCGAACAGCTTGACCGCGCTGTCGCTCATGATCTTCGTGTACGACGAGCCGAAGCTGCCGGGGAAGTTCCCGATCGGCATGCCGGCCCGGTAGATGTTGCCGTTGTCGTCGGCGAAGAACAGGTACATGTTCGAGCCGTCGCCGATGAGCGTCTGGTCGATCGGTGCTCCGGTGGGGAGCGTGCCGGTGAACAGCGTCTGGGGCGCGGACCAGCTGTTCGGGTTGGTCGGGTCGCTCGAGGTGCGGTAGGAGAACGTCGGGCCGCCCCACTGGTAGGCGAGCACCCAGACGTTCTTCGGCGCGAAGTAGAACAGCGTCGGCGCGACGGCGTTGAACGACATCGAGTTCTGGGTGGCCGAGGCCATGTCGGACCAGTTCGTGAAGGGACTGAAGCTCATCGACTTCCAGCTCGACCCGGTGTCGTGGGTCGTGGCGTAGACGACGTGCTTGCCGTTGACGACGACGTTGGTGAAGTCCTTCAGCGAGACCCAGCCGGACTTCGGGTTCGCGAGCGGGCCGGTCGAAGACCAGCGGTAGGTGGACGGAAGCGAGCAGGTGGCGGTGGTGGCCGCAGTGGCGGCCGGCGCCGAGGTGGCACCGGTGAGCAACCCGCCGGCCAGGGTCGCGACCACCGCCGCGATCAACCCTGGCCGCCGCCTCGTGGTGGTCTTCGCAAACCCGATCGACATGAGCATCTGTCCTTTCCGGAGGGGCCGCATCGTCGCGGATCCGGGGATTGTTAGCGCTAACATTTCGGCTGTGGAGCCGGGTCGGGGATAGGGGGATGGAAGGTGGGGAGTGAGTCGGTGGTGTGACCGAAGTCCCAGGAGGACTGTGAATGATGCGATCGACTTCGTCAAGATGTAACACGCAGGTTTTCGGCGGGAGTCGGGACGGGGTCGAGTGCGGCCCTCCTCAACCCAGCGTCCATCGTTGGTTGCTGCCGCCGTTGCACGTCCACAGCTCGACCGGCGCGCCGTCGGCCGTGGAGGCGCCGGTGACGTCGAGGCACAGCCCGGACTGGACGCCGGTGATCGTTCCGTTCGAGTTGAGGTTCCACTGCTGGTTGGGCTGGCCGGTGCACGACCAGGTGATGACTTTCGTGCCCGCGGTGGTTCCGCCGCCGCTGGCGTCCAGGCACAGCGTGGTGCCGCCGGTCGTCACCGTCAGCTGGTTCGACGCGGTGCGGGTCCAGTTCTGGGCGGGCTGGCCGGTGCAGCCGCGGATCTGCAGCTGGGTACCCGTGGACGAGTTCGGCACGTCGAGGCACTTGCCGGCGCCCACGGCGTGCAGCGGCCCGGTCGTGGCGCCGGTTCTGCCGTCGCTGTAGCCGGCGGCGGTGATGTTGGCCTGCACCGCGCTCTCGGTCGCGGCCGTCGGGTAGTCGGCGGTGAGCACGCCTTCGTAGAAGGTGCCGGCGCCGGAGACGCTGTTGTCGCCGCCGATGCCGAGCAGGATGGCTCCCTGCTTCTTCATGGGGTGGTAGCCGGAGGGCCGTGGCCCGTCGAACACGGTCGTCAGGCCGCCCGACTGGGCGTCGCCGCTGCGGATCGCCCAGTGGTTCGGCTCGCCCTTGACGATGGCGGTCACGAACCGGTGGTTGACGGTCGGGTTCGTGTTGTGGCCGGCGTTCACGCCGCTGAAGAGGCCCCACTCGAGGTCGGCCATGACCCACGGGCCCGGGCCGTCGCCGTAACCCCATTGCCGGTCGGCTCCGAAGTAGACGGTCTCCATGATGGCGGGCGCGTCGGCCTTGTTGGTCGTCTGCGCGTTGCCGTAGTCGAAGCAGCACCAGTTGTTGTAGTGGACGCCGTCGACGACGGCGTAGATGCCCTCGGGCTGGTCGCCGGTCGCGACGCCGTTGGTCTTGTTGTTGCGGTAGCCGGTGCCGGGGGCAATGTAGACGCCGTAAGCCTTTTGCCCGCCGACGGTGACCGGGGCGGCGGTCGCGTCGGCGAGGTTGTCCCAGCCGCCGGGAGCGGGGCCGGGCCAGGTGCCGGGAGGTGCTTGCGTGAGGTGGTTGCCGCGGCCGGACTGGTCGTAGAGGACGGTGATGAGACACGTCGTGCCGGCGCAGAACGAGTCCTGCGCCGCGGCGTTCACGACCCCGCCGGCGCTCAGCAGGCCGATGTCGCGGGTGGTGTTGTCCGAGGACCGGCGTACCTGGTAGAGCGGGCCGTTGTAGGTGCCGTACAGGGCCCGGGTGGTGCTGTGCGCGGCCACACACGGAGTGGCGCCCGCGGCGTAGATGTCGCACGGGCCCTGCGTGGCCGCCTGCGAGGAGGCGGTCGTCCCGGCCATGGCACCGGCAGCGAGGGTGACCGCCGACCCGACAGTCACGAGGAGCCTTCTCACGCGACGAGCGACCATCTGCGGGCCTCCTTCGTTCCACAGCCGGACAAAACGGCGGCCGCTGCGGGGGGGGTGAACGCTAACACAAACCCGAACGAGACGGTGAAACTTTCACATCCGGGCCGAGCTTGCCGTCGGCCGGCGAAGGCCTGGTGCGGCGGGAGGCCGATCCCGGTGACCGCGTTTTGCGCATCTTGGGCGTGGCGGATTGAAGGAATCGGCGGCAGCGCGGAAGGTGGTCCGATGGAATCAGGTGACCTCGCCCGGAAAGCGCTGGCCTGCGTGCGGATCTTCAACGGCGCGCTGGGGCTGTTCGCTCCCGGCCGGATGGCGCGCAGCCTCGGCAGTGAACCGGGGGAGGACGCGCGGTTCGGCTATCCCGCGCGCATGTTCGGGATCCGTACCCTCGTCCTCGGTGCGGACCTGCTGCTGCTGAAGGCGGACGACCCGGCGGCGCGGCGGATCCTGGGCCAGGCCGTCCTCATCCACGCGACGGACACCGCGGCCGCGGCCTACGCTGGTGCGCGCGGCGAACTTCAGGGCAAGGCGGCGAAGTTCACCGTCGCGATCTCCGCGGTCAACACCGTGCTGGCGGTGATCTCGCTCGTCACGGCGAAGCGGCGCAGCTGACCACGGCCGCCGTCAAAGCGGGGTGACCAGGGCCGTGAGCAGGCGGGGGAGGACGTCGGTCAGGTAGCGGTTGCCCGCGCGGTCGGGCAGCTCGTCGAGGATGGCCCGTTCCAGCATCGTCTCGTACAGGCGGACGATCGTGATCACCGCGCTCTCGGGTTCGACCGTCAGGCGCAGGCCCAGGCGGCTCAGCAGGTCGCGCAGGATTTCGGCCAGTGCGTGGTGGAACCGGCGCTCGGCGGCCGCCGTCGGGGCGCGTAGTTCGGGCTGGCGCAGGGCCTGGGCGCGGAACTCCGCGTTGAGCAGGTACCACGTCTCGTCCGCCGTCAGGGATTCCATGAACAGCTCGCCCGCGTCCTGCAGCACGCCCGTGATCGCGTCCGCGGACGCCGGGTCGGCCGCCGCTGTCGCTGCGGCGACCGCGGTGCGCAGGCGCTCGACGCGTTCCTGCATCCGGACCTCGTAGACCGCGAGGAACAGCTCCTCCTTGCTGGCGAAGTTGGAGTAGAACGCGCCTCGGGTGAATCCCGCGCGGTCGCAGATCAGCTCGACCGGCGCGTCCCGGATCCCCATCTCCGCGAAGACGTCGTACGCCGCTTCGATGACCCGGCGCCGGGTCTCCGCGCGTCGCCGCGTCATCGCTCTCGGGGTCGTCATGCCGTCACCTTACTTCTCGATCACTCGGAGGAGTGACGAGATGCACGCTGCATCGGATACATCATGCATTACGATACACGACGTATCCAACGTGGTCAGGAGCTTCGCGTGTCGTCATTCCTCTACCGCCTCGGCCGTGCCGCCGCCCGGGCGCGCGTGCTGGTCCTCGCGCTGTGGGTCGTCGTCCTGGCCGTCGCCGGGGGTGCCGCGCTGGTGTTCGGCCAGGGCACCGACGACGCGTTCGCCATTCCCGGCTCGGAGTCGCAGGACGCGCTGGATCACCTCGGGCGGGTCTTCCCCGAGGTCAGCGGCACCTCGGCCCAGCTGGTGCTCGTGGTGGGGGAAGGGACGAGGGCCGACACCCCGCCGATCCGGGCCGCGGTGGGCGAGGCCGTGGCCCGGATCGGGAAGGTCGGCCAGGTCGCCACGGTCGTGAACCCGTTCGACGCGAACGTGCACGGCGCGGTCTCGGGCGACGGCCGGGCCGCCCTGATCGCCGTGCCGCTGAAGGTCCAGCTCGCCCAGGTCGACCCGGCCACGAAGACCGCGCTCGCGGCCGTCGCCGACGACCTCGCCAAGCAGACCGGCGCGACGGTCCACACCGGCGGGGACGCGTTCTCGAACCGGGTGCCGAAGCTCAGCCCGACCGAAGGCATCGGCCTGCTCATCGCGCTGCTGGTCCTGGTGCTGATGTTCCGTTCGCTGATCGCCGCGGTCATGCCGCTGGTCACCGCGGTCCTCGGCGTCGGCGTCGCCATCGGGCTCGTCTTCCTCGCGACGCTGGTCACCCCGATCTCCTCGACCGCGCCGATGCTGGCGGTGATGATCGGGCTCGCGGTCGGCATCGACTACGCCCTGTTCCTCCTCTCCCGGCATCGCGACCAGCTGGCCGAGGGCCTCGACGTCGAGGAGTCGATCGCCCGCGCCACCGCCACCGCCGGGTCGGCGGTCATCTTCGCCGGGCTCACCGTCGTCATCGCCCTGCTCGGGCTGGCCGTCGCGGGCATCCCGTTCCTGACCACCATGGGCGTCGCCGCCGCGGTCGGCGTGGCGCTGGCGGTCGCCATCGCCGTCACGCTCGTGCCGTCGCTGATGTCCTTTGCGGGCAAGCGCTTGCGCCCGCGGACCCCGAAACCGAAGCGGCGCCGCCGGAAACCGCCGATCGCCCGCTGGTGGGTCCGGACCGCGACGAAGGCACCCCTGGTCACCGTGCTGGTCGTGGTCGCCGGGCTGGCCGTCTGCGCCATCCCCGCCACGTCGCTGCGCCTGGCGCTGCCGGACAACGGCACAGAGGAGCACGGCAGCCCGGCCCGCGACACCTACGAGGTCGTCAGCGAACACTTCGGGCCCGGCTACAACGGCCCGCTGATCGTCACCGCCGACATCATCACCAGCACCGACCCGATCGGGCTGGTGAACCGGATCGCCGAGGAGATCCGGCACGTCCCCGGCGTCGCCTCGGTCCCGCTGGCCACCCCGAACCCCAAGGGCGACACCGGGATCATCCAGGTCGTCCCCGCGACCGCTCCGGACTCCGCGCAGACCGACGAGCTGGTCGCGCGGCTGCGCGGGCTGGAGCCGCACTTCCTTGACGTCTACGGCACGCAGACCGCGGTCACCGGCATCACCGCCGTCGGCATCGACGTCTCCGCCCAGCTCGGCAGTGCCCTGCTGCCGTTCGGCATCCTCGTCGTCGGCCTCTCGCTGATCCTGCTGGCCATGGTGTTCCGCTCGATCTGGGTGCCGGTCAAGGCCACCGCCGGCTACCTGCTCTCGGTCGCCGCGGCCTTCGGCGCGACGTCGTTCGTCTTCGTGCAGGGACACTTCGCCGACGCGCTCGGCGTGACCCACACCGGCAGCGTGATCAGCTTCCTGCCGATCATCCTCATGGGTGTCCTTTTCGGACTCGCCATGGACTACGAGGTGTTCCTCGTCTCACGGATCCGCGAGGACTACGTCCACCATGGCGATCCGCACCACGCGATCGAATCCGGGTTCATTTCCGCCTCGCGGGTCGTCGTCGCGGCGGCGGTGATCATGTTCGCGGTCTTCGCCGCGTTCGTCCCCGAAGGCAGCGCCACCATCAAACCCATCGCGTTCAGCCTCGCCGTCGGGGTCTTCGTCGACGCCTTCGTCGTGCGGATGACCCTGGTGCCCGCGGTGCTGGCGCTGCTGGGCCGCCGCGCCTGGGGGCTGCCGCCGAAACTCGACCGCGTCCTGCCGGTCTTCGACGCCGAAGGCGACGCGCTCGTGCACGAACTGCGGCTCGCCGGCTGGCCCGGCACCGACGAGGCGATCAGCGCCCGCGGCCTGTGTCTGGAGGACGACCGTGGCCGACCGGTGTACCGCGACGTCGGCCTGCGCGTCCCCCGCGGCGGCGTGCTGGTGCTGCACGGCACGGGGGCCTGCGGCAAGACCGCGCTGGCGTACACGCTCGCCGGCCGGGTCACCCGGTTCACCGGCGACCTCAAGGTGCTCGGCCGGGTACTGCCCCAGCACACGCACGCGCTGCGCCGCGACGTCGCCGTCATCCCGTGCCGGAGCACGACCGACCCGGCGCGGCAGATCGCCCGCGACGGCGACGCCGGGCTCGTCGTGGTCGACGACGTCGACCTCGTGCTGCGCGCGGACCTGCGCGACCACGTCCGCAGGCTCGTCGCCGGGCGGGGTACCACGACGTTCGTGCTGACCTGCCAGGACCCCGAGCGCATCGCGGACCTGCTGCCCGCGGCCGCGCAGCTGCACGCCCTCACCGCCGCCGAGCCCGCCGAGGTCTTCTGATGCTCAAGCCCTTCGCCCATTCCGCCCGCGCCCTCGCCACGGGCCCGCTGACCTGGCGCACCTGGACCGGCCTGATCGCCGTGCCGCTCCTCGTCATGGGCCTGCTCACCTGGGCGTTCTGGACACCGGACGCCAACCACGGCACCGCGAAGGCCGCCGTGGTCAACAACGACGAACCCGTCCAGGTCAACGGCCGGACGATTCCGCTCGGCCGTCAGCTCGCGGGATACCTGACCCACAGCGAGGATTCGGCCTACGACTGGGTGCTCACCGACGCCGCCGACGCCGCGGCCGGTCTCGCCGACGGCAGCTACGCGGCCGCGGTGACGATCCCGCAGGACTTTTCCGCCCGCGCCACCTCGGCGGCCACCGCCAAGCCCCTCGACGCCCGCCAGGCGCGGCTGCAGGTGCAGACGTCCGACGCGGCAGGCGTCGGCGATCCCGGCCTGGCCGCCCACATCGCCGAGGCCACGCAACGGACGTTGAACCAGCAGGTCGTCCAGACCTATCTGGACAACGTCTACATCGGATTCACGACCCTGCACCAGAAAGTCGGCCAGGCCGCGGACGGCGCGGCGAAGCTGGCCGACGGAACGCGTCAGCTGGACGACGCCGCCGGCCAGCTGCGCACCGGCGCCGACCAGCTCGCCGCCGGAACCGCGCAGCTCGCCACCGGTTCCGGCAAGCTGGCGTCGGGGCTGACCCAGGCCGAGCGCGACACCGCGCAGCTGCCTTCGCTGACCCGGCAGCTGGCGAACGGCGCGGACCAGGTCGCCGACGGCAACGAGCAGCTCGCCGGCGTCGTCGTGCCGCTGGCCGACCGGATCATCGCCGCGATCGACGCCGTGCCGTCGGCAAGCAGCGCGGCCCAACGGTTCCGGCAGCTCGCCGAGGAGTGCACCGGCACCCCGGCGTTCTGCGGCGAGCTGCGGCAGGCCGCGGACCGGTTCACCGCGGACGCGGCGAAGATCGACGGCGTGAAGGCGGCCGTCCGCGCCAACGCCGTCAAGGCCCGCGACGCCGTCCAGGCCCTGGCGGCGGGGGCCCGCAAGGTCGCCAACGGCAACGCCCAGCTCGCGGCGAAGTCCGGCCAGCTGGCTGCCGGGATCGCGTCCGCAGCCAGTGGCGCGCGGCAGCTCGACAACGGCGTCCGGCAGGCGAACTCGGGCGCGCAGAAACTGGCCTCCGGCGCCGGACAGCTCAAGGACGGGGCGGGGAAGGTCGACGACGGCGCCGGGCAACTCGCCACCCAGCTCGACCAGGGCCGCGACCAGGTGCCTTCCTACACCGACGCCGAGCGTGCGCACCTCAAGACGGTCGCGGCGGACCCCAGCACCGCCACCACCGGCGGCACGCCGATCGGAACCCTGGCGCTGACGTTGTTCGCCGCGCTGGCGTTGTGGGCACTGGCCCTGGCGACGTACATCGTCACCCGCGCGGTGCCGGACGCGGTGCTCACCGCCCGGGAACCGACGTGGCGCATCATCCTGCGCGCCGCAATCCCCGGCGCAACCGCGGCCGCCCTCGCGGCGCTGGCCATCACCGCGATCGCCGTCCCGGTCCTGAAGCTCGGCATCGCGGGCACGCTGGGGTTCCTGCTGATCGCGCTGCTGGCGGCCTCGGCATTCGTCGCCCTCAACCAGGCAGCCGCGGCCCTTTTCGGCCGCGCGGGCCGGATCGCCTCGCTGGCGGTCCTGGTCCTCGCGGGCGCGACGGGCGTCGTCTCGACGTTGCCGCGCCCGCTGTACGCAGTCGCGGACTACCTCCCGACCCACGGCGCGGTCCTGGCCCTGCGCGCAGCGGCCACCGACGGCACCGGCCTGACGACGGGGGTGGCGCAGCTGGCCGCGTGGCTGGTGGCCGGGACGCTCGTGTCGATCCTGGTCACCGATCGACGGCGTTACCTGTCCGCCAGGAGTGTCCGGCTTCGCCATGCCCATCCGTTGGTGGTCGGTTGACTGCTGTCGGGCTGAGTGTCCGCAAGGGAGGGTGATGGCTGGCATCGTGTGCGCGTGGGGGACGGCACCGGCCTGACGGCGGGGGTGGCGCAGCTGGCCGCGTGGCTGGTGGCCGGGACGCTCGGGTCGATCCTCGTTACCGATCGACGGCGTTACCTGTCCGCCAGGAGTGTCCGGCTTCGCCATGTCCATCCGTTGGTGGTCGGTTGACTGTTGTCGTGCTGAGTGTCCGCAAGGGAGGGTGATGGCTGGCACCGTCTGCGCGTGGGGGTAGGCCCGTAGCCGTGTGGCTGCGGGCCTGTCCCCGTCACGCTGCGAATGGGAGCGGTTCGTGGAGGTTGTTTCGCCGGGGTTTTCGGCGTTTGTCCAGCCAGGTTGGTGGCAGGAACTCTGGTAGGCCGTCGGCGGCGATCCGTACTTCCCATCCGGAGCGGTGCAGCAAGCGGTGGTGGTGGGCGCACATCAGCACCAGGTTTCCCAGTTCGGTGGGGCCGCCTTCGGACCAGTGGCGGATGTGGTGGCCTTGGCAGTGCCGGGGTGGTCGATGGCAGCCCGGGAAGGCGCAGCCGCGGTCGCGCAGGTACAGGGCTCGGCGGATGCCGGGTGGGACGAGGCGTCGGAGGCGGCCGACGTCGAGGGGTTCGCTGTGGCTACCCAGCACTGCGGGGATGATCATGCAGTCGCAGGCGTGCAACCGCGCTTCAGCCGCGGAGATGGTTCCGGTGTCACCGAGGAGCGCCTTGCCGATGCCGGTCTTCAAGTCGTCGAGGGAGATGGCGACCATGACGTGGGCGCGTTCCCCGGCCTGCATGGGCAGCTCCGGGGAGTTCGCCGCCAGATCCATCGCGTCGGAGAAGGCATCGCCGTAGCGTTCCTGCGGGGAGCGGAGGTCGGGGCCTTCGTCGGTGGAGCGCCGCTGGGCGAGGGCATCCAGCACCGCACTGGCCCGGGTCCCGGTCTCGTCATCGAACCGGCCGTGTAGCTCCCACACCCCGGATCTCTTGCGTCGCAAGGACAGTTCGCGGTCCGGCCGGGCGGGTTCGGTTTCCTGAGGAGGCTGGCCGTCGGGATGGAGGTGGGCCAGGATCCGCGCACCGAGGACGGCGACCTGCTTGTGCCCGGCATCAGCGGCAAACCCCAGGAGATCCTGCTCGACCCGATCACGATGCTCGGGAGGGACATCCCGCAGGACCGTGACGATCGTGTCGATCATCGGGTTGCTCAACCGCCCCTCCCGCGCCGCAACAGCGGTCGCGGGAGCAAGCGGAGGAACAGGGGTGCCATCAAGGTTCAGCCCGGGATGAAGCTTCCGGGCCCGCTTGACCAAGACCTCGGCAGCCTGCCGTGGCAGATCGACGAGATGCTCCAGAAACCGTGCCACAGAACGATATCCGAACAGCTCCATGACCCCACGCTGCTCAATCCCCACAAGCACAGCACCGATTCGGGCTTCACAGGACCGAAGTTGCGCGAACAGCTCACCGAGGAGGTCGGCGAGGGCCTCCGGTTCGGCGTTCCACACAGCGTTGGTGGTCATGACCCCAGAGTGCCCGGCATTCGAACACCCGTCATCACTCGAAGCGGTGAAAACTAGTGCCGCGGCACGACCAGCAGGCTGATGGAGTTCGCGGGGTACGTCGTGGTGACGCTGCCGCGGCGCACGGCCAGGTCGTCGCCGCGCACGATCGATGACAGGTTTGCCGGGCCGTACGTGAACTTCTGTGCCGTCGCGGTGCCCGGGACTCCGGCGATCGACAGCGGCGCGGTGAGGTCGGTGCCCGTCTTGTTGATCACCATCAGGGTCACCGCGCCGTCGCAGCGGCGTTGTGCGCCGTAGATTGCCAGCTGTCCCTGGTCGGTGCTGGACGCCGAGACGCTTACGTCGCCGAACTTGCTTCCCGCGCCGTCGTAGTTGCGGTACATGCGGAACGCGTACGCGGCGGGGTCGGTGGGTTTCGGCTCGCCCCAGATGGTGGCCAGGTCGAGGCCTTCGCGGCCGAAGATGCCGAGGACGTCGGCCTCGGCCAGCGCGCCGTTGATGTCGTCCAGCGCACCCCAGTTGTACTCGGTGATGGCCGTCTTCGTGCCGGGGTTGTACTGGGCGATCCACTGCTTCATCGTGCGGATGAACTGCAGCGGCGGGGCGTTGACGCCGCTCGGCCCGATCCAGGACTCCTCGACGTAGGTCGGGTCCCACAGCGAACGGGTCGACCGCAGCCGCAGCGCGTTGGCCTCCGGGGTCTTGTCGCCGCTGATCTGGGGGTAGTAGTGCTGGTCGAAGTAGTCGAGCAGCCGCTTGCCCGCGGCGGTGCCCGCGTCCTTCATGTTCTTCAGGAACCACTGGGACAGGTTGAGCCCGCCGTGGGCGGCGGCGTCCGCGCCCGGCGCGCAACCGTCCACTCCGGACGCCACCCACTCGCAGTAGCCCCAGCCCGACGGCCCGAGCACGGCCGCCCGCGGGTCGGCGGCCTTGATCGCCGCCGCGGTCGCCGTGCTCTTGCTGCCCAGTTCGTCGTCGCTGACCGGCTGCGGGTGCACGTCGCGGTGCGTGGCGCTCCACAGCACCGGCTCGTTGTCGAGTTCGTAGATCGGGACGCCGCCGCGTGCCGCCGGACCGAACTGGCTCACCAGGTGCGAGACCATTTCGCCGGCGAAGGACGCGTCCGCCGGGACGGACGTGTCGGTGGGCTCCGCGCCGGTCAGGTTCGTGTTGTTCAGCCTGCCGTTGCCGCAGTTGGCGTCCCACTGGTCGAACGAATCCTGGGCCGGGAAGCGGGTGGCCGGGAACCCGCAGGCGTGCGGCCACCCCGGCGAGTCCTTCGCCACCCACCCGGACATCGGCACGGTGACCACCTGCTTGACGCCGTGGTCGCGGTTGCGCTGGACGTAGGCCTCGACGGTGTTGTCCGGCCCGGCCACGATGTTCTCGAAGTACCAGTCGCTGCCGGTGTTGTAGGTCTGGTTCTTGAAGTTGTAGCGGCTGCTCGCGTTGCCGCCCCAGCGGGACACCGGAGTGCCGAGTTCCGCCACGAGTGCCGGGTCGCCGCCGTTCATCCCGTAGATGTCGGGACTGATCGCGTGCCGGGCCGCGAACAGGTTCACCGACAGGGCGAGGGTGTCCGCGGACGCCGGGGGCGCGGCCGTGGTCAGGAGGGCCGCCACCAGGCAGCCGCCCGCAGCGAGAGGCTTGCCGGACCGACCGCGAATTCGCCGTTGAGCAGCCACCGAAAACTCCTGACGTCGATGTGTGGGAGCGCTCCCACACGGTATCGCCCGGAGGGCTTCCGTCAAGCCGCCAAGCGGAAGATTCGGTGGTGGAGCAGGAGATCAGCGGTGTAATTTTCCTGCGGGTTCAGGCCGCGGTGCCGTCGAGCGCGGGCAGGGGACGGCTGCAGACCTCCCGCGCTTCGGCCGCGGTGAGGCCGAGCATGCGCAGCAGGTCCTCGGCCACCTGGTCGGTCGCCGAGGCGTCGTCGCGGTCGGGACGGCTGTGCAGGAGCCGTCCGAGGCCGAGGGCGGCGCCCGCCACCGTGAGCATGGCCAGTTCGGTGTCCCGGACGGTGAACCGGCCGGCGCGTACGGCGGCCTCGATGTCGCGGCGGGCGCGGGGGGCCAGGCCGGTCTCCGAGTCGGCGAGTTCGAGCCCGTAGTGCAGGAGGACCTTGCTGAGTTCGGGGTGCCGCCGGTGCAGGCGGCCGGTCAGCCGGAAGCTCTGCGCGAAGACCTGGGCCGGGTCGTCGAGGTCGGTCGTCAGCTCGTCCAGCATGGCGCCGTGGGCGTCGAGTGCGGCCTCGACCGCGGCCTGGAAGAGCTGCTCCTTCGTCTCGAAGTGGTTGTAGAACGACCCCATCCCGACGTCCGCGGCCTGGGTGATCTCCAGGATCGGCACCGCGGTCCTGCCTTCCGCGATGAGGGCCTGTGCCGCCTGGATCAGGGCCGCGCGGGTGCGCGCCTTGCGCCGTTCCAGTCGGCTCGGAGCGTGCTCCGGCATGCGTGCTCCCGTTCTGGCTGGTCGTCGCCGCATCCTAGCCCATCGCGTCACTGCTGAGGAAATCGTCAGAAGGTCTTGACTGACGATACCCTCGTAACTGACGATATCGTCACCAACGAAGGGAGCGGTCGTGGGCGATCCGCACAGCGGCCTGCACAGCGAGCGCGGCGCGCTCGCGGGCGAGCATCCCGGCCGGGCGGCGAACCCGGTGGTCAAGGTGCACGACCTGGCGTGGCTGGAGTTCGAGAAGCCGGACCTGGCCAGGGCGGAGGTGTTCGCCCGCGCCTTCGGGTTCACGCCGACGCTCAGCACCCCGCACGAGCTGCACCTGCGCGGCACCGACCCCGGTGCGCCGTGCGTGCTCGTCCGCAGGGGGCCGCGGTCGAAGTTCCGCGGCCCGGCGTTCCTGGCCGCCGCCCCCGGCGACGTCCTGCGGCTGGCCGACGCCACCGGGCGGCCGGTCGGCAGGCTGCCGGAGACGCTGGGCGGCGTCACTGTCGACCTGCCCGACCCGAGCGGCCTGCGCGTCCGGGTCGTTGCGGACACCGAGGAGCTGCCCGCGCTGCCGCCGCAGCGGCCGCAGGAACTCAACTTCGGCCACGACGTCCGGCGGGTCAACGCCACGCAACGCCCGCCGCGCGCGCCGGCGCGGGTGCAGCGGCTCGGGCACGTGGTCCTGCAGACCACCCGCTACCGCGCGGCGCTGGACTGGTACCTGGACCACCTTGGCCTGATCGTCAGCGACTTCCTGTACTACCCGGGGCAGCGCGAGCGCGGGCCGGTGATGAGCTTCCTGCGCTGCGACCGGGGTGCCACCCCGGCCGACCACCACACGCTGGCCATGGTCCTCGGCCCGGCCGACCGGTACGTGCACTCCGCCTACCAGGTGGCCGACCTCGACGCGCTGGCCGCGGGCGGGGAGTACCTGCGCGAGCACGGCTACCACCACTCCTGGGGCATCGGGCGGCACATCGAGGGCAGCCAGCTGTTCGACTACTGGCGCGACCCGGACGGGTTCCTGGTCGAGCACTTCAGCGACGGCGACCTGTTCGACCACACCGTGGCACCCGGCTGGGCCCCGCTGACCGCCTCCGGGCTGGCCCAGTGGGGACCGCCCGCCACCGCCGACTTCCTCGGCGTCAAGCCGGGCAAGGAGTCGCTGCGTGAACTGCGCGCGGTGTTCTCGGCGCTTCGCGAAGACAACGAATTCGACGCCCAGCGCCTGCTGGGCCTGCTGAAAGCAGCCCGTTCATGAGCCTGACCGTCCTGCGCACCGCCGACGCCTGGTACGCCGCCACCCCGTCGGGGGCGGCGCGGATCTCCACGGCCGCGACGACCACCGCCGAACTGCTCGGCGACCGGGCCGCGATCACCGCCGCGGCCGCCGCCACCGACTCCGTGCCGGTGGCCTCGCTCGACCTCGTCTCGCCGGTCACCGCGCCGTGCCGCGTGGTCGCCCAGATGACCAACTTCGCCTCGCACGTCACCGACGCCGGGATGGACCCGGCGACCGTGCCGCTGACCTTCTTCCGCAAGGCGTCCGGGTCGATCAGCGGCCCCTTCGACGACGTCGTCAAACCACCGCACGTGCGGCTGCTCGACTACGAGGTGGAGATCGGCCTGGTCATCGGCCGCGAGATCCCGGTCGGCAGCGAAGTCACCGCCATCGACGAGTACGTCGCGGGGCTGGTGGTCACCAACGACGTCTCCGCCCGCGACGTCCAGCTGCCGCAGACCCAGTTCTACGAAGCCAAGTCGTACCCGACGTTCACCCCGGCCGGGCCCGCCCTCGTGCTCTTGGACGCCGCCGAGCTGAAGCGGTTCGCCGACCTGCGGCTGCGGCTGTCGGTCAACGGCGAGGTGCGCCAGAACGCGGTCGTCGGCGAGGACATGCTCTACCGCCCGCTGCAGGCTTTGCAGGCACTGGCCCGGTTCCAGCGGCTCGATCCCGGCGACCTGGTGCTCACCGGGACCCCGGCGGGCACCGCGTTGTCCGCGCCGCCGAAGGTCGTGGAGAAGATCGCCGCGCTGCTGCCCCCGGCACTGAAGTGGAAGCTGTTCTTCAAGGGGCAGGCGAAGAACCCGAAGTACCTCGCTGACGGCGACGTCGTCGAGGCATCCGTCGCCACCGACGACGGTGCCCTCGACCTCGGCACCCAGCGCACGGTCGTGAGGTACCAGCGATGACCGGTGCTTCCCTGTGGCCGCGCTACGCGGAACCGGCCGACCTGGCCGCGATCGAAGCCGTCCCGCTCGCCGACCGGCACCTGCCGGAGTCGACCTACGCCCTGCTCTGCCGGGCCGCCGCGTGGTGGCCGGACCGCCCGGCGACCACGGTGCTGCCCGACGCGGAGAGGTGGCGCGAGCCCGTCCGGCGCACCTTTGCCGAGCTGCTCGCCGACGTCCACCGCTATGCCAATCTGTTGCGGGAACTGGGTATTCGGCGTGGTGACGCGGTCGCGCTGATGTCCCCGAACTGCGCCGACCTGATTCCGGCGACGCTGGCCGCCCAGCTCGCCGGAATCGCCGCGCCGCTCAACGGCGGCCTCTCCCGCGACCACCTCACCGAGCTGCTCCGGCTTTCCGGCGCCCGCGTCCTGATCACCGCCGGTCCGGAGCTTGCGCCGGACATCTGGGCCACTGCCCGGGATCTCGCCCCCGGGCTCGACGCGATCCTCGTGCTGCGCCCGACCGGCGCGGCAGGCGAACCGGCCGCGCTGCCCGCCGTCGACGGCGTCCGCGTCGGCTACCTTGCCGACCTCGCCGCCGGGCACGACGACGCCGCCTTCGACGGGGAGCCCCCGGCAGCGTCGGAGCTGGCCGCGCTGTTCCACACCGGGGGCACGACCGGGGCACCCAAGCTGGCCGCGCACACGCACGCCAACGAGGTCGCCGACGCGTGGATGATCGCGGCGAACTCGCTGCTCGACGTCGGCTCGGCGGTCTTCGCCGCGCTGCCGCTGTTCCACGTCAACGCGCTGGTGGTCACGCTGCTCGCGCCGCTGTTCAAGGGCCAGCACGCGGTGTGGGCCGGCCCGCTCGGCTACCGGGAACCCGCGCTGTACGGGCAGTTCTGGAAGATCGTCGCGGAACACCGGATCGCCGCGATGAGCGCGGTTCCGACCGTGTACGCGGTGCTCGCCCAGTGCCCGGTGGACGCCGACATCGCCAGCCTGCGGTACGCCATGGTCGGCGCCTCGCCGCTGCCCGCGGCCGTGCGGGAGGGCTTCCAGGCGCACACCGGCGTCACGCTGGTCGAGGGGTACGGGCTGACCGAAGCCACCTGCGCGAGTGCCCGCAGCTTTCCCGGCGACCCGCGCCCCGGCACCGTCGGCCAGCGCCTGCCGTACCAGCGGATGAAGGTCGTGCACCCGGAAACAGGGGAGGAGCTGCCCCGCGGCGAGACCGGCGTGCTGGCCATCAGCGGTCCCACGGTGATCCCGGGCTACGTCGTCGGGCATGACGAAACCGGGTACGTCCTGGACGGCCTCGGCAAGCTCCGCGACGGCTGGCTCGACACCGGCGACCTGGCCCGGCTCGACGCCGACGGGTTCGTGCACCTGGCCGGGCGGGCCAAGGACCTCATCATCCGCGGCGGGCACAACATCGACCCGGCGATGATCGAGGACGCCCTGCTGGCCCACCCCGAGGTCACCGCGGCAGGCGCGGTCGGCCGTCCCGACGAGCACTCCGGTGAGGTGCCCGTCGCCTACGTGACCCTCGCTCCCGGCGCCACGGTGACCGAGGACGCCCTGCTGACCTGGGCCGCCGGGCACGTACCCGAGCGGGCCGCCGCGCCGAAGGCCGTCACCGTGCTCGACGCGCTGCCGGTGACCGACGTCGGCAAGCCGTACAAGCTCGCCCTGCGTGCCGACGCCACCCGCCGGGCGCTCGCCGAGGCACTCGGCCCGTTCGACGGGGTGGCGGTCGACACGGTGATCGAGGACGCCACCGTGGTCGCCGTCGTCACCGTTGCGTCCGAAGTGGACGAACCGAAGGTGAGTGCCACGCTCGCCCGCTACACCGTCCCGGCCCGCCTGACCACCGAGGGAAACCCATGATCGTCCTGTCCGTCCTCGTGGCGGCCGTCTTCCTCCTCGCCGGGGCGGCCAAGCTGTTCGCGCTCGCGCCGATGCGGGAACGCGCCGCGCACGCCGGGTTCTCCGTCGCGGCCTACCGCGGCATCGGCGCGCTGGAGATCGCCGGAGCCGCCGGGGTCCTGCTCGGCCTGGCCGTGCCGGTGCTCGGCGCGCTGGCCGCCATCGGCCTGCTGCTCCTGCTCGCCGGTGCCCTCGTGACACACGTGCGCTCCCGGGACCGCGGCCGCGACCTCGTGCCGGCGCTGGTCTGCGCGGCACTCGTCGCCGGCTACCTCGTGGTCCTCGGGGTGTCGCCGTGAAGGTGCCCGTCCTGATCGTCGGCGCGGGCCCGGCCGGGCTGACCGCCGCGGCGCTGCTCGGCCGCGACGGCGTCGGCTGCCTGGTGCTCGACCGGCAGGACGCGGTCTATCCCCGGCCCCGCGCGGTGCACCTGGACGACGAGGTGTACCGGATTCTGGGGCGGCTGGGGCTGGCCGGGTCGTTCGCCGCGCGTTCCCGGCCCTGCCACGGGCTGCGGCTGCTGGACCCGGACCTGCGGGTGCTGGCCGAGTTCCGGCGGTCGCCGGGTGCGGGCCGCCACGGCTACCCCGAGGCGAACATGTTCGACCAGCCCGATCTCGAGCACCTGCTCCGCGAGCACCTGGCGACGATCGGCACGGTCACCTTGCGCGGCAACGCCGAGGTCACCGGCCTCGCCCAGGACGCGACCGGCGTGCGGGCCGAGGTGACCGACCGCGTCACGGGTGCGCGCGAGACGGTCCACGCGGACTACGTGCTGGGCTGCGACGGCGCCAACAGCCTGGTCCGGACCGCGATCGGCGCGACGATGGCGGACCTGAAGTTCGACCAGCGCTGGCTCGTGGTGGACGTCGCGACCACCGCCGATCTCGGTCAGTGGGAGGGCGTGCACCAGGTCTGCGATCCGCGCCGCGCGGCGACGTACATGCGCATTGGGGAAACCCGTCACCGCTGGGAATTCCGGCTGCGGCCGGGGGAGACCGCCGCGGAGTTCGGTGACTTCGATCGGCTGCACCCGCTGATCGAGCCGTGGACCGGGGATGTCCCGGCCGCTGAGCTGGAAATCGTCCGCGTCGCCGAGTACACCTTCCGCGCGCGGATCGCCGACCGGTGGCGCGACGGCCGGGTGTTCCTGCTCGGCGACGCCGCCCACCTCACCCCGCCGTTCATCGGCCAGGGCATGGGCGCCGGCCTGCGCGACGCGGCCAACCTCGCCTGGAAACTCGCGGGCGTCCTCGGCGGGACCCTCCCGGAGAGCGTGCTCGGCACGTACGAGACGGAACGCAAGCCGCACGTCCGCGCGATGATCCGGCGGGCGGTGCTGGTCGGCAAGGCCATGACCGCGGGCGGCCGCTTCGGCACCCTCGTCCGGCGGGTGGCCGTGCCGCGCCTGAACGGCCGGGTCATCGACAGCGCCACCCCCGCCCTGCGCCGGTCGGCACTGGTGGCGCGGCCCCGCTTCCGGCGTTCGCCGGCGGGACGGTTGTGCCCCAACGCCCTCCTCGACGACGGAACCCGCTTCGACGACGTTGCCGGGGGCCGCTTCGCCGTCGTCACCGCGAGCACGCCGTCGGAGACCGAGCGGGCCGCCATCCGGCAGTCCGGCGCGGTCCTCGTCCCCGCCGGCCGGTCCCGCGAGCTGCACCGCTGGCTGCGCACCGGCGCGGCCCTCGTCCGCCCGGACGGCACGGTGCTGTGCGCCGGCCGCCTTTCCCGGATCCTGCGCCGGTTTCTCTGACAAGGAGCAACGATGCCCCGACGCCCCAAAATGCCGGTCTACCGGCCGGACCTCTATTCGCCGCAGGCGATCCTGGACCCGTACCCGCACTACGCGAACCTGCGCGAACTCGGTCCGGTGGTGTGGCTGCCCAAGCACAAGGTCTACGCGCTGCCCCGCTACGCCGAGTGCAAGGCCGTGCTGCTGGACGACAAGACCTTCGTCTCCGGCGACGGCGTCGCGCTCAACGCCGTCACCAACCGGCTCTCCCGGGGCACGACGCTCAACAGCGACGGCGAAGACCACGCCCGCCGCCGGGCCCTGGTCGCCCACCGGCTCACTCCGCGGGCGTTGCGGGCGATGAAGGACGTCGTGGAACGCCAGGCGGCCGAGATCGTCGACGCCGCGGTCGCCCGGCGCACCGTCGACGGCGTCGACGTCGCGGCCGCGCTGCCCGCGGCGGTGGTCCCGGACCTCGTCGGGTGGCCGGCGGAGGGACGGGAACACCTGCTGCGGTGGGGCGCGGCCACGTTCGACATCCTGGGTCCGCTGAACGGCCAGGCGGTGCAGGCCATCCCGGCGGGCCTGGGCATGGCGCGGTTCGCGCACACCGTCGCGAAGCAGCGGAAGGTCCTGCCCGGCAGCATGGGCGACGACCTGCTGCGCGCGGCCGACGCGGGTGAACTCGCCCACGCCGAGTGCCCGGCGCTGATGATCGACTACCTGGCGCCGTCCCTGGACACCACCCTCAGCGCGATCGCGAGCGCCCTGCACCTGTTCGCCACCCACCCCGGCCAGTGGCAGCTCCTCAAGGACGACCCGGGCCTGATCCCCAACGCGGTCAACGAAGTCGTCCGGTACGAATCGCCGTTGCGTGCCTTCAGCCGCAAGGTCGCGCGCGACACCGAGCTGGCAGGCACGGCACTGCCTGCGGGGTCCCGAGTCCTCGTCCTCTACGCCTCCGCCAACCGCGACGCGCTCGCGTGGGACGACCCGGACACGTTCGACATCCGCCGGGACGCCGCCCGCCAGCTCGGCTTCGGGCACGGCACGCACGGCTGCGCCGGGCAGGGCCTCGCCCGCCTGGAAACCCAGGCGATGCTGCGCGCACTCGTGGCCCGCGTCGACCGGATCGAACCGGCCGGCCCGCCGGAATGGGCCCGCAACAACATCATCCACCGCCTCGGGCGGCTTCCGCTCGAACTCGTCCCGGCCTGAAAGGGGACCCCCGATGCAGATCTCCGCCGACTACGACCGCTGCGAAGGCCACGGCCTGTGCGCCGAGCAGGCGCCCGCGATCTTCGAACTCGACGACGACGCCGAACTCGTCCACCATTTCGAAGGCACCGACATCCCGCCGGAACAGCTCGCCGCCGCCCGGGCGGCCGTCACTTCGTGCCCGGTTGCCGCGCTGCGGGAAGTCCCGTGACCCCACCGGGCTCGATCGTCATCACCGGCGAGTCCATCGCCGGGATCACCGCGGCGCGGGAACTGCGGGAACTGGGTCACGCGGGTCCGATCACGCTGATCGGCGCGGAAGAGCACGGTGCCTACGCCCGGCCTCCGCTGTCCAAGGCCGTCCTCAAGGACGACCGTGCCGACAGCACGCTCGGCTACCGGCTCGACGGGCTGGACGTCGACGTCGTCCGCTCGCCCGCGGTGGCCGCCGACGTCGGCCGGCGGGTCGTGGCCACCGCGGACGGCCGGGAGATCGGCTACGCCGCGCTCGTCGTCGCCACCGGCGCTCGCGCCCGGCGGATCGCCGCTCCCGGGCAACGCGGCGAAACGGTGCTGCGCACCCTGGACGACGCGCGGCGGTTGCGCACGCGGCTCGACGCTGCCCGTTCCGCCCTCGTCGTCGGCGCCGGTTTTCTCGGCCTGGAAGTCGTCAGCGCCTGCGTGGCCCGGGGCATCCCGGTCACCGTGGTCGACGTCGACCCGCCGCTGCGCCGCATCCTCGGCCCGTTCGTGTCCGAGGCGATCACCGCCCGGGCCGGGGACCACGGCGTCCGCGTCGTCGTCACTCCGGCACCGGCGACGTTGACCGGCGATCCGGTCGGCGGCGTGCGGCTGGCCGACGGCACCGTCCTCACCGCCGACGTGGTCGTCACCTGCTGTGGCGAGGTGCCGAACACGGACTGGCTGGCGGGGACCGGACTGGCCGGTCCCCGCGGCGTCACCATCGACCAGGCCTGCGCCACCGCGGTACCCGGCGTGTTCGCCGCCGGGGACGTCACGTGCCTGCACACCGGAACCCGCACCCCGTTCTGGTCCACCGCCGTCGCGCAGGGCAAGGCCGCCGCCGCGTCGGCACTGGATCTCGCCCCGGCGGGGCCGCCGCGCGACGACTACTTCTGGACCGAGATCCTCGGCCTGTCCCTCAAGGTCGCCGGACCGTTGCCGCCGCGCGGCGAGCCCGATCTCGCCGAGGGCAGCGTGCCCGGCGGATCGGCGCTGCTGACCTGGCTCGGCGGCAACGGGCAGCGCACGGTCGTTGCCTACGGCAAGCGCATGCCCGTGCCGAAACTCCGTGCGCTGGCCGGGCAGGCCTACGCCCGGTTGCGGCCGACGTAGACGTTGCGGGCCCGGTAGTACGTCGGCGTCGTCGGGCCCGGTGAGCCGGACGAGCCCTCCATCTGGAGGTTGATGATCAGCCACATCGGCTTGCCGACGAAGTTCGCGCCGCGGTGCTGGGCCACCCAGTTGCCGTCGAGGTAGTAGTGGATGTCCACATCGGACGCGTTGACCTTGGTGATCCACGCGCGGTAGCCGTGCCACGCGCCGGGGTTGTTCACCCCGACCACCGTGTTGGACCAGGCTCCGCTCGCGTTCTTGTAGGTGTTGAACCAGTTGCGGGCGTCGCCCTTGAACTCGAGGATGTCGCTCTCCGGCGGCCAGCTCGTGGCGCCGGTCAGCCAGAACGCCGGCCAGGTGCCGCGGGCGGACGGGGCCTGGAACTCGCCCTTGACCTCCCAGCTGGGGAACTGGTCGGTGACGGTGATCTGCTGCTTGGCGTGGACCGCGCCGGAGTGGTAGCGGATGGGCAGGTGCGGGTCGGCGCCGCTGTTGCCTTCGTTCTGGGGCACCGGGGTCGCCTTCAGCACGAGCACGCCGCCGGCCTCCAGGTAGACCTGGCTGTGGTCGGTGCTGCTCGCGTACATCCGGGCGGTGCCGTTGTGGTCCGAGCCCCACGGGTAGCGGTAGTTCCAGGCGGCTTCGAGGGTTCCGTAGTTCGAGAAGGTGCCGTCGAGCACCGTCTCCCAGGTGGCGGCTTCGGCGTTCCCGGCGAGCCCGCCGAGGGCGGCCCCGGCCATTCCGGCGGCACCGGCGGCGAGGAAGGTCCTGCGGTCGATCGGCATGGTGCGGTCCTCCTGTCAGGAAGCGGAGACGGAGTAGCTGTCGGCCCGGAAGTCCATGCCACCGGCCGAGGAGGTGATTTCGAAGCCGAACTGGACCTCGCCGAGCGTCACGTCGCCGTACCAGCCACGGGCCTTGATCCAGTTGAGGACGGCCAGCACGTCGACCCAGCCCGAGTCGGTGTTCGAGGTGCGCAGGAAGGAGAACACCTCGTTCGCGCCGTTGGAACCGCGGTAGACGTCCCAGGAATGGCCGCCGACACTCACGGTGGTCTGGTAGCTGCCGATCGGGCCGACCGGGCCCTGCTTGTTCATCCACAGCATGATTTCGTAGGCGTTGTTGTTCGCCCAGATGTCATACGCGGTTTCGTAGGCGCCTGCGCCGGGCCGGGCCACCGCGAAATTGCTCGTGACCGAGCGCAGGGAACTGAGCGTGCGGCCGACGTTCTTCGCGGAATGCGGATAGGACTTGACGCCGCCGGTGTTCGGGTGGTCGGCCCAGACACCCCAGTTGCTGTAGGAATTCGCCCAGATCGTCTGCGGGCCGGCGCCGCTGCCCCAGACGTCGTTGCGGAGGGTGTACCCGCCGTCGGACCAGGTCCCCCACTTGTCCGTCGAGTACCAGGTGGCTGCTTCGGCGGTGCCTGCCGTCATGGCGACGGCGGCCGCGGCGACCAGCGAAACCACGAAGGAGCGGGCTGCTCGGCGCATGGTGACGTCCTTTCCGGGCTGCATTGCCCAGCCGTCGAAACGGTTCGGCCACGGAAGTGCCGGACGCCGACGGCGGAAAGCGGGAATACCGAGGACTATCGCACCGGATTCGGTGTCCGTCAATGATCTTCGGCGGAAACGACCCGCCGAGGGGAGAGCCTCTTGTCGAATGCTTCGAATTCTTGCCGCCACCCAATGTGAGCGCTAACATACGGGTAATCGACACGGGGGGGTCGGCGGCAGCCCTCCTTACCGGACCACCTCCGGCGCCGGCGTGGACATCGGGGTCCGTGCCGGCGCCGGAGGTTTCCACCGTCAGCGGAACTGCCATTTCTGGTTCGCCGCGCCCGTGCAGGTCCAGAGCACGAGCTTCGTGCCGTTCGCGGTGGCGGCACCACTCGCGTCCAGGCACAGCCCGGACTGGATGCCGGTGATGGTTCCGTCGGCATTGACCGTCCACTGCTGGTTGGTCCCGCCGTGGCAGTCCCAGATCACCACCGGCGTGCCGGGGGTGGTGCCCGCGCCGTAGGCGTCGAGGCACTTGGTCCCGTAGACGGTCAGCTGCTTGGCCGCCGTCGCGGTCCAGCGCTGGTTCGCGCCGCCGTTGCAGTCCCATAGCTGGACCGTGGCGCCGTTGGCGGTGCTCTGGCCGTTGACGTCGACGCACCGGCCCGACGCGGTGGCGGTGATACTGCCCTCCTGTGTGCTGCCGCCGGGCCGTTTGAACAGGCCGAACTCGGCGATCGCCGGTGCCGCCCGCGAGCTGGTGACGCGCAGCCGGACCTGGCTGGTGGTGACCGGTGCCGCCAGCCGCGTCAGCTTCTTCTGCCCGATCGTGGTGTCGGTCGCGAGCTGGGTCCATCCGCTGCCGGTCCAGGCGTCCACGGCGTAGGAGCGCACCCGCTGGCCGAGGTTCAGGTCCTCCTGCACCGACAGGACGTCGAACGTCCGTGGCGCGGGCAGGGTGAACACCAGGCCACCGGTCGTGGCCGACGGCTGCCAGGAGCTGTCGAGGTTGCCGTCCAGCGCCTGGGCGGGGGCGTGCCCGGCCGCGTTGGCCGTCCCGGTGTCATTGGCGACGGCCGCCCCGGCGGCGAGGTTGGTGCCGAACGTGCCGGTGAGCCGGGCGTTGAAGTCCGACAGCACGGTCACCGCGGACTGGTCGAGCTGGCCCTGGCGGTTCGGCGAGACGTTGAGCAGCATGTTGCAGTTGCGGCCGACCGAGGCGTAGTACATGTCCTCCAGTTCCGGCACGCCTCGCCACGTCTCGTTGGGGTGCCAGAACCAGTCGTGGCGCGCGGACAGCGTCCCGTTGCATTCGCCGGGCGACCACTTCAGGTAGTTCCAGGCACTGGTCCCGTCCGGTTTGCGCTGGGACAGCAGGCTGTCGCTGCCCAGGTCGGCGGCGCCGTTGCCGCCCGGCGGGTTGACGATGTTGTCGGCGGCGATCGCGGCGTTGCCGGTGTAGGGCACCACCGACGTCTCGGACTGGCGGGCGTACCCGTTCTCGTTGCCGATCCAGCGGATGTCCGGCCCGCCGTCGTTCTCCATCGCCGCGCCGGGCTGCAGGGTGCGGACGATCTTGATCCAGTCGAGGAAGTTGTACGGCTGGGTGCGGCCGGTGGGGTTGGCCATGTCCCACCACACCTCGTCGATCGGGCCGTAGCGGGACATCAGCTCGTAGATCGTGTTCTCGAAGTAGGTGTTGTAATCATCTGAAGTGAACTGGAACGTGACGCCGTTGACGACCTCCGACGGGTCGCCCGGGATGGTCACCGGCTTCGCGGCGCTGCCGTTGGCGAACCGGCCGCCGCTGAGGTTCTCGTGCAGGTCGGCCGGGGACAGGTAGATCCCGGCCTTCAGCCCGTACTTGTGCATGGAGTCGGTGAAGTTCCGGACGACGTCACCGGCGCCGTTCTGCCACGCGCGGTCGGAGGCGACGCCGAAGGCGGAGTACTTCGAGGGGAACAGCAGGAAGCCGTCGTGGTGCTTGGCGGTGAGGATGCCGCCCTTGAACCCGGCGGCCTTCAGGGAGGCCGCCCACTGGTCGGTGTTCAGGCCGGCGGGCTGGAAGACGTTGGGGTCCTCGGTGCCGGTGCCCCATTCCCGGTCGGTGAAGGTGTTGACGCCGAAGTGGATGAACGCCATCCGCTCCAGCCGCTGCCAGGCCAGCTGCCGCGGCGACGGGACGACGTTCGCGGCGTTGGCGACGATCGTGGCGGGCGAGTCGTTCGGTGCCACGGGAACGACCTGGGCGGGACCGGCCGCGGCCGCGGTGCCCGGTGCGGCGGCGAAGACGGCGGCGGCCAGTGCGCAGGCAGTCCACAGAGGACGGAATCGTCGTGGGGTGCGGGAAAAGTGATCGGACAACGGAAACTCCCATCAACGTTGACGGTGAGTCGTGCTACGGCAGAGATGTGAACGCTAACACCACTCTCGCGGCCGCCCGGCCAATCGTTGCGGAAACGCCATGCTGGTGCGAAAGTTTCACACGTTTCCTGCAGGGGGTGGTGCCCCGCCTCCTCCTGCGGGGCACCACCGGGTCAGCGCAGCGACCAGACCTGGTTGGCCTGGGTGCCGCTGCCGTAGCAGTCCCAGATCTGGATGCGGGTGCCGTTCGCCGTGCCCTGGCCGGCGGCGTCCAGGCACTTGCCCGACTGCGGGTTGGTGATCGTGCCGTTGCCGTTGACCTGCCAGTTCTGGGCGCCGGAGCCGTTGCAGCCCCACAGGCGCACTTCGGTTCCGTTGGCCGTCGAGCCGTTGGCGACGTCCAGGCACTTGCCGGTGGCGGGGTTGGTGAACGTGCTGCCGGTGCGGGCCCACTTCTGGTTGCCCTGGCCGGTGCAGTCCCACAGCTGGACCGGCGTGCCGTCGCCGGTGCCGTTGCCCTGCAGGTCCAGGCAGCGGCCGCTGCCCTGGCCGACGATCGCCTGGCCCGTGCCGCCGCCGGTGCCGCCGCCCGTGCCCGAGCCGCTGCCGGCGGCGACGTCGGCGGAGAACGAGTTCACGGCGAGGCCCGCGCCGCCGTTCCACGGCTCGAACCCGGCCTGGATGCTGGTCAGGTACCAGGAGCTGTCGACACGGGTGCGGGCGTCGACGTCCCGGACGAAGTCCATGACGTCGAACGACCAGCCCGAGATCGCCGACGGCGCCACGTAGGAGAGCACGTCGTTGCCGCCGTTGTTGCCCTGCCACACCTCCCAGCTGCGGCCGCCGATCGAGGTGGTGCCCACCGGGCTGCCGACGGGCTGCGGGCCGCCCTGGCGGTCGAACCAGATCATCAGTTCCATCTGGTTGACCCCGGTCGTCTTGGCGGTGGGGTCCAGCCAGATGTCGTAGGAGGCGTCGTAGGCCGAGCCGCCGACGTAACTGTAGGAGATCGACGACGGCGCGCTGCCGATCTGGCTCAGCTGGCGGGGCAGGTTCGTGCCGGGGGAGCAGTTCCCGTAGTGACAGCCGACGTAGACGGCCGGATAGGACAGTGGCGCGCCGCTGGTCGACGTCGAGCCCTGCTGGGTCTGGATCCGGAACCCGCTCGAGGTGACGTTGATGCACTGCTGGGCGCTGCTGCCCCAGCGGTTGTTCATGACGACGTACTTGCCCCCGATGGTGGTGGAGCCGTACTGGTCGCAGATCAGGGTGTCGGCGTGCGCGGCGGGGGCCGCGGCGACGGCCGGTGCGGTGAGACCGGCGACGGCCAGTGCCGCCGCGGACAGGACATGCCTCAGCTTCATTGCTGTCTCCACCTGCTCCGGCGCTCTGGGAGCGCTCTCAGTCGAAGTGTCTCGATGTAACCACGGAGAACGCGAGAACGAAAGAGTTTCACCGGACATTGCGTTAATGCGGTTAATATATGATGTCCCATACGCTGACTGACGATCACTCAGTTCTGAGTTTTCGTCAGTTCCGCTGTAGCGTCTGACCAGGCCAAGTGCTGCTGAACGGGTGACGCGGGCGGGCCGCGAAGGGTCGCCCGACCGCTGTCGGAACACCGTGTAACTGATTTCGTCGAATACACCGCTGCCGCGCGAGTTTCTTCGAAACGGACCTTTACATCGGCGGATGTGTCGTGGTTTCCTTCCGCTCGGCTCTGGAAGCGCTCCCAGAGTCCTTGGCTTCTCTCGACGGACAAAGGAGTTCCGGCCATGCGTTCCTCCCCGAGACGGCGCGCGCTCGCGCTCGTCCTGGGCACGGTGGCCTCGGCCGCCGTGCTTGCGGCTCCACCTCCGGCGCTCGGCGCCGATATCGCCTGTTCGGTCACCTACACCACCAATGACTGGGACACCGGGTTCACGGCGAACGTGTCGCTGCGTAACGACGGTGCGCCGCTGGACAGCTGGAAGGTCGGCTGGACGTTCCTGGACGGTCAGAAGGTCCAGCAGGGCTGGAGCGCGGACTTCGCCCAGAACGGGCCCGCGGTGACCGCGTCGAACCTGTCGTACAACGGTCATCTGGACACGGGTGCGAGCACGTCGTTCGGGTTCAACGGCTCGAAGGGCTCGGCCAACCGGCCACCCACAGACTTTTCCGTGAACGGCACCGCCTGCACGGGTGCGAACAAGGCACCGACGGTCACCCTGACCTCGCCGTCGTCGACGGGGACGTACTACGCGCCGGCGACGATTCCGTTGGCGGCGACGGCGGCGGACAGTGACGGCACGGTGAGCAAGGTCGAGTTCTACGCTGGGGACACGTTGCTGGCGACGGACACGGCGGCGCCGTTCGAGGGCAGCTGGGGCAATGTTCCGGCGGGGACGTATGCGATCACGGCGAAGGCGTATGACAACAAGGGCGCGAGCACGACCTCGTCGCCGGTGAGTGTGAAGGTGCTGTCGGGGCCGACGATTGTGGCGTCTCCGGCGACGGCGCAGGTCAAGCAGGGCGGCACGACGACGTTCGCGGTGTCGCTGGCGGGTGCGCCGACGGCGCCGGTGACGGTGGCGGTGGCGCGGACGGCGGGCAGCACGGATCTGACGGCGAGCCCGGCGAGCCTGACGTTCACGACGTCGAACTGGAACGTGCCGCAGAACGTCACGGTGACCAGCGCGGACAACGGCGGTGCGCTGGGTTCCGCGACCTTCACCGCGTCCAGCAGTGGCTATACGGCGGCGACGGTGACGGTGAACGAGATTTCGTCGTCGACGTCGGATTATCAGCTGGCGTTCCTGACGCAGTACAACAAGATCAAGGATCCGAACAACGGGTACTTCCGGAAGTTCGGGAACATCCTGGTGCCGTATCACTCGGTCGAGACGCTGATCGTGGAGGCGCCGGATCACGGGCACGAGACGACGTCGGAGGCGTTCAGCTACTACCTGTGGCTGGAGGCGTCCTACGGGCGGGTGACCGGGGACTGGGCTCCGTTCAACCAGGCGTGGACCTCGATCGAGACGTACGCGATCCCGTCCGCGGCCGACCAGCCGGGCAACTCGGGATACAACGCGGCCAAACCCGCGACGTACGCGGCGGAACACCCCAGCCCCACCGGGTATCCGTCGCAGCTTCAGCCCACCGTTCCGGTCGGGTCGGACCCGATCGCGGCCGAGCTGAAGGCGGCTTACGGGTCGCCGGACGTCTACGGCATGCACTGGCTGCTCGACGTGGACAACATCTACGGCTTCGGCCACTGCGAGGACGGCACGAACACCGCGCCGGCGTTCATCAACACCTTCCAGCGCGGCTCGCAGGAGTCCGTCTGGGAGACCGTCACCCAGCCCAGCTGCGACACGATGAAGTTCGGTGGCAAGAACGGCTACCTCGACCTGTTCACCGGTGACTCCTCCTACGCGAAGCAGTGGAAGTACACCGACGCCCCCGACGCGGACGCCCGCGTCGTGCAGGTGGCTTTCCAGGCCCAGAAGTGGGCCCAGGCACAGGGCAAGAGCGCCGACATCGCCGCCGTCGTCAAGAAGGCGTCGAAGATGGGCGACTACCTGCGGTACTCGCTGTTCGACAAGTACTACAAGAAGATCGGCAACTGCGTCGGTGCCGCGGCCTGCGCGGCGGGCACCGGCAAGGACAGCGAGCACTACCTGATTTCCTGGTACTACGCCTGGGGTGGCTCGCTCGACCCGGCCAGCCCCTGGGCCTGGCGGATCGGCGACAGTGCGGCCCACCAGGGCTACCAGAACCCACTGGCGGCCTACGCGCTCTCGGCCGACCCCGGGCTCAAGGTGACCTCGGCGACCGGTGCGAGCGACTGGGCGACCAGCCTCAACCGCCAGCTGGAGTTCCTGCAGTGGCTGCAGTCGGCCGACGGCGGCATCGCCGGCGGCGCGACCAACAGCTGGGACGGCTCGTACGCCGCCCCGCCCGCCGGTTCGCCGACGTTCTACGGGATGTTCTACGACCAGCAGCCGGTCTGGCACGACCCGCCGAGCAACCAGTGGTTCGGCTTCCAGACCTGGGGCATGGAACGCATCGCCGAGCTGTACCAGGCGACGAAGGACCCGCGGGCCAAGAAGATCCTCGACAAGTGGGTCCCGTGGGCCATCGCGGGTACCAAGGTCGGGACCGGCGGGACGTTCCAGGTCCCCTCGGACCTCGTCTGGAGCGGCGCGCCGGACACGTGGAACGCCACCAGCCCCGGCGCGAACGCGAACCTGCACGTCACGGTGAAGAACTACAGCCAGGACGTCGGTGTCGCGGCTTCCCTGGCCAAGACGCTGCTGTACTACGCGGCCGGCTCGGGCAACGCCCAGGCCAAGACCGTCGGTGAGCAGCTGCTGAACGCCCTGTCGGCCAACACCGACGCCAAGGGCATCGCCGTGCCGGAGACCCGGACCGACTACGACCGGTTCGACGACAAGTACAACGCCACGACCGACCAG
This sequence comes from Amycolatopsis melonis, assembly GCF_040064235.1. NCBI lineage: Bacteria > Bacillati > Actinomycetota > Actinomycetes > Pseudonocardiales > Pseudonocardiaceae > Amycolatopsis > Amycolatopsis melonis. Next base: position 190,615 of record NZ_JBDZYD010000002.1, read on the forward strand.
GGCCTGTACGTGCCCTCGGGCTGGACGGGCACCATGCCCAACGGCGACCCGATCAACGCGAACTCCACGTTCCTGTCGATCCGGTCCTTCTACCAGAACGACCCGCAGTGGCCCAAGGTCCAGGCCTACCTGAACGGCGGCGCCGCGCCGACGTTCACCTACCACCGGTTCTGGGCGCAGTCGGAAATCGCCACGGCCTTCGCCGTCCACGTCGACCTGTTCGGCTGAGCGGAAATCCCGGAAGAAGAAGAGGAGCAAGCTCGATGAAGAGTCCATTGCGATCCCCCGGACGCCGGGCGGCACTCGCCGCCGCGTCCTCGGTGACGGCGGCCGCCGTCACCGCCGGGTTGCTGGTGATCGGCGGCAGTCCCGCCGTCGCCGCGGCCGGCTGCAAGGTCGCCTACACGGTCAACCAGTGGGACACCGGGTTCACCGGGAACGTCACCGTGACGAACCTGGGTGACGCGCTGCCGACCGGCTGGCGGCTGGAGTGGGACTTCGGCGGCAACCAGCAGGTCCAGCAGGGCTGGAACGCCACGATCGGCCAGACCGGCAAGCACGTCACGGCCAAGAACCCCGACTGGAACCCGGCGCTGGGCTCCGGCGCCACGGTGAACTTCGGGTTCAACGCCTCGTATTCCGGCACCAACGACATCCCGGGGTCGTTCTCCCTCAACGGCGTCCACTGCGACGGCACGACGGGCGGCCCGTCCACGACCCCGACCACGCCCACCACCCCGACGACCCCCACGACGCCGACCACGCCCACGACGCCGACCACGCCGACGGATCCGGGTGGCGGTGACGGTCACGTCGACAATCCGTACGCCGGGGCGAAGGGGTACGTGAACCCCGATTGGTCGGCCGAGGTGAGTGCGGCGGCTGCGGCCAAGGGCGGGACGCTGGGTGCCCAGATGGCCAAGGTGGCCAACACCTCCACGGCGGTGTGGCTGGACCGGATCGCGGCGATCGCGGGGACGTCGAGCTCGCGGGGTCTGCGCGGGCACTTGGACGCGGCGCTGGCACAGCAGTCCGGCAGCACCCCGGTGACGATCCAGATCGTGATCTACGACCTGCCGAACCGGGACTGCTCGGCGCTGGCGTCCAACGGTGAGCTGCTGATCGCGCAGAACGGGCTGGCCCGCTACAAGGCCGAGTACATCGACCCGATCGCGGCGATCCTGGCCGACCCGAAGTACAAGCCGCTGCGGATCGTGACGGTGATCGAGCCGGACTCGCTGCCGAACCTGATCACCAACACCTCGCTGGCCAAGTGCGCGGAGGCGCAGTCGAGCGGGGCGTACGTGCAGGGTGTCCAGTACGCGCTGAACAAGCTGCACGCGATCTCCAACGTGTACAACTACCTGGACATCGCGCATTCGGCGTGGCTGGGCTGGGACAGCAACTTCGGCCCGTTCGTCAACCTGGTCAAGCAGACCCTGCAGGGTACGACGGCCGGGGTGAACAGTGTCGACGGGTTCATCAGCGCCACGGCGAACTACACGCCGACGACGGAGCCGAACCTGCCGGACCCGACGTTGCAGGTGGGTGGGCAGCCGCTGAAGTCGGCGAAGTTCTACGAGTGGAACCCGTACTTCGACGAGTCGTCCTACGGCACGGCGATGTACAACGCGTTCGTGGCGGCGGGCCTGCCGAGCAGCATCGGCATGCTGATCGACACCTCGCGCAACGGCTGGGGCGGCACGGCCCGGCCCGGCAAGGCCACGGGGTCCACTGTGGACGACTACGTCAACTCGGGCAGGGTGGACCGGCGCCTGCACCGCGGCAACTGGTGCAACCAGAGCGGCGCGGGCCTGGGTGCGCGCCCGACGGCTTCGCCGGCCCCGCACTTCGACGCCTACGTGTGGATCAAGCCGCCGGGTGAGTCCGACGGCGCGAGCAAGCAGATCCCGAACGACGAAGGCAAGGGTTTCGACCCGATGTGCGACCCGACGTTCCACGGCACGCAGCAGGCCAACGGCGGCAACCTGACCGGTGCGCTGCCGGACGCCCCGCTGTCCGGCAAGTGGTTCGAGGCCCAGTTCGAGCAGCTGGTCCAGAACGCCTACCCGCCGGTGCAGTGAGAATTCCCGGGCCGGACGGCGAAGCGCTCCCGCCGTCCGGCCCGGGTACCTTCCGGAGAACACCTCCGCGAGCACGGCAGCGGAGGGAGCTGCCCTGGGTGATCCGAGCCAGGTGGGCTGAAAGGCGCTTTCGGCACATCTGGTGCAGCGAACGGGCCTTTCGTCTCAACAGATGCAAGGAAGTCCCTTTCAGCCCGGCGGGGTCACCAGGGTGCCGGGCCGGTGCTCGACCGGACGGCCAGCGTGGCCGGGACGAACAGCGATGTTTCCTCCCTGGTGCCGAAACACAGTTCGGCGAGCAGGGTCCGCACCACCTGGCGGCCCAGTTCCGGAAAGGACTGCCGGACCGTGGTGAGCGGGGGCCAGAAGCTTGCGGCCTCGGGGATGTCGTCGAAGCCCGCCACGCTGACGTCGCCGGGTACCGACCGGCCGGATTCGTGCAGGGCCCTCAGTACCCCGAGGGCCATCTGGTCGTTCGCCGCGAACACCGCCGTCACCGTGGGCTCGCGGCACAGGATGTGGCCCAGCCGGTAGCCGGACTCGGCCGTCCAGTCGCCGGTCACGGCGGGCGGGATCTTGCGGTCGAAATGTGCCAGCGTCCGGCGCCAGCCCCGTTCCCGGCCGAGGGCCGCGAACGAGTCCGTGGGGCCCGCGACGTGCCAGACGCTCTCGTGACCGAGGCCCAGCAGGTACTCCGTGGCCGCCGCGGCGCCCTGGACGTGGTCGGTGTCGACAGTGGACGCCGTGTCCTGCGGGTTCGCGCCGACCACGACCGCGGGGAGCCCTGGTGGCACGGAAATCCCGGCCGGGCCGAGGTCGCGGTGCACGTCGAGGACGACCACGCCGTCCACCGCGCGGCTGCCGAGCACCCGCGCCGCCCTCGCCGCCGCCGGTGTGCCGGGGGCGTCCACGTGCAGCACGGTGACCGCATATCCCTCGGCCGCGGCGGCCACCGTGATCGCGTCCAGGGTCCGGCTGGTGGCCAGCGACGCCGACGGAGCCGTCAGCACGCCGATCGCAGGCTCGGTTCTTCGAGGAGTCATGCGGCCACTTCCCTGGATCCACGCTGCGCTGCGGGTCATCCATTCCCCGCCGAGCGTAGAAGACTTTTCGGGGGCTTGTAAATCTCGTCCACCGGCGTGATTATGCCGAATTTTCGGCGTGCGACGTCGAATCGGTCGAACCGGGATGGCAAGTTGCATCCTGCCACTTCCCGTGGTGTATGAGATCTTTCCGTCGACAGTAAAACCCTTGGTAGGGCGGGTGTTCGTGGCGATCCGCCGGTGCTCCGGTGTGCTATCGTGAGCTGAGCCCGAGTCCGGGTTTGCGGGTTGTTCCCGTCCTTTCTTCAGAATTGCCACAGGGGTTGGGATGGCTTTCGAGGATCAGCTCGTCAACGGCCGGTACCGGATTGCCGGCGAAGTGGGCCGCGGCGCCACGAGTGTGGTCTGGCGGGCCGTCGACGAACGGCTGGACCGCATTGTCGCGATCAAGCAGCTGGACAGCCCGTGGGGGCCCGCGCACGGCGCGGACGTCTGCGACCCGGCGATCCAGGAGGCCCGGCTGGGTTCGCGGATCGACCACCCGTACGCCATCGGCGTCCACGACGTGTTCGAAGAGTCGGGCTCGATGTACCTGGTGCTGGAATACCTGCCGTCCCGGTCGCTCACCGAGCTGCTGGTGGCGCAGGGACCCCTGCCCCCGCGGGAGGTCGCCCGGCTCGGCAGGCGGATCGCCTCGGCACTGGCGGCCGCGCACGCTAAGGGTGTCGTCCACGGGGACGTCTCGCCGAACAACGTGCTCGTCACCGGCGACGGGATCGCCAAGATCACCGACTTCGGCTACTCCCGGGCCGTCGGCGACGAGCCGGCGGACCGGGTCGTGGGCGTCGTCGGCACGCCGGCGTACGTCGCTCCGGAGGTCGCCGCGGGCTACGCGGGCGGCTGCCCGTCCGACGTTTTCTCCCTCGGTGCCACGCTGTACACCGCGCTCGAGGGTTGCCCGCCGTTCGGTGCCAGTATCAGGACGACCTCGATCCTGCGCCGCATCGTGAGCGGACGGCTCACCCCGCCGCACCACGAGGGACCCCTCGCCGACATCATCCTGCGGATGCTCGACCACGACCCGGCCGCGCGTCCGGCGATGCCCGAGGTCGTGGACCTGCTCAGGGCGGTGATGACCGCGCCGGACCGGCCGGTCGCGGCACCGCCGCGGCGGCACCGTCGCGTGGCCGCGGTGGCCGCCGCCTCCCTGGTCGTCGCGGGAAGCCTGGTGTGGGCGGGCACCGCCGGCGAGCCGCAGACCCGCGGGACGGCCGAGGTGCCGCCTGCCGTGGCCGTTCCCGCGCCGCTGTCGAGCGTCACGGCCGCCCCGCCCGTCGTCGCGACGAGCAGCCGGGCCGTCCCGGTGCCGAAACCCATGCAGGAGATCCGGCAGGCGGGCTGCTCGGCGCGGTTCGACATCACGAACGTCTGGAACGACGGTGCCCAGGTGCTCGTCACTGTCCACAATGACCGGCCGACGCGGCTGTCGGGCTGGGTGGTCAGCTGGAAACTGCCTGCCGAGAACGACATCCGCCAGCTGTGGAGCGGCGCGCTCAGCCGTCAGGGACCCACGGTGGCCGTGCGCGACCTCGGCTGGAACGCCCTGCTCGAACCCGACGCGTCGGCGTCCTTCGGCTTCATCCTCGACGTCCCGTCGGGCACTCCCGGCCGTCCGCAGCTCACCTGCCGCCAGACCTGAGGGGCGGTCCCCGCACGGAAGCCGCTTCGGAACCGGGTTCCGAAGCGGCTTCCGTTGTGCCGGCGGGATCAGGAGCAGGACACTCCGTTGAGGGCGGGCGAGCCGAACGGCGGGTTGCCGCCGGTGAAGTCGGCGTTGTAGCCGACCGTGACGGTGCCGCCCGCGGGCAGATTGCCGTTCCAGGACAGGCTTTCCACCTTGACGGTGTCCCCGGCGTCGGTCCAGGTCCCGTTCCAGCCCTGGGTGACGGTCACGCCGGGCGCGGAGAACGTCAGCGTCCAGCCGTTGAGCGCCGCGCCGTGGTTCTCGATGACGATCTCTCCGGTGTAGCCGGTGGACCAGGCGTTGACCCGCTGGGTGACCTTGCAGGTGCCGGGAACCTGCGGGGTGGTGGGGACGGTCGTCGTCGGCGGGGTCGTCGTGGTGGTGGGCGGAACCGTCGTCGTGGTCGGTGTGGTCGGCTGCGTGGTCGGCGGCGTTGTCGTGACCGGGCCCGCCGCGACGGCGAGGTCGTAGGCGCGCTGCGGGACGAACTCACCGGCGGCGGCAATGCAGCCGTCGGCCTCGCCCGGCGGCTTGATCCAGAGGAAGGCCGCGATCCGGCTGTCGCCGGTCTGGTCGGTGCTCGGCGTGCCGATGGCGCGGCCTGCCGGGTCGCACCATTCGCTGCCCTGCGGGCCGTTGCCGTTGCGGCTGGTGTCGACGACGCCCTTCAGCCGCGAGTCGCCGAGCTGGTCGAGGACGGCTTTGTCGTAGGCGACTTCGTCGGCGGTGGCGCGGTAGTTGGACACGTTGGTGGAGATGCCGTCCGCGCTGTTGGAGATGTCCGCCGCGCGCAGCCGCGAGGCGGCGTCGGCGGGGGAGAGCCAGGCGGAGTGCCCGATGTCGAAGTACACCTTGGCCTGCGCGGAGCCTGCCTTGAGTTTCTTGCCCGCGTAGGCGATCGACGCCGTGGTCTGCCGCTGCTGGTCGGCGCTCTGGCAGCTCGTCATGAGCGCGAGCACGTCGGGCTCGAGCACGATGGCCGCCGGACGGCCGGCGAGGCCCGCGGCGACCTGGTCGACCCAGGCCCGGTAGGCGTCGTGGGAGGGCGCGCCACCGCTGCTCGCGCCGCCGCAGTCGCGGTTGGGGATGTCGTAGACCACCATGATCGGGACCTTGCCCGCGGCGGCCGCGGCGCCGACGTAGGCGTCGACCTCGCCGCGCACGGTGGCGGTGTTCGTGGTGGTGAACCACCTTGCCTGGGGCACCGAGGCGATGCGGTCGCGGATGACCGCGGCGCGCGAGTCGCCGGGGTTGGCCGCGACCCACTTGGCCGCGGCGGTGCCGGGATCGGTGTAGAACGTCGATCCGGCGGCCTGGGCCGTGGACCACGTCGTGACGACGGCCCCGCCGACGGCGAGGGCCGCCAGCACGGTGGCCGCCTTCGTTCTGGTGCGCATGTTCCGGGTTCTCCTTCGGGAGCTGACACTGATGGGGACGGCCGGCCCAGTGGCATGTGGTCGCCTCTGGGAGCGCTCTCAGACCGAACGGGTTGTGATGTAACCACATCGAAACGTTTCGAGCAAAGGGTCCTGCCGGTGTTCGAAGAATTCACTTTCGGGCGCGTCTCAGGACTCCTGACAAAACGGTGTCCGGTGTCAGGAAGAACGCCCGCAGCGCGTGCCGTTCAGCGTGAATCCGACGGGGGCGGGATTCGTGCCTGAGTACGAGCCGTTGAAGCCGATGTTGGTCGTGGTGGACGCGGCGATCGTCGGATTGTACGACGCCGGGTGGACCGTCACCCGGTCGCCGGACTGCGTGTATTCGCCGTCCCAGCCGTGCGTGACCTGCTGGCCCGCGGTGAACGTCCACGTGAGGGTCCACGGTGAAACCGCGGAACTGCCGGTGTTGGTGATGCCCACGGAGGCGGTGAATCCGCCGGGCCAGGAGTCGGTGATCGTGAACCGGACCGTGCAGGAAACCACCACCGGTTTGGGAGCGGGGGCGGCGGAGGTGGTGGCCGGGGCCCGGTGTGGCTGGGGCGCCGGGGTAGCCGGAGGGGGCGCCGGAACCGAGGCGGAAGGGGTGGCCGGGGCCGATGTGGACGGCGAAGGCGACGGTGATGGCGACGGCGCGGGTGCGGTGCCGGTGAAGACCGAGGCGGGCGGCTCGGAGATCGCCGGTTCCTCGGACAGCGGCGGTGCCGCCGCGACCGACCCGGTCGGCGTGGGCTTCGACGTCGCGGCGAACGCCGTCAGGCACACCGCCGCGACGACGGCGGCCGCCGCGGCGCACCGGCGCAGGACGTCCCGCTTTTCCCGGCCGCCGTCCGGCCGGGCCCGGGGATCCAGCCGGTGCCGGACGGCATTGTCCGGCACCACGTCGTCGCCCGTCGTGCGCGCCAGCAGTTCGTCGACCGTTACCCGCCGGCTTCGTTGCCGTGGGAAAAGAGACACCCGGATACCTCCTGGAAAGGGGGGCGCCCACCGTACCCTTTTCCGCTTGCCGGGTACACCTTTTCTTCCCCGCCAGGGTGATATTCGGCGACAGTAAGCGAATATGTCGAAAAAGTGCGCAAAGTAATCGCCGCCGGATGTGACGCTTCAGCGGCCCGGCTCCCGTGCGGTCCACTTCGGACGTCGCACGGGAGGGGCGGCCGCTCGCTCTTCCCGGCGCAGCCGTGCCTGGATGCTGGCCACCGTCGTCTGCGTTTCGGCGAGCAGCCGCGCCGGTTTGCTGTCAGGTTTTCTGCGGGGACGCGCTCTCTCCAGCCGCAGCGCCCACAGGCTGACGGCGAGCGCCACCAGCAGGAGTGCGCCGGCGATGCCCAGCACTTCGATCCGGCCCGTCATTGCCGCTCCCCCGGAGATGATGAAAGATATTCGCGTCTCGTCGGATGCTCGGAAACGGAGACGGAAAAGCCTTCGCACTCGGAGCGCCGTCAATGGTCACTCCGTGGCCGGGGAGTTGTCCAGCTTTGCCGGGTTCCTCACAGACGTGAACCGGATCGCGGCGGCGAACGTGTCCGGTAACCGGGGTTCCCGCGGGATTCAGCGCAGCCCGGTGCTCGTGATTCCCTGCACGAAACGCCGCTGGAACACCACGAAGACGACCAGGACCGGCACCATGGCCAGCACGCTGACCGCCATGATCGCCTCGATCGGCGAGTTGAACGTGCCGTGCATCGACTGCAGGCCCAGCGGCAGCGTGTAGTTCGTGTCCGGCTTCAGCGCGACCAGCGGCCAGATCAGGTCGTTCCACCGCCAGACGAACGCCAGGATCACCAGGACCCCGACCAGCGGCCCGCACAGCGGGAGCACCACCTTGCGGAACACGGTCAGCTCGCCCGCCCCGTCGAGGCGGGCCGCTTCGAGCAGTTCGTCGGGGATGCCGAGCATGAACTGGCGGGCGATGAACACCGCGATCCCTTCGGCCGCGCGGGGCAGGATGACCGCCCAGAGCGTGCCGACCAGGTTCAGCTTGGCCACCACCAGGAACTCCGGCACCATGATCACCTGGATCGGCACCATGATGGTGAGCAGGATGGCCAGGAAGAGGACGTTGTGGCCGCGGAAGCGGTACTTCGCGAAGGCGTAGCCTGCCAGCAGGCTGACCAGCACGGTGAGCACCACCCCGGCCACCGTGGTGAGCACCGAGTTCGCCACCCAGCGGCCCACCGGCTGGCTTTCCCAGGCCTGGCGCAGGTTGTCCAGGGTCAGCCGGGGCGGCCACAGCCGCAGCGAGCCGTCCAGCAGCGCACCCTTCGGGGCGAACGCCGTGGCGAACATCCAGTACACCGGGAAGATCATCACCAGGCCGCCGGCAATCAGCAGGACCCAGATCACCCACCGGCCCGGGGTCATCCGCGCGGCCGTCACACCGACTCCTCACGCCGCCGCGAAGCCAGCCACTGCAGCAGGGTGAACACCAGCAGCAGCACGGTGAGCACCATGCCGATGGCGCCGGCGTAACCCATCTCGCCGTCGGTGAAGGCGGCGCGGAAGATCGCCTGCAGGAGCACGGTGGTGGCGAAGCCGGGGCCGCCGCCGGTGAGCACGTAGATGACGTCGAAGACCTGCAGCGAAAAGATCACGTTGACCACCAGGAGCATGAACGTCGTCGGGCGCAGCTGCGGGAACGTCACGAACCGGAACTGCTGCCAGCGGCTGGCACCGTCCAAAGTGGATGCCTCCAGGAGGCTGGGCGGCACGGCCTGCAGTGCCGCCAGGTAGATCACCATGCAGAAGCCGATGCGGCCCCAGACGATCGCCGCGCTGAGCGTGACCATGGCCCACGACGGCGAGGTCAGCCACGGCACCCGGCCCAGGCCGAACGCCTGCAGCAGGTTGTTGACCACGCCGACGTCGCCGTCGAAGATCCAGCCCATCACCAGCGCCACCACGACCCCCGAGACCACCATCGGCAGGAAGTACAGGCTGCGCAGCAGCGCCCGGCCGGGCAGCGGCCGGTTGAGCAGCACGGCCAGCAGCAGGCCGAGCGCCATGCTCGTCGGCACGGTCGCGACGGTGAACACGAGCGTGGTGCGCAGGCTCTGCCAGAACAGCGGGTCGGCGGCCAGCCGCGTGTAGTTGTCCACCCCGTTCCACTGCCCGTCGCCGAACACCGGGACGTCCTGGAAGCTGAGCACCACCGCGTACCCCAGTGGCACGAAGGCGAACACGGCGAACAGCGCCAGCGCGGGGGAGAGGAACAGGTACGGGGCGAGGCCCGTGCGGTCACGCGAGCGCACGGGCGATCCGGTCGGAGATCTTGCGCGCGGTCGTGGCCGCGTCCTGCTGGCCGGTGAAGCACAGGTCCAGCTCGTCGCCGAGGACCTGGTTGACCGGATCGAACTTCGGGCTCGTCTCCACCCGGACCATCGCCTCGGGCACGGTCGCCGCCTGCTGGACGAACTTCTGCATGACGGGGGCGTTGGCCGCGAACTGCAGCGGCTGCGCCAGCAGCGACTTGCGCACCGGCAGGAACAGGTCGCGCTCGCAGAAGGACTTCATGTTCTCCTGGTTGCAGACGAACGCCACGAAGTCGGCGGCCAGCTCCCGGTTCTTCGCGCTGCGGGTGACGGCGAGGACGTTGCCGCCCAGGTCCGACGCCGCCGACGTGCTGCGGATCATGTACGTGGCGTCCCACGACCCGGCGGGCAGCGAGCCGAACTGCTGCATGATCCAGTCGCCGTGGATGAGCATGCCCACGGTCCGGGAGGTGAACAGCTGGTCGGCGGTGCCGTCCTGGGTGGCCTTGATGGTGTCGCCGGCAGGCACCAGCCCGTCGGCGTACCAGCTGCGGCTGAACTCGATCGCCTCGATGCCGCGGTCGTTGTTGATCGCCGGGGTCTTGAGGTCGTCCTCGAGCAGCTTGCCGCCGTGCATGTAGAGGATCGGCAGCCAGCGGTACGCGGTGTTGACGCCCTGGAAGCCGTAGGCGAAGGCGTACTTGCCGGTCACGCCCTTCACTTTCCGGGCCGCGTCGCGGAATTCGTCCCACGTCCACGCCTTGGCCAGCTCCGTCGGCGGGGTCAGGCCGGCCTTTTCGAGGATGTCCTTGTGGTAGTAGAGGGCGAAGGTGTCGGTGTGCTGCGGCACGCCGAACACGCCCTTGTCGGTGCGCACGGCCTGCCAGAACGACGGCGCGAAGTCGTCGCCGTAGCCCGCCGGCAGGTGCTCGTCGAGCTTCACCAGCCCGCCGTTGCCCGCGTAGCGGCCGTAGGCCTGGTAGGTCATCCGGATGATGTCCGGTGCGGTGTCCGCGGCCAGCTGCGTGGAGAACCACTGGCCGAAGTCGCCCGAGGGCGTCACGTTCACCGTGATCTTCACCCCGGGATGCGCGGCCGCGTAGTCCTGGGCGAACTTCGTGTAGGTCTTGATGTCCTCGGGCAGGTTCCAGGTGGACAGCACGAGTTCCTTGCTGTCCCCGCTGCCGCCCGAGCCGCAGGCGGCGAGTGCGGGACCGGCGGCCACGCCGGCCAGCCCGGCCGCGGACAGCCGGAGGAACTTGCGGCGGTCGATCGACGGTGTCATCGGATTTCTCCTCGGGTGCGTCGTTGCAGCCGGACGAGCCGGGCGGACGGCCCGGCCGGAAGGGAGAGGCGCAGGGTGCCCGCCGCGGCGTCGAGGCCGGCGCTGGTGGGCAGATCTTCGGGGAAGAGCACGCGGACGAGCGCCGGATCGGTGTCGGGCCACGGCAGGGTCAGCGTCACCGTGCCTGCCGTGTCACCCCGGTGCCACACGGCGAGCAGGCAGTCGTGGTCGTCGTGGACGGCCAGCGCGGTCCACCGGTCGTGCCGTCCGGGCAGCCCCAGCGGCCAGTGGGGCAGCCCGCGCGCGAGCAGGTCCCGGTGGCGTTTGTAGGTGTCCATCGCGGTGCGGACCCGCTTGGCCTCGTCCGGCTCCATGCGGTCGATCCGCCCGCTCAGGTGCACGCGCCCCAGCATGGCGTTCACCAGGCAGAACGACGCTTCCTCGGGACTGTGCTCCGGCTGCGGATAGGCCCAGACGGCGCTCTGCTCCGGCGTCACCACGGTCGGCGCGGCCGCCGCGATCGATGCGTAACGGCGGTGATCCTTCTGGTCGCTGGTCGACTGCAGGGCCGTGCGGGAGAGCAGCGCGTGGTCCATCCGCATCCCGCCGGACGCGCAGTTCTCCAGCACCAGCGCGGGATGCCGGGCCAGCACGCCGTCGAGCCACGCCAGGAACGCGCGGTTGTGCCCGAGCAGCCCGGCACCGACACTGTCGCCGCGGGCGTCCGTGCCGGTGGTGCTGATGTTGTAGTCGAGCTTGAGGTAGCCCGCGCCGAGGTCGCCGACGAGCCGGTCGACGACGCGGTCCATCCGCTCGCGCACGGCGGCACAGCGGAAGTCGAGGTGGAACCGGCCGTTCTCCTGCACCCGGACCCCGTCGTCGGTGAAGAACGCATCCGGGGGCAGCTGGTCCACCACCGGGCTGCGCACGCCGACGACCTCCGGTTCCAGCCACAGGCCGGGTGTCATGCCGGCGTCGGTGATGCGGCGCAGCGTCGCCTCGATGCCGTGCGGGAAGCGGACGGTGGACGGTTCCCATTCGCCGACGGTGTCCCACCAGGTGCCCTCGTCGGCGTACCAGCCGGCGTCGAGCACGAAGTACTCCGCGCCGGCCGCGGCCGCGGCGTCGATCAGCGGCGCGAGATCGGCTTCGGTGGCGTTGCCGTCGAGGCAGTTCATGTAGTCGTTGAAGACCACGGGCAGCCGGACCAGGTCGGCGGCGGGCCGCCGGGTGGCACGCCGGTATCCGGTCAGCGCGCGGAACCCGTCGGCCAGGCCTCCGGTGACGGCCGCGATCGCGACCGGCACGGTGGCGAACGACTCGCCCGGCGCCAGCGTGGCGCGCCAGTGGTGTTCGCGGTCGGTGGGGCCGGAAGCCTGCAGGTAGAGGCTGCCGTGGTGGTCGCCCAGTTCCCAGTGCCAGGCACCGTTGTGCTCGACCTGCCACACCCAGGCCAGGTTCCGCCCGGTGTCCTCGATCCCGCCGACGGGCAGGAAGCCGCCGCTGGACCAGCTGCCGGTCACGGTCACCGCGTGCCTGCTCTTGGCGGTGCCCTGGCCGTCGTCGAACGGCCGGATGTCGACGAGACCGGCCTGCTCGGCGGTGAGCTGCTGCCAGCGCAGCTCGGCGGTCCAGGCGTTGGGGGCCTGGTGGAGGCGCAGCGCGTCCATCGGGCCGAACCCGGTGAGCGACAGCGAAGACACGTACGTCAGCGTCAGCGGCGTGCGGCCTTCGTTGCCGGCTTCGGAGCGGACGCGGATCACGTCGGTCCCGGTCACGTGTTCCAGCGCGGTGCGCACGTGCAGCCCGCGGACGGGATCGCGCTGCTCGATCCACAGCGTCGTACTGTCCGAAGTGGACTCCTCGGTGTGGCCGGCGTAGCGCAGGCCCGCCGTCACCGTGTACGGCCGGTGCTGCTCGGAAGTGCTGTTGCCGAGCCGTCCTTCGCCGGGGCAGTCGATTTCGACCAGCGACACCCCCGGGCCGTCCGGGGCGGGGCCGTCGCCGGGCACGATCCCGAGCAGGCGCACCGGCGCCGCCGGGTCGAGCACCAGGTGCACCGCGAGGGCGCCCGCCTTCCAGGGTGTTTCCGTCATGACTGTTCCCCCGTGTTACGCCGCTTCGGCGGGCCGCTGCTTTCCCTGACGATCAGCTCGGGCCTGGCCGCGCCCGGCTCCCGCCGCGGCCCCGCCGGGTCGAGAAGCCCGTGCAGCAAAGCGAAACTGTCCCGGCCGAGTCCGGTGAAGTCCTGCCGCACGGTCGTCAGGGCGGGGTGGTAGTAGGCGGCCTGTGGCACGTCGTCGAACCCGACCACGCTGACGTCCTCCGGCACCCGCCGCCCGGCTTCGTGCAGGGCCCGCAGGACGCCGAGGGCGAGATCGTCGTTGCCGCACAGGATCGCGGTGACGTCCGGGTCGGCCGCGAGCGCGCGGCCGGCTTCGTACCCCGAGCGCGGCGTCCACGAGGCGTGGAGCGGTTCCGGCACCGGCACACCGGCATCGGTCAGTGCCTCGCGCCAGCCGCGGATCCGGTCGCTGCGCCCGCTGGACGACGGGATCGCCACGTGGTGCACGGTCCGGTGGCCCAGCCCCAGCAGGTACCGCGTCGCGTGCGCCGCCGCCGCGCCGTCGTCCAGCCGGATGGTGGGGCAGCGGGCGTCGAGGGCGGAGGCTTCCGAGAGGGCCACCACCGCGACCCCGGCCGGAACCGCCTGCAGCGCACGGATGCCGACCTGGTCCCAGGCGACGACGATGAGCGCACCGGCACTGGGATCGCCGACGCGGGCGACGGTCGCGGCCAGCGTTTCCGGCGCGACCGAGGCGAGAAAGCAGATGCCGACGGAGAACCCGGCTTCCCGCGCGGCTTCTTCGATGCCCTGCAGGGCCGCGCCGTAGCCGTAGAGCGTGGTGTCGGAGACCAGCACGGTGACCGCGTCGACCTGCCCGCTGGCGAGGGCCCGCGCGGTGCGGCTGGGCCGGAACCCGAGGTCCCGGACGGCCTGCTGCACGCGCTCGCGGGTGTCCGGCGTGACGCGGGGATGGCCGTTGATGACCCGTGACACCGTCTGGTGCGAGACGCCGGCCGCGCGGGCGACGTCCCGGATGCTCACCTTGCGGCTGTCCATGTTACCGGTCACATCCACGCCTGCAGTGTTGCCGCTCACATCAGCCGAAGTCAAGACCTGACCTCATGGAAGCGGGCCGGTGATCATGTGACCGGTCACTTGATGCTGCCCTTTTCGCCCTGGGCCGCGCTCTCGTACGGGCCGTACGGTCGGGCTGCGGCATACAACCGGGCGGCGGTACCTTCGAAGGCCTGATTTCGAGGGGAGCGGGATGACCAGGGCGTTGATCATCGGCGGCGGCATCGCCGGGCCGGTCGCGGCGATGGCGTTGCAGAAGGCGGGCCTCGACCCGGTCGTCTACGAGGCGTATCCGGACGGCGTGGACGATGCCGGCGCGTTCATGACGATCATGGACAACGGTTTCGACGCCCTGCAGGCGATCGACGCCGCCGGACCCGTGCTGGCGGCGGCGTTTCCGGCCGACCGTGCGGTGTTCTGGAGCGGCTCGGGCAAGCGGCTCGGCGAAGCCCCGATCGGCGGCGGGGCGGCCGGGGCGCACACGATCAAACGGGCCGAACTGTGCCGGGTGCTGCGCGAGGAGGCCGGGCGCCGCCGGATCCGGATCGAGCACGGGAAACGGCTCGGCGACGTCGATCTCGAACACGGTGTCGCGGCGGTCTTCGACGACGGCACCCGCCAGGAGGGCGACCTGCTGATCGGCGCCGACGGCGTGCATTCGGCGACGCGGGTGCTGATCGACCCGGCCGCGCCCGAGCCGCGCTATGTCGGCACGGTCGTGCTCTGCGGTTATGCGCGGCACGCGCCGGTCGAGCCGGTGCCGGGGGTGTACCGGATGATCTACGGCAGAAGGGTTTTCTTCGCCTACACGACGGCTCCGGACGGCGGGACCTGGTGGTTCGTCAACGTGCCGGGCACGGCGCTGTCCAAAGCCGAGCTGTCGACGACGTCGACGGCGGAATGGCAGCGGAAAGCGACCCTGCTGCTGCAGGGCGACCGGTCGCCGGCGGCGGCGATCGTGGAGGCGTCGGAGGACATCCGGGCGAGCAACGGGTACGACATCGCGTCCACGCCGAAGTGGCACGACGGCCGGATGATCGTCATCGGCGACGCCGCACACGCCGCCGCGCCGAACGCCGGGCACGGCGCGTCGATGGCCATGGAGGACGCCGTCGTCCTGGCGAAGTGCCTGCGGGACCTGCCGGACACGGCGGCGGCGTTCCAAGCCTATGAGGCGCAACGGCGTGAGCGGGTCGAGCGGCTGGTGGCGACCAGCGCGCGGATGGGCGGCACGGCCACGCCGGGCCCGGTCCAGCGGATCATCCGCGACCTCGCCATCAGCCGCCGGTTGAGAAACGGCCCGCGCAACACCGCGGCCTGGCTGATCGGGCACCACATCGACTGGGACGGCTGACGTTTCCGCTAGCGGGTGTGGTGCGTTCCCGGGGTGTGGCCGAAAGCGCGGCGGAAGACGTCGATGAACGCGCTGGGGGACGACCAGCCGCAGGCGTGCGCGACGGTCGTCACCGGCGTGTCCCCGGCCAGCAGGACGAGGGCGTGGTGCAGCCGCAGCTGGGTGCGCCACTGGGGAAACGTCATGCCCAGGTCGGC
The DNA here is from genome assembly GCF_040064235.1 of Amycolatopsis melonis. Classification (NCBI taxonomy): domain Bacteria; kingdom Bacillati; phylum Actinomycetota; class Actinomycetes; order Pseudonocardiales; family Pseudonocardiaceae; genus Amycolatopsis; species Amycolatopsis melonis. The sequence continues at coordinate 206,151 of NZ_JBDZYD010000002.1, forward strand.
CTTGAACAGCCGGGTCAGCGTGCGGTCGCTCGCGCCGACCTCGGCGCCGAGGGCGGCCAGGGTGCGGTGGTCGGCCGGATTCGCCTGCAGGATCGCGCACAGCGCCCGCAGCCGCGGGTCGGCCGGGGTGGGCAGGTGGAGCGGTTGCTGGGGTGAGGTGCGCAGCTGGTCGAGCAGGACCGTGTGCAGCCGGCGCCGTTCCGGGGTGTCGTCGTGGGGCGGGCGGGTGCAGGCGAGGATCAGTTCGCGCAGCAGCGGCCCGACCGCCAGCACGCCGGGTTCGTTCAGCCGCAACGGGTTCTCGGTCGCGGGCAGGCCCAGCAGGTGGAGTTCGACCTGCCCGTGGGCCTGGTGGGCGTGCACGGTCCCGGCGGGCACCCAGATCGCGCGGGTGGCCGGGGCGACCCACGAACCCCGGTCGGTGGTGATGGCCAGCACGCCCCGGGCGGCGTACACGATCTGGTGGTCGTCGTGACGGTGGGCGGCGATCCCGGCGCCCGGCGCCAGTGACCGGACGCGCGTCGGCGCGCTCGGCGTGTGGCGGATTTCCGTCATGAACTGGCATTTTATCGGAAGCGCGACACCGTCGCGGGTGACGAGCATGGCGTCGTGCCGTGGAACAAGCCGATCATCCTGTTGTCCGCCTGCCATGCCTGCGTGGACGTCTACCAGGGGTCCGTCGCCGCCCTCGTCCCGTTCTTCGTCGCCGAACGGGCCTACGGATACGCGGCGGCGTCGGGCATCGTGCTGGCGGCGTCTGTGCTGTCGTCGGTGGCGCAGCCGCTGTTCGGAGTGCTGACCGACCGGTGGCCGATGCCGTGGCTGCTGCCGGTGAGCACGGCACTGGGCGGGCTCGGCATCGCGCTGAGCGGGCTCGGCGGTTCATACGCGCTGACGCTGGTTTTCGTTGCGCTGTCCGGGATCGGTGTCGCCGCCTACCATCCGGAGTCCGCGCGCGTCGCGCGGATCGCCGCCGGGGGCAGCCATACCGCGATGGGCTGGTTCTCCCTCGGCGGGAACATCGGCTTCGCGGCCGCGCCGCTGCTGGTCACCGCCGTCATGGCGGCAGGAGGGCTGCGGATGTCCCCGCTGCTCGTGGTCCCGGCACTGGCCGGCAGCGTGGTGTGCCTGCCGGTGCTGCGCGCGCTGCGCCGGTCCGCGGGCGCCGGGACGCCCGCGGCGGGTCCCGGCGGTGCCGACGACTGGGTCTCGTTCGGGAAGCTGTCGGCGGCCGTGGTCCTGCGGTCGATCGTGTTCGTCGGGCTGAGCGCGTTCGTCGCGCTCTACGCCCGGCAGCGCGCCGGTGGCGGCGCCGCGGCGGGCAGTGCCGCGCTGTTCGTGCTGTACCTCGGCGGGGCCGGGGGCACCGTCCTGGGCAGCAGGCTGGCCGAGCGCCGGGACCGGGTCACCGTGCTGCGCCGGTCCGCGCTGTTCACCATCGGGGCGCTGGCCGGGGTCGTGTTCGTCCCCGGCCCCGCCTTCTATCTGTTCGTGCTGCTGACTTCCGTGGGGCTGTACGTCCCGTTTTCCCTGCAGGTGACGCTCGCCCAGGACTACCTGCCCGCGAGGGTGGGCACGGCAGGCGGCGTCACGCTGGGGCTGACCGTCAGCGTCGGCGGCCTCGCGAGCCCGGTGATCGGGACCCTCGCCGACCACACGTCCCTGCAGACGGCCCTCGCCCCGCTGGTCCTGCTGCCCGGGCTCGGCTGGCTGGTGCTGCGGACGCTGTCCGAACCCGGCCGCGGTCAGGCGCCGCCCTTGGCGAGGTAGTCGGCGGGGTCGTAGAGGATGCGCAGCCGCTGGATCCGGCCCTGGGCGAAGGTGAAGAACTCGGTGAGCCGGACGGTGCCCTTGGGCAGGTGGGCGTCGTACAGCACGGCGGAGCCGTCCGGGCCGTGCACCTCCTGGACCAGCTCGATCTTCCCGACGTTCGCGATGAATCCCCGCACGCCCTGCAGGAACGGGGCGGACCCCGTCACCTGGCCGGCGATCGGGCCCTCGAAGCCGAGGTCCTCGGCCAGCAGGGGCGCCAGCTCCCCGCCGTCCCCGTAGTTCTCGATCCCGCCGGTGAGGATCCGGTAGTAGTCCCGGAGCACGGCGGGGGCACTGTCGCTGACAACGGCCACGGTGATCTCCCTTCTCGCAACGTGGTTGAGAAACTAAACCAACTGGTGGAGGTTGGCAACCACCCTGCTAGCCTGTCGGCATGCGCTCGTACAACCAGTACTGCTCGATGGCGCGCGCCCTCGACCTGGTGGGCGACCGCTGGACCCTGCTGATCGTCCGCGAGCTGCTCACGCAGGGCCCGTGCCGCTTCTCCGACCTCCGCCGCGGCCTGCCCGGCATCGCCAGCAACCTGCTGGCCGACCGCCTCCGCGAGATGGAGGCGACCGGGCTGATCACCCGCCGCGACGAGCCACCGCCGATCGCGGCCACGCTCATCGGCCTCAGCGAGCGCGGCCGGGACCTCGGCGGCGTCGTCCGCGAACTGACCCGCTGGGGTGCGCCGCTGATGGCCGTCCCGCCGGAGGACGACGCGTTCCGCGTGCACTGGTTCTCGCTGTCGCTGCGGCATTTGTGCCGGGACGGCACGCCGGACGCACCGCCGAGCGTCGTGCGCCTCGGCGACCTCACCGACGGCTGCGACGTCATCGCCGGCCACGGCCGGATCGACGTCCGCCCCTGCTCGACCGAACGGCGGCCGGACGCCACGATCACCGCGCCACCCCAGGTGTTCGTCGCGTTGTTCACCGGAGCGATGTCCCTGACGGCCGCGAGGGCCGCCGGCCTGACCGTCGACGGTTCCGTCGCGGCACTCGAACGCGTACTCCCCGGGAGGACCGATGCCTGACACCCCCAACGGCGACCTGTTCGACCGCCTGGCCGAGGACTTCACTGGCGACGGTGACGTCGTCATGGGCACGATGTTCCGCAGTCCGGGGCTCCGCGTGCGCGGCAAGATCTTCGCGTTCCTCGGCCACCGCGGCGGGCTCATCGTGAAGGTGCCCGGCGACCGGATCGGGGAACTGGTCGCCGCCGGCACGGGGGAGCAGGTGGTCATGGGCAGGCGCACGATGCGCGAGTGGATCGAGGTCCCCGCCGGGAACGACCGGACGGCCACGCTCGCGCTCTGGCGGGATCTCGCCCGCGAGGCCCATCAGTACGTCGGCGGCTGACCCGGTCCGGCGAACGCGGCGAGCCCGGTGCGCCACGCGCTGTCGAGGTCGGCACCGGGCGGGAACCGGCCGTCGAGTTCGAGGATGACCATGCCGTGCGCAAAGGCCCACAGCGCCCGCGCCCGGTCGGTGTCGCCACCGGCGACGTGCATCAGAGGCAGGGCGGCCGCCTCTTCAACGCCGGGTGCCAGCAGGTGCCGGGGCAGTGGCCCGGAGTTCATCAGCCGGTAGAGATGCGGATGCGCGAGCGCATAGGCGCGATAGGCGGCCGCGAGTTCGCTCAGGTCCCCGGCGGCCGGGGCCAGCGCGCCGGCCAGCTCGCGCATGGCGAGGGTGATCACCTCGGCCTCGACCGCACCCTTGTCGGGGAAGTGCTTGTAGAGCGACGGAGCCCGGATGCCGAGGCGTTCCCCGAGCGCCCGCATGGTCAGGGTGGCAGCCCCGCCTTCGTCGATCAACGCACGCGCGGCGTCGACGATCTGCTCAGCGCGTCCGGACACGCCGCCCGCCCCCGAAGACCCGCTCCACGGCGATGTGCGCAAGCCACCCGAGCCCCGCGGTGAACAGTGGCACCCAGTCACCCAGCCCCCCGGCGCTGTAGACGACCAGGACGGCCAGCGGGATCCAGGGGCGGTGCAGGAAGTTGTGCCAGGCCAAGGCTTTCCGGGAGCCATTGCCGAGACGTTTCGGCAGATCGGGCACGAGCAGCAGCAGGAGCCCGGCGATCAGCGCCGGGACGCCGTGGTTGACCACTTCGAGGGCAAGGAAGGCCAGCAGGAAGACCGCCAGGGCGGCCCAGGCCGTCCGCCGGAGAACGTGGCGGGCGGTGGCGGGAAGAGCGGACATCGGGACCCCCAGGGGCTAACGTTGTTAGCCTGAGGTTATGGCTAACGGTGTTAGCCGTCAAGCTGCCCTGGGGCGAGGCTCCGGCGTCACCGCCGGTGGCTCAGGGCCTCCCGCTTGACGAAACCGATGACACCCGTGACGACGAAGAGCACGGCTCCGACGATGATCAGCCAGAACAGGCCCTTGATCACGATGCCGAGCACGACCAGGACGGCCCAGATCACCAGCAGAGCGACGAGAAGTCCCATGGCGGATCCCTTCCGAGACGGTTCGGCCGCGGAGTACCCGGCGCGCGGTGCTCCTACCCGCTGGGGCACCCCTTCGTGGGACCGTGCTCGCCGAGTACCGGACACGACGAAGTAGCAGGCCGGCTCGGTGCAGCGGTCCGGCGGTCACTGGGCGTCGGCTGAATCAGCCAGGCCTTCGGCCAGCAGCTCGGCGAGGTGACGTCCTTCCCGGCCCCCGCTGTCCAGCTCGTGCAGCTGGGTCCGGCAGCTGAACCCGTCGGCCAGGACCGTCGTTTCCGCGTCGGCTTCGCGGACGCGGGGCAGCAGGACGCGCTCGGCGCAGGCCTTGCTCACCTCCAGATGACCGCGCTCGAAACCGAAGTTGCCCGCCAGGCCGCAGCAGCCGCTGTCGAGGTGCTCGGCCTCCATTCCGGCCGCCTTCAGCAGCTGCTTGTCCGCGTCCCAGCCCATGATTGCGTGCTGGTGGCAGTGGACCTGGGCGATTGCCCTGCCGCCGAGCCGGGGTGGGCGGTAGCCCGGGGAATGGCGGGTCAGCAGCTCGGCCAGCGTGACCGTCTGGCCGCGCAACCGGCGGACGTCGTGGTCGCCGGGGAACAGCTCGAATGCGTCCGCGCGGAACACCGCCGTGCAGCTGGGTTCCAGGCCCACCACCAGGCCGCCCGCCCGCAAATGGGGTGCCAGCTCGCGGACCGTCCGGGTCAGGATGCGCTTCGCCGTCGTCAGCCGGCCGGTGGAGATCCACGTGAGGCCGCAGCACAGCGGGCGCCGGGGCAGCGTCACCCGCCAGCCCGCGTCCTCGATGACCTCGACCGCCGCGCGGGCGACGTGCGGGTGGAAGTGGTTGGTGAACGTGTCCGGCCACAGCAGCACCGTGCCGCGGGCGCCGGTGCCGCGCGGGCCGCGGCGGGCGAACCACTGCTCGAAGGTTTCGGCCGCGAAACGCGGGAGTTCGCGGTTTTCCACGCCCGCCACCGCCGTCGCCAGCCGGGCCAGGCCGGGCGTGTGGCCCAGCACGTTCACGATCCGGCCCGCGTGGACGCGGGTGACGGCCCGGGCGATCCACGGCAGCCAGCCCATCGTGTAGTCCGAGCGCGGCCGCCGCCACGGGCGGTGGGCGTAGTGGTGGGCGAGGAACTCCGCCTTGTAGGTCGCCATGTCGACGTTCGCCGGGCAGTCGGTCTTGCAGCCCTTGCAGGCCAGGCACAGGTCCAGCGCCGCCTTGACCTCCGGGGAGCGCCAGCCGCCGGTGACCGGGCTGTCGCCGTGGCCGTTCAGCATTTCGAACAGCAGCCGGGCGCGGCCGCGGGTGGAGTGCTCCTCCTCGCCGGTTGCCTGGTACGACGGGCACATCACCTGGCCGCCGGGAGTCGTGTGCTGACGGCACCGCCCGACGCCGACACAGCGGTTGGCGGCCTCGGCGAACGAACCGCCGTCGTCGGGGAACCGGAAGTACAGGTTCTGCGGGGACGCCGGAGTCCAGCCGCCGCCGAGGCGCAGGTTCTCGTCGAGCCGGTAGGGGGCGACGACCTTGCCCGGGTTCATCCGGTTGCCGGGGTCGAAGATCGCCTTGAGCCTGCCGAACGCCTTGACGAGGTCGTCGCCGAACATCTTCGGCAGCAGCTCGCCACGCGACTGCCCGTCGCCGTGCTCGCCGGAGAACGACCCGCCGAACTCGGCCACGAGATCGGCGGCGCGTTCCATGAACCGTCGGTAGGTCGCGACGCCGTCGGCGGTGTAGAGGTCGAACGGGATGCGCGTGTGCACGCAGCCCTGCCCGAAGTGGCCGTACAGGCTGGGCCCGGTCTCGCTCGCGTAGCCGAATTCCCGGTACAGCTGCGACAACCGCCGCAAGTAGTCGCCCAGCCGGTCCGGTGCGACGGCGGAATCCTCCCAGCCCTCGAAGGTGTCGGGACGGCGTGGCACGTGCGCGGTGGCGCCGAGCCCGGCTTCGCGCACCTGCCAGAGTTCGTGTTCCCGGGCCGGGTCGTCGAGGAACGCCACGTCGGCCTCGTGCTCGGTGCCGCCGAGGGCGTCCAGCATCCGGCGGGCCTGCCGTTCGGCCTCTTCGTGGGTGCCGGCCCCGAACTGGACCATCAGGAACGCCCGGCCCTCCGGCAGCTCGGCGAGGGCCTGCGGGTTCATGGCCTTGATCTGCTGGTCGCGGATGAGCTTGTGGTCAACGCCCTCCAGCGCGATCGGCTCGTGCGGCAGGATCGCGGGCACGGCGTCGGCGGCGGCCGCGATGCCGGGGTAGCCGAGCACGACGAGCGTGCGTTCCGGCACGACCGGCACCAGCCTGAGTTCCGCACGCAGTACGGTGACCAAAGTGGACTCACTGCCGACCAGCAGCCCGGCGACGTCGAAGCCGTGCTCGGGCAGCAGGGAGTCGAGGTTGTAGCCCGAAACCCGGCGGGGGATGTCCGGGTACCGGCGCCGGATCTCCTCCGCGTACTCGTCCCGCAGCCGCCGCAGCTGCCGGTAGATCGTCGCGCGCCGGTCGCCGTGGCGCTCGATCGCGGCATACTCCTCGCCGGTCGTGCGGCCGCACCAGAAGCGGGTCCCGTCGTAGAGCTGGACCTCCAGCCGCACGACGTTGTCGACGACCTTCCCGGTGCGCTGGGCGGTCGCGCCGCAGGAGTTGTTGCCGATCATCCCGCCCAGCGTGCAGTTCATGTGCGTGGCCGGTTCGGGGCCGAACCGCAGCCCGGTGGGCGCCAGCTGCCGGTTCAGCTCGTCGAGCACGATGCCGGGCTGCACGACGCACGTGCGTGCCTGCTCGTCGGCCGATTCCAGCCGGTGGCAGTACTTCGACCAGTCCAGCACGACCGCGGTGTTGGTGCACTGGCCGGCCAGGCTGGTGCCGCCGCCGCGGGAGAGGACCGGCGCGGCGAACTCCCGCGCGACGGCGATTGCTTCGGCACCCGCTTCCGGGGTACGGGGCACGACGACGCCGAGCGGAACCTGCCGGAAGTTGGAGGCATCGGTGGAGTAGACGGCACGCGTGCCGCGGTCGAACCGGACTTCGCCGTCGACGCGGCGCCGCAGTTCCGCCGCGAGGGCGTCGACGTCGAAGTCCCGGGGTTGCAGGTGCTCACCGGCTGTCCGGGTCATTTCGCGCCTCCGCATCTCTCGGGATACTCCTCGCGGCTACCCCCGGGGACCGCGCCTACACACCTCGCGAACCGCCGATACCAGGACATTCGGCCACCGGCGGCGGGCCGACCCGTTGGGGCGTTGGGCTTTCCGGGCACCGGGACGTCGATCAGTTGTTCGATGTCCCACCGTCCTGTCAGGACGGGTCCTATGAGGACGCTCGCGTCGCCATCCGGGGAAAGTGCAGGTCAGGACTCCGGTGCGGCAGGGCTGTGCGGAATTCACGCCGCGACACAACGAAGTTCGGGCCACCCTGTTTGGTTTTGCGGGCGGCTGGTAATAGTCTGTGCGCTGTCGGCCGTGATGGGCCTGACTAGTAGTTCCACTTTGGAGGACTGGAATGACGAACAAGGCCCAGCTGATCGAGGCGCTGTCGGAGCGTCTGGGCGACAAGAAGGTGGCTTCGCAGGCCGTCGACGGTCTGGTGGACATCATCATCCGGACGGTCAACAAGGGCGAGAAGGTCAACATCACCGGCTTCGGTGTCTTCGAGAAGCGCGCTCGCGCCGCTCGCACCGCGCGGAACCCGCGTACCGGTGAGGCCGTGAAGGTCAAGAAGACCAACGTTCCCGCCTTCCGGGCCGGTACGACCTTCAAGGACGTCATCTCCGGGGCGAAGAAGCTGCCGAAGGCGACTCCGGTCAAGCGCTCCACGGCCTCGACGAGCACCCGTGCCACCGCCACGAAGACCGCGGCCGCGGCTCCGGCGAAGGCGACGACGACCCGCACGACCCGTGCGGCGGCGGCGAAGCCGGCTGCCACCACGACGCGGACCCGTGCCACCGCGGCGAAGCCCGCCGCCAAGGCGACCGCCACCAAGGCGGCCCCGAAGACCACGGCGGCCAAGGCCACCACGGCGAAGGCGACCACCACGCGCGCCAAGACCGCTGCCGCGAAGCCGGCCGCGGCGAAGAAGACCACCACGGCCGCGGCCAAGAAGACCTCGGCTGCCGCCAAGAAGAAGTGAGCTGAGCCAGAACGACCGACAGGGTCCCCGCGCCATCCGGTGCGGGGACCCTGTCGTGTTCCGGGACACCGGCACGGCACGGTGGACCGCGCCGGTGGCCGGAAGCCGTACGCTTCTCGGATGAGCGCGGCATCCTCTCCGGGACACCCGATGGTCGAAACCCGGCACCAGACGCGGTTGCTCACCCTGCTGCGTGACGAAGGCCCGATGTCCCGGGTGGAGCTGGGTGAGCGGCTCGACCTGCCGCGTGCCCGCGTCGGGGCGGAAGTCGCACGGCTGGCCGAGATCGGGTTCGTCGAGGCGGCCGGGCCGTCCGCCAGCCGCGGCGGACGGCGGTCGACGCTCGTGCGGCTGGCCGGGGATCTGCGCGTGCTCGCCGTCGATGTCGGGGCCACCTCGGTCGGGGTGGCCGTCACCGACGGCGCGTGCGAGGTGCTCGCCCACGCCGTCGAGGACTGCGATGTGCGGCAGGGGCCGCATCCGGTGCTGCGCCGGGTGGTCGAGCTGGCCGCGAAAGTGCGGGAGGAAGCACCCGGCAGGCTCATCGCCGCCGGGATCGGGCTGCCCGGGCCGGTCAGCTTCGCCGAGGGGATGCCGGTCGCGCCGCCGATCATGCCCGGCTGGGACCGGTTTTCCGTGCGGGACCACCTGGGCGGGCTGTGGGGCTGCCCGGTGGCGGTGGACAACGACGTCAACGCGATGGCGCTCGGCGAACGGCACGCCGGGGTCGCGCGCTCGACCGACGACCTGATGTTCGTCAAGATCGGCACCGGCATCGGCTGCGGGATCGTGCTCGGCGGCAAGGTCTACCGCGGCGTCGCGGGCACCGCGGGCGACATCGGCCACATCCGGCTCGACGACTTCGGCCCGACGTGTGCCTGCGGCGAAGTCGGTTGCCTGGAGGCGTACTTCGGCGGCGCCGCACTGGCCCGCGACGGGCTGGCGCTGGCCCGCAGCGGCCGGTCGGCGTTCCTCGCCGAGGTGGCCGCCGAACGCGGCGCGGTCACCGCCCGGGACGTGGGGCTCGCCGCGGCGGCGGGCGACTTCGGCGCGGTCAACCTGATCCGCGACGGCGGACGGCGGCTCGGCCAGGTCGTCGCGTCACTGGTGTGCTTCATCAACCCGGGCATGGTGGTGATCGGCGGCGGCGTCGCGCAGCTGGGTCACCAGCTCCTCGCCGAGGTCCGCAGCGCGGTCTACCGGCGCTCGCTGCCGCTGGCGACCGGGAACCTCCCGATCGTGCTCTCCGAACTCGGCGACACCGCGGGCGTGATCGGCGCGGCCTGGTCGGCGACGGACCGCGCCTTCACGCTCAGCAGCTGAACACGCCGCCGGAGTAATGACAAAACTGGACAGACTTTCGTCTCAATCGAGCGAAAGTCTGCACGGTTTCGCGCGTCTATCCGGGTGAAACCCGGACTTAACGCCACTCTTTCACCTTGACGAGTGATGGTCGTCACCTTACTTTCGCTGCCTGAGTGACAAAGTCCGTTCACTCCGCGACAGGTCTGGGGGCAGTGTGGCCGGGACGACGCGAGCCGATCCGCGTTCGGCGATCCTGCGTGCCCTGCGCGCCGGGCCGCTGTCACGCACTCAGCTCGCCGCGCGCTGCGGGATCGCGAAGTCCGCCGTTCCGGGCCTGCTCGCCGGGCTCGCCGACCGCGGCCTGGTCCGTCCCGCCGGGGTCCGGGCCGGGCACGGGCGGCCGAGCCGGCTCGTCGAACTCCACGGCGAAGACGCCTACGCCCTCGCGCTCGGCATCGAGCCCGATCGGCTGTCGGCCGTGGTCACCGACCTGTCCGGCCGGGTGCTGGCCGAACACGCCGAAACCGTCGACGTCGCCGCCCTCGGGCTGCAGCGCGGCATGGACGAACTCGCCCACCTCGCCTGCCGGGTGCTGCCCGGACCGCCGGGCGGCGTCGCGGTTTCCGTGCCCGGACTGGTCGATTCGGCCGCCGCCGTGCTGCGGTTCGCGCCGGCACTGCGGTGGCGGGACGCCGAGATCGCCGGTCTCATGGCGGCGCGGCTGGACGTCCCGGTCGAAGCCGTGGCCGTTGACAACGATGCCAACCTCGGTGCGCTCGCCGAATCCGCGGCAGGCACGGACGACCTCTTCTACCTCGCCGGTGGCACCGCGGTCGGCGGCGGGCTCGTCTCCGGCGGCGCGATCCTGCGGGGGGCGCGCGGATTCGCGGGCGAGGTCGGGCACATCGCCGTCGACCCGGCCGGCGAACGCTGTGCCTGCGGCCGGATCGGCTGCCTGGAAACGAAGGCGAACCTGGCCGCCGTGCTCCGCGCGGCCGCGCCGCCGGGTGACGCGCTGCACGATCCCGCACTCGGTGTCGGCGGCCGGGTCGCGCTGCTGCGGCATCGCGTGCGCCAGGGCGACCAGCGCGCGGCGACCGCGGTGCACGAGCTGGGGGTCGCGCTCGGCGTCGCACTGTCCACAGTGGTCGACGTGCTCGACCCCGACGTCGTCGTGCTCGGCGGCTACTTCGCCGAACTCGGGGAGTGGCTGGTGGAGCCCGTCCGCGTCGAGCTGGCCGCCCGGCCGCTCGGCCATGTCCGGGTCGTGCCGTCGGAGCTGGGCCTGCAGGCTCCGCTGCGCGGCGCCGCGCACCTGGCCGCCGAACGGCTTCTCGCGAATCCCGCGTTCCTGTCCGGCGAGACCGAGGAGGCGTCGGTATGACCCTGCTGTCCGTCCGCGGCATCGTGAAGACCTTCCCCGGCGTCCGCGCGCTCGACGGCGTCGACTTCGACGTCGAGGCGGGCGAGGTCCACTGCCTGCTCGGGCAGAACGGGGCAGGCAAGTCGACGCTGATCAAGGTGCTCTCCGGCGCGCACCGGCCGGACGCCGGGGAGATCACCTGGCGCGGGGAGCCGGTGACGCTCGGCTCGCCGGTCGACGCGCTGCGCCTCGGCATCGCCACCATGTACCAGGAACTCGACCTCGTGCCCGGGCTTTCGGTGGCCGACAACATCTTCCTCGGCCGCGAGCGCGCCCGGTTCGGGTTCACCCGGGTCGGGCAGGCCCGCGCCGAAGCCGCGAGGCTGCTCGCCCGGCTCGGCCATCCCGAGATCTCGCCGTCCACCGAAGCCGGACGGCTGTCCGCGGCCGGGCAGCAGCTGGTCTCGATGGCGCGGGCGCTGGCCCACGACGCGCGGCTGCTCGTGATGGACGAGCCCACCGCCGCACTGGCCGGCGAAGAGGTCGACAACCTCTTCCGGATCGTGGGCGAGCTGACCGCGGACGGCGTCTCGGTCGTCTACATCTCCCACCGGCTCGAGGAACTGCGCCGGATCGGGCACCGGGTGACCGTGCTCAAGGACGGCCGCACCGCGGGCACCGGGCTCGACGCGGCGACGCCGACCGCGGACCTGGTCGCGTTGATGGCCGGGCGCAAGGTCGAGACGGTGTTCGGGCCCCGCCACGAAGGACATGCCCGGCCCGAGACCGCGCTCGAAGTCCGCGGGCTGTCGCGGCAGGGCGAGTTCGAGGACGTGAGCTTCACCGTGCACGCCGGTGAGGTCCTCGGCATCGCCGGGCTCGTCGGGTCCGGCCGCAGCGAGCTGCTGGAGACGATCTTCGGCGCGCGGCGGCCTGACGCCGGAGCGGTGACCGTCCGGGGTAAGGCACTGCGCCCGGGCAGCGTCCTCGCCGCCGTCCGCGCCGGAATCGGCCTGGCGCCGGAGGAACGCAAAAGCCAGGGCCTGCTGCTGGACCTGCCGGTGGTGCACAACGTGACGCTGGCCAGCCTCGGCCACTACGCCAAGCTCGGCTTCACCGACCACAGCCGGGAACTCGACGACGCCGCCGACAGCCTCCGGCGCCTGGACCTGCGGCCCGCCGATCCCCGACGGATCGTGCGGACGCTTTCGGGCGGCAACCAGCAGAAGGCCGTCCTCGCGCGGTGGCTCGTGCGCGGCTGCCGCGTGCTGCTGCTCGACGAACCGACCCGGGGCGTGGACGTCGGCGCCCGGGCCGAGCTGTACCGCCTGATCGCCGAGCTGGCCGCGACCGGCGTGGCGATCGTGCTGGTGTCCAGCGAAATCCCGGAGGTGCTCGGCCTGGCCGACCGGGTGCTGGTGCTGCGCGAAGGGCGGGTGCTCGCCGACCGGCCGTCGGCCGGGCTGACCGAGGCCGACGTGCTCGACGTGATTCTCGAGGGGAGCGCGGCATGACCGAAACGAAGCCGGTGGAGACGGCGGTGCCGGGGAAAGCGGCGCCCGCCAGGCGGTTCCCCGCCGACCCGCGGCTGCTGGGGCTGACCGGCGTGCTGGTCGTGCTCTGCGTGATCGGCCAGTTCACCCGGCCCGAGGTGTTCTTCACCGAAAGCAACATCTCGACCATCCTGCGGCTGGCCGCGGCGATCGGCGTGGTCAGCGTCGGGATGACGTTCGTGATCATCAGCGGCGGCATCGACCTGTCGGTCGGCTCGATCGTCGCGCTGTCGAGCGTCTGGCTGACGACCCTGGCCACCCAGTCGTACGGGCCGTTCGTGATGGTCGTCTGCGGGCTCGCGGTCGGCCTCGGCTGCGGGCTGGTCAACGGCGTGCTCATCGCCTACGGGAAGGTCGTGCCGTTCATCGCCACGCTGGCGATGTACGTCTCCGCGCGCGGACTGGCCGAGCGGATCAGCGGCCGCCGCACGCAGGTGGTCGGCGACCGGGACTTCCTCGCGTTCTTCCGCGGCGACCTCCTCGGCGTCCCGGTGCTCATCTGGATCTTCGCGCTGGTCTTCGCCCTCGGCTGGGTCGTGCTCAAGCGCACCACCTTCGGGCGGCGGACGTACGCGGTGGGCGGCAACGCCGAGGCGTCGCGGCTGGCCGGCATCAACGTCAAGCGGCACCTCGCGCTCGTCTACGGCGTCGCCGGGCTGTGCTGCGGGATCGCCGCGCTGATGGTCGTCGCGCGCACCACCGCGGGCGCGTCGACCAACGGCATGTTCTACGAGCTCGACGCGATCGCGGCGGTCGTCATCGGCGGCACCCTGCTCACCGGCGGCCGCGGCTCGCTCGTCGGCACGCTGCTCGGCGTGCTGATCTTCACGGTGCTGTCGAACCTGTTCACGCTCAACAACCTGGACACCGACGTCCAGAACATCGCCAAGGGCGTGATCATCGTGCTCGCCGTGCTCCTGCAGTTCCGGGCCCGCAAGGCCCGGACCGGTCCGTAGTCACACCGATGGAGGCCGTCATGACCGAACACCCCTTCCTCGGCCGCCGGGGATTCCTGCTCGGCGGTGCCGCCCTCGGCGCCGGTGCGCTGCTGGCCGGGTGCACCTCGAACGAGCCGGCGGGCCAGGCGTCGAACGGCCCGGCGGCCGCCGGGAACACCGGGCAGCCGGGCAAGCCGATCACCATCGGGTTCTCCGCGCCCGCCGCCGACCACGGCTGGATCGCGGCGATCACGAAGAACGCCCGCGCGCAGGCGCAGAAGTTCAGCGAAGTGACGTTCAACGCGACCGAGGGCACCAACGACGTCAACCAGCAGATCTCCCAGGTGGAGACGCTGATCAACGCGAAGGTCAACGTGCTGGTGATCCTGCCGTTCGACGGCAAGGCGCTCACCGCGGTCGGCCAGCAGGCGATGGACGCGGGCATCCCGGTGATCAACCTCGACCGCGTCTTCGACACGCCGCTGGCGTACCGCACGTGGATCGGCGGCGACAACTACCGGATGGGCGTCAACGCCGGCAACTACATCGCCAGGGAACTCAAGAAGAAGAACGTCACCAACCCGGTCATCGGCGAGGTCGCGGGCATCGACTCGCTGCCGCTGACGCAGGAACGCAGCAAGGGCTTCGCCGACGCGCTCGCCAGAGCCGGGTACAAGGTCGGCCCGCGCGTGTCGGCGCAGTTCACCCCGGAGTCCGGCGAGCAGCAGACGGCGAACCTGCTGCAGAGCGCACCGAAGCTGGACGCGCTGTGGAACCACGACGACGACCAGGGCGTCGGCGTCAACGCGGCGATCGAGAACGCGAAGCGCTCGGAGTTCCTGATGGTCGGCGGCGCCGGCTCGAAGAACATGATGACGCTGATCAAGAACGACTCCTCGCCGATCAAGGCGACGGTGCTCTACAGCCCGTCGATGGCGTCCACCGCGGTCGCGCTGGCGCGGCTGCTCGGCCAGGGCAGCGGCATCGGCGAGTTCGCCGAGCACGACATCCCGGCCGAGATCACCACCTACTCCGCGGTGGTCACCAAGGAGAACGTCGACCAGTACGCCGACGTCGGCTTCGACTCCTGACCACGGAACTTTCCGCAACCCTGCAAGGAGAGGCATGAGCACGGCACGGGAAACCCTCGGGATCGGCATGGTGGGCCACGCCTTCATGGGCGCGGTGCACTCGCACGCCTGGCGCAGCGTGCACCGGTTCTTCGACCCCGCACTGGTCCCGCGGCTCGCCGTGCTCGGCGGCCGGGACGAGACACGGGCGAAGGCCGCCGCGCAGCGGTTCGGCTGGGCGGACGTCGAGACCGACTGGCGGGCCCTGATCGCCCGCGACGACGTCGACCTCGTCGACATCTGCACCCCCGGCGACAGCCACGCCGAGATCGCGATCGCCGCGCTGGAAGCCGGGAAGCACGTGCTGTGCGAGAAACCCCTCGCGAACTCGGTCGCCGAGGCCGAGGCGATGGCCGAGGCGGCGCGGCGGGCCCGCGAACGCGGGGTGCGGGCCATGGTCGCGTTCAACTACCGCCGGGTGCCCGCGCTCGCCCACGCCCGCAACCTCGTGGCGCGCGGGGCACTCGGGGAGATCCGGCACGTCCGGTCGGTCTACCTGCAGGACTGGCTGTCCGACGCGCAGGCCCCGATGACCTGGCGGCTGAAACGCGAACACGCCGGGTCGGGCGCGCTCGGCGACCTCGGCGCGCACATCGTCGACGCCGCGCAGTTCGTCACCGGCGAGCACATCACCGGCGTTTCCGGGCTGACGAACACCTTCGTCCGACAGCGGCCATCCGGGAGTGGCCGGGACGAGGTGACCGTCGACGACTGCGCGTTGTTCCTCGCGCGGCTGTCCTCGGGCGCGGTGGCGAGCTTCGAGGCCACGCGGTACGCGCTGGGCCGCAAGAACGCGATGCGGCTGGAGGTCAACGGCTCGAAGGCGAGCCTCGCGTTCGACTTCGAGTCGATGAACGAACTGCAGTTCTACGACGGCGAGGGCACCGAGGCGGGCTTCCGGCGCATCCTCGTCACCGAGCCCGAGCACCCGTACGTCGGCGTGTGGTGGCCGCCGGGGCACCTGCTCGGCTACGAGCACACGTTCACCCACGAGGTCGCCGACCTGCTCGACGCCATCGCCGCAGGCACCGACCCGCAGCCGGGCTTCGACGACGGCCTGCGGGTGCAGCGCGTGCTGGACGCCGTCGAGCGCAGCGCGGCCGAAGAAGCCCGTTGGACCGCAGTGGAGGAGTCACGATGAGCCGTCCGGTCACCCTGTTCACCGGCCAGTGGGCCGACCTGCCGTTCACCGAGGTCTGCAAGCTGGCCTCGGAATGGGGGTACGACGGCCTGGAGATCGCCTGCTCGGGCGACCACTTCGAGGTCGACCGCGCACTGTCCGAAGAGGACTACGTACCGGGACGGCTGCGGCTGCTGGCCGAGCACGGCCTGAAGGTGTGGGCGATCTCCAACCACCTGGTCGGCCAGGCCGTCTGCGACGACCCGATCGACCACCGCCACCAGGCGATCCTCCCGGCCCGGATCTGGGGCGACGGCGAACCCGAAGGCGTCCGGCAGCGGGCCGCGGCCGAGATGGCCGACACCGCCCGCGCCGCGGCGAAGCTCGGCGTGGACACCGTCATCGGGTTCACCGGGTCGAAGATCTGGAAGTACGTGGCGATGTTCCCGCCCGTCTCGCGCGATGACATCGATGACGGCTACGCGGACTTCGCCCGCCGGTGGAACCCGATCCTTGACGTCTTCGACGAGGTCGGCGTCCGGTTCGCGCACGAGGTCCACCCGTCGGAGATCGCCTACGACTACTGGACGACGAAACGCGCGCTGGCAGCGGTGGACCACCGGCCGGCGTTCGGGCTGAACTGGGACCCGTCGCACTTCGTGTGGCAGGACCTCGACCCGGTCGGGTTCATCCTCGACTTCGCCGACCGGATCTACCACGTCGACTGCAAGGACACCCGCAAGCGGTTCGACGGCCGCAACGGCAGGCTCGGCTCGCACCTCGCCTGGGCCGATCCGCGGCGGGGCTGGGACTTCGTGTCCGTCGGGCACGGCGACGTCCCGTGGGAGGACTGCTTCCGCGCGCTGAACGCGATCGGGTACTCCGGCCCGATCTCGGTGGAGTGGGAGGACGCCGGGATGGACCGGCTCCGCGGCGCGGCGGAGGCGGTGAAGTACCTGCGCGAGCACCTGTTCGACCGGCCGGCGGCGGCTTTCGACGCGGCTTTCAGCAACCAGAAATGAGGGAGTTCCATGTGCGGTAGACCGAACCACTACTCCCGACGGACCGTGCTGGGTGCCGCCACCGCGGCGCTCGCGACGGTCGCCCTCCCGGGTGCCGCGGACGCGGCGGCCGCCCGGCGGCGCATCCCGCTCGACAGGATCAGCATCCAGCTCTACTCCCTGCGCTCGCTGCTGCAGAACGACCCCGAAGGCACGCTGTCGGCGCTGGCCGACATCGGCTACCGCAAGGTCGAGCTGGCCGGGACGTACGGCCGCAGCGCCACCGAGTTCCGCGCCATCCTCGACCGCTGCCACCTGCGGGCGAGCTCGACGCACATCGGCATCGACGGCGACCTCGACCGGACCATCGCCGACGCGAAGATCCTCGGCAACACCCGCGCCGTCGTGCCCTGGGCGCAGTTCGCCACGATCGCCGAGTGGGAGGCCTTCGCGGCGAAGATGAACACCGCGGCGATCGCCTTCCGCCGGGCCGGGATCCCGCTCGGCTACCACAACCACGCCCACGAGTTCGCCCCGATCGACGGCGTCCGGCCCTACGACGTCCTCACCGCGAAGACGAGCAAGCGGGACGTGCACCTGGAGATCGATCTGTTCTGGGCGGTGACCGGCGGGGCGGACCCGGTCGAGCTGTTCCGGCGGCACTTCCCGCGCGTGGTCCAGTACCACGTCAAGGACATGACCGCGGACGGCGCGATGACCGATCCCGGCACCGGCGTCATCGACTTCCCGCGCATCTTCGCCGCCTCCTGCTCGACGCTGCGCGAGTACATCGTCGAACACGACGAGCCCGCCGACCCGCTGCACACCGCCCAGGTCGGGTTCGACTACCTGCGCACCGTGCGTTTCTGACCCCGGGGGAGTCCACATGGGAGTGTCACGTCGCTCGATGCTGGCCGGAACCGCGGCCGGCGTGCTCGCCCCGGTGGTGGGATTCACCGGGACGGCCGCGGCCGCGGGCCCGGTCCGCCGGATCACGCTCTACGCCGAGGCGTTGCCGGACGGGCTGTACGGCTACGGCCTCGAACCGGGCAAGGCCACCATCCCCGGGCCGCTGCTGGAGATCTACGAGGGCGACACCCTCGAGATCGAGCTGGTCAACACGACCGACCAGCGGCTGTCGATCCACCCGCACGGCGTCAACTACGACACCGCGTCCGACGGCGCGCCGCTTAACGCCTCCTTCAACAACCCGCGCGAGACGCGGACCTACACCTGGCGCACGCGGGCCCGGTACGAGGCGAGCGGCGGGTTCTGGATGCCGGGCAGCGCCGGCTACTGGCACTACCACGACCACGCGATGGGCACCGACCACGGCACCGGCGGCCTCGCCCGCGGGCTCTACGGCGGGCTGATCGTGCGCCGTCGCGGCGATCTGCTGCCCAGCAAGCAGTACACCGTCGTGTTCAACGACATGATGATCAACCACCGGATGGCGCCGGACACGCCGATGTTCGAGGCCAACCTCGGCGAGCGCGTCGAGTGGATCTGCATCGGGCACGGCAGCCTGCCGCACACGTTCCACCTGCACGCCCACCGCTGGGCCGACACCCGCACCGGGATGTTGAACGGCGCGAGCGACAACGCCCAGGTCGTCGACAACAAGAACCTCGACCCCGGCAGCTCGTTCGGCTTCCAGGTGATCGCCGGGGAGGGCGTCGGGCCGGGCGCGTGGATGTACCACTGCCACGTGCAGACCCATTCCGACGGCGGGATGGCGGGCCTGTTCCTGGTCCGCAACGCCGACGGCAGCCTGCCCGCCGGGGCGCAGGACGCGATCGACCGCTTCAAGCAGCACGGCCACACCGGGCACGACGCGAATCCCGATGCCCGGACCCACGCATGAGGAGGCGAGCTGTGAAACGACGATGGTTCGGCAGGCGCGGCGCGGTCGTGCTCGCCATTGCTTCGGTTCTGGCAGCCGGGGCACCCCTGCTCGTGACGCCGGTGGCCGCGCAGGCCGCGGTGGCCGCGAGCGTCCCGGTCAACGTGCTGGTCTTCCACGGCGCGGCCGCGGACCAGAAGGACCCGGTGGTGCGGGCGGCCGACGCGATCGCGCGGCTGGGTGCGGACAACGGCATCACGGTCACCGCGTCCTCGGACCCGGCCGTGTTCACCCCGGCGAACCTCGCCGGGTACCGCGGGGTGGTGTTCCTCTCGGCGCAGGGCGTGGCGCTCAGCCGGGACCAGGAAGCCGCGCTGCAGGCGTACATGCAGGCGGGCGGGGGTTTCCTCGGCATCTCCGACGCCGCCCGCGCGCAGGACTCCTCGGCGTGGTTCACCGGCCTGATCGGGGCGCGCCCGGTCGGCGCCCGTCCCACGCCGGAAGCGGTGGCCGCGGTGACGGCGAGCGGGGAGAACCCGCCCAACGAGACCAAGGAGAAACTGGCCGACAACAACGACAACACCAAGTGGCTGACGTTCGCGACCACTGGCTGGGTGGCGTACAAGATGGCCGCGCCGGTCGCGGTCAGCAGCTACTCGCTGACGTCCGCCAACGACTACCCGGGCCGCAACCCGAAGAACTGGACGTTGCAGGGCTCGGCGGACGGCACCACCTGGACCGACCTGGACACGCGCACGAACGAGACGTTCACCGACCCGTTCCAGACCCGGACCTTCACCTTCGCCAACACCACCGCCTACCCGAACTACCGGCTGAACATCACCGCCAACGCCGGTGAGCCGATCATCCAGCTGGCCGAGCTGAAGCTGTTCAAGGACACCTCGGCGACCCCGCCGCCGCCGGAACCGGCGCCGCAGCAGGCCGTCGTCGACGTCCTCGACGCGCAGCACCCGGCCACCGCCGGGCTGCCGCAGACGTGGACGCGCACCGACCGGTGGCTCAACTGGGAGACCAACCCGGTCGGCACCGTGCACACCGTCGCGCAGGTCGAAGAAAAGGGTTACCAGCCGGGCGCCGGCGCGAACGGGCCGTTCCACCCGATCTCGTGGTGCCGCGACTACGACGGCGGCCGCTCCTTCTACACCGGCATGGGCCGCACGGAAGCGTCGTACGGCGAAGCCCAGTTCCGCACCCACCTGCTCGGCGCGCTGCGCTGGACGACCGGGATGGTCCGCGGCGACTGCCAGGCAGGCATCGCCGCGAACTACAAGATCGAACGCCTCACCGGGAAGAACGCGGCGGGCCGGCTCGACCAGATCGGCGAACCGCACGGGCTCACCATCGCGCCGAACGGCAAGGTGTTCTACATCGGCAAGGCCGCCTGCCCGACCGGGCCCGTGGTCAGCTGGGACGACCCGAACGTCGGCCTCGGCTGCGGCACGATCCACCAGTGGGACCCGGCCACCAAGCAGGTCAAGCTGCTCACCACGCTCCGGGTGATGGGCAACCGCGGCAGCGGCGACGAGCTGGTGAAGAACGAGGAGGGCCTGGTCGGCATCACGCTCGACCCGAAGTTCGCCCAGAACGGCTGGCTCTACGTCTACTGGATGCCGCACGAGTCGATCGACCGCGACAAGCGGATCGGCAAGCGCACGATCTCGCGGTTCACCTACGACTCCGCGAAGCAGGCCATCGACCAGGCCACGCGCAAGGACCTGCTGGCCTGGGACGTGCAGATCCACAGCTGCTGCCACGCCGGCGGCGGGATGGCGTTCGACAAGGACGGCAACCTCTACGTCGGGTCCGGGGACAACAACTCCTCGGGCGGGTCCAACGGCTACTCCGGCAACAACTGGACCCTCGACTACAAGGGCCTGTCGTTCCAGGACGCGCGCCGCACCGCGGGCAACACCAACGACCTCGACGGCAAGATCCTGCGCATCCACCCGGAGCCCGACGGCACCTACACGATCCCGCCGGGCAACCTCTTCCCGAACGGACCGGCGGACAAGACGCGGCCGGAGATCTACGTGATGGGCGTGCGCAACATCTCGCGCCTGCAGATCGACCCGGTGCACAACTGGCTGACCGCGGGCTGGGTCGGCCCGGACGCGCCGTCGCCGAGCCCCGAGCTGGGACCGGCGAAGTACGAGACGGCGACCATCATCACCGAGGCGGGCAACCACGGCTGGCCGTACTGCATGGGCAACCGGCAGCCCTACCGCGACCGCAGCAGCACCAACGCCGCGGAGCTGACCGGCTGGTACGACTGCGACCACCCGGTCAACACCTCGCCGCGCAACACCGGGCTGGTGACGCTGCCGCCGATCAAGGACAACATGATCTGGTACTCGCCGGACGGCGGCGGCCCGGTGTTCCCGAAGCGGCCGGGGACCTCGATCCCGACGTACAACGCGGCGGACGCGACCTACACCCAGCCGTACCTCAAGGGCGGCGGCCAGGCGATCATGTCCGGGCCGACGTACCACCGCTCGCTGGTCAACACCGCCAGCGGCGTCGCGTGGCCGGCGTACTGGGACAACAAGTGGTTCATCGGCGACGAGGCCAACGCCCAGAACCGGGTCGCGGTGACCGTCGACCCGGCGGGTGTGCCGACGCAGCAGCCGCCGGTGTTCGCCGAGACGTTCCGGCAGATCGCGCCCGGCGGCTCCGGCGACACCCGCATCCAGAGCTGGATGGACGCGAAGTTCGGGCCGGACGGCGCGCTGTACGTCTTGGACTACGGCAACGGCTTCTTCTCTCTCGACGCCAACCAGAAGCTGGTCCGGATCAGCTACACCGGCGGCGCGCCGACGCCCGCGCCCGCGGCGGCGTCGACGATGGTGCAGAACAAGCCGCTGACCGCCGCGTTCACCGGGTCGAAGTCCGGCGGCGTGGCCTACCGGTGGGAGTTCGGCGACGGCTCGGTGTCCACCCAGGCCGACCCGCGGCACACCTACGCCCGCACCGGGATCTACACCGCGAAGCTGACCGTGACGTACGCGAACGGCGAAACGGCGACCACCCGGACCGCCGTCATCGTCGGCTGCACGGTCGCGGACCCGGGCACGGTGGTGACGCTGGGCGACACGGCGACGAAGGTGCCGAACCGCAACGCCGGCGGCGGCTGCACGGTCGACGACTTCATCGACGACGAAAGCACGTGGTCCACGCACGCCGCGTTCGTCAACCACGTCGAGCAGGCCACGGAGACGCTCACCGACCTCGGCGTGCTGAGTGCGGCGGAGTCCGACGAGCTGAACGCGGCGGCCGCGGCGTCCCCGATCGGGACTCCGGGCACCACCGGCTACGACGCCATCTTCGACGGCACGGCGGCGTCACTGCGCGGCTGGGCCCAGGCGCCGTCCGGGCAGTTCACGCTGCGGCCCGACGGGTCACTGCGGGCAGGCGGCGGGCTGGGCATGCTGTGGTACGCCCAGCGGCAGTACGGCGACTTCTCGGTCAAGCTGCAGTTCAAGGACATCGCGCCGGATCCCGGCCGCGCCAACAGCGGCGTCTTCGTCCGGTTCCCGGATCCGCGGACCCCGCTGGACCAGCGGCCCCCGGGCAGCTGCGGCACGGTCGGGTCGGCGCGGACGTCGCAGGCGTGGGTGGCGATCTACTGCGGCCACGAGGTCCAGATCTACGACGGCGACACCGGGGAGCCGCAGAAGACGGGGTCGATCTACAACTTCGACCCGCGCCCGCTCGACCAGGCGGGGGCGCGGCCGAAGGGCACGTGGAACGACTACGAGATCAAGGTCGTCGGGCAGCACTACACGATCGTCCGCAACGGCGTGGTGATCAACGAGTTCGACAACACGCCGGGCCTGCAGTCCTCCCGCGCGGGTGACCCGCCGACGGACCTGCGGCAGTTCGTGAGCGGGTTCATCGGGCTGCAGAACCACAGCGACAACGACCTGATCGAGTTCCGCAACATCCGGGTGCGGCAGCTGTAGCGGTCTGCCGCGGCCGGGGGGGGGGGGGGGGGGCCGGGGGGGGGGGGGGGGGGGGCCGCCCGCCCCCCCCCCCCCCCCGCCCCC
>NZ_JBDZYD010000002.1:228867-235504 GCF_040064235.1 Amycolatopsis melonis
TGGGGGGCGCCGGGGCGGGGGTTTGTGGGTTCACGTGTGGCGAACGGTTTTCCCCCCCCCACGACCCCTCCTGACCCTCTCCAGGAAGGTTCTTCCGGCGATGTCCCCACGACCGATCGCAGTGCTGCTGGCCGTCGTCCTGGCGGTGTTCGGGCTCGCCACCCCCGCGGGGGCGGCGCCGGTCCAGACCCTCACCTGGACGGCGGGCAACAGCACGACCGAATACACGTCGGCGCCGTCCGCGGCGCGGCCCGGCGAGACCACGATCGTCTTCGAGAACAGCGAAGCGACCGGCAACACGACCGGGATGTCGCACACGCTGACGTTCGACACCTCGACCCCGGGCTACAACCACGACGTCTCGCTCAACATCCTGGCCAACCCCTTCGACCCGGCGAACGGCCGTCACGAAGCGGTCGTGACCCTGACGCCGGGCAGGTACCGCTACTTCTGCACGATCCCCGGTCACACGGCGATGGTGGGGGAGTTCGTCGTCTCCGACGGCGGCGGCGACACGACCCCGCCGTCGGTGACCGCGGCGGTGACGGGCGACCGCGACCCGTCCGGCAGCTACCTCGGGTCCGCGACGGTGACCCTGACCGCGACCGACACCGGGTCCGGGGTGGCGTCGGTGGAGTACCAGCTGGACGGTGGGACGTGGACGCCGTATTCAGCGCCGGTGGTCGTTTCCGCGGCGGGGGCGCACATGCTGCACTACCGGGCGACCGACGTCGCCGGGAACGTGTCGCCGGAAGGCATGGCGCACTTCACGGTCGTCGAGCGGCCGGGCGACACGACCCCGCCGACCGTGACGGCCTCGATCACGGGTACCCAGGACGCGTCGGGCAACTACGTCGACGTCGCCACGGCCCGGCTCACGGCGACGGACACCGGGTCCGGGGTGGCGTCGGTGGAGTACCAGCTGGACGGCGGGACGTGGACGCCGTATTCGGCGCCGGTGGTGGTTTCCACGGCCGGGGCGCACATGCTGCACTACCGGGCGACCGACGTCGCCGGGAACGTCTCGCCGGAAGGCATGGCCCACTTCACGGTGGTGCGGAGCGACACGACGGCCCCGGTGGTGTCGGCCTCGCTGAGCGGCACCCAGGACGCCGACGGCCACTACGTCGGCAAGGCCGTCGTCACGGTGACGGCGTCGGACACCGGGTCGGGCGTGGCCTCGGTCGAGTACCGGGTGGACAGTGGACAGTGGACTCCGTACGCGGCGCCGGTGGCGGTTTCGGCGCCCGGCGCGCACACGGTGACCTACCGCGCGACCGACGTCGCGGGGAACGTCTCCCCGGAGGGGACGGTGTCGTTCACCGTGGTGGCGGGCGGCGACACCACGGCACCGGCGGTGTCCCTGCAGGTCGGCGGCAAGCAGGATGGCAGCTGGCACTACGTCGGCCAGGCGACGGTGACCCTGGCCGCGGTCGACGCGGAGTCCGGAGTGGACTCGGCGGAGTACAAACTGGACAGTGGAGTGTGGACCCGGTACACGGCACCGGTGGTGGTGGCGTCGCTGGGCACGCACACGGTCCGGGCCCGGGCGACGGACGTCGCCGGGAACGTCTCGCCGGAGGCCGCGGGGACGTTCACGGTGGTCGCGGCACCCCCGCCGCCGGACGCCTGCCCGGTGTCGGACACCCGCGAGACGGTGGTGATCGGCGGGGTGGACAGCCAGGTCGAGAACATCGACACGGGCAACGGCTGCACGATCAACGACGTGATCGCCGAGAACGCGGAGTACGCCTCGCACGATCAGTTCGTCAAGCACGTGAAGGCGGTGACCCAGGAGCTGGCGAGCCGAGGGGTGCTGTCGACGGCGGACCGGAACCGGATCATCACGGCGGCCATCGAGTCGGACATCGGCGGCCCGCCCGCGGCGGCCGGGAAGCGGGGCCACGCCGACCTCTGACCGGTCCCGGGTCGGCCGGTCCACAGTGGACGGCTTGACACGCTCCCGCGTCATTCATACATTCAGTGTCTCGTTGTATGAATGACGCAGGGAGTGGTCGGCATGCGCCTGGGCAAGACCGCCGTCGTCCTCGGAGGCAGTGCCGGGGGCCTGTGCGCCGCCGGGGCGCTGGCTCCCTTCTTCGACCGGGTGCTCGTCTTCGAACGCGACGAGCTGCCCGCCGGAGCCGAACACCGGCGGGGCGTGCCGCAGAGCAAGCACCCGCACTTCCTGCTCAACTCGGGCCGCCGGGCCATCGGCGCGCTGTTCCCCGGGTTCGAAGCCGACCTCGTCGCCGCCGGCGGGCTGCACCTCATGCCGTCGATGGACGCCGCCTACCTCGACGGGCCCGGCTGGTCGGCCCGCAAACGCGGCACCATGACCATGATCTACAGCTCGCGCATCCTCATCGAACGGGTGCTGCGCGACAAGGTGCGCGCACTGCCCAACGTCGTCGTCCGCGAAGGCGTCACCGTCACCGGGCTGACCACGCGCGACGGCGAGGTCACCGGCGTCACCGTCGACGGCCGCGAGGAATCCGCCGACTTCGTCGTGGACGCGCTGGGCCGCGGCTCCTCCGTCGCGTCCTGGCTCGCGGCCGCGGGCTGGCCGGAGCCGCCGGTGCAGACCCTCGACGCCAAGGTCACCTACACCTCGCGGTGGTACGACCTGCCCGCCGAACGGCCCGCGTCCTGGTGGTGGCGGCACCTGGTCGTCATGCCGACGCCGGACAAGGGCGACCACCCCGCCGAACACGAGTACCTGGTCAACTTCTTCCCCATCGAGGGCGACCGCGCCATCGCCTGCATGGGTTCGTGGGGACTCGAGATGCCGCGCAGCCCCGGCGCGTTCGCCGAGACGGCCCGGCGGGTGCGGACGCCGTTGTTCGCCGACGCCATGGACCGGTGCGTCCCGGTGTCGGAGGTGCACCTGACCCGCTCGACCGGCAACAAGTGGCGCCGCTACGACCGCCTGCGCACCCCGCCGCGGCGGCTGGCCTCCGTCGGCGACGCGATCTGCGCGTTCAACCCCTTCTACGCCCAGGGCATCAGCTCCGCGGCCGCGTCCGCCCTGCTGCTGCGCGAGCACCTCGGCCGTGCCACGCACGTCGACGGCGAGTTCTCCCGGCAGTTCCTCGCCGCGCAACGCAAGCTCCTGCGCGTCCCGTGGCGCCTGGCCATGGCCCGCGACCAGGGTTACGCGTGCGCGGTCGGCACCGAGCGGCTGCCGGAGTGGCGGCGGCGCCTCGTCGCGGCCGTGTCCGGGCCCGCATTCAGCTTCATCGTGGGCGCCGCCCGGGAATACCCCGTGGTGGACGAGCACTTCGCGAAGGTCTTCAACCTCGACGAGTCGCTCGGGCAGATGCTGCGCAATCCGCGGGTGCTCGCCGGGCTGCTGCGCTACCGGGTCCGCGCCGCACTGGGCAGGCATCGCGTGCCGTTCGGGTTCGACCCGCTGGCCGAGCCGCCTGCCACGGACTACAGCGCCGTGACGGCCGGGCGATGACCGCCTGCGGCGCCGACGCCGAAGCCGTCACCCGCGGTCTCGGCTTCGACTGCCACGACGTTTCCCCGGTGCTGTCGGTGCGCCCGCCGTGGGCGCTCGCCGACTGGACGATGCCGCTGCTGGAGCTGCTCGTCGTCGGCGGCGCGGTGTTCGCGCTGGTGCACGCGCTGCGGCGGTACCGCGACGGCGACCCGGTCAACCTGGCGCTGTGGTGCGCGTCGCTGGTCTACCTCTTCGTCACCGAGCCGCCGCTGTACTTCCCGGAGTGGTTCGGCCTCGACGAGCTGTACGGCTTCATCTTCGCCCACAACCGGTTCACCGTGCAGTTCATGGCGGACCGGCTGCCGCTCTACATCGTGGCGTTCTACCCGATGTTCAGCCAGCTCGCCTACGAGATCGTGCGCACGCTCGGCGTCTTCCGGCGCCGCGGCCCGGCGGCCGGTGCGGTCGCCGTCGCCTTCGTCTGCCAGGTGTTCTACGAGGTTTTCGACCAGGTCGGCCCGTCGCTGAAGTGGTGGGCGTGGAATCCGGGCAACACGATCGTGAACCAGCCGGCGCTGGCGTCGGTGCCGATGACCAGCATGCTGTTGTTCGCCTCGGTTTCGATGGCGGGCATGACGTACCTGGTGGTGCGCCTGCGTGGCTGGTGGCGTGCACTGGCGGGGGTGCTGACGCCGCTGACCATGGTGGTCGCGGGCATCCCGTCCGGGTTCGCCGGGGACGACGTCACCGCGCGGGCCTGGATTCTCGGCGTCGAGCTGGCACTGGTGTGGGTGGCCGGTGCCTGGCTCGTCTTCACGGGACGGCGTCCGGACCGGCCGGTGTCCGCTTTCGTGCGGTTCTTCCCGGCTGTTTACCTGGCGGGGATGGCGGTGTTCTGGCTGCGCGCACTCGCCATCGGTGTTCCGGTCGCGAGTGGTCTGTATGCCCTCGCCTGTTTCGCCGCGGCGGGGCTGGTGCTCGTCGTGGTGTCCCGCGCACCTGCCGCTTCGTGAGCGCTGCGCGTCGGGGAAGATGGGACGCATGGGGCACCACGGCTGGCGGGGCAACCCTCCCGGCACCGAAGACGAGGCGCGGCGCCGGATCGTCGAGGCGGCGACCGCGTGCCTCGACCGCGTCGGGCTGGCCAAGACGAATCTGTCCGACGTCGCCGCGGAGGCCGGCGTCACGCGGCAGACCGTCTACCGCTACTTCCCGGGCCTGAAGGACATCCTGCGGGCCGTCGCGCTGGCCGGGGTCGAGGAGTTCGCCGGGCGGATGGCGCGGCACCTGGCGACGTTCGGCAGCGCGGCCGAAGCGGCCGTGGAGTCGGTGGTGTTCGCGGTCCGGACGGTGCCCGGCGAACCGCACCTGGGCCTGCTGCTGCAGGCGGGGGAGGCGGACTTCTTCACCGACGGCGTGATTTCGCCGCTGGGCTTCTCGTTCGGGGCGCGCATCCTGCGCACGGTGCCGGTGGACTGGGCCGCCGCGGGCATCACCACCGACGAGGACCTGGAGGGACTCGCCGAGGTCCTGATGCGGCTGTTCATGTCGTTCCTGCAGTACCCGGCGACGCGGCCGCGCGACGACGACGAGCTGCGGGCCCTCGTCCGGCGCTGGATCGGGCCGGCACTGGGCGGCTGAGCCGCGGGGGTCCGTTGGCGGCAAGGGGTGGAGCCCCTGCCGCCAACGGGCCGGTTGCCGTGATCTTTCCCCAGGGATCTGGCGGCCACCGCGGTTCGTCGTGGCGGCGGCGACCTTCTTGCGCGGGGCCCGCTTGCGCGGCGGCGCGGCGGGCGTCTCGGCCTCTTCGGCCTGCGCCTGCTCGTAGGCGGCGATCACCTCGGAGGACAGGCGGCCCCGCTCGGAGACCTCGTAGCCGTTCGCGTTGGCCCAGGCCCGGATCTGCTGGTTGCGCTCGCGGTCGGTGGTGCTGGTCGTGGTCGACTGACCGGTCGCGACCCGGACCTTCCGGCCACCGATGCGACGGCCTGCCGCGATGTAGCGGGCCAGTTCGTCGCGCAGGGCGGTGGCGTTCTCGTCCGAAAGGTCGATTTCGTAGGTGACGCCGTCGAGGCCGAACTGAACGGTCTGGGCGGCGGTGCTGCCGTCGATGTCGTCCAGGATCTCGACGAGGACTTTCTGGGCCACGTGAATGCTCCTCAGCTGGATGTGCGCTCCGGCGAACGCGACATGTGACAAGTTGCACAATGGTCGGCGTTCTTCGGTCGAGTGTATCCACCCGGGGATCGGTACGGCAATTTCCCTCCGGTACGGGTCCGGATAGGACTGCCGTCGGCCCGGTTTTGCGGCGTCAATCCGGCCGAATGGCTCAGTTCCCGGACGGCGTCGTGCCCTGCTCCCCCTGGTGGTAGGGCGGATCGACCTCGGGAGCGGTGTCCTGTTCGCCCGGCTCGGCCAGCACGGCCTCCCGAGCGGCTTCTTTTGCCTCTTTGATGTGCTGCCGGCTCCTGGCAAGGTCCGCGGCGGGCTCTTCGGGCCGGTTTTCGTTGGTGGTCATGAGCGGTGGCTACCCGGTGCGGGGTGAAGGCAACCACGGGGATCACCCTGCCGTGTGGCGAGGAATTCTTCCGCGAACCGCGGGTGGCCCGCCGGGACCGGTTCCGGGTGGGGTTAAACGGCGTTCAGGAGCGGCGGAATGGGCAGGAATGCCGGGACCGCCCGCGTGGGCTGCCGGGGCGGGAATGCCGGAGGCCGCCGGCGGGGTCCCCGAGGCGGCGGGATAGGAATGCGGGAGGGCGCCTGCGGGGTGCTTCGGGTTCCGCAGGAGGAGGAATGCCGGAGCCCGTCCGGCCGAGCCTGCGGGGATCACAAGGCGGGAATGCGGGAAGGCGCCTGGCCAGGCCTGTGAAGACCGTGGGGCGGGAATGCCGGAGCCTGTCCGGCCGAGCCTCCAGGATCGCAGGGCGGGAATGCGGGAGGGCGCCTGCAGAGCCCTCCGGGGGTGACCGGGCCCGGGAATTGCGAGGAGGAGCGCGGCAGCGGGCCCTGTGGTGCCGCTGGAGCCCGGGAATTGCCGTATCCCGCGGGCCGGTCGATCCGGAGCCGAGCCCGGGGAGGCGGGGCTGGCCTGGCTGCGGTGTCGTGAATGAGTCATTCAGGACCTCCGAAGCCCTGAATGACTCATTCACGACACCAGCCGGCCCCGCAGCGCCCGGAACGCCGAAGGGCCCC
>NZ_JBDZYD010000002.1:235514-402487 GCF_040064235.1 Amycolatopsis melonis
GGTGGGGGTATTTTTCCTTCCCTCCCCCCCCAACCCTGCAATCCACTATCCCCCCCCACCAGCCGGCCCCGCAGCGCCCGGAACGCCGAAGGGCCCCGCACCAAGCTCGGTGCGGGGCCCTTCGACGTCCTGAAGAGGCGTTACTTCTTCTTGGCGGCCGAGGTCCGCTTGGCGGGGGCCTTGGCAGCGGTGGTCTTCTTCGCCGCGGCGGTCTTGGTCGCGGCGGGCTTGGCGGCGGCCGTGCGGGTGCGGCTGGTGGTCGCCTTCGCCGTGGTGGCCTTGGCCGCCGTGGTCTTCGGGGCGGCCTTCGTCGCCGTCGCCTTGGTGGCGGTCGCCTTGGCGGCGGGCTTCGCCGCGGTGGCGCGGGTGCGGGTGGTCGTCGAGCGCGTGGTGGCCGGCTTGGCCGCCGCCGCCCGCGAGGTGGTCGTCCGCGAAGTCGTCTTCGGGGCCGCCGCCGCGGTCTTCGTGGCGGTCGCGCGGGTGCTGGTCGAGGCCGTGGCGCGCTTGACCGGCGTGGCCTTCGGCAGCTTCTTGGTGCCGGAGATGACGTCCTTGAACGTGGTGCCGGCGCGGAAGGCGGGAACGTTGGTCTTCTTGACCTTCACGGCCTCACCGGTGCGCGGGTTGCGGGCGGTGCGAGCGGCGCGGGCGCGCTTCTCGAAGACGCCGAAGCCGGTGATGTTGACCTTCTCGCCCTTGTTGACCGTCCGGATGATGATGTCCACCAGACCGTCGACGGCCTGCGAAGCCACCTTCTTGTCGCCCAGACGCTCCGACAGCGCCTCGATCAGCTGGGCCTTGTTCGTCATTCCAGTCCTCCATAGTGGAACTACTCGTCACGGCCCATCTCGGCCGACACTGCACACGGTATTACCAATACCGCACAAAATCCAACTGGGGGTCGAAATATTTCCTTGTGCGAGGGCGGGTTCCGCCTCCCGAGGGACCTTCTCCGGATCCCGCACGGAATGCGCGCGTGCCGTCGACCATGGCCCTGAGCAGGGGAAACATGGTGCCCGGGTCGTCCACAGTGGTCGTCCATATAGGACCCGAGGCCGCTTCTGGGAACTTTCTGCCCGACACGCCGACGTGACCGCCGCCGGTGTGGCTGAGGCCACCTCCGGCCCGATCCCGCGCAGCCGCCGGGGATCGGGGACCACCCACGGGCCGGCCCGGTCGTGGGCCCTCGCCGGATTGCTTGGGGCGCCGGAAAGATCTTCCCCGAAGGGTGAACTCACTCGTTCGGCGCAGTCCCGGCCTGCGGTGACACCGGGCGTGCGCCGCGTCCGCAACGCCGTGTTGGGCGCAGGACTGTCGTACCGGCGAGCTACTCTGCCGCGGGAGGAAGCCCCGGGTGAGACAGCCCAGGTGAGACAGGGAGAACCGTGGACCAGGAGACGCTCACCACCGTGGTCGGACGGGTGGCAGGCACGGAGGACTCGACACCGCTTCAGTTCAGCGTGGCCATCGATCCGGATGCCTATCTGCAGCTCGACGACGTCGTCGTCACCCGGCGGGAGCTGCCGGGGCTCGGGCAGGTCACCTCCTACGGCGTCGTCACGCAGGTGAGCGCGCGCCACGAGGGCGCCAGCTTCGGCAGCGACGTCTTCCTCATCTCCGACGGCGTCCTGCCCGCGCAGGTGCAGGAGATCGCCGAGATCGCCACCACCCGCGTCGAGCCCGAATGCTACGTCCCGCCGAAGCCGGGCAGCGAAGTCTCCCGCGCCGTGGGAGAGGATCGCGCGCAGGCGCTCTACTTCGACAACATGACCCGCCAGGTGGCGGTCGGCCTCGGCCGGGACGGCGAACCCGTCTACCTCAACATGGACTTCCTCGACGGCACGCGCGGCGCGCACGTCAGCATCAGCGGTGTCTCCGGCGTCGCCACGAAGACGTCGTTCGCGTTGTTCCTGCTGCACTCGATCTTCCGCGGCGGCGCCCTGCCCAACGCCCACAACGCCAAGGCCCTCGTGTTCTCCGTCAAGGGCGAGGACCTGCTGTTCCTGGACACCCCGAACGTCCACCTCGACGAGAACCTCAAGGCCGAGTACGCCCGCCTGGGCCTGCCCGCCGAGCCGTTCGCCTCCGTGGGTTTCTACGCGCCGCCGACGCCGTCGGACACCACGGGGAAGCCGTACGTCACCGGCCGGACCTCCGGCGTGGGCGCCTTCTGGTGGACCATCGCGGAGTTCTGCGCGAACGACCTGCTGCCGTACGTCTTCGCCGACGCCGAGGACGAGCGCAACCAGTACACGATGGTCATCCACCAGGTCGCGAACCGCCTGCGGCTGGACAGCACCCCGGCGGGCAAGGACGGCGCCGCGAACGTCGACGGCGTGCTGTGCCGCACCTACGCCGAGCTCGTCGACGTCATCTGCGACCGCGTCACCGACGAGGAAACCCGGGCGAGCTGGGCGGGTGCGGTCACCGGCGCGGGCACGGTCAACGCCTTCATCCGCCGCCTGCGCTCCAGCCAGCGCGCCCTGTCCGGGCTCATCCGCGGCGACCTCGCCGACCACCCGGCACGCAAGCTGTCCACGGAGAACCAGCAGGTGACCGTCGTGGACATCCACAACCTCGTCGAGCGCGCGCAGCGGTTCGTCGTCGGCGTGACGCTCGCCGCGGAAACCGCGCGCAAGGAGGCCGCCGGCCCCGGCGGGCTGCTGTTCACCATGCTGGACGAGCTGAACAAGTACGCGCCGCGCGAAGGCAGCAGCCCGATCAAGGAGGTGCTGCTGGACATCGCCGAGCGCGGCCGGTCCCTCGGCGTCATCCTCATCGGCGCGCAGCAGACCGCCAGCGAGGTGGAACGCCGGATCGTCAGCAACAGCTCGGTGCGCATCGTCGGGCGCCTCGACGCCGCGGAGGCCTCGCGCCCGGAGTACGGCTTCCTCCCGGCCAGCCAGCGGGTCCGCGCGACGCTGGCCACGCCGGGCACGATGTTCGTGAGCCAGCCGGAGATCCCGGTGCCGATCGCCGTCGGCTTCCCGTTCCCGGCCTGGGCCACGCGGCTTTCCGAGGCGGGCAAGGTGCCTGCCACCACGGCTTCGGCGCGGAAGTCCGATCCCTTCGCCGGCCTGCCCTCGCGCGGTGCCGACCCGTTCGACGACGACCCACCGCCCTTCTGATGTCCCGGCCCGCTCCCTGAACGGAAGGACGAAGCGTGAAGTTCCTGCACACCTCCGACTGGCACGTCGGCAAGACGCTCAAGGGCCGCAACCGGCTGGACGAGCAGCGCGCCGTGCTGGCCGAGATCGTCCGCATCGCGCGGAAGGAGCCCTTCGACGCGATCCTCGTCGCGGGCGACCTCTACGAGACGTCGGCGCCTTCGGCCGCGGCGCAGGAACTCGTGGTGAAGGCACTGATGGCGCTGCGCGAAACCGGTGCCGAGGTGCTGGCCATCGCCGGGAACCACGACCACGCCGCGACGTTCGAGGCCTACCGGCCGCTGCTGCGTGCCGCGGGGATCCACCTGTCCGGTGACCCGCGGCCGGTCGCCGACGGCGGTGTCGTGTCGTTCGACGCGCGTTCGACGGGTGAGCGCGTCAACGTCGCGGTGCTGCCGTTCCTGTCGCAGCGCTACGCCGTGCGCGCCGCCGAGCTGCTCGCCGGGACCCCGGCGGACAACGTCGGCGAGTACGACCAGCGCGTGCGCGACATCGTGGACCACCTCAAGTCCGGCTTCACCGACGGCGCGGTCAACCTCGTCATGGCGCACCTGACGGTCACCGGGGGCACGCTGGGCGGTGGCGAACGCGCGGCGCAGTCCATCTTCGAGTACCACGTGCCCGCGACGGCGTTCGGTGCCGAACCGCACTACGTCGCCCTCGGCCACCTGCACCGCCGCCAGTCGCTGCCCGCCGCGTGCCCGGTGCACTACAGCGGTTCCCCGTTCGCCGTCGACTTCGGCGAGCAGGACAACACCAGCGTCGTGCTGGCGGTGGAGGTGACGCCGGCGACGCCGGCGAAGATCACCGACATCCCGCTGACCGCGGGGCGGCGGCTGCGGACCGTCCACGGCACGGTGGCCGAACTGACCGCCCGTGCCGGGGAGTTCGGCGAGGACTACCTCCGCGTCTACGTCCGCGAAGCGACCAGGGCGGGGCTGCGCGAGGAAGTCCAGGAAGCCCTGCCGAACGCACTGGAGATCCGCATCGACCCGGAGTTCGCCGCGCCGGTGACGACCTCGGGCGCCGAGCGCGCGGTCGCGGACCGGTCGCCGGGCGAGCTGTTCGCCTCCTTCTGCGCGGAACGCGCGATCGAGGACAAGCGCGTGCAGTCGCTCTTCGCGCGGCTGCACGACGAGGAGACGAGCGGGGTGTGACATGCGGCCAGTGCTGCTGGAGATGACCGGCTTCGCGTCGTTCCGCGAGAAGACCACGATCAGCTTCGAGGACACCGACTACTTCGCACTCGTCGGGCCGACCGGCGCGGGCAAGAGCACGGTCATCGACGCGCTCACCTTCGCCCTCTACGGCTCGGTCGCCCGGTGGGACCACGAAGGCCTGGTCGCGCCCGCGCTGGCGCCGACGGTCAACCGCGCGACCGTGCGGCTGGTCTTCGACGCCGGCGGCGCGCGCTACCACGTCGTGCGGGAAGTCCGGCGCAGCGGCGGGAAGAAACCCACGGTCAGCGTCAAGAACGTCCGCCTGGAACGGCTCGTCGACCCCACCACCCTGGGCGGGCCGGAGGACGACGCCGACCCGGTCGCCGCCGACTCCGAGGTCACCCCGGCGGTGGAACGGCTGCTCGGGTTGACGTTCAAGCACTTCTGCACCTGCGTCGCGCTGCCCCAGGGCGACTTCGCCGAGTTCCTGCACGCGAAGGCCGCCGACCGGCAGAAGATCCTCATCAAGCTGCTGGGCCTGGAGGTCTACGAGCGGATCGGCCGCCGGGCCGGGGTGAGGGCCGAGCAGCAGAAGCAGCGCGCGGCCGTCCTCACCGAACAGCTCGGCAGCTACGCCGACGCCACCGAAGAAGCGGTCGAAGCACTCGCCGCGCGGATGACCGCGCTGGCCGAGCTGGACGCGCGCGTCACCGCGGCCCTGCCGGGCCTGAACGACGCCACCCGGGCGCACGAGGAAGCCCGGCAGCGCGTTGCGGCGCTCACGCAGGAACTCGGCGTCCTCGACGCGCTGGAGCGCCCGGACGGTGTCGAAGACCTCGAAACGCGACGCCGGTCCGCGACCGAAGCGGCGACGGCCGCGCGGGCCGCGCTGGAAAAAGCCGAAACGGCGGACGAAACCGCCCGCGCCGCGCTGGCCACCGCCCCCGATCGCGGCGAGCTGGAGCGGATCCGCGCCGCCCGCACCGAACTCGAAGAGACCGAAAAGGCCCTCCCCGGGCTGGAAGAAGCCGCGAAGAAGGCGTCGGCGGACAAAGAGGCCGCCGCGGCCGCGGTGACCGAAGCGGTCGCCGTCGTCGAGACGGCCAGGGCGAACCGGGACAAGACGGCGCGCGCCGCCGAGGAAGCGACCGCCGAAGCGGCCCGCGCCCGGCAGGACCGCGACCGGCTGGCGGGGCTGCGGCCGCCGCCGGACCTCGGGGACCTGTCGGCGGAAGCGGCACGGGTGGCCCAGCGCACGGCAGCCGCGGACGCCCGGCTGCGCGCGGCCGAGACCGCCGACGCCGAAGCACGCGCGGCGCTCGCTGCCCAGCCCGACGTCGCGCCGCTCGCCGCCGCGCGTTCCGACGCCCGCACGCTCTACGCGTTGTGCGAAGCGCAACGCAAGGCCGCGCCCGAGCAGGCCGCGCGCCGCAAGGAACTCGAAGCAGCGCGGAGCGCCTTCGCCCGTGCCGACGCCGAAGTCACCGCGGAGAAGATGGCGGTCACCGAAGCCGAACGCGCGGGGCAGGCCCTGAGCCTGCGGGCCGGGCTCGCCGTCGGGCACCCGTGCCCGGTGTGCGAGCAGGAAGTCACGGCGCTGCCCGACGCCGTCGGCCACGCCCACCTTGCCGAGGCCCGCGAACGCCTGGAGCAGGCCGAGACCGCGCGGGCCGCGGCCGAGTCCGCACTGCGCAAGCTGGAACGTGCCGTCGACTCGGGCGCCGACGCCGCCGCGTCCGCGGCCGCCCAGGCGGAAGAGCTGCGGGTGGTCCTCGCCGAAGTCGAGGGCCCGCCCGAAGCGCCGGTGCTGCGCCGCCCGGTCGAGGCGTCCTTTTCCGAACAGGACTACGCGGACCTCGTCGCCGCCGTGCGCGAGCGCGGCGAGTGGCTGTCCGCGACGATCGACGGCCGCGCCCGCGTCGCCGAGGCCGCGCGGGCCGCGGACGCGGAACTGGCCGCGGCCCGCACCGAACGCGCGGCGGCGCAGCGCGAGGCCGACGCGGTCGAGAAGTCGTTCGCGGCGGCACGGGAAGCACTGCGGGCAGCCCGCGATCCCCTGGTGGAACTGGGGGCGCCCGCGGTCGACACCGGCGACGTCCCGGCGGGCTGGCAGCGGCTCACCGCGTGGGCGGCGGCCGCGCTGGAAGAACGGCGGACAGCGCTGGCCGCGCTCGAAGCGGCCGCCGAAGCCGCGGGCAAGGAAGCCGTCGTCGCGGCGGACGACCTCGCCGCCGCCGAGCGCAACGCCGAACAGCGGCGGGCCCGCGCGGTCGACGCGGGCCTCGCCGAGCAGTCGGCGGCCAATGCCTTCGCCACCACGCGGCGCCGCCACGGCGAACTCGGCACGATGCTGGCCGACGCGCCGTCCGCGGACGTCGTCACCGAACAGCTGGCGAAGGTCGCCGAACTCGAGCAGGCGGCCCGGACGGCGGATGCGGACCTGCGGGCCGCGCGTGCGACGGCGAAGCAGGCCACGGAAGCCCAGGACCGCATCGGCCAGCAGGTCGACGCCGAGCGGCAGAAGCTGTCCCGGGCCCGCGACCCGCTGGTCGGGCTGGGCGCGCCACCGATCGACGGCGAAAGCCTCCTCGACGCCTGGACCGCGTTGACCGGCTGGGCGGCCGGGCAGGCGAAGGCCCACCGCGAGGCACTGGACGTGGCGAAGACCGCGGAAAGCGAAGCCGCCGAAGCACTGCGGGCGGCCGAGCGTGCCGTCGCCGAGGACGTCACCGCGCTGGACGTCCCGCTGGAAGCCGGGCCCGTGCGCGACCGCGTCCCGGTGGCGCTCGCCGCCGCGCGGGCGCGCGCGGAAGCCGACCACACCGAGATGAAACGGCGCGTGGCCCGGGTGGCCGGGCTGCACGCCGACATCGCGGCCGCGGAGTCCGAGGCGCAGGTCGCGCGGCTGCTCGCGGACCTGCTGCGCTCGGACAAGTTCCCGCGCTGGCTCATCGCCGGGGCGCTCGACACGCTGGTCGCCGAGGCGTCGGCGTCGCTGCTGGAGCTGTCCGGCGGCCAGTTCGAGCTGACTCACGACAAGGGCGACTTCCTGGTCGTGGACCACAACGAGGCCGACGCCCGGCGGCCGGTGAAGACGCTGTCCGGCGGCGAGACGTTCCAGGCGTCGCTGTCCCTGGCGCTGGCGTTGTCCTCGCAGCTCGGCGCGATGGCCGCGGAGGGCGCGACCAAGCTGGAGTCGATCTTCCTCGACGAGGGTTTCGGGACACTGGACGAGGCCACCCTCGACGTCGTGGCGTCCACTTTGGAGAACCTCGCCGCCACCGGCTCGCGGATGGTCGGAGTGATCACGCACGTGCCGGCGCTGGCCGAGCGCGTCCCGGTGCGCTTCCAGGTCACCCGCGACGGCACCGGCTCGCACATCACCAGGGAGGGCACGTGACCGCGCTCGCCGGGATGCACTTCAGCGTCGACGCGTGGGACCCCGGCTACGGCAGCTCGATGGAGGCCGAGGAGCTGGCCCGCTCCCAGGCCGAGGTGGAGCTGGACGTCGAGGTCCCCGAGACCGAATGGGCGCCGATCGACCCGTCACCGGTCCCGGTGCCCGAGGCGGTGCTGTTCGTCGACGGCGTCCGCCGCATCGACGCGCGCGTGTGGATCGACGACCCGGGCGCGCCGAACTCCGCGTCGATCGGCATCTGCGCGTCCTACGCGGCAGGCGTGGTGTGCTGCTGCGCGGGCCGGGCGCACGTCGTGGGCACGGACGTCCGGCGCGGGCTGTTCACGGTGGCGGCGGAGGCGGACGGCATCCCGACATCGGCGGGGCGCTACGAGGCGTTCCGCGTGGCGGCCAAGGAGGACAGGCCGCTGCCGGTGGTGCTGTCGTCGGCACTGCAGGAGCAGCTGGCCGACGCGGAGCTGAAGACGGCGATCGAAGCCCGCACGGCAATCGCGGGCCACGTGGGCGAGGACCTCCTGGTGGTCGACGGCCCCCTGAGCGGCCGCACGCACTTGCCGCGCGCGGTGGGGTTCATCAAGAGCCACCAGACGACGTACCTGCCGGCGGAGCTGAACGCAATGGTGGGCACCCTCGGCCCGCACCAGCGCACCCCGGTGTTCCTGATGGGAACGACGTGGGTCCGGCACTCGTGGTACCTGCGCCTGCCGTCGGCGGGAGGCCCACCGTGGTCCGGGGTGGTGCGTGTCGAGGCGGCACCGCACCTCGGAGGTCCGGAGGTCGCGGCCCTGGCGAACCTGACCCAGTCGGTCCTGGGCCGGTTCGCGTCGGTGCCGTACAAGGACTCCCGGGCACCGCAGAACCTGTATCCGATCGCCGGCCTGGAACGCGACCTGCGCCACCGGCTGGGGGACCAGCAGTTCGTGTACCGAGCCCTGCGCCAGGCCGCGACCCGCTGACCGGTCTCCCGCGACCCGCTCCTGGGGCCTGCCGTCCTGAGTGGACGGTCAGGGGAGCGGGGGCCGCGGCCGGGCTGGGCAGCGGCGGCCACCTTGGGCGTGGGCTGAAAGGCGCTTTCCTCGCATGTGGTGAGACGAACGGCCCGTTCGCTGCGCCAGGTGAGACGAAAGCGCCTTTCAGCCCACCGGGTCAGGCTGCGGCGAGCGTTCCACCCAGTGCGCGCAGCCCGTCGGCGGTGAGTTCCGCCCGGGTCCACTGCCCCAGGGCCACGACCCGCGCCGCCCGGATCAATCCCGCCCGGGCCAGCTGATGCGCCGTTGCCTGGTCGCAGCACGGCAGGCCGTCGACCCGAAGGTCCGGTTCGCAGCTGCACGTCAGCTCCGCCCGTCCGGCGCCGACCGCACGCAGCATGGCCAGGGCCCGGCGGTTCAGCGTGGTGGTGTCCATGGTCCCTCCCCCTCGAACAAGTGCCGTCCGAAAGGAGACGTGACCGCGGTCACCGAATACGCGGTTTCCGCGAGGAACCCCCCGAAAGGCGTACAAAATGTGACTGCTGGGGCAGAAGTTACAGCCGTTCCTGCAACGCGTCCGCCGCCGCGAGGAGGTCCGCCGCCCAGCGGGCGCCCGGCTTGCGGCCGATCCGCTCGATCGGGCCCGACACCGACACCGCCGCCACAACC
Source organism: Amycolatopsis melonis (assembly GCF_040064235.1). NCBI lineage: Bacteria > Bacillati > Actinomycetota > Actinomycetes > Pseudonocardiales > Pseudonocardiaceae > Amycolatopsis > Amycolatopsis melonis. The sequence continues at coordinate 244,897 of NZ_JBDZYD010000002.1, forward strand.
GTACCCGCGGAGTCCCGGACCGGTGCCGAGATGCTCGCCACGCCCGGCTCGCGCTCGGCCACGCTCTGCGCCCACCCGCGCCGGCGCACCTCCAGCAGCGTGCGCTCGCCGAACACCGCGTCCGCCAGGATCGTCCGCTGCGTGTGCGGGTCCGCCCACGCCGCGAGGACCTTCGCGCCCGAGCCTGCCGTCATCGGCAGCCGCGAGCCGACCGGGACCGTGTCGCGCAGGCCGCTCGGCGGCTCCGCCGTCGCGACGCACACGCGCTGCACGCCGTCGCGGCGGTACAGTTGCACGCTTTCGCCCGTGACGTCCCGCAGCTTCGGCAGCACGACACCCGCCGCGTCGAGCAGCGGGTCCGTCGAACCGCCCGCCAGCTCGGCCAGCGCCGTACCGGGCCGCCAGCGCCCGTCCGGGCCGCGGCGCAGCAGCCGGTGCACCTCGAGGCCGACCGCGAGCCGGTGCGCGGTGGCCCGGGGCAGGCCCGTCCGCGTGCACAGTTCCGCGAGGCCGCAGGGGTCGTCCGCGACCGCCTGCAGGACGGCCACTGCTTTGTCCAGTACTCCGATGCCGCTATGCTGTCCCACGACCCGATACTAGCGTCCCGTACTTTGGGAAGTCCAGAATCTGGGAAACCCGAACTCGAGCTGCGCCCTTCCTTCGCGGCTCGCACCGCTTCGCACGTGCGCGCCCGAGTTCCGACGACGAACCGTGGAAGGAGCCGGAGATGACCAGCCCGACCGGCAAGGCCCGCACGCTGGCGGAGAAGGTGTGGGAAAGCCACCTCGTGCGCCGAGGCGAAGGCGCCGAACCGGACCTGCTCTACATCGACCTCCACCTGCTGCACGAAGTGACCAGCCCGCAGGCCTTCGACGGCCTCCGCCTGGCCGGGCGGCCGGTGCGCCGCCCCGACCTCACCATCGCGACCGAGGACCACAACGTCCCGACCGTGGACATCGAGCTGCCCATCGCCGATCCGGTCTCGCGCACCCAGGTCGACACCCTCCGGCGCAACTGCAAGGAGTTCGGGGTCCGGCTGCACCCCATGGGTGACGCCGAGCAGGGCATCGTGCACGTCATCGGCCCGCAGCTCGGCCTGACCCAGCCCGGCATGACCGTGGTCTGCGGCGACAGCCACACCTCCACGCACGGCGCGTTCGGCGCCATCGCCTTCGGCATCGGTACGTCCGAGGTCGAGCACGTGCTGGCGACCCAGACGCTGCCGCTGCGCCCGTTCAAGACGATGGCGATCACCGTCGACGGCGAGCTGCGCCCCGGCGTCACGGCGAAGGACGTCATCCTCGCGGTGATCGCGAAGATCGGCACCGGCGGCGGCCAGGGCTACGTCCTGGAGTACCGCGGCAAGGCCATCGAGGCTCTCTCGATGGAGGCCCGGATGACCATCTGCAACATGTCGATCGAGGCGGGCGCCCGCGCCGGGATGATCGCCCCGGACGAGACGACGTTCGAGTACCTGAAGGGCCGCCCGCACGCGCCGAAGGGCGCCGACTGGGACGCGGCGGTCGAGAACTGGCGGCAGCTGCGCACCGACGAGGGCGCGGAGTTCGACGCCGAGGTGCACCTGGACGCGAGCGAGCTGACGCCGTTCGTCACCTGGGGCACCAACCCCGGCCAGGGCCTGCCGCTGGGTGCCGAGGTGCCGGACCCGGAGCAGATCCCGGACGAGAACGACCGCATCGCCGCCGAGAAGGCCCTGTCCTACATGGACCTCAAGCCCGGCACGCCGCTGCGCGAGATCGCCGTCGACACCGTCTTCCTCGGCTCGTGCACCAACGGCCGGATCGAGGACCTGCGGGCCGCCGCCGAGGTGCTGCGCGGCCGGAAGGTGGCCGACTCGGTCCGCATGCTGGTGGTGCCCGGCTCGATGCGGGTCCGCAAGGCCGCCGAGGCCGAGGGCCTGGACCGGGTCTTCACCGAGGCCGGCGCCGAGTGGCGCCAGGCGGGCTGCTCGATGTGCCTCGGCATGAACCCGGACCAGCTGAAGCCGGGGGAGCGCAGCGCGTCGACGTCGAACCGCAACTTCGAGGGCAGGCAGGGCAAGGGCGGCCGGACGCACCTGGTGTCACCGCTCGTGGCCGCCGCGACGGCCGTGCGGGGCACGCTGTCGTCGCCGGAAGACCTGCTGACCGCCGCCCGCTGACCCACCCGAGGAGCCACAGCCATGGAACCGTTCACCCAGCACACCGGCATCGGCGTCCCGCTGCGCCGGTCCAACGTGGACACCGACCAGATCATCCCGGCGGTCTACCTCAAGCGGGTCACCCGGACCGGCTTCGAGGACGGCCTGTTCGCCGCCTGGCGCGCCGACGAGAACTTCATCCTCAACCAGGAGCCGTTCAAGAACGGAAGCGTGCTGGTCGCGGGCCCGGACTTCGGAACCGGTTCCTCCCGTGAGCACGCCGTCTGGGCGCTGATGGACTACGGCTTCCGGGTCGTCATCTCGTCCCGGTTCGCCGACATCTTCCGCGGCAACTCGGGCAAGGGCGGCCTGGTGGCGGCGCAGTGCGAGCAGCACGACGTCGAGCTGCTGTGGAAGCTGCTCGAGAACGAGCCCGGCACCGAGGTCACGGTGGACCTGGAGACCAAGACGGTGCGGGCCAAGGACTTCACCGCCCCGTTCCAGATCGACGACTACGTCCGCTGGCGGCTGCTGGAAGGTCTCGACGACATCGCGCTGACGTTGCGCCATGCCGGTGAGATCGACGCCTTCGAGGCGGCCCGCCCGTCGTGGAAGCCGACGACAACGCCGGTCACCGCAGGCTAGCCCGCCGGGGCGGATTTCCCTGTTCCGGCAGGGAATCCGCCCCGGTTCGCGTCTTACGGGCGGTGCCGGTGGAGAAATCTCCGCCGGGCCCGAACCCGCCCCGCGGCAAGGGAAAGCGCCGCGGACCGGGTGGAATTTGTGCTGCCTTGGTAATACCGTGGTGCGGGTCGGCCGACGCGGCCGTGCACGGGTACTCCCTTCTTGGAGGACTGCAATGGCCAACAAGGCCCAGCTGATCGAGGCGCTGACCGAGCGCCTCGGCGACAAGAAGGCCGCTTCCGAGGCGGTCGACGGTCTGGTCGACATCATCATCCGGACGGTCAACAAGGGCGAGAAGGTCACCATCACCGGCTTCGGGGTGTTCGAGAAGCGCGCCCGGGCCGCCCGGACGGCGCGCAACCCGCGCACGGGCGAGGCCGTGAAGGTCAAGAAGACGAACGTGCCCGCATTCCGCGCCGGAACAACGTTCAAGGACGTGGTGTCGGGAGCGAAGAAGCTGCCTCGGGCAACCCCGGCCCGCAGGACAGCGACCGCGACGACGGCAACCTCCCGCACGGCAGCGGCCAAACCGGCCACGACCCGCACGCGTGCGGCGGCCCCGAAGACGGCGGCGGCTCCGAAGGCGACCACGACCCGCAGCCGCGCAACGACGGCGAAGGCGGCTCCGAAGGCGACTGCTTCCAAGGCCGCGGCTCCGAAGACGACGGCGGCGAAGTCCACGACGGCTTCAAAGACTACGACGGCTTCGAAGACCACCACGGCCCGGAAGACCACGGCGGCCAAGGCACCCGCCCGGCGGAGCACGACCGCGGCGAAGAAGAGCTGACGCCCCAAAACTGTCGGACCCCTGCGGTAACGTGAAATCAGGGGGTCCCCTGGGGGGTGACGCCCCGGTAGGCACGCAGCTTTCCGGCAGGACCCCGCGCCAAGGTGTGTGGGGTCCTGCCCGTCCGGGCTGGAAGGGGGCGGACCGCGTTCCTGGGCAGCAGAGGGGAAAGCCGCTGAAGGGCAACTTCCGTGCGTCAGGCTTGAATCCCCGACGGAGACCGGCCCACCCGGCAAGACACCCACAGCAGCACCGGCTGTCCCCGACAGGACCAGTCACCACCCGCTCGGCCCAACCTCCGCGCCGAAACCGGTTCCGCCCAATTTCGCAAAGTGGCTTGAGCGCCCGGCCGAGTGATGCCACGCTGCGTTTCACGGGGCCTCGCGGGGGCCCGTGGCGCTAGGCGAACCTGGGGGCGACCACCATCGAAATCCGGCTGCTCGGCTCGTTCCAGGTGCTCGTCGACGGTTCGCCGGTCGTGCTCACCAGCTCGCGGCAGCGTGCGCTGCTCGCGACGCTCGCCCTCGCCGCCGGACGGCTCGTGTCGATCGATGCGCTGGCGCGGGGCGTCTGGGGCGAGGCGCCGCCCGCGCACATCCGCGGCAGCCTGCAGACCTATGTCATGCGCCTGCGGCGGCTCTGCGGCGAAGAAACCGTCGTCACCGAACCGGACGGCTACCGGCTCGTCGTCGACCCGTCCCGGGTGGACGCGCTGCGCTTCCTGCGCACCCTCGACCAGGCCGCCGCCGCGACGGAACCCGCCCGCCGCCGGGAACTGCTCGGCGACGCGCTCGCGGGGTGGGGCGGCACCCCGCTCGAAGGCGTCGGCTCTCCCGCGCTCGCCGCGGAATGGGGGCCGCTGCTGACCGAGCGGTACCTCTTCGCCGTCGAACAACGCATCGACCTCGACACCGGCCTCGTGCCCGATGCCCGGCTCGTCGCGGAGCTGACCGACCTCGTCGCGCAGCACCCGCTGCGGGAGTCGTTGTGGGAACGGCTGGTCCGCGCCCTCGCCCGGTCGGGGCGCCGCGCCGAAGCGCTGGCACGGTACGCCGGGCTGCGCGCGCTGCTCGCCGACGAACTCGGCGTCGAACCGGGCGAAGACCTGCGCCGCCTGCACGCCGAACTGCTCGCCGCGGACGCCGGGCCTGCCGTCCACACCGTCCCGCGGCAGCTGCCCTTCGACGTCGCCGGCTTCACCGGGCGCGGCCCCGAACTGGCCGAACTCGACCGCCTCCCGCCCGGCGGCGCCTCCGGGATCGTCGTCATCGAAGGCACGGCCGGGGTCGGGAAGACGTCGCTGGCGGTGCACTGGTCCCACCGCGTCCGCGACCGCTTCCCCGGCGGCCAGCTGTTCGTCGACCTGCGCGGGCACTCCGCCGGCACCCCGGTCACGCCGGGCGCGGCGCTGGCCGGGTTCCTCCGCGCCCTTGGCGTCCCGCCCGAGACGTTGCCTTCCACAGTGGAGGAACGCTCGGCGCTGCTGCGCAGCAGGCTGGCCGGCAGCCGCACCCTGATGCTGCTCGACAACGCCCGCGACGCCGACCAGGTCCGCCCGCTGCTGCCCGGCCCCGGCAACCTCGTCGTGGTGACCAGCCGGAACCAGCTGCGCGGCCTGGTCGCCCGCGACGGCGCCCGCCGCATCGCCCTGCGGTCCTTCGACGACCGCGACGCGACCGCGTTGCTCGCCGGCAGCGTCGGGCCGCAGCGCCTCGCCGCCGAACCCGGCGCCGTCGCCGAACTCGTCGAGCTCTGCGGGCGGCTGCCGCTGGCGCTGGCGCTGGCGGGGGAGCGCGCGTCGCGGTTCTCCGGCGTTTCGCTCGCCGGCATCGTCGAAGAACTCCGCGACCAGCGGCTGCGGCTGGACACCCTGCGCGACCCGCAGGACGCCGGCACCGACCTGCGTGCCGCGTTCTCCTGGTCCTACAAGGCGCTGCGCCCGGCCGCCGCGCGCTTCTTCCGGCTGCTCGGCCTGCATCCGGGACACGGCTTCAGCCTCACCTCGGCCGCCGCGCTCGCCGGCGCGGACCAGCGTGAGGCGCGCGAGCTCGCCGACCAGCTCGCGGCCGCCCACCTGCTCAACCAGCCCGGCACCGACCGCTACCAGTTCCACGACCTGCTGCGCGTCTACGCCGCCGAGCTCGTCGAAACCGAAACGACGGAAGCCGAGCGCGCGGCCGCACTGCGGCGGCTGGTCGACTGGTACCTCGCGAGCGTCGCCGAAGCGAACAAGCTCGTCCGCCCGGACCTGCTCACCGAGGACATCACCCTGGATGACCCGCCGCTGCCGGCAATGCGGTTCACCCAGCACGAACAGACAACGGCCTGGTACACCACCGAGCGTCCGGCGCTCACGGCGCTCGTCGGCATCGCCGCCGAGCACGGGTGGACGGCCCACGCCTGGAAACTCGCGTGGCTGCTGCGGGGATTCTTCGCCGAGCGCTACGACCGCGACGACTGGATCACCACGGCCCGCACGGCCGTCACGGCCACCCGCGCGGCGGGCGACAACACCGGCCTGCAGTACAGCGCGAACAACCTGGGCTCGGCGTACCTGCGGACACTGCAGCCCGACAAGGCACTCGAAGCACTGGAGGAAGCCCGCGCGGCCTCGGAAACCGGCGGCGGCACGGCACTGAAGGTGGCGATCCTGTCCAACCTCGCGGGCGCGTACTACGTCCGCGCGGAGTACGCCGAAGCCGAACGCCACGCGCTGCAGGCGGTCCACCTGGCCCGCGACCACGGCCAGCGCACGTTCGTCCCGCACGCGCTGCTGAACGTCAGCGCAAGCCGCATCGGCCTGCGCGACTACGACCACGCGGCCGAAGCCGCCCAGGCGGCCCACGAAGCCTTCGCGGAACTGGGCGACCGCTACCACGCGGCGCTGGCGCTGGGAAACGTCGCGGAGGCGCTCGAAGGAGCGGGCAGATACGGCGAAGCGGAGCAGGCGGGCAGCAGGGCACTGGCCGAGCTGAAGGACCTGAACACCGACTACGGCACGATCGACGTCCAGATCACGCTGGGCAGGCTCAAACACCGCACGGGCCGCGTCGGCGAGGCAGGCGGTCATTGGGCCGAGGCGCTGACGGTCAGCCAGCGCCTCGGCGACCCCCGGGTGACGGAGATCCAAGCCCTGCTGGCCACGGTGCCGACAGTAGAGCCCTCGCCCGGGGATGCGCCGTACCCCTAGCCCGGCGCAGCCCAGCGGGACCCTGAGCAAGTACACCAAGATCGACTGTCACGGCGCTGTCTCGTCTTTGTCCAGTTCTGACGGGGCGCTTGGGGCGTTCGGTGACCTGCTGCCCGACGGGCAGAGCGCAGGCCCGGCACGGCCGTGGAGTGGCTCACCCCAAGCGTCTTGAATGACTCATTCAGGACCTCCGAAGACCTGAATGAGTCATTCAAGACACCGCACCATCCTCCGACCGCACCCGGGCCACGGTTTCCCGCGAGACGTAGGTCGGCAAAAGGTGGTTCGCCAACGCCACATTGGGGCGCTTGGGACGTTCGCGAGCGCATCGGGAGGCCATCGGGCGCCCGTTCCACTCTGGCTGCCCCGGCGCCCGCGCCGGCCGCTGCTCGTCACCCTCGGCGCCCGTTCCACTCTGGCTGCCCCGGCGCCCGCCCCGGCTGCCGCTTGTCACCCTCGGCGCCCGTTCCCACTCCGGCGTGCCGAGGAGTGCCGGAGGCCCCTCCAGCACCAGGCGGTCGACGTCCTGCGAAAGCCCTCTCCGAACCCGCCCCGGCCCCGGCCTCCGGAGAGCGTTTTCGCCGCCGGGCACCCCTGGGGGCGCCCCCCGGCTCCAGCGTATCGGGACGGGCCGACAGGAAACCCCGGAAAACCGCGGCCAAGGCCGGGTTGTCCACATCACCGAGAGGCTGTGGACAACCGGCTCAGGAGCGGGTCGGTGTCGGGGCGGGGAGGGCGCTCGGGTGGTAGTCCGCCGCCAGCAGGCGGGGGCCTTCTTCGGCCGTCGGCGGGTGGAACGACAGGACCCAAAACGAGCCCTTCTTGCTCGGCACCACTCCGCCGCGGGCGGCCGGGAGTTCCACTCCGTCGCGGTCGGCCAGTGCGCTCACCAGGTCCGGGATCACCCCGCCCTGGCTGCACACCACCGGCGTCCCGCCGTCGCCCGCCACCGCCAGCAGGCGCGCTACGCCCAGCACCGGGTCGGGCCAGTAGCCCTCCTCCGAAAACAGCGGCTCGTGGCGCACCTCGGCGCCCGTGTCCTCCGCGACTCCGTGCACCGTCTGGACGCACCGCAGCCGCGGCGCCGACAGCACCCGGTCCGGCCCGAACAACGCCAGCACCCGGCGCAGCGCCGCCGCCTGGCGGATGCCCGCCTCCGACAGCGGGCGCAGGTCGTCGTCGCCGGTCCACTCGTCGCGTTTGCCCGCCTTCGCGTGCCGGACCAGCAGCAGCGTCGTCAGGCCCGTCGGCAGCTCGCAGAACGCCCGCAGCACCCGCACGTCCTCCGGCCGCGTCAGCAGTTTCTCCGCCGCCGTCGGGGCGAGCCAGCGCAGCTCGTCGACCTCTTCGTTCGGCGCGAACTCGCCGGACAGCGCTTCCGCGGCGAAGTAGTCGACCGTCTTCGGCACCGCCGCGGACCCCGTCCGCGACGGCACCGTGTACGCCGTCCGCGTCAGGTAGCGGCCCAGTACCGCCGCGAAGCCGGTCTCCTCGCGGACTTCCCGGACCGCCGCCTCGGCGATCGTCTCGCCCGGGTCGAGCTTTCCCTTCGGCAGCGACCAGTCGTCGTACCGCGGGCGGTGCACCACGGCGACCTCGGTCGCCCGCCCGGCGCCGCGCCACAGCACCGCGCCGGCCGCCCGTACCTCGTGGGTCATCCGGCTGCCCCGTGCAGCTTCGCCAGCTCCAGCTGGTGGTCCCGCACCTGCGAACCCTCCGCCGGGAACGGCGACCATTCGCCGCTGGGCGTCAGCACCCAGCAGCGCGTCGCCGGGTCGAGCGCCGAGTCGAAGATGTTGTCCAGCTGCCGCGTCAGCTTCGGGTCCTTCACCCGCACCAGCGCCTCGATCCGCCGGTCGAGGTTGCGGTGCATCATGTCCGCGCTGCCGATCCAGTGCGTGCCGCCCGCGCGGAAGTGGAAGACGCGCGAGTGTTCCAGGAACCGGCCGAGGATCGACCGGACGTGGATGTTCTCCGACAGCCCCTCCACGCCCGGCTTCAGCGCGCAGATCCCGCGGACGACGACCTCGACCGGCACACCGGCCTGCGACGCATGGTAGAGCGCGTCGATCACCTGCTCGTCGACCAGCGAGTTGCACTTGATCCGGATCCCGGCCTGCTGCCCGGCCCGCGCCAGCTCGATCTCCTCGCCGATCGCGCGCACGATGCCGCGGCGGATGCCGTGCGGGGACGTCAGGATCGTCCGGTAGGTGTCCTGCCGCGAGTAGCCGGTCAGCACGTTGAACAGGTCCGTGATGTCCGCGCCGATGCTCGGGTCGGCCGTCAGCAGCCCGAGGTCTTCGTACAGCCGCGCGGTCTTCGGGTTGTAGTTGCCGGTGCCGATGTGGCAGTAGCGCCGGATCGTCGAGCCCTCCTGGCGCACCACCATCGACACCTTGCAGTGCGTCTTCAGCCCGACCAGGCCGTACACGACGTGCACGCCCGCGCGCTCCAGCGTCCGCGCCCAGGTGATGTTCGCCTGCTCGTCGAAGCGTGCCTTGATCTCCACCAGCGCGACGACCTGCTTGCCCGCCTCGGCGGCGTCGATCAGCGCGTCGACGATCGGCGAGTCACCCGACGTCCGGTACAGCGTCTGCTTGATCGCCAGTACCTTCGAGTCGGCCGCCGCCTGCTCGATGAAGCGCTGCACGCTGGTCGAGAACGAGTCGTACGGGTGGTGCACCAGCACGTCGCCCTCGCGCAGCGTCGCGAAGACGCTCTTGGGTGTCTCGCGCTCGCCGAACGCCGCGTGCGTCGCCGGGACGAACGGCCGGTCCTTCAGCTCCTTGCGGTCCACAGCGGACAGCTGGTGCAGGCAGGTCAGGTCGAGCAGGCCGGGGACCTCGACGACGTCGGCCGGGTCGACGTCCAGCTCGCGCAGCAGCAGCTCGAGCATGTGCTCACTCATGTCCTGCGCGACCTCCAGCCGCACCGGGGGGCCGAACCGGCGCTGCGCCAGCTCGCGCTCGAGCGCCTGCAGGAGGTCTTCGTCGCGGTCCTCGTCGACCTCGAAGTCGGCGTTGCGGGTGACGCGGAAGACGTGGTGCTCGGTGACGTCCATGCCGGTGAACAGCTCGCCGAGGTGCGCGGCGATCAGTTCTTCGAGCGGCAGGAACGTCGCGGTCCGGCTAGCCCGGTCGGTTTCGACGCGCATCAGGCGCGGCACGTTGCTCGGCACCTTCACGCGGGCGAAGCGCTCGGTGCCGCCCTCCGGGTCGCGGACCGTCACGGCGAGGTTGAGCGACAGGCCCGAGATGTAGGGGAACGGGTGCGCCGGGTCGACCGCCAGCGGCGTCAGGACCGGGAAGATCTGCTCGGAGAAGTAGCTCGACAGCCGCAGCTGGTCGGCGCCGCCGAGATCGGCCCAGCCGACGATCCGGATGTCGTGCTCGGCCAGCTGCGGGCGCAGGTGCTTCTCGAACGCGCCGGTCTGGCGCTCGACGAGGTCCTGGTTGCGCTTGGCGATGTAGCGGAGCTGCTCGCGCGGGGTGAGCCCGTCCGCGCTGCGCACCAGCAGGCCGGTCTCGTCGCGGCGCTTCAGGCCGGCGACGCGGACCATGTAGAACTCGTCCAGGTTGGACGCGAAGATGGCGAGGAACTTCGCCCGCTCCAGCAGCGGCTGCGACTCGTCCTCGGCGAGGGCGAGCACGCGGGCGTTGAAGTCCTGCCAAGACAGCTCGCGGTTGAAGTACCGGTCGTCCGGCAGCGTCTCGACGGCGGTCGGCGCGGCGGTGACCGCGGGCGGCGCCGACGGGACCGCGCGGAACTCCTCGGCGCCGCGCGGGTTGCCCTGCGTGGAGCTGCGGCGGCGCGCCGGCGCCGGGGTGGCCGCGGCAGTGGTGGTCTTGCGGGTTCTGGCCTTGCCGGCGGTGGCACGGGCGGCGGTGTCGCGGGCGGTGGACTTCGACGGGACCTTCTTGGCGGCGGCCGGTTTCGCCGTGCCGGACGTCTTCTTCGCCGTCTCCGAAGATCCGTTCGCCGGGTTCCGTCGCCTCCGGGGTGCGGGCGTGCTGCCGTCGTCTGTGCTCACGGCCCCCATTCTTCACTACGCCAGGCGGATTTGCGCAGGCCGTGGTGAAGGTCGGATGAACAGCTCAGTACGGTGCCGGAGACGGTTCGCCGAGGCGGGCGGCGGTGTGTTTCCCGACACCGAGGGCCAGCGTGTGGGCAAGATCATCGGGGGTGTCGACGTCACTGCGCAGAGTCGGCAGCGCCCCGGTGAGGGCGGCCGCGCCGGACTCGGCGTGCCGGCGCGCCGAGCCGGGACCGAAGCGCGGATCGAGCGGCAGGCCGGGTGCGGCGAGTAGCAGGGTGGTGCCGGTGCCCTGCCGATCGGCGACGAAGGCCCGCCGGCCATCGGCCTCGGCGAGGGCGGCGGTGAGATCACCGGCGCGCAGGGCGGGAAGATCGGCCTGCAGCGCCCCGACGACGGCCCCGGGATCGGCGGCCTTGAGCAGGGCTTCGCCGTGCCGGAAGGCGGCGTTGAGGGTCTTCTCGGGCGGTTCGGCGACGATCTCGACACCGAGTTCCCCCAGCTCGGCCACGGCCGAGGGATCGGCGGCGACGAGCACCACCCGCCGCACGTGAGCACTGGAGACGACGGCGGCGAGCGTGTCGGCGGCCAGAGCGAGGACCAGCCCGGGATGGCGGTCCGCCTCGACGGCGCCACGCAGCCGCGACTTCCCGTCACGGGGGTGTTTCATCGGCACGACCAGATCGACGTCCACGTGTCCATCTTTACCGGAAAGGCTGTGGGGGTGGTGCGGGAACGTGCGGGTTGTCCACAGGCGACGGGTGTTGTGGACAACTCTGGGGGTGGGTGGGGTTTGGGGGCCGGTTTTGTCGGGTGGGCTCGGTAGCGTCGGATTCGGGGGGCGCCCGGGGGAGGGGGACCCCCTGGGAGGGCGGGCTGTGCTGGGGCGGGCTGTGCTGGGGCGGGCTGTGCTGGGGCGGGCTGTGCTGGGGCGGGGCTGTGCTGGGGCGGGGCTGTGCTGGGGCGGGGCTGTGCTGGGGCGGGGCTGTGCTGGGGCGGGGCTGTGCTGGGGCGGGGCCGTGCTGGGGCGGGGCCGTGCTGGGGCGGGGCCGTGCTGGGGCGGGGCCGTGCTGGGGCGGGGCCGTGCTGGGGCGGGGCCGTGGTGAGGCTGGATCCCGCCGTGTCGCGGCGCAAGCCCGGGCGGCGGCGACCGGCCAGCCCCGGGTGGTCGCGCCGCTGCGGTGTGGTGAATGACTCGTTCACCTCGTCTGACGACATGAACGACTCTTTCATGTCGTTCCAGGCACCCCGGAAGGCCGCTGTCAGGGGACCGGGCGCGGATCGGGCGGCTCGAGCCGCCCGAAGGGCACTTTCGTTGCGTCACGTGAGAGGAGGGGGCCCTTCAGTACGGCGCCAGAACGAGGCTTTGCCGGAACCCGGGTAAGCGGCTGCGACGGGCACTGCCGCGCCGGGAGCCGGGGAGCGCGACTGTGCCCCAGCCCAGCCTGCAGGCGGGAGGCAGCACGGAAGCCGACGAGACCCCCGGAAACCCACCGTATCCAGGGGGAACCCACCCTCCCTGGACTGCCGTGACCCCGGCGCGGCAGGATCAGGGCCGGACTGATGCCTTGAGGAGGAGATCGTGGCCCGGCGTGAGAAGGGCGGCTTCTGGGTGGGGCTTGCCGCCGTACTGTTCTACCCGCTCACCCACATCGCTCGGCGGGTCTATGTCGGGGCCGAGAAGATTCCGCGGCAGGGGCCCGCTCTGCTCGTCATGAACCACATCTCGCACCTGGATCCTGCCGTCGACGCCGTCTTCGTGCACCGGCAGAAGCGGGTTCCGCGGTTCCTCTTCAAGGAGAGCCTGACGCGTGCGCCGATTCTGGGGCCGATCGTCTCCGGGTCCGGGCAGATTCCCGTCTCGCGGGGGTCGGCCGCCGCCGGGGACAGTCTCAAGGCTGCTCACCAGGCTCTGCAGGAAGGGAAGATCGTCGTCATCTATCCCGAGGGCACCATCACCAAGGATCCGGCCGGCTGGCCGAAGGAGTCCTTCACCGGCGCCGCCCGGCTCGCGCTGCAGAACGACGTTCCCGTCATCCCCGTCGCGCGGTGGGGGACCAGCCAGATCTTCAACGGCTACACCAAGAAGTTCACGCCCTTTCCGCGCAAGACGATCACCCACTCCGTCGGCGACCCGATCGACCTGTCCGCCTACCGCGGCGGCAACACCCGCAGCGCCTCGAAGCTGCGGGAGGTCACCAAGGTCATGATGGACGAGGTCACCCGGCTGCTGGCCGAGATCCGCAACGAGGAACCGCCCGTGACGAAGCCGGGAGATCCCGCCTGATGCGCCCCGACGTGCAGCGGGTCACCGTGCTCGGCGCCGGTTCGTGGGGCACCGCCTTCGCGAAGGTGCTCGGCGACGCCGGGCGGGACGTCACCATGTGGGCGCGCCGCGAGGAGGTCGCCACGGACATCCGGGAGCGGCACACCAACTCCGCCTACCTGCCCGGGGTCACCCTGCCGGCGACCATCACCGCCACCAGCGACCCGGCCGAGGCGCTGCGCGCCGCCGAAGCCGTCGTGCTCGCCGTGCCCAGCCAGAGCCTGCGGGCCAACCTGACGGCGTGGCGTGACCTGCTGCCGCGCGACGCCATCCTGGTCAGCCTCGCCAAGGGCGTCGAACTCGGCACGCTCAAGCGGATGAGCGAGGTGATCGCCGAGATCGTCGGGATCGACGCCGGGGACGTCGTCGTCGTCACCGGGCCGAACCTGGCCAAGGAGATCGCCGCCGGTCAGCCGTCGGCGTCCGTGCTCGCCTGCGCCGACCACGACCGGGCCGTCGCGATCCAGCGGGCCTGCGCCAACTCCTACTTCCGCCCGTACACCAACACCGACGTCGTCGGCTGCGAGCTCGGCGGCGCCTGCAAGAACGTCATCGCGCTGAGCACCGGGATGGCCGCCGGACTCGGGCTCGGCACCAACACCATGGCGACGCTGATCACCCGCGGCCTGGCCGAGATGGCCCGGCTCGGCGCGAAGCTGGGCGCCGACCCGCTCACGTTCGCCGGGCTCGCCGGCGTCGGCGACCTGGTCGCGACCTGCTCGTCGCCGCTGTCGCGCAACCGGACCTTCGGCGAGCGACTCGGCCGCGGCGAGACCCTCGAACAGGCGCAGGCGGCCGCCGGCGGGCAGGTCGCCGAGGGTGTCATGTCGTGCTCGTCGATCCGGGCGCTGGCGCAGAGCGTCGGGGTCGACATGCCGATCACCGACGCCATGCACCGCGTCTGCCACGAGGGCGTCGACCCGCGGCAGGCGGGCGCCGAGCTGCTCGGCCGGTCGCAGAAGCACGAGTGGTCCTGATCTCCCGGAGGGTGGGACGTCTTGACCAGGCAGGGGCGCGGCTGCGACTCTGGTCCCATGTTCGCGTACGACATGTCTGAGCTGCGGGGCCGCACGGGCCTCCGCGCCGTCGTGCGCGCGTGTCGCTGTTGTCGGTGAACCCAGCCCCGGCCCAGCTCGACACCCCTTTTCTTCCGTGAGGACCCTCATGTTCGCCGTTCCGGACAACACCCTGCTGCGTCCCGAGAACCCCGCGCTGCGCCACCCCGTGCGCGTCGCGCTGGAGGTCGCCGCCGACCGCGACCGCTGGAAGCACCTCCTGCGCTACGACCCCGAAGAGCGCTTCGCGACGCTCGTCGAGCAGGACGCCCAGCAGGAGGTGTGGCTGATGAGCTGGCTGCCCGGCCAGCACACCGACCTGCACGACCACGCGTTCGCCAGCGGCGCGTTCACCGTGGTCAGCGGCCACCTCACCGAGGCCGTGGCGCGCCGGGCGCCGGACGGCCGCGCGGTCACCGAGCTGCACGCGCTTTCGGCGGGCCAGTCGCGGGTGTTCGGGCCGGGCTACGTGCACGAGGTCCGCAACGACGGCCCGGACCCGGCGATCTCGGTCCACGTCTACCGCGACGCGGGCCGCGCCATGCGCCCCTACCACCTGGACCCGCTCGGCGGCCCGGTTCTCGACTGAGCGGCGGGTCAGTCCAGGTCGCCGCGGGCGCGGAACTCGCGTTCGATGTCCTCCCGGCTCGCATCCGCGGCCAAGAGGGTGTGTAGCAGGATCCGGGACTTCCGCGCGTCCAGCCAGCCCGCCATCGTCGCCCCCATGGCGATCAGGCTCGACTCCGAGCCGTGGAAGCCGTACGTCGAACGCAGCGTCGGCCCGGCTCCCGTCCGGGACGCCACCACCACCGGCAGCTCCGGAACGAGCCGGGCGATCACGTCGGCCATCCCGGACGAAACGTGGCCCGCCCCGGTAGCGGCGACGACCACGCCACGCACCTCCGGCTGGGCGGCCACCGACGAAAGAAACGCGCCCGAGTCGTCGAGGCCCGCCTCGACGATCGGGACCAGGCCCCCGAAGTCCCCACCCGGCAGTGCGGGCAGCCGCGGCGGGGATGGGTGGAAGTAGTGGACCGCGTTCTCCACCACCATCCCCAGCGGGCCCGCCGGCGCCGACGTGAACGCCTCCAGGTGGCTCGAATGTGCCTTGCGCACCCAGCGGGCCGCGTGGACGTCGTCGTTGAGCGTCACCAGGATCCCGCGGCCGCGGCTGCGCGGGTCGGCCGCCACCGTGAGCGCGTTGCGCAGGTTCGCCGGGCCGTCCGGGCTCAGCAGGCCCGCGTTCCGCATCGCCCCCGTGACCACCACCGGGATCTCCGACGGCCAGCACAGCTCCAGGAAGTAGGCCGTCTCCTCCAGGGTGTCCGTGCCCTGGACGACGACGAATCCGTCGGCGTCCTGCCGCAGCCCCCAGTCGCGGCACCGCAGCAGCGTCGCGAAGTCCATCGACGCGCTGCCGATGCCGGCCAGTGTCTCCGCCAGGACGTCCATCGGCAGGTCGCCGAGCGTGCCGAGCAGGTCGGCCGCGCCGAGCCGGGGCACCGCGCCGCCGGTGCCGGGGACCGGGGCCATCGAGATGGTTCCGCCGAGCGTGGCGAGCGCGATCAGGGGCATGCGGCCACCCTATTCAGCCGCTCTTGACCGCCTGGAGCGTGTAGCTCGCCGCCAGCCGCGACGGCGTGTCCGTCAGCCGCCACTCGCCCGTGGCTTCGTCGAGGGTCATCTGGCCGGGCAGCGCGTTCCACGGCACGCTGTCGTGCTCGGTGAACGCGGTCAGTGCCAGGCCGTTCTCCTGCAGTGCCGTGATGATCTCGCCCAGCGAGTGGTTCCACGAGTGGGTGACGCTGTGCTCGACCGGCCGGTCGACGGCGACGTAGGTCTCGGGGTCGTCGAAGACCAGTGGCTCGGCGTGCTCGAAGTACGGATACCGCGGCGACGGTGGATCGTTCTCGTCCAAAGACCACAGCATCGGATGGCCTTCGCGGATGAACAGCCGCCCGCCGGGGCGCAGCAGCCCGGCGACCACGGCGGCCCAGCGCGCCACCGACGGCAGCCAGCACAGCGCGCCGATCCCGGTGTAGACCAGGTCGAACCGCTCCGCGCCGAGCACCTCGACGGCGTCGTACACGTTGGCCTCGTGGAAGCCGATCGACGCGCCCGCCGCCGCGGCGAGCCGCTGCGCTTCGGCCAGCGCCGCACCCGAAAAATCGAGCCCCGTCAGGTCGGCGCCCAGCCGGGACAGCGAAACCGTGTCCGTGCCGAGGTGGCACTGCAGGTGCACCGCGCGCAGCCCGGCGATGTCGCCCAGCCGCGGCCGGTCGAACCGCACGACGTCGCTCAGGTACGCCGGGTCCGCCTCGAACCGGGCGAAGCCGTAGTCCGGCGACGCCGCGTGCAGCACCGCGCGGTCGTCCCAGTTCGCCCGGTTGACGGCGAACGAGTCCGTCACGACGTCGCCGCTCGTTCGGCCGCGCTGCGCAGCACGCAGAACTCGTTGCCTTCGGGGTCGGCGAGCACGGCCCAGCCGGTGCCGTCGGGCTTGCGCAGGTCGTTCACCAGCGTCGCGCCCAGCCCGAGCAGCCGCTCGACCTCCTCGTCACGCGGGATGTCCGGCTGCAGGCACAGGTGGAGCCGGTTCTTCACCGTCTTCGGCTCCGGCACGCGCAGGAAGAGCAGGTTCGTCCCGTTGCCGAGGTCGAAGCCGACCTCGTCGTCGCCGGGCTGGTCCTCCGGCGGGATCGGCTGCCCGGTGACCGCGCTCCAGAACTGGCACAGCCGGTACGGGTCGGCACAGTCGACGGAGACGTTGAGCACGGACGACGGCATGGCACTCCTCGAAGTCGGGTATGCCCGAGTCTGGCCGACCTCCGGCGCGGGTGCGAACCGATTTACGACGCCAGCGCCAGGCCCGCGGTGCGGTGCACGCGGCGGCGGTCGTCGACGATGAGGATCTCGCAGCCGGGCCGGTCGGCCGCCCAGGTGATGCCCTCGGGGCCCATCGCGAACGCCGCGGTGGCCAGCGCGTCCGCGGTGACCAGGTCGCCTGCCACGACCGTGACGCTCATCAGCCCGGTCGCCGGCGTGCCGGACCGGCCGTCGAGGATGTGCGAGCCCCGCTCGTACGCCGCCGACGTCGCGATCGCGCCGTTGCGCGACTCCAGTACCGCGCACACCGCGAGGGGCTGCTCGGGGTGGCGCACGCCGACCCGCCACGGGCGCCCGGGTTCCGGCTCGCCGGCGGTGACGACGTCGCCGCCGGCGTTGAGGCAGAACGTCGTCGCGCCCTCGGCTTTCAGCATGTCGGCCGCGCGCTGCACCGCCCAGCCCTTGACGACGGCGCACGGGTCCAGGCCGCGGCCGGGCAGCCGCGCGCGGAACGCGCCGCCGGACAGCTGCTCGTAGTACGCGCAGAGCTCCAGGACCTCGATGAGGTCGTCGCTCAGCTCCTCCGGCGCCAGCTCGCCGCGGTCGTACCGGCTGACCTCGCTGTCGTCCTTGAACGGGCTGAACCTCGCGTCGACGTCGCGGAACCACGCGAAGACGTCGTCGACGACCTCGGCGAAGTCTCCTTCGTCGCGCAGGTCGAGCGAGATCGGCAGCCCCATCACCTGTTCCACGCGGGTCGTCATCGGTTCCCCTTCGCGTCGATCGCGGCCTGCAGCGAGGTCTTGTACGACTCGCTGGTCTCGGTGGCGCCGGTGACCGTGTCGATGTCGGCGCTCTGGGCCTGCATCGCCTCCTCCTGCAGCCGCGGCAGCGCGGTCAGTGCGCGGCCGTCGTCGGGCGCCTGCAGCAGCGTGATCACGCTGATCCGGGAGCCGGTGAAGGTCACCTGGACCTGCACGGTGCCGTACCGGCCGGACTCGGCGGTGCCCTGCGTCGTGACTGTCGCATCGGGACTGGCCGAAGTGGACGGTGCAGTCGAGGTGGCCGATGTGGACGGTGCGCTGGTGCTCGACGGTGCCTGGGCGACGGCGGCGGTGTTGTGCACCGGCCCCGGCTCGAACCGCCAGACCGCGATGAACCCGGCGATGGACAGCGCGACGACGAAAATGGTCTTCTTCACGACGGATTCCCCCTAGGCCGCAAGGCTGAAACGTTCGGCGTGGACCTGGGCGGCGGGCACCTTCAGCTCGCGCAGGCTGCGCAGCACGGCCGCGGTCATCCCCGGCGGGCCGCAGACGAACACGTCCCGCTCGTGCACGTCCGGCACCATCATGTGCAGGTTCGCCGGCCCGAGCACCGCGCCGCGCGGGCCGACCGCCTGGTCCGGTCCGGTGAGGACACTGACGACGGCGCCGCGTGCCCTGGCCAGCTCGTCGATTTCCGGCAGCAGCACCGCGTCGGACTGGGAGCGCACCCGGTACAGCACGACGACGTGGCCGTCGATGTCCTCCAGCAGCGCGCGGATCGGCGTGATCCCGACACCGCCCGCCACGAGCAGCGCGTTGGGCCGCTGCTGGTGGATCGTCGTGAAGGCGCCGTACGGGCCTTCGGCGAACACCCGCGTCCCGACCCGCAGGTGCCGCAGCGAAGCGCTGGACTCGCCGAGCGCCTTCGCGGTCAGCCGCAGGGTGCGGCCGTCGGGCGCGGCCGACAGGGAGAACGGATTGGCCTGCCACCAGCGGTCCTTGGTGAGGAAACGCCAGAGGAAGAACTGGCCCGCCCGGGCGGGCAGCTTGTCCAGGTGCTTGCCGGTCATGTACACCGAGACGACGTCCGCGGACTCGGGCACCACCGCCGTGACACGCAGCTGGTGGCGCAGGTTCCGCCACAGCGGCAGCACGACGCGTCCGGCGAGGACGGCGGTGCCGGCACCGAGCCACAGCGTCCACCAGTACGCCTTCGCCGTCTCCGACCCGGCGAACGTCTGGCCGAGGGCGATCTGGTGGGTGAAGGCCAGCAGCACCGCGGCGTAGGTGTAGAGGTGGATGAAGTGCCAGGTCTCGTACGCCAGCCGCCGGCGCGCGAACTTCGCCGAAACCGCGCCCACGACGAGGATCAGGGCGAAGGCGACCAGCGCCCGCAGGATCCCTTCGAGGGTGTTCGCCATCTCGACCAGCTCGTCGGCGACGCCCTTGTCCGAAACCTCGGCGTAGCCGAACGCGATGAACACCAGGTGCGCCAGCAGGGTCCACAGGATCGTGAAGCCGGTCCAGCGGTGCCACGAGGTGAGCCGGTCCATGCCCAGCCGCCGGTCCAGCCACGGCAGCCGCGCCACGAGCAGCAGCTGGAACGCCATCGCCAGCGCGCCGTACATGCCGGCGAGCCTGCCGATGGTGATCAGCACGTTCTGCGACACCCCGGCCTGGGCGAACAGCACGGTGACGGCGGCCACGTTGGCGCCCAGGAAGAGGAAGAGGCCGGATTTCGCGGCGATCCGGGGGCGGATCGCCGGGCGCGCGGCCTCGGCGGTCTGCGTCATGGTGGTCACACGGATCCTCCTTCGGTTCGGTTCACGAAGGCCAGCCTCGCCACGCAGCCTGTGGTGGGGCTGGGTGCAGGCTGTCGGCTTCCTGTCGGACCGCCCCGCGGCTCGCCCGCGGCGGCGGCGCCGGGTGATGATGAACGCGTGCAGACCTCCGACCCCGTGCGCCTGCTCGTCGTCGACGACGAGCCGCACATCGCCGACCTCGTCGCCACCGTCGCCCGGTACGAGGGCTGGCAGGCGGTCACGGCCGGGTCCGGCCAGGCGGCGCTGAGCCAGGCCGCCGAGTTCGGGCCGGACATCGTCGTGCTCGACCTGATGCTGCCGGACCTCGACGGCTTCACCGTGCTCGACCGCCTGCGCCGGAACGGCAGCACCGTGCCCGTGGTCTTCCTCACGGCGAAGGACGCGACGGCCGACCGGGTCGCCGGCCTCACCCGTGGCGGCGACGACTACCTCGTCAAGCCGTTCTCGGTCGAGGAGCTGATGGCGCGGCTGCGTGCGGTGCTGCGGCGCAGCACCGGCGGCGTCCAGGCGGCGGCGCGCGGTGCCGTGCTGCGCGTCGGGGACCTGACGCTGGACGAGGACACCCGCGAGGTCCGCCGCGGCGACCGCCTTGCCGAGCTGACCCCGACCGAGTACGAGCTGCTGCGCTACCTCATGCGGCGCTCGCCCGCGGTGCTCACCAAGGCCCAGATCCTCGACCACGTCTGGGAATACGACTTCGGCGGCCGGTCCAATGTGGTCGAACTGGTCATTTCGCACCTGCGGCGCAAGGTCGACGCGGGTGACGGCGAACCGCTGATCCACACCGTGCGCGGCGTCGGCTACGTCGTGCGCCAGGTCCAGCGGTGAAGCGCTTCCTCCGCCGGTGGTACGGGGCCTGGCAGCGCACGCGGCTGGGCACCCGGATCATCCTCGGCCTCGGCGCGCTGGCGCTGGTGGTGTTCGCCGTCGTCGGCGTCACGATGGCCGGGATCATGCACGGCTACCTGGACCGGCGGCTCGACGAGCAGCTGGTCAAGAGCATGGACACCCAGGTGCCGCTGCTGCGCGCGACGCACGGCCCGCCCGAGCCGGTGTACTCCTGGTACTCGGCGCTGTACACGGTCCGGGACGGGGTCGCGACGCCGGTTTCGGGCGGCAAGCCGCCCAGCGACGCCGAGCAGCTGGCGAAGTTCGCCGTGGAAGGGCTGGGCGGCGACGTCACGCGCACCCTGTACCTGCGCGACGGCGAGCCCTACCGGGTGCGCGCGTGCCCGGTCGACACCGATTCGGTGCTGGTGAGCGCGGCGCCGCAGAAGGACCTCGACAGCACCGTGCAGCAGCTGATCTGGGTCGAGGCGGGCGCGTTCACCTTCGCCCTCGTCGTGCTGGTGGTCGCCGGGCGGCTGGTGCTGCGCCGCGGCCTGCGCCCGCTGGCCGACATGGCGGGCACCGCGCACGACATCGCCTCCCACGACCTCACGGCCAACCCCGCCCTGCCGGTCCGCGCGGCGGGCACCGGGGGCGGCGCCGAGGTCGAGGAGCTGCGGACGGCGTTCAACGTGATGCTCGCGCACATCGACACGTCGCTGGCCGCGAAGACCGAGGCGAACGAGCGGCTGCGCCGGTTCGTCGCGGACGCCTCCCACGAGCTGCGGACGCCGCTGACGTCGATCCGCGGCTACGCCGACCTGTTCCGCTACGCGGCGGCGAACGAGCCCGCCGAGCGGGAGGCGCACCTGGCGAAGATCCGCGAGGAGACGGCGCGGATGACGGTGCTCGTCGACGACCTCCTGCTGCTGGCCCGCCTCGACGCGCGGGCCGCCGAGACGCCGCTGCGCCCGGAGCGCGTCGACCTCGCCGAGCTGGCCGGCGACGCGGCGGACGCGTTCGCCGCCGGCCGCCCCGACCACCCGCTGACGACGTCGCTGGCGACGGCGGTCGTCGACGCCGACCCGGTGCGGCTTCGGCAGGTCCTGGACAACCTCCTGGCCAACGCCGCGGTGCACACCCCGCCGGGGACCGCGGTGCACGTCTCGGTGACGGCTTCGGCGTCCGAAGCGGTGGTACGGGTGACCGACACCGGGCCGGGCATCGCGCCCGCCGACCAGGACCGGATCTTCGACCGCTTCTTCCGCGTCGACGACTCCCGCACCCGCGGCAACGGCGGCACCGGGCTCGGCCTGTCGGTGGTCCAGTCCCTGGTCACGGCCCACGGCGGCACGGTCGCCGTGGAGTCGGAGCCGGGCCGGACGACCTTCACGGTCAGGTTGCCGCTCGCCCCGGTCGTGAGTGAGTAACAGTGTTCTAACACTGTTACTCACTCACGACCGGTGACGTGCGGTGGCGTGGTCCAGTCGGGGGAGAGGTCCGCGGACGGCTCGGGCGTGCCGAAGACCGTCCGGACCGGCAGCACCCCGGCCCACGCGGCGTCGGCCTCGACGTCCTCCGGTTCGTCGTCGGGCCCTTCGGCACGCATCTTCACCGACGCCTCGGCCAGGTCGAGGGCCAGGACGCTCACCGCGGCGAACTCCTTGGCGTTGACCTCGCGCGCGTGCTCCCACGAGCCCGGCGCGAGGTGGTCGGTGAGCACCTTCAGGCCGTGCAGCTTGGCTTCGCGCTCGACGACCGGCGCCGCCGTGCCGAAGACGACGGCGCTGCGGTAGTTCATCGAGTGGTTGTTGACCGAGCGCGAATAGACGATGCCGTCCAGGAGCGTGACGGTGACGCACACCTCGACGCCCTGTGCGGCCGCGCGGAGGCTGGCCGCGCCGGTGGAGCCGTGCAGGTAGAGCGTGTCGCCGTCGCGGCCGTAGCCGGTGGGCAGGACCAGCGGGACGCCGTCGCGGACGACCCCGAGGTGGCAGATCAGGCCCGCGTCGAGGACCTCGTACAGCGCGGAGCGGTCGGTGACGGCGCGGTGCTTCTTGCGGCCGAGCGTGGTGCGGGGCGTCGTGGAGAGCATGCGACCAGCGTCTCCCTCGGCAGTGGCCTCGGAGAACGGCCACTTCTTCTACACTTGGGAAGTCCACTCGAGGAGGTCCCGTTGACGCACGCCGACACCGCGCTGCCGGTCAGCCTCGACCGCTCGGCGGTGACGCCGCTGGCGGTCCAGCTCGCCGACGCGCTGCGCGAAGCGGCGGCGTCCGGGCACCTGCGCGGCGGCGACCGGCTGCCCTCGACCCGGGCGCTGGCCGGACGGCTCGGCGTCAGCCGCACGGTGACGTCGGCGGCCTACGAGCAGCTGCACGCCGAAGGCTGGATCGCCGGGCGCAACGGCTCCGGCACGTACGTGACGACGCCGCCTTCGCTGTCGGCCTCGGAGGTCCCGGCGCCCGCTGTCCCGGCGTTCGAGGCGGAAGCGCCGCCGCTGCTGGACCTCGGGCCGGGCACGCCGTGGGCCGCCGGGCTGGACCGCGCGGCCTGGCGCCGCGCCTGGCGGGCGGCAGCCGACCCGGACCCGCTGGTCCGCGCGCACCGCGCCGGGCTGCCGGAGTACCGCGCGGCGGTGTCGGAGCACCTGCTGCGTCACCGCGGGCTGGCGGCGGGCTCGGTGCTGGCCACCGGCGGGACGACGGCGGCGGTGGTGGAGCTGGCCGCGGCGGTGCTGGAGAGGGGCGACGTCGTCGCCGTCGAGGAACCGGGCTACCAGCGGGCGGTCCAGGCGTTCCGGCGGGCCGGGATGCGCGTGGTGGGCGTGCCGGTGGACGAGGAGGGACTGCGGCCGGAGGAGATCCCGCCGGGCGCGCGGGCGGTGTACTGCTCCCCGGCGCACCAGTACCCGATGGGCAGCAGGCTGAGCGCGGCCCGGCGGGTCGCGCTGGTGGAGCGGGCGCGGGCGTCGTCGATGCTGGTGATCGAGGACGACTACGACGGCGAGCTGCGGTTCGACGTCGCGCCGCTGCCGATGCTGGCGTCGCTGGCCCCGGACGTCGTGGCGCATCTGGGAACGACGTCGAAGATCCTCACGCCGACGCTGGGCGCCGGCTGGATGGTCGCGCCGGAGGCGATCACCTCGGCGGTGCTGGCGTACCGGGATTCGACGGGCACGCGGCCGTCCCCGGCGGGACAGCGCGTGCTGTACGAGTTCGCGCGCAACGGCGACCTGGGACGGCACCTGCGCAAGCTGCGCCGCGAGATGGCCGAGCGGCGGACGTTGCTGGCGGGAGCGTTGTCGGGCGCGGGAATTCCGGTGCGGGGCGACGACGCGGGCGCGCACCTGGTGGTGCCGTTTTCCTCGGCCGCGGTGGAGGCTTCGGTGATTGCGTCGGCCGAGCGGCGGGGAATCCGGCTCGACGGGCTGGCGCGGCACTTCGCCGGGACGCCGTCGGCGCACGGGGTCGCGATCGGGTACGCGGGGTGTTCGCGGGAGGCTCTCGTCGCTGCTCTGCCGGTATTGGTGTCGCTGCTGTCTTGAGGGAGCTGCCCCGTTGTCGGGGATGCCCTCGATGTACCGGACGTGCCGCACCCGTCACCGGTTGCGTTCGCCGCTGAGGGGCGGCCGCTCGCCGCACCGGGCTGGGCTGTTCCGCGAGGTCACCGGGTACGGTTGCGGACCATGAGCGAGAAGATCCGGGTGGCGGTCGTGTTCGGCGGGCGCAGCAGCGAGCACACCATCTCGTGCCTGTCCGCGGGCAGTGTCCTGGGACATCTCGATCCGGAGCGGTTCGAGGCGGTCCCGGTCGGGATCACCCGCGAGGGCCGCTGGGTGCTCGGCACCGGCGACTCCGCCCAGCTCGCCATCCGCGGCCGCGAACTGCCGTCGGTCGAGGGCGGCCAGGGCCTCGTGCTCGCCGGCGATCCCTCCAGCCGCGGGCTGGTGGCCGTCGAACCCGGGCGGGAGAGCGAAATGCTCTCGCGCGTCGACGTCGTCTTCCCGGTGCTGCACGGCGCCTTCGGCGAGGACGGCACCATCCAGGGCCTGCTCGAACTCGCCGGCATCCCGTACGTCGGGCCCGGCGTGCTGGCCAGCGCCGCCGCCATGGACAAGGAGACGGCGAAGAAACTCCTTGCCGCCGAAGGACTTCCGGTCGGCACCTACGTCGCGCTCCGGCGTGATCAGTCCACTTTGGACCAGGCGGAGAAGGACAAGCTCGGGCTGCCGGTGTTCGTCAAGCCGTCGCGGGCAGGCTCGTCGGTCGGCATCAGCCGCGTCGCGGACTGGAGTGAGCTGGACGCGGCCATCGAGCTCGCGCGGCAGACCGACCCCAAGGTGCTCGTCGAGGCCGCCGTCGCCGGCCGCGAGGTCGAGTGCGGGGTCCTCGAGTTCCCCGACGGCCGGATCGAGGCGTCCCTCCCGGCGGAGATCCGCGTCCTGTCCGAGGACGAGGACGCCTGGTACGACTTCGAAACCAAGTACCTCGGCGACGACGCCGAGCTGGACATCCCGGCCAAGCTCGACGACGCCCTCACCGAGAAGCTCCGCAGGATGGCCGTCGAGGCGTTCCGCGCCCTGGACTGCCAGGGCCTCGCGCGGGTCGACTTCTTCGTCGGCGAAGACGGCAGGCTGACCATCAACGAGGTCAACACGATGCCCGGGTTCACGACGAAGTCCGCCTACCCGAAGATGTGGGAAGTGACGGGCATGGACTACCCGACCCTGCTGACCACGCTCATCGAGACGGCCATCGCCCGCGGCACCGGCCTCCGCTAGGAAAACCGCAGCGGGCGGGCGGGCAGCTTGGCCGCCACCGTGTCCGAGATCTCCTGGAGCGGGCCCGTCCCGGCGGTGTCCGGGACCGTCAGCGCCGCGTAGACCTCGCGGTCCACGACGTACCACGTCGACGCGCCCTCGCCGGGGACCTGCAGCCACTGGACCCCGTTCACCAGGCGCAGCGACGCCGACGGGGTCAGCTCCGGGGGCCGGTCCAGGCCGCAGCGCAGCACCAGCGGGTCGGTCGTGCCCCAGGCGAGCGTCGACGGCGGGGCCGGGGCGGCCAGCTCACGGCGGGCCAGGCGGGTGCCGTTGGAGGTCAGCTCGGCCGGGGCCGCGTCCAGCAGCGTCGCGCACGCGGGGGACGCCGCGGCGGGGGCGGGCACCGGGACCAGGGGCAGCGGTCCCGCGCCGGGCGAGGCCGACCCCTTCACCCACGCGAACACGCCGACGGCGACCGCCAGCGCGACGGCCAGGGCCGCGGCCGTGACGAGAACCACCCTCGGCGGGGCACCGGTGTCGGAATCAGGCACCCCTCAACTACATCATGAGGTCAGAGATGCACGACCGGGCAGGTCAGCGTCCGCGTGATGCCCTCCACGTTCTGCACCTTCGCGACGACGAGCTGGCCCAGCTGGTCGACGTTGTCGGCCTCCGCGCGGACGATCACGTCGTACGGTCCGGTGACATCCTCCGAGCTGGTCACACCCGGGATGCTGGAGATCTCGGCAGCCACCGCGGCCGCCTTGCCGACCTCGGTCTGGATGAGGATGTATGCGTGGACCACGGCGTGCCCTTTCGTCGGGATCGATCGGCTCAAGGTAGGAACGTCATCAGCAACGTATCGCCAGCTCCCCGAAAAACATAGGGCATCCGACTATCGGTGATCGAGCTTTGTCCCGGTAGAGAAAGCAGAGGTGACCGGTGTCACCGAACGACGGAACGGTCGCCGAGACCGGCGAGTTCGCGCTCATCCGCGCCGTCACCGAAGGACGGCGCCAGCCGCCGGGCACGCTGCTCGGCCCGGGGGACGACGCCGCCGTCGTCGCCGCTCCCGACGGCCGCGTGGTCGCCAGCACCGACGTGCTCGTCCAGGGCGTGCACTTCCGGCTCGACTGGTCCTCGCCCGAGCACGTCGGGCGCAAGGCCGTCGCGGTCAACCTGGCCGACATCGCCGCCATGGGCGCCACCCCGACCACGGTCCTGGTCGGCCTGGCCTGCCCGGCCGACACGCCGCGCGAGGTCGTCACGGGCCTCGCCGACGGCATGTGGGCCGAGGCCGAGCGCGCAGGCGTCGGCGTCTCCGGCGGCGACATGGTGCGTGCCGACCAGCTCGTGATCAGCGTCACGGCCCTCGGCGACCTCGGCGACCGCGAGCCGGTGACGCGCTCGGGTGCCCGGCCGGGCGACGTCGTCGCGGTCAACGGGCGGCTCGGCTGGGCCGCGGCCGGCCTGGCCGTGCTCGGGCGCGGGTTCCGCTCGCCGGTCGGGGTGGTCAACGCCCAGCGCTGCCCCGAGCCGCCGTACGAGGCGGGCCCGCGGGCCGCGCTGGCCGGCGCGACGGCGATGATCGACATCTCCGACGGCCTGCTCGCCGACCTCGGCCACATCGCCGAGGCATCCGGCGTCGGCATCGACGTCCGCACGGCCGACCTCGACATCCCGGCCCGCCTCACCGAGGTCGGCGCGGCACTCGGCGCGGACCCCCTGGACTGGGTCCTGACCGGCGGCGAGGACCACGCACTGGCGGCAACGTTCCCCCCGTTCACCGAGCCACCCGACGGCTGGCGGGTGATCGGGGTGGTGACGATGGCAGGCTCGGGGATCACCGTGGACGGCAAGCCGTTCACCCGAGAAGGCGGCTGGACCCACTGGCGCTGATCTAGGCTGCGGAAGCGTGAGAATCGTTCCGGTCCCCTACGACCACCCCGACGCGGTGAAGCTCATGGCCGCGGTGCAGCAGGTTTACGTCGAGCGCTATGGCGGCGAGGATGTCACCCCGATGAGCCCGGCGGACTTCGAGCCGCCGCAGGGCCTGTTCCTGGTCGGCTACCAGGGTGATGAGGCCGTCGCCTCCGGAGCCTGGCGGGCCCACGACGGGCCCGCCCCGGACTTCCGGGAAGGCGACGCCGAGTTCAAGCGCATGTACGTCGCCGACTCCGCGCGGGGGCGCGGGTTCGCGCGGATGATCCTGTTCGAGCTGGAGCGCACGGCCGCGCTGTGCGGGCGCAAGCGGGCCGTCCTGGAGACCGGGACCAAGCAGCCGGAAGCCATCGCGCTCTACACCTCCTCCGGGTACGTCGAGATCCCGAAGTTCGGCGTCTACAAGAACGAGCCCGAAAGCCGCTGCTACGGCAAGGAGCTCACCTCGGCGTGAGCTTCAGCAGCGCCGCCTGGTGCGGGCGCAGGGTCGCCGTGACGTCCGTCCCGGTGTCCCGGTGGGCCCACAGGTCCCGGACGTGCCACGACCCCGGGATCGACGCGGACACGGTCGCGGTGGTGCTGCCGGTGTTGAGCAGCACCACCGCGAAACCGCCGCCGGACAAGGGTTTTCCCCACACCTGATAGCCAGGGCCCGCGGCGAGCCGCCGGCCCTGGCCGCCCGCGAAGTCCTGGTCGATCGCAATCACTTCGGGGTTCGAGAGCGTCGCGAGGTCCTCCTCGCTCAGCTTCGCCGGGTCAGTGCCCGCGAACAGCGGCGCGTTCAGCACCGCCCACACGCTGAAGTGCGCGCGGGACTCGTCGGCGGTCAGCGTGCCGTTGCCGACCTGCAGCATGTCCGGGTCGTTCCAGCCGCCCGGCGTGCCACTGTGGACCGCCACCTCCGCCTGGCGGTCGATCGTCGCCAGCACCGAATCCCAGGTCGGGACCAGGTCGTAGGTGGTGCGCCACAGGTTCGCCACCGGCCGCGCCCAGGTCCACGGGCTGGAGACGCCGTACTCGGAGATCGCGTAGACGATCGGGCGGGGCAGCGCGGCCAGCTCGTCGCGCATCTTCTCGAACGCGGCCTTCCGGTCGAGGCCGTCGACGGTGTCGGCGTTGCACCAGTCGTACTTGAGGTAGTCGACGCCCCAGCGGCCGAACGTCTCGGCGTCCTGGCGTTCGTGGCCGAGCGAGCCGATGCCCGACGCCGGGTAGGCGTCGTTGGCCATCGCGCACGTCCGGCTGCCCGGCACGGCGTAGATGCCGAACAGCAGGCCACGCGAGTGCACGTAGTCCGCCAGGTCGGCGATGCCGTGCGGGAACCGCGCCGGATCGGCACGCAGGGACCCGTCGGCCGCGCGGGCAGGCGCCTGCCAGCAGTCGTCGACGACCACGTACTGGTAACCCGCGTCACGCAGGCCGGTCTCGGCGAGCGTGTCGGCCGCGTGCTTCACGACGTCCTCGGTGAGGTCGTGGCAGCGGACCTGATTCCAGCTGTTCCAGCCCATCGGCGGGGTCGCGGCCAGGCCGTTCGCGAGCGCGGGGCTCGCCGTCGGCAGGCCGAGCAGCCACGTCAGCACGACGAGGAGCAGCACGAGCGGAGTGGTCTTCGGGTTCGCGGCGATGCCGTGATCCAATCGCAGGGCACGTGAAACCGCGGTCATCCGGAGGCGGCATGCCGATCTACGCACTCGGTTCCCTCGAACCGGCGATCCATCCCGACGCCTACGTCCACCCGGACGCCACGGTGATCGGTGACGTCCGGATCGGGGCGCACGCGTCGGTGTGGCCGCAGACGGTGCTGCGCGGCGACCACGGTTACATCGAGATCGGCGAGCGTTCGAACGTCCAGGACGGCTGCGTCGTGCACTGCACGCGGCGGCACCCGACGATCCTCGGGCCGTCGTCGGCGGTCGGCCACGCCGTGCACATCGAGGGCGCGACGATCGGCACCGGCTGCCTGATCGCGTCCGGCTCGGTGGTGCTCAACGGCTCGGTGATCGAGGACGGCGGCATGGTCGGCGCGGGCGCGGTGCTCTCCTACGGCGCCCACGTCAGGACCGGCGAGATCGCGCTCGGCGTGCCGGGGAAGACGCGGGAGAACACGTCGTTCACCGCGGAAAACATCGCCCAGGTCGTCGATTCCTACGTCGAACGCGCGCGCCGCTTCCGCGCCGAGCTGCGGCGGCTCGACCCGCTCGGGTGACGTCGGCCACGGCCGGTAGGCTTGCCCGCCGTGACCGCACGACCGCTGCACGAGATCGTCGAGGCAGGCTGGGCGAAGGCCCTCGAACCGGTGGCCGACCAGGTGGCCGCGATGGGGGAGTTCCTCCGCGCGGAGATCGCCGCGGGGCGGACGTACCTGCCGGCCGGTGAGCACGTCCTGCGCGCGTTCAAGCAGCCGTTCCACCAGGTGCGGGTGCTGATCGTCGGCCAGGACCCGTACCCGACGCCCGGGCACGCGGTCGGCCTGAGCTTCTCGGTGGCGCCGGACGTCCGGCCGATCCCGAAGAGCCTGGTCAACATCTACAAGGAGTACTGCGACGACCTCGGGCACCCGCTGCCGTCCAACGGCGACCTGACGCCGTGGGCCGAGCAGGGCGTGCTGCTGCTCAACAGGGCGCTGACCGTGCAGCCCGGGAAGTCGAACTCGCACCAGGGCAAGGGCTGGGAAGAGGTCACCGAGCAGGCGATCAAGGCACTCGCGGCCCGTTCGGAGCCGATGGTGGCGATCCTGTGGGGCCGCAACGCGCGCAACCTGCGGCCGCTGCTGGGTGACGTCCCGTGCATCGAGTCGGCCCACCCGAGCCCGCTGTCGGCGCACAACGGCTTCTTCGGGTCACGCCCGTTCAGCCGGGCCAACCAGCTCCTGGAGCAGCAGGGAGCGGCGCCGGTGGACTGGAAACTGCCCTGACCGCGTGCTCCACCCTCGCCGGTTCCCACGGGGTGCCGCACGACTGGCGATTCCGGGAGTCTACACTACAGGCAGGCGTCGGAGACGTCCTCCGCGAGGACTGCGACAATCTGCGCCTGGGACGCGTATTGAAACGGAGAGCTCGATGTCTAAACGCTGTGACGTATGCGGCAAGGAACCTGCCTTCGGCAGGCAGGTGGCGCGTCTCGGTGTCCGTGCCCAGAAGCGGCGGATCAAGGGCCGTTCGGCCCGGATGTTCTACCCGAACATCCAGGCGGTCAAGGCCGTCATCAACGGCACCTCGCTGCGCATGAAGGTCTGCACCTCCTGCCTGAAGAAGGGCAAGATTTCCCGGAAGCCGTCGGCCGCCTGATCCAGGCTCCCGGGCGTCCACGTCCGGGGTCGGCGTGCGCAGGCAGGGTGACGTGGCCCGCGGGAAGGCAGCACGTCCGGCGACCCGTGAAGTGTCCGAAGTGGACCGCGGGATCGCGTCGCGGGCCGTGCCGGCCGGGCCGGGCAGTGACGCGGGCGGTGGGTGTGTGGCTGGTCGTGCCGGATCGGGGGCCGGTGGTCTCCGTGGTCGGCCGGGAACCCCTCGAGCCCGCCGGAGATCTTTCGAGAAATCGTCCCGGAATACCCCGGGGCGATTTCTCTGCTGTAGAGCAGAATTGCGGCCCGGCAGGCCGGTATCACCGGCGCCGGGCCGCAATGGTGTCCGCAGGAGAATTGTCCCGGTTCACCGGCATTCGGCGATGACGGTCACTTCGTTCCGGTTGTGGTGCAGCTGCCGGGCGGTGACCACCCGGTAGCGACGGCGCAGCAGATCCAGGCAGTCGCGGACCGTCTTCGCCGGGCGGTGGGCCGACAGCTTCAGCGTCATGACGGCCAAGGCGCCGGGCCGCAGCCGCTCGGCCGCGTCCAGCATCAGCTTGCACGACAGTTCCGGGTCCATCTTCATGTCGTTGACGACCATGTCGAACCGGCGCTGTTCGTTCCGGAAGAACGCTCCCGCGGTCTTCCGGACGTGCCGCACGCCACGGTCGCGGCGCAGTTTCTCGTCGATGTCCCCGGGGTCGACCGCCCACACCTCGACGCCGTAGCGGCGGAGGACATGGGTCCAGCCGCCCGGGCTGGCGCCGAGGTCGAGTGCCGTCCCGGACGACGGCGGCCGGATGCCGAAGGTCTGGAACGCCTCCTCCAGCTTGAACTCCGCCCGCGAGATCTGGTCCTCGCCGCGGGCCAGCCGGGTCCGGCCGCCCGGCCAGTCGCTCAGCTGCTCGGCGGCGGAGGCGAGGCCGATGAGCACCCCGTCCTTGGTGATGCAGAGCGACAACGTCTGCGGCAGCCCGGCGTGCCCGGTCTTCTTTCCCAGTCCGGCCAGCGTTTCCGCGCACTTCCGGACCAGTTCGCCGGAGCCGTAGGGCAGCGGGTTCTGCCCGCTCACCCACGCCTGGAGCGCCAGCTCGGGTCCGTCCACTGTGGCCGCCACCTGCCCGGCGGCCGCGGCCACCGCGGCCAGGTCACGGGCGTCGGACAGCGGCACGTCCGCGCGTTCGGCGGTCAGGTGCTTGACGAAGGCGGCGGGCCGGTCCCGGCAGATGCCGGCGAGCTGTCCGATGTGGACTCCCGGGCCGGACAGCCTGCCCAGGTCCGGCCCGAGCCGGACCACCTGGACCGGCCCCTCCTGGCGCTCGGCGTAGGCGCCGAGCAGTTCCGCCTTGGCGGCCGGGAAGTATTCCGGAGA
This sequence comes from Amycolatopsis melonis, assembly GCF_040064235.1. Taxonomy (NCBI): domain Bacteria; kingdom Bacillati; phylum Actinomycetota; class Actinomycetes; order Pseudonocardiales; family Pseudonocardiaceae; genus Amycolatopsis; species Amycolatopsis melonis. Next base: position 276,720 of record NZ_JBDZYD010000002.1, read on the forward strand.
GGTCGAGAACAGCACTGGCTCTCCGTCGTGGGTCATGGAAAAGCATGCTAGCCGTCGCCGCCCGCCCGGCCCGGCCGAGCCCCGGTGTCCCGGCCCGGCGGCGGCTGCGCGGTTTCCCCGAAGCCGAACTGGGCGGTTCCCTGCGGCAGCCGGCAGGCGACCACCGCGCCTGCCGCGGTCGTGACCACCAGCAGCCCGAAGGCCGCCGTGTAGGAGAACCGGTCGACCAGAAAACCCATCAGCAGCGGGGAGACGGCGGCCGCGAGCTGGCCCCCGGCGTTCAGCATGCCCATCCCGATCCCCGCGTGCTCGGTCGGCAGGGCCCGCATCGGCAGCCCGAACAGGCACATCGACCCGAGGCTCGCCACCCCCAGCGCGACGGTTTCGTACACGGTGAACTGGATCGCACTGGACGCGGTGAGCATCAGCGCCAGGAAGACCGCGGTGAGCGCGACGACGGGGACGAGGAACCACCGGATCCGGTCGTGGAAGAAGCGGTCGAACAGCCAGCCGCCGAGCACGGTGGTCCCGACCGTGACGAGCATGGGGATCGCGGCGAGCACCCCGGTCGCGGTGATCGACAGGTGCCGGGTCTCCAGCAGGTAGCTGGGCACCCAGCTGATCAGGCCGGAGACGAGCAGGTTCATCGAGCAGAACACCGCGGCGAACTTCCACAGCTGCCGCGACCGCAGCACGTCCCGGCGGGACGCGCGGGGTGTCCGCCCCGCCGGGTCCGCGGTCCCGGTCAGCCGGGACGGCAACGGCCGCGGCAGCAGGGCCCACAGCAGCACGCCGATCGCCGCCCCGCCGGCGGCGAGGGTGAGGAAGGTGCTGCGCCAGCCGGCAGCGGCGATCAGCGGCGCGACGATCAGCGGCGCGATGCCCGGCCCGAACCCGCTCGCGGACATCACCACCCCGGTGACCGTGCCCCGCGTCCGCGGGGTGGTCCGCTCGGCGACCGCCTTGAACGAAGCCGGGGGAAAGCAGCCCTGCGCGGCGCCGAACAGCGCGCGGACCACGATCAGCCCGGCGAAGCTGCCTGCCAGGCCGGTCAGCCCGGTGAAGGCCGACCACAGCAGCAGCGTCGCCAGCAGCATGCCCCGGGCCCCGAACCGGTCGGCGAGATAGCCTGCCGGCAGCTGGCACAGGAGGTAGACCAGCGAGAACGTGGTGAACAGCAGGCCCTGCGCGGTCTTGCCGATGCCGAACTCCGCGCCGATGAACGGCATCGCCATGCTGATGGTGAACCGGTCGACGAAGTCGATCGTCCAGGCGAGCACCAGCACGACGACCGTCAGGACGGCGGTCCGGCCGATCCGGGCCCGCGCCGGCGGGACGTCCGGGAGCACCGGCGTCAGCGGCTCCTTCATCGCGGCGCCGGGGACTGGGCCGCCCGGACCTTCATGTAGTCGTTGTGCTGCGCGATGCCGAGCGCCTGCGCGCTGAGGAAGTCGACACCGTCGGGATAGGTGTAGGGCTGCATGAACCAGCCGGCGCGGATGTCGCGGTAGAGCCGGGACAGCGGATGGGCGTTGACGTAGGTCGAGCCGCCGACCACGGTGAGGCAGTCGTTGACGATCTTGAGCCCGAGCTCGTTGACGATCATCTTCGCGTACTGGAACGCCCGCATCATCCGGCGGCCACGCTCGGCCAGGTCGCCGAAGAGCACCGTCGACAGCAGGTCGGCCTCGGCCAGTGCGGTGCCGGCGGTCGCCCGCAGGGCGAACAGCCGCGCGTCGATCTCGGCCACCAGCGTGCGGACGGCCGCCGACGAGGCGGTCGCGCGCTTGCCGCCGTGCCGGACGGCGAGGTCGCGGGCGGCCTCGGCGATGCCGGCGTAGATCCCCAGCATGGTGATCGAGCTGACGGTCTGCCCGGCCAGCGCCGCGTCGTCGGCGGCGTCGAGCGGCCCGCGCATGAGGACGTCTTCGGCGGCGACCGGGCAGTCGTCGAACACGACGTCCAGCGTCCCGGAGGCCCGCATGCCGAGCCCGTCCCAGTCGTCGAGGACCTCGAGACCCGGCGCTTCGCGGGAGACGACCGGCGCGGTCAGCAGGACCGGCCCGTGCTCCGCCCGCCACTGCGCGTACACCACGAAGTCGGTGGCGATCGGCGCCATGCTCACCAGGGTCTTGCGCCCGGACAGCACCCAGCCGCCGTTGCCGTCCGGGGCGAGCGTGGTCACGGCGGAGTGGTGGTCCTTCACCGCCCCGCACACCAGCCGCTCCCCGGTCGCCATGCCCCGCAGCAGGCGTTCGGCCAGTGCCTGCGCCTGCGGCGTGCCGTGCTGCCATTCGTAGGTCAGGGTCAGCCCGCGGCTGAACTGGACGTGCAGCGCCAGCGCCGTCGAGGCGTCGACCTTGGCGAGGTTCCGCAGGCCGAGTGCCACGTCGTGGAGCCGGTCGACGCCGAGGCCGCCCAGCTCCTTCGGCACGGTCGCGCCCAGCACCCCGTCCTTGCCGAAGGCTTCGAAGACCTCGACGGGGAACCGGGCGTCGCGGTCGTTGTCCGCCGCCCCGGCGGCCACCTCGGGCAGGCGCGCCTCGATCAGCTCGACGAGGCAGCGGCCCTCGTCGGTCACCGGTTCCCCCAGCTGCGTCGCCGAATTCCGGTATCCGTTCTGTTCCAGCATGGGCATTCCACTTTCCTGTCGAAACCGAATGGGATCCCGCCGGTGGTCAGCGGCCGCCCGACGCGTTCGTCAGCGCGGCGACGGTGCGCTCGAGCCCGTCCGCCAGAGCCGTCTGGTGGTGCCAGCCGGTGACCGCCCGGAAGGCCGACGGGTCGACCACCATGTCGCACAGGTCGGTCGGCGTCGCGGTGTCCGGCGGTGCCACCGAGCGGACCGCGACCTCGGGTTTCCCGGTGCGTTCGGACACCAGCCGGGCGATCCGGCCGAAGACGTCGCGCAGGCGTTCCCCGTGGCCGGTGCCGACGAGCCAGTGCCTGCCTGCCAGCGCGGACGCGTGGTCGATCGCCGCGGCGAAGGCCGCCGCCACGTCGTGGACGTGGACGAAGTCGCGCCGGACCGTGCCGTCGTGCCACATCGTGAGCGGTTCGCCCGCGATCGCCCGCCGCACCATCGCGCTCAGCACCCCGGGATCCGGCGGCCCGGCGGGGGAGACGTGACCGTAGACCGTCGCCAGCCGCAGGGTGACCCCGCGGACCGTGCCGTCCGCGGTGGCCGCCGCGAGCAGCTCCTCGGCCGCCTGCTTCTGCCGGTCGTACGGCGTGTCCGGCCGGTCGGGCTCGCTGCCGTCGACCGGCACCGAGGACGGTACGCCGACCTGCGACGACGATCCCGCGAAGACCACCGCCGGGGGCGGCCCGGCGCGGGTGCCGAAGTGGTCGAGCAGGGCACGCATGACGCCGACGTTCACCCGCTCGCTGCGGGCCTCGCGCCACCCCGCGGAGTCCTTGACGAGGTGGATCACGGTGTCCGCCCCGGCCAGTGCGCCGGCCAGCCCGTCCGGGGTGGTCAGATCGGCCGTCCGGACCTCGATGTCCGCGACGGCGTGCGCGGGCACCGGAGCCGGCCTGCGGGCGACCAGCCGCAGCCGGATCGGGCGCCGCGCCAGCACCGCCGCGATCGCGGAGCCGACGAAGCCGGAGGATCCGAGGACGGTCACCAGTGGCCCGGCGGTTTCCCGGCTCGACATCGCTGCTTCCTTCCGTGCTGGGGGACGGGTCAGGGCCGGAGGCGCCGGTAGAGGACCTGCCAGTAGTAGCTCCACGGCAGCGCCCGGCTGCCGTCCACGTCGGTCCACGCTGGCCCGGGCCGGTACGCCGCGACGAACCGGGTGGCGTGCTCGGCCACCGCGCTGCTGTCGTGGATGTCGAGCACGTCACGCGCCAGCCCGGTCCGCAGCGCCAGCTCGACCAGCTCGGCACCCTGCGAATGGCTGTCCAGGCTCTTGTCGAGGTACTTGCCGACGGGGTTCTTGAGGTAGCAGTACCGGCAGGTGCGGTCGACCAGGGCGAGGTAGGCCAGGACCGTGGCGGCGTCCATCTCGGCGAACGAGTCGATGTTGATACAGAGGTCGAACCGGCCATCGGCGAAGAAGTCCTCGACTTCGTCGATGCGGACGAAGCCGACCTTGGCGAACTGCTCCTCGGTGAGCACCGTGCCCAGGTACTTCTCCGCCAGCGCCAGCGAGTTGTCCAGGTCGACGAGGTGGTAGGACGCGAGATCGTGGTTCGACAGGAACGCGTGACACGTCCGGCCGTACCCGGCGCCGATCTCGACGACGCGCGCGCCGTCCAGCTTGACGTGCCGGCTGACGAACTCCAGTTCCAGCACCGCCTGCAGGTAGTCGAGGCAGACCGGTTCGCCGTCCACGCGCACGGTGATCGGGTCGCCGACCTCGCGGTGCCGGATCCGGCGCAGCGCGTCCTTCGCCGCCGGGCTCAGCTGCTCGGCCAGGTTGTAGATCAGGGTCTTGAGGTACCGCACCCCGTTCGGCTTCGGGTCCCACAGCGCCATCTTGAAATTGGGCGGACCGGACTTGAACCCGGCCAGCTCGCGGGTGGTCTCGCCGGTGACGTGCGTCCTGCTGTAGTGCTCCCAGAGCGCGCTCCGGCCGTACTTGCCAGTCATGCGATGTCCTCGTCCTGTCCGGGGAAGCGGGGTCGTCGGGCGCGGCTCAGCCGACCTGGGCGTGGCCCGGCAGCGGACGGCCGGACCCGGCGCGGGCGGCGCGGCGGCGCCGGGCGGTCCGGCGCAGCCACCAGTGCACGAGCGCGAGGTTGACCATCCAGCTGAGCCAGGGGCCCTCGACCTGGAAGTGGGTGAAGGCGATGATGTCCGGGCCGATCCCGGGCAGGTACAGCACGAGATAGGCCAGCGCCCGGCTGGTGATCACGTTCGTCACCAGCGCGAAGCTGTACAGCATCCAGCGGCGGTGGTCAGCGAACCGGCGCTGCCGCGCGCGGACGAACCCCACCACGGTCGTGACGATCGACAGCGTCGCCCAGACCGCGGTGCCGATCTTGCCGAACACGGTCAGCGGGCCGGCGAGGATGAGCCCGACGGACAGCAGGGCGGTCGGCAGCATGCCCGCGAAGACGTACAGCCGCCCGCTGACCCGGTGCACCGCGGGATGCCGGGCACGCAGCCACGGCCACAGCTGGAGACAGACGGTGGCGAACGCGATCGTCCCGAATCCGATGTGGAGGATCATCAGCGGATAGTGCAGTGGGACGCCGGGGTTCAGCGGCAGCGCGGCCCGCTCCCCGCCGAGCCACGGGGGCACCTTCCACAGCAGGAAGGCCCCGAGCAGCACGGCAAGCGGGACGATCCACGGCCGCGCCCACCACCGCCGGGCAGGGCGGCCCGCCGCGGACGGGCTTTCCGGAGACTGGGTCATGACCGTTCCTCCCTAGGCGCTGTGTCGAAGTCGTTCGGTGGTCGTGAGGGGGCGGGCTGAAAGGGACTTTCCTCGCATGAGGTGAGACGAAAGGTCCGTTCGCTGCACCGGATGCGGCGAAAGTGCCTTTCGGCTCACCCGGCTCCGCCCCCGGCGGCCCGCCGCGGACGGGCTTACCGGAGACTGGGTCATGACCGTTCCTCCCTAGGCGCTTCACCAGGGGCAGAGCGCCGCTTCGATGTCCATCGACGTCTCGTAGTGCGGCAGCAGGCCCGCGCTCTTCGCCTCGGCCAGCGTGGGGGCAGTCCGGTCCCGTGGCGAGAGAACCGGGGTGATGTCGTCCGGGACGGGCAGGCCGAGCTCGGGATCGAACGGGGAGAGGGCCAGCTCGTTGTCCGGGACGTATTCCGACGACAGCAGGTAGTTCATCACCGATTCGTCCGTCAGCGCAACGAACATGTGCGCGACGCCGACCGGAAGGTAGACGGCGCACTGGGTTTCGCTGCCGAGCACCACCGACTCCCAGTGCCCGAACGTCGGCGAGCCCAGCCGGATGTCGACCACGACGTCGAGCACCTTGCCCCACGGGGAATAGACGTACTTCGCGACACCCGGCGGGGTCCGCGTGTAGTGCGGGCCGCGGACCACGCCCCGGCGGGAAACGCTGTGGCTGACCTGGCCAACGAAGAACGGCGGATGCCCGACCGCCTTGACGAACTCGGACGCCTGCATCGGGGAAACGAAGGAACCACGGTGATCCGGGAAGACCTCGGGCTCGAAGACGAACGCGCCGGGAATCATCAGCTCCCGAGCAATCATGGGGCAGCTCCCAGGGGTGAGGGCGCCGGAATCAGGCGATCCGGACCGTGGGCACGTAGAGGATCCACCGCCCGCCCGCCTCGCGGAACCGGTGTTCCTTGGCGATGATCTCCTCCGCGTGGTTCCACGCGAAGAGGACGGCGTAGTCGGGGTAGGGGTCCGAAAAGGCCTCCGGTGGCTTCACCGGGAGGTGCTTGCCGGGCGTCAGCCTGCCCTGTTTCGCCGGCGTGGAATCGCACACGTAGGAGACCAGATCGGGCCCGATGTCGCAGAAGTTGGTGATCGTGGCGCTCTTGGCCGTGGCGCCGTACCCGGCGATCCGGTGGCCTTCCGCGCGCAGGGAGCGGAGCAGGCTCACCAGGTCGTCGCGGATGCCGGCCACGTTCGCCGCGAACTCGCGCAGGGTCGCCGCTTCCGCCAGCTGCGCGGCGCTTTCCTCGGCCAGCAGGGCGTCGACGGCCGCGCTGGGCCGGCGGGCCCCCGCGCGGGCGATCGTGTACCGGACTTCGCCGCCGTGCACGGGCAGTCGTCGCACGTCGACCAGCTCGAACCCGAACCGCTTCGCCGCGGCCTGCACGGAACGCGCCGTGAAGAAGAAGAAATGCTCGTCGTAGATCTGGTCGAACGAGACCTTCCGCACGATGTCGCCGAGGTAGGGGTCCTCGAAGACGAACACGCCGTCCTCGGCCAGCAGCGCGTCCACGCCGCGGAAGATCGAGTCCAGGTAGGGGATGTGGCAGATCGTGTTGGCCGCGTAGATGACCGACGCGGGGCCGTGTTCGGCGCGGACCTCGACCGCCGTGGCTTCCTCGAAGAAGTCCGTGCGCACCTGGACCCCGTGCGACCGCGCGACGTCGGCGACGCGGCCGGACGGCTCGAACCCGAGATGCCGCACGCCCGCCTTGCCGATCGTCTTCAGCATCACCCCGTCGTTGCAGCCGATCTCCACCGCGAACGCGTCCGGCTTCGCCAGCTCGGTCCGCAGGAAGTCCTGCGCGGTCTGCTCGAAGTGGGCACGCATCGTCGTGGACCCGGACGAGTAGTACGGGTAGTCGTGGTGGAACATGCGTTCCCGGGGGACCTCCTCGACCAGCTGCACCATCGTGCAGGACCGGCAGTGGCCGACCGCGAGCCGGTAGAAGAACTCCCGGTCGAGCTCGTCGCCGGTGAGAAAGGCGTCGGACAGCGGCTGCCGTCCGAGGTCCAGGAACTCCGTGACGTCGTTCCCGCACACTTTGCACGTCGTGGTCATGCGGCTCCTCCGGTGGTCGTCGTGGCGTGGCAGCGGGTCCTCCTCCCGGTCACAGGCGGCCGATCACCTCGTGGAGCGCGGCGATCACCTTGTCCTGGCGGTCCGGCGGCAGGGACGGGTACATCGGCAGGGAGAAGATCCGGCCGGCGAGCCGTTCGGTCACCGGCAGCGACCCCGGCCGGTAGCCGAGGTGCGCGAAACCGGTCATGGTGTGCACCGGCCAGGGATAGCTGATGTTGAGCCAGATGTCGTAGGCCTTGAGCTGCTCGATGATCTCGTCGCGCTTCGGGTGGCGCACGACGTACAGGTAGTAGACGTGCTCGTTGCCGTCGTTCACCTCCGGCAGGACCAGCCCGCCGGGGCCGGTCAGGCCGGCGAGGCCCTCGGTGTACCGGTCCGCCACCGCGCGGCGGCGGGCGATGTAGTCGTCGAGCCTGCCGAGCTTGCGGCGCAGGATCTCGGCCTGCACCTCGTCGAGCCGGGCATTGTGCCCGGGCGCCTCGACGACGTAGTAGCGCTCGGCCATGCCGTAGTAGCGCAGCCGCCGGAGCCGCTCGGCGACCTCCTGGTCGCCGGTGAGGACGGCACCGCCGTCGCCGTAGGCACCGAGGACTTTGGTGGGGTAGAAGGAAAAGGCGCCGGCGTCGCCGATCGTCCCGGCCATCCGGCCGTGGTGGCGGGCGCCGTGCGCCTGTGCGCAGTCTTCGAGCACCGCGAGGCCGTGCTCCCGCGCCAGCTCCGTCAGCGGGGCCATGTCGGCGCACTGGCCGTAGAGGTGCACCGGCAGCAACGCCTTGGTCCGCGGCGTGATGGCGTCCGCGACCTGCCGCGTGTCCATCAGGTAGTCCTCTTCGCGGACGTCGACGAACTTCGGTACCGCGCCGATGGCGTCGATGGCCACCACGGTCGGCGCCGCGGTGTTCGACACCGTGATCACCTCGTCGCCGCGGCCGACGCCCAGCGCCTGCAGGGCGAGCTTCACCGCGTTCGTGCCGTTGTCGACCGTGACGCAGTGCGGCGAACCGTGATAGGCGGCGAAGCTCTCCTCGAAGCCGCGGACACTGTCGCCGAGGACGAGCCGCCCGGATTCGAACACGGTCTCGACCGCGGCGAGGATGTCTTCCCGCTCCTTCTCGTACTCCGGGAGGTAGTCCCATACGCGAGTGGCCATCGGTACCCTTTCCACGTTCGGCATGCGCGGTGTCACCAGAGGGTGTGCAGCGCGGCCAGCAGGCTCCGCGCCTCCACGTTGAAGTAGTTCCCGTGCTGGTTGAGATCGACGATCTGCTGGGCGGTCACCCAGATGAAGTCGCCGGGGACGTCGATCGGGAAGTCGTCGTCCGCCTCGACGACGAGATAGCGGTTCTGCGCGTGGTAGAACCGGCCGCCCTCTTCGGAATGGATGACGTCGTACCGGATCTGGTCCGGCCGGGCGGTCAGCACGTAGTCGAGGAAGGGTGGCCGCGCGCCGGGGTCGTGGTTGGCCGGTGCGCAGTGCACCGTCGGGGCCATCTCCACGACGTCGTACGTGCCCGCCCCGGTACGGGCCTGGACGAGGATGTGCAGCACGCCGTCGACGTTCTTGGTGACGAACGCGAGCACGCCCTGGCTGCTGGGGGCGAGCAGCGGCTGGGCCCACCGGGTGACCTCGCGGTTGCTCGCGTGGACGTCCACCCCGATCACGGAGAAGAACTTCCCGTCCTCGTGGCGGATGTCCTTGCTGGTGCACGTCCAGTTCCGCAGGTCCGCCAGCGGGATGAGGCGCTGGCTGAGGGTGTGCCGCGCCTTGAACTCGGTGAACCAGCTGAGCAGGCCGGCCCGGTCGTGCAGCGCCTGCTGATCCGGGTCGAGCGAAGTGGCCAGTGCCGCGCGGAAGGGATCCCCACGGTGTTCCCGTGCCTGCCCGGCGGGCGCGGCGAACGGGATGCAGGACAGCACCGTCCGCGCATCCATGTTCACCAGGTTGTCGATCCGCATGAGCTCGTGCAGCTGGCCGATGGCCAGCCAGCAGAAGTCCGGGTGCGGCGGGACGTCCTCGGTGGTTTCGAGGACGATGTTGCGGTTTCGCTTGCGCAGGAACCACGAGCCCTGCTCGGACTGGAGCGCGTCGACGAGCACCCGGTCGCTGCGCGGGGTGAGAAACCGTTCGAGATACGGGATGGAGTTCCCGCCGTGCACCCTGGTGTAATTGCTGTAGGTGGCCTGGATGGTCGGGGAAAGCTGCAGGGTGTTGACGTTCCCCGGTTCCATCTTCGCCTGCATGAGGCAGTGCAGGACGCCGTCGAACTCCTTGACGAGGATGCCCAGTATCCCGATTTCCGGCTGCACGATGATGGGCTGGGTCCACCGGCCGGTTTTCCGGCGGTCGGTACTGACCTCCAGGCCCTGCACCGAGTAGAACCGCCCGCTGCGGTGCACGAGGTTGCGGGTGTCCGGCTCGAACGACCAGCCGTCGAGGTCGTCGAACGCCACCTGCGTGACCCGGTATTCGTTGCGGCGGCGGCATTCGGCGAACCACTCGTGGAACTTCGCCGTCGGCGTGACCGGGCTGCCGGTGGCCGCGGCCGACTCCCAGAACCGGCGCGACGTTTCGCCGGACGCGTTCTGCAGCAGACCGCTGTCGACAGTTCCGGATGCGGACACGCCGGGACTCCTCTCGCCGTCGGAAAATGAGTCGGCTCGCGATTCTCCCGGCAGCCTAATGGCGCGAGTTGCGGCAATCCAGGTGGTCGAATTACGTCGCTCACCCGTTTTCCGGCGCCGTTGTCTCCGGCGGCGGGATGGCGTATATGGCAGCCGCCGCGGGCGCCGCGGCACTTGATCGCCTCCGCGATTTGTCCCATGGTGGGCGGGGGCGGCCGGGTGCTCTTGATCGCCGTTCAACCGGATGATCTGTTCAGTTGAACAGTTTTCCGCCGGACCGCACGAAGGGAAGGCCTCTCGCATGAGTGAACCGGCCGTCGAAACGAACGCGCTGGTCAAGGTGTACGGGGACACCCGCCCGGTCGACGGGGTGGATCTCACGGTGCCCGCGGGCACGGTGTACGGCCTGCTCGGCCCGAACGGGGCGGGCAAGACCACCGTGGTCCGGATGCTGGCCACCCTGGTGCGGCCCGACGGCGGCGAGGCGAGGGTGTTCGGCAAGGACGTGGTGCGCGAGGCCGCCGCCGTGCGACGGCGGATCAGCCTCATCGGCCAGTACGCCTCGCTCGACGAAGACCTGACCGGGGCGGAGAACCTGCGGCTGGTCGGCAGGCTGCTCGGCCACCGCGGCGCCGCCGCGCGCGACCGGGCCGACGAGCTGCTCGCCGCCTTCGGCCTCGCCGAGGCGGCGGGACGGCAGGTGAAGAGCTATTCGGGCGGCATGCGGCGGCGGCTCGATATCGCCGTGAGCATTCTCAGCACACCGGAGCTGCTTTTCCTCGACGAGCCCACCACCGGGCTGGATCCGCGCAGCCGCAATCACGTCTGGGATATCGTGAAGGCAATTGTCGCACAAAATACCACCGTGTTGCTGACGACACAATATCTCGAAGAAGCGGACCGGCTGGCTTCCCGGATTGCCGTGCTCGACCACGGGAAAGTGGTCGCGGAGGGCACCAAGGGCGAGCTGAAGGCCTCGGTCGGGGCGGGCGCGGTGCACGTGCGGCTGCGGGCGCCGGACCAGCGGTCCGCGGCCGGAGCTGTCCTCGCCGAAACACTGGGTGCCGAGGTGGAGTTCGACGCCGATCCGGTCGCCCTGACGGCGCGGCTGCCCGGTGGCGGGCCGGACGCGGCAGCGCTGTCGTCGCGGGCACTCGCCGCGCTGGCGGGTGCGGGGATCGCCGTCGATGCGTTTTCGCTCGGCCAGCCGAGCCTGGACGAGGTGTTCCTGGCCCTCACCGGACGAGCCCGGGAGGTGGTGGCATGACCACGGCCGACGGCAGCCACGCCGGATCCGTGCCGGCCGCTGGTGGTAGCCACGCCGGATCCGCGGGCGGCCACGCCGAGTCCGCGCCCGCCACCGACCGGCTGGTCTCCGTGCTGGGTGCCGGTCGCCGCCCGCCGTCGCCTGGGGCCCTTTCGAACGCGGCGGCCTTCGGCTGGCGGGCGCTGCTGAAGATCAAGCACGCGCCGGAGCAGCTGATCGACGCCACCCTGTTCCCGATCATGCTCACGCTGACCTTCACCTACCTGCTGGGCGGCGCCATCGCCGGCTCGTCCGGGGCGTACCTGCAGTACCTGCTGCCCGGGATCATGACCAACAGCGTCCTGCTGATCACCATGTACACCGGTGTCGCGCTCAACACCGACCTCGGGAAAGGCGTGTTCGACCGGTTCCGGACGCTGTCGATCTGGCGGCCGGCGCCGATTGTCGGGTACCTGCTCGGCGATCTCGTCCGGTACGCCGTCACCGCCGTCGTCATCATGGTCGTCGGCCTGGTGCTCGGTTTCCGGCCGGGCGGCGGAATCGCCGGTGTGGCGGGCGGGCTGGCATTGCTGCTGCTGTTCTCGTTCGCCTTCTCGTGGATCTGGACCATGTTCGGGCTGCTGCTGGGCTCGGCGAAGTCGGTGATGGGGATCAGCACGATGCTGCTGTTCCCGCTCACGTTCCTGAGCAATGTCTACGTCGCCCCGGAGACGATGCCGGGCTGGCTGCAGGCCGTGGTCGGGATCAATCCGGTCACCCACCTGGTCTCCGCGGTGCGGGCCGCGGTGGCGGGCCGGTGGGACGGAAGCGAGGTCACCTGGGTGCTGGTGGCCGCGGCGGTGTGCGTCGCGGTCTTCGGCACGGCCACCATGCGCCTCTACAACCGGAAATAGCCACGGGACAACCGCCGGTTGGGGAGTTGCCGCCAACCGGACCTTTCGGTGATCGTTGGACATCGTTCCGGCGGACGTGTACAGATTGAAGGCAGGGACGATGCGACGGTCGATGGGGGCTTGCATGGTTGGCACGTCATGGACGGTCTTCGTCCCGGGCCCGCCTCGTCGCTGAAAACGTTTTCGGTGACTGGGACATGGCCGCCGCAAATCCATTGCAGGGCAATCGTTCTTCCTTTGTTCATCCGGCATGGGGGCAGGTTTGAGTGACGGTCTGGCGCACGGGAGCGGAAAACCGGAAAAGGGGAGAACCGGCGCGGCGGCCCACGAGCAGTGGGTGAAGGACCAGCTGGACGGCTGCCCGACCACGTGGGTGGACATCGCGTCGCTGCGGCCGGCGGATTCGCCGAGGAGCGCGGGCGAGGACGCCGAGCACACGCAGGTGCTGGCCGGGTCGGAGGACCCGCTGCCCCCGATCGTCGTGCACGGGCCGTCCATGAAGGTCATCGACGGCATGCACCGGGTGCACTGCGCGCGGGTCCGCGGGCACCGGATGATCGAAGCCAGGATCTACCACGGGGACGACAAGGACGCCTTCGTCCTCGCGGTCCGGCTGAACGTCACGCACGGCCTGCCGCTCACCTCGGCCGACCGCTGCGCGGCCGCCACCCGGATCGTCGCCTCGCACCCCCAGTGGTCGAACCGGATGATCGCGACCATGGCGGGGATCGCCCCGGCGACCGTCGCGCAGATCCGCAAGCGCTCGGCCGGGCAGGCGGCCCAGCCGGGCAGCCGGGTGGGCCAGGACGGGCGGACCCGCCCGGTCGACACGGCCGCCGGCCGGGAGAAGGCGTACGAGCTGCTCGTCGGGAACCCCGGCGCGTCGCTGCGGTCGATCGCCCGCGAGGCCGGGATCTCCCCGGCCACCGTCCGCGACGTGCGCCGCCGGATCGAGGAGGGGAAGGGGCCGGTCCCCGACCGCCGCCGTCGCAGGCCGGAGCCGGTCGACGGCATCCCGCTGCCCCGCACGGCACCCGCTTCGGTCATCCCGCACAGCGAACTCAGCGCGATCCTGGACAGCCTCAAGAAGGACCCGGCGTTCCGGTTCAGCCAGAAGGGCCGCTCGCTGCTGCGCTGGCTCGACCAGCACCTCGCGGGCATGGCCGCCTGGCACCAGATCGCCGGCGACGTGCCGCCGCACGGCCAGGCCACGATCGCGAAGTTCCTGCACATCTACGCCGACGCCTGGAAGGAGTTCGCGACCCACGTCGAGAACGGCACCAGGCAGCAGTCCGAAGAACTCGAAGCCGGCTTCCGCCGGCCGGGAAATCCTTTACTCGCCTGCGACGGCGCGGGCACGGAGTAGCGAACGCGCAGGTCACCAGCTGGGCAGGGGCCGGGTGCGCCGGCACCGGGGAGAACTCGGAGGAAGACAACGTCATGGACTTCACCTGGCCTGAAGAGACCGAACAGGTCTTCAAGCAGATTCTGGCGGCGACGCAGAGCTGGCCCGCCCCGCCGGAGCAGGCGCGGCCGTTCACCCGCGAGCAGTGGCGGCGCTGCGCCGACCTCGGCCTGCTCGGCCTGTCCGTGCCCCCGCAGTACGGCGGCCAGGGATACGGGTTCCTCACCTCCGCGCGGGCGGTCGAGGCGTTCGGCCGGGGCTGCCCGGATCTCGGGCTGGTCTTCTCGGCGATGGCCCACCTCTTTGCCTGCACCATGCCGATCGTCGAGTACGGCAGCCCGGCGCTGCGGGAGCGGGTGCTGCCGAAGCTCTGCCGCGGCGAGTGGGTCGGCGCCAACGCCGTCACCGAGGAGGACGCCGGGTCCGACGCGATGGCGGGCAAGGCGGTCGCGGTCCGGGACGGCGACGGCTACCGGATCAGCGGGACCAAGTCGTTCGTCAGCAACGGCCCGGACGCCGACGTGTTCGTCGTCTACGCGCACACCGAGCCGAGCTTCGGCCACATGGGCCTGTCCGCCTTCGTCGTCGAGCGCGGCACGGCGGGCCTGACCCTCGGCGAGCCGTTCGACACGCTGGCGTTCGAAAGCTGCCCCACCAGCTCGATCGTGCTGGACGGCTGCTGGGTGCCCGCCGAATGCCGGCTCGGCAGGGACGGCCAGGGCGCCGAGGTCTTCCACGCCTCCATGCGGTGGGAGCGAAGCTGCCTGTTCGCCGCGTACCTCGGCCAGATGGCGCGGCTGATCGACCGGTGTGTCCAGCACGTCAAGGAGCGCAAGCAGTTCGGCAAGCGGATCGGCGCGAACCAGGCGGTGTCGCACCGGATCGCGCAGATGCGGATCCAGCTGGAGACCGCCCGGCTGCTGCTGTACCGGGCCTGCTGGCGGCTGGACCGCGGCGAGCCGGCGACGACGGACATCGCGATGGCGAAGTACGTGGTGAGCGAGGCGGCGGTGCAGACCGCGCTGTCGGCGGTCCGGCTGTTCGCGGGCAAGGGCGTGCGCACCGACGTCGGGATCGAGCGGGAACTGCGCAACGCCGTGCCCAGCACGATCTTTTCGGGCACCTCGGAGATGCAGCTGGAGCGGATCGCCAAGGAGCTGGGCTTGTGACCGGCGGGCTGCACGAGCCGGCGATCGCCGCCGCCCGCCGGTTCCCCGACCGGCTCGCGGTGGCGGGTCCCGACGGCCGGCTCACCTACCGGCAGCTCGACGTCCTCGCGGACCGGATCGCCGCGACCCTGCAGGCGCGGGGCGTCCGGCGCGGTGACCGGGTGATCCTCTGGCTGGACAAGTCGGCCCGCCTCGTCGCGGCAATGCAGGGCGTGCTGCGGGCGGGGGCCGGGTACGTGCCGGTCGACCCGCTCGGCCCGGTGGACCGGGCCGCCACGGTGATCACCGACTGCGCGGCCGCGGTGGTGCTGACCACCCCGGCGCGCGCCGAGGCACTGCGGGCGCACGGCCTGGCCGGGGACGGACGCGGGCCGGTCCTCCTCGAAGAATGGCCGGAGGAGACCGGCGGGCGGCCGGAGCCGGTGCCCGCCGGGCCGGACGATCTGGCCTACATCCTCTACACCTCCGGCTCCACCGGGACGCCGAAAGGGGTCTGCCTCTCGCACGGCAACGCACTGGCGTTCGTCGAATGGGCCGCCGCCGAGCTGGGCGCCGGTCCCGCCGACCGGTTCGCCAACCACGCACCGCCGCAGTTCGACCTTTCGGTGCTCGACATCTACGCCGCCTTCCGCGCCGGTGCCTCGGTGCACCTGGTTCCGCACGAACATTCCTACGCTCCGGAAAAGCTGGTCGCGTTCCTGCGCGAGGAGCGGATCACCGTCTGGTATTCCGTTCCGTCGGCGTTGCAGCTGATGACGCGGGACGGCGGATTGCGCGACCTGGAACCGGGCCCGTTGCGGGCGGTTCTTTACGCGGGCGAGCCGTATCCGGTGCGGCAGCTGCGGGAACTGCGGAACCGCTGGCCGCAGGTGCGGTTCCTCAATCTCTACGGCCCGACCGAAACGAACGTCTGCACCTTCCAGGAAGTCCCGGTGCTGCCCGACGACGACTACGACCAGGTGCCGATCGGCCGGGCCTGTTCCGGGGACCGGGTCTGGGCCGAGCGGGACGACGGCCGGGAGGCGGGCGTCGGCGAAGAAGGCGAGCTCGTGGTCGCCGGGCCGACGGTGATGCTCGGCTACTGGGGCCACCCGCCCCAGGCGGGCAGGCCGTACCGGACGGGGGACCGGGTCGTCCTCGGCGCCGACGGCGCGTACCGCTTCCTCGGCCGGCGGGACGGCATGGTGAAACTCCGTGGTCACCGCATCGAAATCGGTGAGATCGAGGCGGCGCTGCACGCCCACCCCGGCATTGCCGAGGCGGCGGTGACGGTCGAGGGGGAGGGCCTCGCGGCCCGGCTGGTGGCGTGGGCCGTCCCGGGTGGTGCGCAGGCGCCCGACCTGCTCGACGTCAAACGGCACTGTGCGGCATCGCTGCCCCGGTACATGATCGTGGACGTCGTCCGCTGGGTCTCCGAGCTGCCCCGCAACCAGAACGGCAAGGTCGACCGGAAACGGCTGCTCGCGACCGGCTAGTGATTCCATCCGGCGCCGGAGCCTGCACAGTGGAACGTTTCCCGTCCGGATGGCAGAATTCGTCCTGCCGGACCGGCCGGATATTTCCTCCGGTGCCGTTCACTTCGTCGGAAACGGTGACCGGTCATCGTGTCATCCGATTCCGGAGAGGAAAGTGCATTGAATATCATCACGAGCGCCGAGGCGTTCGGTTACGGCCCGTCCGCCAAGCTGCACGCGATCTGTTCGGAGATCGGCCGCCACGGCGGGACGAGTCATTTCTTCGGCCATGACGCGGCGCTCACCTTCGCCCGGTCGAACAGCGGCACGTACGCGTCGATCACGCCGGTGGCCGCCATGACCGACCTCGCCGAGGTGTCCCCGGAGGGCTTCGACGCCGCGATCAGCGTCATGGACCCGTTCCTGGTGGCCTGGGCCGCCTACCATCGCCTGCCCTGCGTCTACGTCGACAGCCTGTACTGGATGTGGGACTGGGCCGGGCTCTCGGAGGAGCAGCTGCGCCCGACGGCGGAGGCCATCGTCGGCGCGGCCAGTGCCCGGCAGGCCCTGCAGGTCATGGCGGACGTGGAGATGCACCCGAGCCAGTACCTCGCCCACCACCTGTGCACGACCGCGTGCGTGCAGCGCGCGCCCGGCGCGTCGGCCCGCGCGGAGAAGCTGCGCGGACATCCGAACGTGCGCCTGATCGACCCGGTGCTCGATCTCGGCCACCGGGCGCCCGCACAGCCGGATTCCTGGCTGGTGACCACCAGCGGGCTGCTCAGCCCGGTCGTGTCGATCGAGCTGGCGCTGTCCTGGGTCCGGTCGGCCTGCGCACTGGTGGACGAAGCCGCCGCGCTGTGCGGTGCCGATGAGCAGATGGTGGTCACCGGCAACCCCGAGGTCCTGGCCGCGGCCGCGGGGCAGCTGCCCGCCCGGTTCGAGGCGGTGCCGCTGAACCACGAGGGCGTCCTGAAGCACCTCAACCACGCGATCGGCTGCCTCGCTCCGCCGGGACTGACCACGATCCTGGAAGCGGCCGCGTATGGCGCGCCGGTGATCTTCCTGCCGGAACAGCACTACGCGCACCTGGCGAACTACCGGCTCGTCACCCCGGACCCGAGCGCGCCGCGGTACGCCGAAGGGCTGATGAGCATCCGGACCGACCACCGCACCGACGACGACATCTCCGCCGACACCAAGTCGCTCATCGTCCAGCTCGAGGCGCACCGCACCCGCCGGACCTCGGCCTGGTCGGCGATGGTCGCCTCGCTCGCCGACGGCATGGCCGAGGCGCGCCGGGACCGCTCCCGCGTTGCCGCGGCACAGGCCGCGCTGGTGGGCGAGCTGTTCGGTGGGCCGTCCGGTGCCGAGGAAGTCCGCCACGTGGCCAAGTCGGTCGCGGACGCGGTCGGAGTCACGGGATGAGCGCGGGAGCGGCACCGGTCCGCGTCGGGATCGCCGGGCTCGGGCGCGCGGGATGGCACCTGCACGCCCGCACGCTGGCCACGCTGCCCGCCGACTACCGCGTGGTGGCCGTGCACGACCCGGTGGCGGACCGGATGGCCGAAGCCGTCGCCGAATTCGGCTGTACGTCCTATGTGGACTACGCGGGCCTTGCCGCCGCGGCCGACGTCGACGTCGTGGTCGTGACCAGCCCGAGCGCCACGCACGCCGAGCTGGCGGTGCAGGCGCTGGAGCACGGCAAACACGTCGTCGTCGAAAAGCCGTTCGCCACCTCGCTCGCCGAAGCCGACGCGATGATCGCGGCGGCGCAGCGGGCCGGGCGGATCCTGTTCGCGAGCCAGAACCAGCGCTACAGCCTCCTGTTCCGGACCGTGCGGGACGTCGTGTCCTCCGGCAAGCTCGGGAAGCTGGTGGAGGTCAAGACGCACTGGCACGCCTTCCGGCGGCGGTGGGACTGGCAGACCATTCCCGAGCTGGGCGGCGGCACGCTGAACAACGACGGCAGCCACGCCGTCGACCACGTGCTGACCCTGGCCGGGGCCGGCGGCCCGCCGGAGGTGTTCTGCCGGATGCGGGCCACCCCGCTGTCGGCGGGCGGCGCCGAAGACCACGTCAAGATCGTGCTCGCCTGGGACGACCTGGTCGCCGACATCGAGCTGACGAACGCCTGCGCCTACCCCCAGCCGAAGTGGCTGGTCCTCGGCGAAAACGGCACGCTTGTCGCCGAGGGGGACACAGTCCGCTGGCGGTACCTCGACCCCGCGGCGCTGCCGCCGCGGACCGCCTCGGCCGCCCCCGCCGAAGGCCGCGCCTACGACACCGAAGAGCTGCCGTGGGTGGAAGAAGAAGCCAGCGTGGCGGGTGACGCGTACGCCGACAGCCACGTGCGGATGTACACCGAACTCGCGCCGGCGTTGCGCGGCACCGCCCCCGTGCCGATCCCGCTCGCCGAAATCCGGCGTCAGCTGGCCGTGCTGGACCAGTGCCGCCCGGCCCTGACGGAAACCCCGATCGCGGAGGATGTCCGATGAAGCTCGCGTACAGCACGATCGCCTGCCCCGGCTGGTCGTGGCAGCACGCCGTCGACCAGGCCGTCGCGCTCGGCTACGACGGCGTCGAATGGCGGCTGATCGACGGTGCCATGGTGAGCGCCGACTTCCCGCTGGAGACGGCGAAGACCATCGCGAAGGCGACCGCCGCGGCCGGGCTGGGCGTCCCCGCGCTGGACAGCAGCATCCAGCTGACCGCCGAGCCGGGCGAGGCCAGGGACAAGATGCTCGCCGAGGCCCGCGGCATGCTCCGGCTCGCGGCGGCGTTCGGCGCCGAGCACCTGCGGGTCTTCGCCGGCACCTACCCGGAGTCGGTGGCCGACGCAGACGCGCGGCAGTGGACGCAGGAG
Organism: Amycolatopsis melonis; assembly: GCF_040064235.1. NCBI lineage: Bacteria > Bacillati > Actinomycetota > Actinomycetes > Pseudonocardiales > Pseudonocardiaceae > Amycolatopsis > Amycolatopsis melonis. The sequence goes on from NZ_JBDZYD010000002.1 coordinate 295,854, forward strand.
GCGCTCGTCGCGCTCCAGCCGCAGGCCCGCGACACCGGCGTGCGGATCGCGCTCGAACTGCACGACTGCGGCTGGGACCGCGCGGGCACCCGCGGCATCACTTCCAGCCGCTTCCTCGCCGACGTCCTGTCCGGTGTGGACGTTCCGGAGGCTGCCCTGCAGTGGGACCTCGGCAACCCGGTCCTCGAGGGCGAGCCGGCGGCGCAGACGTGGGAGAACGTGCGCTCCCGGCTGGCCTACCTGCAGATCAAGGACATGGTGCACGAGGACGGGAAGTGGCGGTACGTGCCACTCGGCGAGGGTGACGTGCCGGTCGGCGACATCGTCGGCTGGGTCACCGGCGCCGGGTTCGACGGCTGGTTCTCCTTCGAATGGGAGAAGTGGTGGCACCCCGAGCTGGCCGAGGCGGAAACGGTGCTGCCGGGCGTGCCCGCGCAGCTGAAGTCCCACCGCCGAGGCTGAACGGAGTGCCTGCCATGCCGGCTCACGCCATCATCGGATGCGGGCGCGTCGCCCCGAACCACGTGGACGGTTTCCGCGCGCTGGAGGGCTACGAACTCGCCTGGGCCTGCGACCGGGACGCGGTGACGGCCAAGCAGTTCGCCGCCGACCACGGCATCACACACTGGACGACCGAGGTCGGCGACGTCCTCGGCGACCCCGGCGTGACCAGCGTGTCGATCGCCGTGGACCACGCGCAGCACGCCGCGCTCGCCGAGCGCGCGCTGCTCGCGGGCAAGCACGTCCTGGTCGAGAAGCCGTTGTGCCTGACGGTTTCCGACGCCGAACGGCTGGCCGGGCTCGCCGCGGCCGGTGACCGGGTGCTGTCGGCGGTGTCCCAGCACCGGTACGACCCGGTCGTGCTGGCCGTCCGGGAATGGCTGGACGACGGCCTGCTCGGCCGCCTGCTGTTCGTGCGGGCGTCGCTGGAGGCCAGCCGCGAGCGGGAGTACTACAGCGACAGCTACTGGCGCGGCACCCGCGCCGGGGAAGGCGGCTCGGCGCTGATCAACCAGGGCTACCACTGCCTCGACGTGACCCGGCTGCTGTGCGGCGACCTGGTGGTCCGTGCCGCCATGGCGAACACGACCGCGCTGGCAGGCGTGATCGAAACCGAGGACACGCTGGCCGCCCTGCTCGCCGCCGGCGACACCCCGGTGACGCTGCAGGTCACCGTCGGAAGCACCACCGAGTGGCGCACGCGCATCGACCTCGTCGGCGACCGGGGCACGGTGAGCCTCGACATCGACCACCCCGGTGCGGTGCACCGCGCGACCGGCAACGCGGAACTCGAACGCCGGGCCAGGGCACTGAGCGCCCGGGAGGTCGAGCCACCGCCGCCGGGCATCGGCTACTACGGCGTCTCGCACCGGCGGCAGATCGCCGACTTCGCGGCCGCGGTGCGGGACGGGACGCCGATGGCCGTGCCCGCCGGCGTCGGCGTCGGGATGGTGCGCCTCCTGGCCGAGCTGTACGCCGCGACCTGATTCCTCCGCGAAGGGACACCATGCACGCGCTGCTTCTTTCCGGGCTCGGCCCGACCTACCGCACGTCCGACTACTTCGGCGAGTCGTCCCTGTTCCGGAAACAGCCGGACGAGCGGATCCAGGCGATCCTGGCCCGGTCGGGCGCGCCCCGGCTCCGGCTGTCCGACCTTTCCTTCGCCGACGGTGCCGCCCGGAAGCCGCTGCTGCGCCCGCCGGGGGTGGACCCGCACCTGACCACGTTCACGCTGGAGTCCATCCTGCAGGGCTCCAAGCACGCCTACACCCAGATCCCGCTCAAGGAGGTCTGGGAGGGCAACGAGGTGTCCGTGCCCCCGGACATCGACCTGGTGCTGCTGTCCACGACCTACATCTGGAACAAGCAGATGATCGCGCTGGTGATGCGCTGGATCTCCGAGCACTGCCCGGGCATCCCGGTCGTCGTCGGCGGGCAGTACACGAACCTCAAGTACATGGTGATCATGCAGGCCTACCCGGAGATCACCGCGACCGTCCGGGGTGACGCGGAAATCGCCCTGCCGATGCTGCTCGACGAGCTCCGGGTGTCCGGAGACCTGTCCAAGGTCCCGAACCTGGTGTGGCGCGACGGCGAGCGGATCCGGATCAACGCGATCGAATACGTCGACCTCGACGCGTTCCCCTCGCCGTCGTTCCCGCACGTCTTCGACGTCGCACCGTACGAGTCGATGCGCGGCTGCCCGTTCGACTGCAAGTTCTGCTCGTTCCCGGCCGCGTCGCCGAAATGGCGGTACAAGTCGGCGCAGAAGATCAAGGACGACTGGCTCCGCTACGCGGGGGAGAACGGCGTCAAGCAGATCACGGCCATGGATTCGACGTTCACCGTGCCACCCACCCGGCTGCGGGAGCTGCACCGGATCCTGCCCGGATCCGGGGTTCCCCAGTGGTCGTGTTTCACCCGGGCGAACTCGGTCAAGAACCAGGAGTTCATCGACGGGATGGTCGCGTCCAACTGCACGCATCTGGAAATCGGCTTCGAGTCGATGAACGAGCAGACGCTCAAGCGGATGAGCAAGCGGGTGACGGCGAAACAGAACCGCCGCGCGTTCGAACTGCTCAGCGGCAGCGACATCGGATACGGGATGTGCTTCATGATCGGCTATCCCGGTGAGGACGCCGAGGCGTTCGAAGACACCAGGCGGTTCCTCGTCGACGAGTTCGACGGCCGGTTCGGCCTGTACGTGTTCTCGGTGAACGACGAGACGATGCCGCTCTGGGAAGACCGCGAAGAGCTGCAGATCACCGTCGACGACCCGCTCTCCCCGGATTCCGCGTGGTCGCACATCGGCATGGACAGCGAAGAAGCGAAACGGCTGCAGCTGGAGACGCTGGACGAAGTGCGCCGCAAGAACGACCACGCCGTCGTGTCGCTGTGGCAGCGCGAATACGCGCGTCCGCTGTTGCCGACGGCGGACCGGAAGGGCAATCTGGTCGTGGAGAAAGCACTGGAGCGGCTGGCCATGGTGCCCCGCGATTACGACGACGTCGACGAAGCCGCCGGCTGCGTGACGCGGCAGCTGGAAGTGCTGCGCGGCAAAGGCGTCGAATTCGCTCCCGGAACCGGTGAACCCGAAGACCTGCCCGCCTGAACCGTCATGCCCACGAAGGGACTTTCATGGAGAACGCGGCCGTCCTGGAAACGATCCGGAAGTTTCTGGTCGACGAGGTGCTGGAAGGGGTGAACGCGAACGTCACCGCGGACACCCCGCTGCTGGAATGGGGCGTGCTCAGCTCCATGTCCACCATGCGGCTGGTCGGCTTCCTGTCCGAACGGTTCGGGATCGAGGTGCCTTCCGACGAAGTGGTCGGCAGGAACTTCAAGGACCTCGCCAGCATCACCGCGATGGTGCAGCGGATGCGGGCACAGCAGCAGGACGGTGCCAAGGTGCCGGCCGGGAAGGCGGGCACGGCGTGACGAGCGGCCCTGAGCAGCAGGCCGAAGTCGGGATCATCGGCGGCAGCGGGATCTACGCGCTGGACGCACTGACGGACGTGCGGCGGGTCCGCGTCGCCACGCCGTACGGCGACCCCAGTGGCGAGCTGGTCCTCGGCGAGCTGTCCGGCACCCGGGTCGCGTTCGTGCCCCGGCACGGCGAGGGCCACCACATCCTCCCGTCGCGGATTCCGGCACGGGCCAACATCCACGCGCTGAAGAGCCTCGGCGTCCGGCAGATCCTGGCGGTCAGCGCCGTGGGCAGCCTGCGGGAGGACTACGCGCCGGGCGACCTGGTGGTCCCGGACCAGCTCGTCGACCGCACCCGGGTCGACCGCGGCAGCACGTTCTTCGACGAGGACGTCGTCGTGCACGTGGCGTTCGCCGAACCGTACTGCGGGCGGCTGCGGCAGTCGCTCGTCGAAGCCGCCGGGCGCGCGACCACGGCGAAGGTGCACGAGTCGGGGACCTACTGCTGCATGGAGGGCCCGCAGTTCTCCACGCGGGCCGAGTCCGAGCTGCACCGCCGTCTCGGCTTCGACCTCATCGGGATGACCGCCATCCCCGAGGCCAAGCTGGCCAGGGAGGCGGAGCTGTGTTACGCCTCGCTGTGCCTGGTCACCGACTACGACTGCTGGTTCGACGGGCACGACGACGTGACCGCGCACGCGGTCGTCGAAGTGATGCGGCGCAACAGCGAAGCGGCGAAGGCGACGCTCACCACGCTGCTGGCGAAGCAGCAGCCCGATCCGGACTGCGCGTGCCAGAACGTGCTCGCCAGTTCGATCAACACATCGCTGGAGAACCTGCCCGCCCGTGCCGCCGAACGCTATCGCGTGCTGCTCGGGAAGTACCTGCCGTCCGGGCACTGACCCGGGCCGCCGAAACCCTGCCGAACGTTGTGACGAGGTGGCTGGCCGTGAAGACCGTGCTGCTCGCGATGTCCCGCGACGAGCTGCCCGAGGACCTGCGGGCCCGGGTCGAGCGGGTGACGCGGCCGATCTGGGACCCGCACTGGACCGGCGGCCCCGGCCCCCGGCCCGAGGTGGAGACCCTGGTGACCGCGCACACCGACCCGGACCTCACTGCCACCCAGCTCGGCGCGCTGCCGGGACTGCGGGACATCCTGACCACGAGCACCGCGGTCGACTACATCGACCGGGACTACTGCGTGCGCCACGGCGTGCGCCTGCACAACACGCCGGACTACACCGGTTCCTCGGTGGCCGAGCACGCCGTCGCGCTCATGCTCGGCGTCGTCCGGCACCTGCCCCGGCTCGACGCCGCGGCCCGCTCCGGCGCCGCGACCGGCGGGCTCGTCGCCCGGGAACTGTCCGGGCTGGTCGCCGGCGTGGTGGGGGCAGGCGGCATCGGCTCCCGCGTCGCTGCCCTCGCCCACGGTCTCGGCATGCGCGTGCTCCACGTCAACCGCAGCCGCCGGGACGTCCCCGGCTCGCGCCAGGTCGAGCTGCCGGAACTGCTCGCCACCGCCGACGTCGTCTTCCTGACCCTGCCGCTGGCCGCCGGGGCGGGGCCGGTGCTCGGCCCGGCGGAGTTCTCGCTGATGAAGCGGGATTCGGTCGTGGTGAACATCTCCGCGGACGGGCTGATCGACTTCGCCGCGCTCGCGAGCGCGCTCACCACCGGCCGGATCGCGGGCGCGGGACTCGACGTGATGGGCGATCCGGCCCGGTACGCGGACCTGCCGAACACCGTCCTGACCGGGATGCGCGGGTGGTACACGCGGGAAGCGGTGCAGCGGCGCAGCCGGACCTGGGTGGACACGCTGTGCGCACTCGCCGAAGGCCGGGTGGTGCATCGAGTGCTGTGAGGAGCACCTGTGTCCGCCGGAATCGACGAGCTTTTCGCCAGAGAGTCGGGAGCCGACCAATGACATTGTTCTTGGCATCGTGGGGCGCGAACGACGAGGTCCGCGCCCGCGCGGTGGAAACACTGCGGGACTACGCCCGCGAGTTCCCCGAAGCGCCGGGCCGCGGGATCCGCGAGACGGAGTGGGCCGGGCCGGTGCACGTCGCCTGGGTGAGCGGGGACGGGCCCGCCACCGCCGAGGAGCGCACGCCCGGGCGGGTGTCCCTCGTGGACGGTGTCGCGCTCAGCGCGTCCGGTGATTCCGTGGTCACCGCCGCGGTCCTGGCGGCCAAGCCGCCGGGCGAACTCTGCGCGGACCCCGAGCTGGACGGGCAGTTCGCGCTCGTCGACGCGACCGCGGACACCCTCGACATCGCCGTCGACACGCTCGGGCTGTGCCTGCTGCACTGGTGCCGCACCCCGGACGGCTGGTTCGTCTCCAACCGGGTCGAGCCGCTGGCCCGGCTCGCCGGCAAGACCACGATCGACCAGGACGCCGCGACGGCCTTCCTGTCGGTGGGCTGGGTGACCGGGGAACGGACGCTGCTCACCGGCGTGAACACCGTGCCGGGCGGCGCGCACTGGTCGTGGCGCCCGGACACTGAGCCGGTCTTCGCCAAGCCGCGGGATCCGCTGCGGATCCTCGGCCTGCCCCGCGCCCGGGTCGACATCCCCGCGCTGCGCGACGCCCTCGTCGCCCGGTGCGCGACCGTCGGCGGCTGGCTGGGCGGGGTCGAGTCCGGGCTGACCTCCGGGCTCGACTCGCGCCTGCTGTTCATGCTGCTGCGCGCCGGCGACGTCGACACCGTCTACATCACCGGCGGCGCACCGGACAGCCCGGACGTGCAGGTCAGCGCCCGGATCGCGGACACCTACGGCATCGACCGCCGGTACATCCCGCCGCTGCCCGAGGACGAGCTGCGCCGGAACTGGCACCGCGTCTGCCGTCAGCTGCTGGCCCAGAACGACGGCATGGTCAGCCTGTGGCAGGCCAGCGACCTGATGCGGCCGCCGGTGGCCGCGCCGGTGTCGTTGTGGGGCGTCGGCGGCGCGATCGGCCGGTCGTTCTACGGCATGCCCCGCGACCTCCTGGAGTTCCGGCGCGGCGCGCTGCGCGCCCGGTTCGTGGACAAGCAGGCCAAGGACGCCGACGGCCTGCTCACCGCCGAAGGCACCGCGACCATCCGCCGCCGCCTGCGGGAGTTCGCCGACGACGTGCTGGCCAGGGGCACGGCACCGGGCGTCCTCTCGGATGCCTTCCTCACCCTGGAACTCATCGGCCGGTGGGCGGCGCCGAACGCGCACAAGATCCACCCGGTGCCGGTGTTCGCGCCGCTGTCCACCCGGCCGTGGCTGCGGGCGGCGTTCTCGATGTCGCCGGTGCAGCGCTATTCCGAGCCGCTGCACTACCGGTTGTTCCAGCTGCTGGCGCCGGGCGAGGACATCGCCAACCACCCGTCCGGGAAGTGGCGCTCGCAGCTGCCCTACCTGAACCTGTGCCACGGCTACGCCCGGCAGAAGGTGCTGCAGAACTCCGGGCGCGACCCGCTGGGCTTCCGGGCACGCATCCTCGAGGACGTGCGCCACGACGTCGCCGCCCGGTGCCTGGACCGGACGTCCTCGTCGCTGTGGAACGTGGTCAGCCGGCCCGCGTTCGAGGCCGTCATGAGCGACCGGACGAGCCCGGAGCAGCGCGCGCCGATGGCCCGGTCCCTCTACGGGGCGATCACGTTGTTTGAGTACGAAGCGCTGCGCATGGGGAGTTTCGACGACGTCGCCAGCCCGGTCGGGCCCTGACCGCCGTCGCCAACCGAGGAGGTCGCGGGTGAGCAAGCCGGGGAAGCCGCTCAAGATTCTGGTGGCCCACCTGTCCAGCGAGGCAGGGGGCAACCGGGACCTGCCGCTGCTGTACGCGGCGGTCCGGGAGGCCGGTGACGTGGTCGTCGAGCCGTTTTCCGCGGCCGCGCTGCGGCGGGAGCACTGGGACGTCGTCCACATCAACTGGCCGGAGTGGTGTGTCCGCCGCGACCGGGGTGCGGCCGTGTGCGCCGCCGACGCGGCGAGGCTGCTGCTGCAGCTGCGTGCCGCGCGGCGGCGCGGCACGAAAGTGGTGTGGACGCTGAACAATCTCCGCCCGCACGAGTCGGACCGGGTGGTCGACCTGTTCGTGGCGGAGTTTTCGCGGCTGGTCGACCTGGCCGTCTGCTCCTCGCAGAGCCTGCTCGACGAGTTCCTCCGCGAGTACCCGGCGATCCGCGCGGCCGAGCACCGGGTCATCCGGCCCGGCGGCTACCGCTGTCTCTACCCCGACGACGGCGTGTCGACCGCGCAGGCGCGGGAGAAACTCGGCCTTCCGGCGGACGCGCGCATCCTGCTGGCCATCGGCATGATCCGGCGGTACAAGAACATCGTCCCGCTCGTGCGGTCCTTCCGGGAGCTGGGGGAGGACCCGGGAAGGTTCCTGCTGATCGCGGGGGACGCGCTCGATCCCGGCTACGCCCGGCAGGTGCGCGACGAATGCGACCGCACCCCGTCGGTCCGTCTCGATCTGGGCTACATCGCCGATTCCGACATGCAGTACTACCTGCGCGCGGCCGACGCGATGGTGCTGGCCAGCTCGTCGGTGTTCAACTCGGCGAGCGCGCTGCTGGCCCTGTCCTACGACTGCCCGGTGGTCGTGCCGTCCCACGGCGCGTTCGTCGAGCTGCAGGAAACCGTGGGCCGGGACTGGGTGCACACCTACCGGGGCGGGATCCGGGCGGGCGTGCTGCGGGAGGCGTTCACGCACCGGCGTCCGGAACGCCGTCGTGCGCTGGAAGACCACTACGACTGGGCGGTTTCCGGACGCGAACATCTGGACGCCTACCGGTACATCGCCGGAGCGCGCTGAACTTCGCCGCTCGCGGAGCGGAGCTGGGAGTGTGGACGTGTCGATCCATCGCATCACGGTCGTCGGGGCCGGCTATGTCGGGCTCACCACCGGAGCCTGCCTGGCGTCCTTCGGCCACCGCGTGGTGTGCGCGGACGTGGACGCCGGGAAGATCGCCCGGCTGCGCGCGGGCAAGGTGGACATCCTCGAAGCCGGGCTGCCGGAGCTGGTCGCGGCCGGGCTGGCCGCGGGCACCCTGGCGTTCGAGGTGGGGGCGGCCGCGGCGGTGCAGGACGCCGAGGCCGTGTTCCTGTGCGTGCCGACGCCGATGGCCGCGGACGGCACCGCCGACCTGTCCGCGGTGGCGTCGGTGGCCGCCGAGCTGGGAGCGCTGCTGCCGGCGGGCTGCGTGGTGGTGAACAAGTCGACCGTCCCGGTCGGCACCGCCGAGTGGGTTCGGCGGCTGCTCGGCCGGGACGACGTCGCCGTGGTCAGCAATCCGGAATTCCTCCGCGAGGGCTCGGCGGTGCACGATTTCCTGCACCCGGACCGGATCGTCGTCGGCTCGGCCGACGAACCGGCCGCCCGCCGGATCGCCGAATTGTATTCGCCGCTGCGGGCGCCGGTCGTCTGCACGAACGCCGCGAGTGCGGAGCTGATCAAATACGCGGCCAACTGTTTTCTCGCGGTCAAGCTGTCCTACGTCAACGCCGTGGCCGAACTGTGCGAGACGTTCGGCGCGGAAATCGACGCGGTGACCGCCGGAATGGGCCACGACCCCCGGATCGGGCAGGCGTTCCTGAGACCGGGTCCCGGCTGGGGCGGGCCCTGCCTGCCCAAGGACGCCTCGGCGCTGCTGCGGCTGGCCGAGGGCCGCGGCGTCCGGTTCGACCTGCTGCAGGCCGCGGTCGACGACAACGCCCGGCAGAGCAGGCGGGTGGTGCGCAGGCTGGCGGACGAACTCGGCAAGCCACTGGACGGCGCCCGCATCGGCCTGCTGGGCCTGGCGTTCAAGCCGGGCACCAACGACCTGCGCGGCTCACCGGCGCTCCAGGTGGCCGAGCTGCTGGCCGACGCGGGCGCCGAAGTCGTGGCCCACGACCCGGCGGTCCACCGCGAGCTGCCCCGGATCACCGTGGTCGGCGACGCCTACCTGGCGGTCAAGGAGGTCGACGCGGTCCTGCTGGTCACGGAGTGGCCCCAGTTCCGCGAACTGGACTGGCCCGCGGTGGCCGACCTGATGGACGGCGGCCTGGTCTTCGACGCCCGCAACCACCTCGATCCCGCCGTTCTCGAAAGGTCCGGACTGCGCTGGCGTGGAATCGGCAGGCAAGCTGCTGCCTGAGGGTTTCCGGGTGTCCGCCGGGAATTCTCAACCGCATATTTGTTCCCTATAGTGTTCTTGTGAGCGACTTACATGATCTGACGGCGACCGAACAATTGTCGATGGTCCGTGACAGGACGATTTCTCCCGTGGAATTGGTGGACCATTACCTGGATCGGGTCGAGCGTCTCGACGGGGCGCTGGGGTCGTTCGTCACGATGACGGCCGACGCGGCGCGGGCGGCGGCCAAGGAAGCCGAAACGCGGGTCGTGCAGTCCGATGCCGATGACCTGCCGCTGCTGCACGGCGTGCCCATCGCGTTCAAGGACCTCACGGCGACCGCCGGTGTGCCCACGAAGTTCGGGTCGCTCGCGCTCGCCGACAACGTTCCGCCGTTCGACGCCGACGTGGTGAAGCTGCTGAACGAGGCCGGGGTGCTCAGCCTGGGCAAGACCGCGACCAGCGAACTGGGGATCTCCCTGTCCTGTGAGACCGAGCTGGGGCCGCCGACGCACAGTCCCTGGCGGAGGGGCCTGATGGCCGGTGGGTCCTCCGGCGGCGCGGCCGCGGCGGTCGCGGCCGGGCTGGTGCCCTTCGCGCAGGGGTCGGACGGGGCCGGTTCGCTCCGCGTCCCGGCGGCCCTGTGCGGTGTGATCGGCTTCAAGCCGAGCCGGGGGCTGGTGAGTCACGGGCCCCTGCACTCGGGGATGTTCGGCATGCCGATCAACGGCCCGGTCGCCCGTACCGTCGCCGACGCCGCGGTGCTGCTGGACGCGATGGCCGTGGCGATGCCCGGCGAGCCCTACTTCTGCCCGCCGCCGCCACCGGAAGGGTCCTACCTCGCCGCGCTGCGGCGGCCGCTCCGGCGGCCGGACGGGCGCCCGCTGCGGGTCGGCAGGCATGCCGAGCCCCTGCTGGCGGAGACCGTCGTGGACCGCGAGGTGCTGCGGGAGTGGGACCGGGCCGGACGGCTGCTCGAATCGCTGGGCTGCGAGGTCTTCGACGTGCCCGCGCCGTTCGACCCCTCGATCGGCTCGCTGTTCCAGCAGGTGTTCTCCGTGCTGGCGGCGATGCCGCTGCCGCCGAGCCGGGAGCGGCTGCTCCAGCCGCTGACCCGGTACGTCCGCGCGGAAGCGGCGAAGGTGTCCGCGGTGGGGGTGCTCGGCATCCTCAGCCAGCTCCAGAACGCCGCCCGGGCGGCGATGCGTGCCCTCGCCGACGTCGATCTGGTGCTCACCCCGACGGTGGCCGAGGTCTCGGTGCCGCTCGGCCACTTCACCGAGCCGGGCGACCCGGCCGAGCACCTGGCCCGGCAGCGCCGGTTCTCGCCGTTCTGCGCGCCGTACAACCTGACCGGGCAGCCTGCCGTGTCGCTGCCGCTGGGGCAGAGCGAGAGCGGGCTGCCGATCGGCGTCATGCTGGCCGCACAGCAGGGCCAGGACGCCCTGCTCCTCGCGGTCGGCGCGGCACTGGAGCAGGCCGCCCCGTGGGCGGACCGGAAGCCGCCGGTCTGGTGACCGCCTGCGCCGGCTTCCCGGCCTCGGGAAGCCGGCCGGGGCGTTCAGTGCTGGGTCTCCCGCAGCCGGTCTTCGATCTTCGTGATGATCGACGCGGGGCTGGGCATCCCGGCGATTTCCGTGGCGACCTCGCGGGCCACTTTGGCGAACGCCGGTTCGTCGAGCAGCCGCCGGGCCGTGTCGCGGAGCTGCCCGGCGGTCACCTGCTCCGGATCCGCCTGCAATGCGACCCCGCGCTCGGTCAGCTGGTCCGCCGACGTGCGGTTTTCGCCGTACGCGGGCAGGACGAACTGCGGGACGCCGTACGCCAGCGCCGCGGCGATCGTGCCTGCCCCGCCGTGGTGGATCATCAGCGAGCACCTCGGCAGGATCGTCGAAAACGGCAGGAAGCCCGCCGAAGTCACGTTCGGCGGCAGCGGGCCCAGCTCGGTCAGGTCCGCGCTGCCGCCGGCGAGGACGACCTCGACGTCCATGGCCGACAGGGCGTCCAGCACCACCGCAAGACCGGACACCCCGGTGAGCAGCGGCACGGTGGTGCCCAGCGTGACCAGCACCCGCGGCCGCGACGGCTCGGCCAGCGCCCACGCGGGCACGACGACGCCGCCGTTGTAGGGCAGGCAGCGCATCGGCCACCAGGGCTTGCCGTCCACTTCGTCCGGTTCGGTCCCGGCGAGCCCGCCGATGCTCGGCGCCCGCAGGTCGATTCCGGCCAGGGAAACCGGCGGCGGGCCGGAGAGGCCGAGGCGTGCGGTCAGCAGTTCGCCGATCACCCCGTCGGTCAGAATGCTCGGCGTTTCCCGGAATTCCCGGTCGCGCATTGCCCATGCCATGCGGTTCCCGGCTTCGAGAGCGGGCACCCCGAGTTTTGCGGCGACGAACGGGCCGCCGCCGTGATCGGAGGCGAACACCACCAGATCCGCGCCGAAATCCCGTCCGGCCCGGACGGTCGGCTCGGCGGTGGTCAAGGCGACATAGCCGTAGGAGTTGTTCGTCCGCACGAGTTCCCGGACGTCGTCCGGCATGGCGGCGGTCTCCTGCTCCTGGGCCAGCTGCGTGAAATCGAGCCAGATGTCCTGGTCCGGGAAGGCGTCCACGACCGGCAGCCCGGCGTCGGCGAGCACGTTCGCCATCGGGTTGGCACTGGCGAAAAGAATTTCGTGCCCGGCGGACCGCGCGGCCCACGCCAATGGCACGAGAGGAAGGGACAATCCGTAGGCGGGCAATGCCATGAACAGGATTCGCATTGGCTCAAAATAACCGTTCTTTCGCCATTGTGACCAGCGTGCGAACGCTGACCGCAAACACCCTGTTCCGGCGGACACCCCGGCCGTCCGCTGGCGGCTGCCCGGCGCCGCGCACCGGGTCGATACGCTGCCGGGGACCGGTCAGGAGGTTCACGGGTGCGGGTGCTGGACGCGGCGGCGGTGTCGGCCTGGGCTGCGGGCTGTGTGCACAGCCTGGCGAGCCTGCGCCCGGCCATCGACGGGATCAACGTCTATCCCGTCGCCGACTCCGACACCGGCTCCAACATGCTCTTCACGATGACCGGCGCGGCCGCCGAACTCGGGAAGTCCGAGCCGGGCGACGCCGCCCAAGCGCTGAAGACTCTCGCGCGGGGTGCCGTGGCCGCCGCCAAGGGCAACTCCGGGGTCATCCTCTCGCAGGTCATCCGCGGGCTCGCCGACTGCGCCGAGGGCGAGCTGGACGGGCCGTGGCTGGCCAGGGCGCTGGGCCGGGCCGACGAGGTCGCCACCGGTGCCGTCAGCAGGCCGGTCGCCGGCACCATCCTGACCGTCCTGCACGCCGTTGCTCTCGCGGTCCGTGGCAACACGGGTACGCTGGGTGAAGTCGCGCGCAAGGCCGCGCAGGAAGCCGCCCACGCGCTGGAGAAGACGCCGGAGCAGCTGCCCGCGCTGGCCAGGGCCGGGGTCGTCGACGCGGGCGCCCGCGGCCTGGTCGCGGTGCTCGACGCCCTGGTCGACGTCCTCGCCGGCACCCCGGTGGAGCACGACCACGCCCTCGAAGCCCACGCCGGGACCACCGAGGCCTACGCCTGGGAGGTCATGTACCTGCTCGACGGCGTCGACGAAGCGAGCCTGCCGACCCTGCGCAAGGAGCTGAGCGGCCTCGGCGACAGCGTCACCGTGGCCGGGGACGGTGCCGGAAGCCACGCCGTGCACGTCCACTGCGCCGACATCGGCGCCGCCATCGAGGCCGGGCTCGCGCTCGGCCGCCCGCGCCGGATCCGCGTCGAACCCCTGCTCACACCGACGCCGATCGAGCCAGGGGGCGGGATCGACCGGACCGTCGTCGCCGTCGTCCACGGCGGTGCGCTCGCCGAGCTGCTGCGCGCCGAGAGCATCCCGGTGCTGGCCGTGCCCGAGGGCGAGACGCCGAGCGTCGAGGACATGATGAGCCTGCTCAACGAGGCCGCCGGGCGGCACGTGACCGTGCTGCCGGGCAGTGCCGCGCTCACCGCCGCGGCCGACGCCGCCGCCGGGCACGCGATGGCCGCCGACCGGGACGTCGTGGTCATCCCGTGCGCGTCGCCGGTGCAGGTGCTGGCCGCCCTCGCCGTGCACGACGCCGGGCGCCGCACCAACGACGACGTCGTCGCGATGGCCGAGGCGGCCGCCGCGACCAGGCGTGGCGAACTGCGGATCGCGCAGGAGGAGTCGCTAACCTGGGTGGGCCGGGCCCAGTCCGGCGACGTGGTCGGCCTGGTCGACGACGAGGTGGTGCTGATCGAGCCCGCGCCCGCGTCGGAGACGAGCCTGGTCGCGGCCGCGATGAAGGTGCTGAACCGGATGCTGGCGCTCGGCGGGGAGCTGGTGACCGTGCTGAGCGGGGCCGCCGCCCCGCCCGGGGTCGCCGAGGAGCTCGCCGAACAGCTGCGGGTGGAGCACCCGGAGGTGGAGCTGACCGGCTACGCCAGTGGGCAGGCGGACGCCGTGCTGCTGATGGGAGTCGAATAACCGATGGCCGGACTGCGCGACAAGCTGCCGTTGCTGCTGGGCGCCAAGACGGCGAAGGCGCTCGCCACGGCGCTGGGCATCGAGACGGTCAGCGACCTGCTGCGCCACTACCCGCGCCGCTACGCCGAGCGCGGCGAGCTGACCGACATCGCGGGCCTCGAACTCGGCGAGCACGCCACGGTCATGGCGCGCATCGAGAAGGTGAGCAAGCGGCGGATGAAGTCCCGCAACGGGACCATCCTCGACATGGTGATCACCGACGGCAAGCGCCGGCTCACCTGCGCCTTCTTCAACCAGGCCTGGCGCGAGAAGGAACTGGTCCCCGGCAAGACCGGCCTGTTCGCGGGCAAGGTGTCGGCCTTCCGCGACACGCTGCAGCTGACCAACCCCGAGTACGAGCTGTTCGAGGCCGACCGCGCCGACGAGGCGATGGACGACTTCCTCGCCGCGATCATCCCGGTCTACCCGGCGGCGCAGGGCATGCCGTCGTGGTCGATCGGCAAGTGCGTCCGGCAGGTCCTCGACGTCCTCGAGGTCGACGACGACCCGATGCCCGCCGACCTGCGGCGCCTGCACAAGCTCGCCGACCTCGACAACGCGCTGCGCGGCATCCACCGCCCGGAGAACTGGGCGCACCTGGAGGCCTCGCGCAAGCGGCTCAAGTGGGACGAGGCGATGGCCGTCCAGCTGATCTTCGCGCAGCGGCGGCATTCGGCGATCTCGCGCCCGGCGAAGCCGAACCCGCACGTCAGCGGCGGCATCCTGGACGCCTTCGACAAGCGGCTGCCCTTCGACCTCACCGCGGGCCAGCGCGGGATCGGCGACGAGATCGCCGCGGACCTCGCTTCCGAGCACCCGATGAACCGGCTGCTGCAGGGCGAGGTCGGCTCGGGCAAGACGGTCGTGGCGCTGCGGGCGATGCTGCAGGTCGTCGACAACGGGCGGCAGGCCGCGATGCTGGCCCCGACCGAGGTGCTGGCCGCCCAGCACGCGCGGTCGCTGCGGGAGATGCTCGGCGACCTCGGCCAGGCGGGCGAGCTGGGCGCGGCGGAGAACGCCACGAAGGTCACGCTGCTGACCGGCTCGATGGGCGCGAAGGAGCGGAAGAAGGCGCTGCTGGAGATCGTCAGCGGCGAAGCGGGCATCGTCGTCGGCACGCACGCGCTGATCCAGGACCACGTCGAGTTCGCCGACCTCGGCCTCGCCGTCGTCGACGAGCAGCACCGCTTCGGCGTCGAGCAGCGGGACGCGCTGCGCACCCGCGGCTCCGGCGACACCAGCCCGCACGTCCTGGTGATGACGGCGACGCCGATCCCGCGCACGGTCGCCATGACGGTGTACGGCGACCTGGAGGTCTCGGCGCTGCGCGAGATGCCGGTCGGGCGGTCGCCGATCAAGACGACGGTGGTGCCGGTGGCCGAGAAGCCCGCCTGGTTCGACCGGATCTGGCAGCGCGTCCGCGAAGAGGTCGGCAAGGGCCACCAGGCGTATGTGGTGTGCCCGCGGATCGGCGACGAGCCGCCGTCGGACAAGAGCGACAAGCGCCCGCCGCTCGCGGTCCTGGACGTGGCGCCCGACCTGGAGAACGGGGCGTTGCAGGGCCTGCGCGTCGGCGTCCTGCACGGCCGGATGCCCCCCGACGACAAGGACGCGGTGATGCGCGCGTTCTCGGCGGGCAAGCTGGACGTCCTGGTGGCCACGACGGTGATCGAGGTCGGCGTCAACGTGCCGAACGCGACGGCGATGGTGATCATGGACGCCGACCGCTTCGGCGTCAGCCAGCTGCACCAGCTGCGCGGCCGCGTCGGCCGGGGCAGCAACCCGGGTCTGTGCCTGCTGGTCACCGAAGCCCTCGACGGCACGACAACCCGCGAGCGCCTGGCAGCGGTCGAGTCCACAACGGACGGTTTCGAGCTGTCCCGCCTCGACCTGGAGCTGCGCCGCGAGGGCGACATCCTCGGCGCGGCACAGTCGGGCAAGCGGTCCGGCCTGAAGCTGCTGTCCCTGCTGCGCGACGAGGACGTGATCGCGGCGTCGCGGGCCAGCGCCCAGGAGATCGTCGAGCAGGACCCGGACCTGAAGAAGTACCGCGGCCTGGCGCAGATGGTCGCCGACGTCGTCGACCTGGAACGCGCGGAATACCTGGAGAAGAGCTGACCGGCGCGCCTCAGCCGCCGGCTGCGGTGAACACGCCCGCCTTCGCCGCGGCCGCGGCGGCTTTGGCCGCGACCCCGGCGTCCTCCGGTGTCACGCCTTCGCGCGAAACGAACAGCCGGTAGAAGACCGGCCCGCAGGCGACCCGCACGACCTCGACCGGGTCGGTGCCGGGCGGGACCTCGCCGCGCTCGACGGCGCGGTGGACCGCGGCCGCCGAGCGGGCGTGGCGGTCCACGTAGAACTCGCGCAGCGCCTCCGCCGCGCGGGCGGACAGGAACGCCGCCGAGATCGATGCCGTCGGCAGCTCGCGCTCGCCCGGTGTGGTGAAGTAGCGGACCAGCTCCAGGTTGATCGCGCGCAGGTCGCCTTCGAGCGAACCGGTGTCCGGGACCGCCCACTCCTGCTCGGTGCCCATCTGCAGGGCCGCCGCGACCAGGCCCTCGGCGGACTCCCAGCGGCGGTACAGCGTCGTCTTGTGCACGCCGGAGCGCTCGGCCACCGCGTCGACGGTCAGCTCCGCGTACCCGCGTTCCCCGAGCAGCTCGAGCGTGGCGTTCAGCGCGGCGAGGCGGGTCCGCTCGGTGCGGCCGCCCGGACGCCGGGTCCCGGAAATCTCGGTTGCCAACTGCTACTCCTGTTGCGTTAGTGTGCCCAGTATGACAGGAACCGTCGCCGTTGCCGACATCGCCGACCTCATCGGTGACGCCGAGGTCGTCGCCATCGGCGAGAACAACCATCACATCCGCGAGTTCGGCGTGCTGCGCGACCGCCTCCTGCGCCACCTCGTCACCGAACGCGGCTTCACCGTGCTCGGGTTCGAAGGCGGCTTCCCGGAGGGGCACCTGGTCGACGCGTGGCTGCAGGGCGGCCCGGGCGAGGTCGCCGACGTCGCCCGCGACGGCTTCACCTTCGGCCTCGGCGACTCGGCCGAGGTGCACGAGATGCTGACCTGGCTGCGCGGCCGGGGTGTCCGGTTCTCCGGCCTGGACGTGCCCAGCTCGGCGGGGTCGCCGGTGCCCGCGCTGCAGGCGCTGCGGGAAGAGATCCTGCGCGTGGATCCGGCCAACGTGTCCCTTGTGGACAATGCCATCGCGGCGTGCGAGCCGTATGCGTCGGTGAGCAGCGCGGTCGCGCCCGGGCGGTACGGGGCGATGAGCACCGAAGCGCGGGATGCCGCGACGACGGCGTTGACTGTCCTCAAAGGACACGTGGAGTCCCTTGGCTACGGCCCGGTCGCCGCGCACCACGCGGAGGGCGCCCTGCGCGTCGACCTCTACCTGCGCGAACTGGACGCGCTGATGGCGGGCCGCGCACCCGAGCCGCAGAGTTCGTCGCGGGACACGTACATGGCGGCCACTGTGCGGCTGCTGCGGCGGCAGTTCCCCGGCGAGAAGATCGTGCTGATGCTCCACAACGGACACCTCCAGCGCGTGCCGTTCTCGCCGATGCCGGGCATGACCTCGCCGTCGGCGGGCACGCACCTGGCCGCCGAGCTGGGGGAGAAGTACTTTGCGCTCGCGCTCACCGCCGTCTCCGGGACGACGACCGGCCTGGCGCCCGACCCGGCGTTCCCGCTGGGCTTCCGGATGTTCGAGCAGGTCATGGACGAACCGGCCGAGGGCAGTGTCGAGGCGTTGCTCGCGGACCGGGCGCCCTGCGTGGCCGTGCGTCCGGCGGCGTCGGCCATCCGGCACGCGCACATGACGCCCGCGGTGGACGTCGCGTCCGCCTGGGACGCCGTCGTGTGCCTGGAGAAGCAGGAAACGATTTTCGCGGGCACCGCCGAGTAGGTGTCCCCGTTCGGCTGATTGCCGTACCGCCCGGCCGGGCGTTTCCTGCTGGTATGGCCGGGCGGAGGCGGGCGCTGATCGTCGCCAACGGCGAGTACGACAACGCGGGGCTGCAGCGGCTGGGCTCGCCCGCGGCGGACGCCGACGCGCTGGCCGCGGTGCTGTCCGACCGGGCGATCAGCGACTTCGAGGTCCGTGTCGTGCGCAACGAGACCGCGCACGCGGTCCAGGCGGAGATCGAGGACCTGTGCGCCGAGGGCAGGCCCGACGACGTCCTGCTGCTGCACTTTTCGTGCCACGGCCTGAAGGACGACGCGGGCGGGCTGTACTTCGCGGCGCGCAACACCCGCCCGGACCGGCTGCGGTCCACGGCGGTGCCGGCGCAGTTCGTGCAGCAGTGCATCCGCCAGAGCCGCTCGCGCAGCATCGTGTTGCTGCTGGACTGCTGCTACGGCGGCGCGTTCGGCCAGGGCGTGGCGGTCCGGGCGGCGGGCGAGGCGAACGTGCTGGACAGTTTCCGCGGCGGCCACGGCCGCGCGGTGATCACGGCCTCGAACTCGATCGAGTACGCATTCGAGGGCGCGACGCTGGCCTCGGACGGCCCGGCCCGGCCGTCGGTGTTCACGGCGGCGCTGGTGGAGGGCCTGCGCACGGGCGAGGCGGACCGCGACGAGGACGGCTGGATCGCACTGGGTGAGCTGTACGAGTACCTGTTCGACCGGGTCCGCGAGCGGAATCCGAAGCAGACGCCCAGCCGCGACATCGAGATGCAGGGCGAGCTGTACCTGGCCAAGAGCAGACGGCGCCGGATCAAGCCGTCCCCGATCCCGCCGGACCTTGCGTCGGCAATCGCGGCGGAGAACCCGTTCACGCGGCTGGGCGCGGTGGCGGAGCTGCGCCGGAGACTGGCGAGCGACAACCTGCCGGTGGCGATGGGAGCGTTCGAGGCGCTGCAGGCGATGGCATCGACGGACGTCCAGCACGTCGCGGCGGCGGCAGCGGACGCGGCGGCGTTCGCGGCGGTGCGGGTGGATCCGGCGGAGGTCCGGTTCACGGGTGAGGAGGCGAGACGGATCCGGGTGCTGGGGGCGCCGGTGGCCCGGGAGTGCTCGTTCGAGGCATCTCACGAGTGGATCGAGGTCCGCGAGGTTCCGGACGGAGCCGAGGTGAGGGTGACACGGGGACCCGAGCTGCGGCGGGGCAAGGTCGTGGTGAAGGGCCCGACGGGGGAGACGGTCGTGACGGTGGAGGCGGAACCGGCGGCCCCGGAGGCCAGTGGCGGGGAGGAAGTCGCCGAGGCTGCCACGGCGGAGCGCGACCCGGCGGGGAGCGGATCCGGTGGCCCGGTGCCCACCGCAGCGGCGCCCGGCCCGGCCGAGCCCTCCCTTCCGCATCAAGCGGGCGCGGCGACCGCCGAGCCCGGATCCCCCGGGCCGGTCGCGGCCGGGGTTGCCGCGGCGGAGCGCGACCCGGCGGGGAGCGGATCCGGCGGCCCGGTGCCTACCCCAGCGGCGCCCGGCCCGCCCGAACCCTCTCTGCCGCATCAAGCGGGCGCGGCGACCGCCGAGCCCGGATCCCCCGGGCCGGTCGCGGCCGGGGTTGCCGCGGCGGAGCGCGACCCGGCGGGGAGCGGATCCGGCGGCCCGGTGCCCACCGCAGCGGCGCCCGGCCCGGCCGAACCTTCCCTGCCGCATCAACCGGGCACAGCGCCCGCCGACTCCGCGTCCCCCGGGCTGCTGCTCCTCACCGGCGGCCTCCTCGCCCTCACCGCCATGGCCTTCGAATTCCACTACGCCGAGAACAGCTACAGCTACACCCTGGCAGGCGCCCGCCCCGGGCTGGAGTGGTACGTCTGGCTGCTCGGCGCCTTCTCGATCGCCGGTGGGTGCCTCGCCGTCCCGGCCGTCCGGGCGCGCGTCGGCACCGGCTGGGCCGTGGGCCTGGGCTCGGCCGCGCTCTGGGGCCTGCTGACCGTCTACGACCTGGAAAAGACGTTCACCCAGGACGACAGTTCCCACCACCTCGGAGCCGGGTTCGGGTTCCTGTTCACGGGACTGCTCGCCGTCCTCGCCGCCGGCGCGGTCACCGCCTGGCACCACGGCCCGCGTTTCCGGCGGCCCGGGCGGTACGAGTGGGCGGCGATCGCGCTCGGCGTCCTCGGAGCCGTCGCGCTCTTCGTCCAGTACTCCGCGGACTCCTTCCGCTACGACGGTGCCTGGCGCGCCTTCGTCTTCCTGGTAATCCTGTCGATCGCCGTGCCGGTGGTGGCGGCGCTGGTCTTCCCGGCCGGGACCGGCGGCGAGATGCTGGCCGGGTGGGCGATCGGCGCGCTGGGCGTCGTCGTCGCCATCGCCAGGACCAAGCCCGACAGCAGCGACGTGAACGTCACCGCGTTGCTCCTCTACGGCCTCACCCTGCTGCTGGCCGTCGTGGTGGGCGTGCTGATGAGGCGGAATCAGCCGAACGGGCGACAGCCCTGAGTTGTCGCCCGGTCACCGCCGGGGTACCACGACGATCATGAGGATGCTTCTCGCGGCGGTCGCCGTGCTCGCCGGGCAGGTCTCGGGCGGCGGGGTCCAGCCGGATCCGCCCGGCTGGGGGCTCGACCGGATCGACCAGCGGACCGGTCTCGACCACGCGTACCACTACGCGACCGACGCCTCGGGCGTCACGATCTACGTGATCGACAGCGGCGTCGACGCCCGCCACCCCGACTTCCAGGGCCGCGTCGCCCCCGGCCGCGACTTCCTCGACGGCGGCTCCGACACCTCCGACACCAACGGCCACGGCACGCGCCTCGCGGGCATCGCCGCGGGCAAGGACTACGGCGTCGCGAAGGGCGCGCAGATCGTGCCGGTGCGGGTGCTCGACAAGGACGGCGGCGGCGCCACCGACCAGATCATCGCCGGGATCGACTGGGTCGCGCAGAACGCCCAGCAGCCCGCGGTGGCCGTCCTCGGCATCGGCGGCGTCCCGAACGACCAGCTCGACGCGGCGGTCCGGCGGCTCGCGGCGGTGGTGCCGATCGCCGTCCCCGCGGGCAGCGAGACGGCCGACGCCGGTGGCTACTCCCCGGGCCGCGTCGCCGAGGCACTGACGGTCGGCGCCACCGATGCCCAGGACCGGCCGGACAAGACGTCGAACTTCGGCCAGGACGTCGACCTCTACGCCCCGGGTGCCGGCATCCCGGCCCCGATCGCGGGCGGCACCGGCGCGGGCCCGGAATCGGGGACGTCGATGGCGGCGGCGTTCGCGGCCGGCGTGGCGGCGCTCTACCGCGCCCAGCACCCCGAGGCCACACCCGCACAGGTCGACGAAGCCCTGGTGAACGCCGCGACGCCCGACGTGCTCAAGGGCGTCCCGGACGGCACCGCCAACCGGCTCCTTTACGCCCCGCCGGGATCCTGAAAAGCTGCCCAGGAGCCTCGCCCGGCAACCCCCCGCGGCGCATGATGTCCATCACCCGGGACTGAACTCCCGCAGAGCGGGAAGAACCGGGTAACGTGCGTTGACTTACCGATCCAAATGGGAGGACCGGGCATGTTCCGCAAGGTGCTGGTGGCCAACCGCGGGGAGATCGCGATCCGGGCGTTCCGCGCCGGCTACGAACTCGGCGCGGGAACCGTCGCCGTGTTTCCGTACGAAGACCGTAACTCTCTGCACCGGCTGAAGGCCGACGAGGCGTACGAGATCGGCGAACCCGGTCACCCCGTGCGCGCCTATCTCTCGGTCGACGAGATCGTCGCCGCCGCGAAGAAGGCGAAGGCCGACGCCGTCTATCCCGGTTACGGGTTCCTCTCGGAGAACCCCGATCTCGCGCGCGCGTGCGAGGAAGCGGGCATCACCTTCGTCGGGCCGAGCGCCGAGATCCTCGAACTGACCGGGAACAAGGCCCGCGCGGTCAAGGCCGCGCGCGAGGCCGGCGTGCCGGTGCTCGGGTCGTCGGAACCCTCCAGCGACGTCGACACGCTGGTCGCGGCCGCCGAGGAGCTGGGCTTCCCGGTCTTCGTCAAGGCCGTCGCCGGCGGTGGCGGGCGCGGGATGCGCCGCGTCGAGGACCCCGCCCTGCTGCGTGAGTCCATCGAGGCCGCCGCGCGCGAGGCCGAGTCCGCCTTCGGCGACCCGACCGTCTTCCTCGAGAAGGCCGTCGTCGAGCCGCGGCACATCGAGGTGCAGATCCTCGCCGACGGTGCCGGCAACGTCATCCACCTCTTCGAGCGTGACTGCTCGGTGCAGCGGCGCCACCAGAAGGTCGTCGAACTCGCGCCGGCGCCGAACCTCGACCCCGAGCTGCGGGACCGCATCTGCGCCGACGCCGTGAAGTTCGCCCGGCAGATCGGCTACCGCAACGCCGGCACCGTCGAGTTCCTCCTCGACCGCGACGGCAACCACGTCTTCATCGAGATGAACCCGCGCATCCAGGTCGAGCACACGGTGACCGAGGAGGTCACCGACGTCGACCTCGTGCAGTCGCAGCTGCGCATCGCCTCCGGCGAGACCCTCGACGACCTCGGGCTGTCCCAGGACAAGGTCTACCTGCGCGGTGCCGCGCTGCAGTGCCGCATCACCACCGAGGACCCGGCCAACGGCTTCCGCCCGGACACCGGCATGATCTCCGCCTACCGCTCGCCGGGCGGCTCCGGCATCCGGCTCGACGGCGGCACCGCCTTCTCCGGCACCGAGATCAGCGCCCACTTCGACTCGCTGCTGGTCAAGCTCACCTGCCGCGGCCGGGACTTCAAGACCGCCGTCGGCCGCGCGCGCCGCGCGGTCGCCGAGTTCCGCATCCGCGGGGTCGCCACGAACATCCCGTTCCTGCAGGCGGTCCTCGACGACCCGGACTTCCGCGCCGGCCGCGTCACGACGTCGTTCATCGAGGAGCGCCCGCATCTGCTGACCGCGCGGACCTCGGCCGACCGCGGCACGAAGCTGCTGACCTACCTCGCCGACCAGACGGTCAACAAGCCGCACGGCGAACGCCCGAAGACCCCGGACGCGACGCTCAAGCTGCCGAAGCTGCCGAAGGACGCGCAGCCGGCGCCGGGCTCCAAGCAGAAGCTCGCCGAGCTGGGCCCGGCCGGGTTCGCGGAGTGGCTGCGGAAGTCGCCGCACATCGGCGTCACCGACACGACGTTCCGCGACGCCCACCAGTCGCTGCTCGCCACCCGCGTCCGCACGAAGGACCTCCTCGCGGTGGCGCCGGTCGTCGCGAACACGCTGCCGCAGCTGCTGTCGCTGGAGTGCTGGGGCGGCGCGACCTACGACGTCGCGCTGCGGTTCCTCGCCGAGGACCCGTGGGAGCGGCTGGCCGCGCTGCGCGAGGCCGTGCCGAACATCTGCCTGCAGATGCTGCTGCGCGGGCGCAACACCGTCGGGTACACGCCGTACCCGACCGAGGTGACCACCGCGTTCGTCGAGGAGGCGACCAAGACCGGCATCGACATCTTCCGGATCTTCGACGCGCTCAACGACGTCGAGCAGATGCGCCCGGCCATCGAAGCCGTGCGGGAGACCGGGACCGCGGTCGCCGAGGTCGCGCTCTGCTACACGTCGGACCTGTCCGACCCGTCCGAGAAGCTCTACACGCTCGACTACTACCTCAAGCTGGCCGAGCAGATCGTCGGCGCCGGGGCGCACGTCCTGGCGATCAAGGACATGGCCGGGCTGCTGCGCGCGCCCGCGGCGACGAAGCTGGTCACCGCGCTGCGCAAGGAGTTCGACCTGCCGGTGCACATCCACACCCACGACACCGCGGGCGGCCAGCTGGCCACCTACCTCGCGGCGATCAACGCGGGCGCGGACGCCGTCGACGGCGCGGTGTCGTCCATGGCGGGCACGACGTCGCAGCCCTCGCTGTCCTCGATCGTGGCGGCCACCGACCACTCCGACCGCACGACCGGGCTGGACCTGCGGGCGATCGGCGACCTGGAGCCGTACTGGGAGAGCGTGCGCAAGATCTACGCGCCGTTCGAGGCCGGGCTGGCGTCGCCGACCGGGCGCGTCTACGACCACGAGATCCCCGGCGGGCAGCTGTCGAACCTGCGCACGCAGGCCATCGCGCTGGGCCTGGGCGACCGGTTCGAGGACATCGAGGCGATGTACGCCGCGGCCGACAAGATCCTCGGCCACCTGGTGAAGGTGACGCCGTCGTCCAAGGTCGTCGGCGACCTGGCGCTGCACCTGGTCGGCGCGGGCGTCTCGCCTGCCGACTTCGAGGCGGAGCCGAACCGGTTCGACATCCCCGACTCGGTGATCGGCTTCCTGCGCGGCGAGCTGGGCGACCCGCCCGGTGGCTGGCCGGAGCCGTTCCGCACCAAGGCACTGGAGGGCCGCGCGGCGGCGAAGCCGGTCGTCGAACTGTCCGAAGAGGACCGTGCGGCGCTGGCGTCGGAACCGCGCCGGACGCTCAACCGCCTGCTGTTCCCCGGGCCGACGAAGGAGTTCGAGGCGCACCGCGAGGCCTACGGCGACACGTCGGTGCTGCCCAGCAAGGACTTCTTCTACGGGCTGCGCCCGGGGGAGGAGTACGCGGTCGACCTCGAACCGGGCGTGCGGCTGCTCATCGAGCTGGAGGCGATCGGCGAGGCCGACGAGCGCGGCATGCGCACGGTGATGTCGACGCTGAACGGCCAGCTGCGCCCGATCCAGATCCGCGACCGCTCGATCGCCTCGGACATCCCGGCGACGGAGAAGGCGGAGAAGGGCAACCCGAAGCAGATCGCGGCGCCGTTCGCGGGCGTGGTGACGCTGCAGGTGGCCGAGGGCGACACGGTCGAGGCGGGCGCGACGGTGGCGACGATCGAGGCCATGAAGATGGAGGCGTCGATCACCGCGTCCACCGGCGGCCGGGTCGGCAGGCTGGCGATCACGTCGGTGCAGCAGGTCGAAGGCGGTGACCTCCTGCTGGTGCTGGAATGAGCGCTAGCATCGCCGGATGCTGATCAACGCGGTACCCCAGCGCCAGGGTGCGACCGGCCCGCGGGCGGCGGAGCTGCCGGACGGCTGCCTCGCCCTCGCGGAGCTGGCCGGGCACGTGCTCGGCAGGCCGGTGCACCACGTCCGGCAGACCCGTGAAGTGTCCGAAGTGGACCGCGGGATCGCGTCGCGGGCCGTGCTGACCGGGCCGAACCGGGCAGCCCAGCTGGCCGCGCTGGAGTCCCCGGGCGGCCCGGTACTGACGATCGGCGGCGACTGCGGAACCGAGCTGGTCCCGATCGGCGTTGCGCGCTTCCGGCACGGGCCCGGGCTGGGCGTCGTGTGGTTCGACGCCCACCCGGACCTCAACACGGCGGAGACGTCCCCCTCGGGCGCGTTCCACGGCATGGTCCTGCGATCACTGTTCGGCGAGGGCGACCCGGAGTTCGCGGCGGACCCGGCACTGACGCCGGGCAACGTGGCACTGGCCGGCACGCGCGTGTTCGACCCGGCCGAGCAGGAGGCGGTGGACCGCGGCCTGGTGGTGACGTCGGTGGACGCGCTGGAGGGCGTGGAGAAGCTGTACGTCCACGTGGATCTGGACGTGCTGGACCCGGCGGAGTTCCCCGGCCTCAACTACCCGGAACCGGGCGGCTGGACGATCCCGCAGCTGGTGTCCGCCCTCGATGCCCTGTCGGGCCACGACGTCGTCGGCGCGGGAGTCACGGAGTGCGTGGGCACCCCGCGCGAAGTCGAGGTCCTGGAACCGGTCCTGGCCGCCCTCGGCCGCCTCCTCGACCCCCGGTAGCTGCCGTTCACGGCCCCTCGCCCTCCGGCGGGCTTGCCCAGGCGGCGCGGACGGCGGCCAGGGCGTCGCCGAGGTCCGCGCCGAGGTCACGGGCCTGAGCCGCGTACTCCGCCGCCGCGGAGTGCAGCAGGGCCGCGCGGTCCGGTCTGGTGGGCGGGACCGTCACCACCGTGCCGCGGGCCCGTGCCGTCGCCACCCAGCCCGCCGCCTCCAGCTCGCGGTACGCCCGCGCCACCGTGCCCGGCGCCAGGCCGAGGTCGCGTGCCAGCTGGCGGATCGGCGGCAGCCGCGTTCCCTCGGGGAGCGCTCCCGCCGCGACCGCCCGGATCACCTGGTCGTGCACCTGCCGCCAGGGGGCGACGCCGTTCTCGGTGTCGACGACGATCTTCACGCCGCCGCCGGCAGCCGTTTCACCGGGGCCGTCACGGCCAGGAACGCCGCCGCCCCGGCCACGACCACCAGGAACGAACCGAGGTCGCCGCCCGGCCAGCCGATCGCCGTGCCGGCACCGATGCCCAGCCCGATCGCGACCCGCGCGCTGCGGCAGCGCAGGGCCAGGTCGGCGCGCGGCGCACCGGCCGCCGGGCGGCGCACCGCCAGGGCCGCGATCGCCGCGCAGACCACGATCGTGCCCGCCGCAATCGCCAGCAGCCTGCCCTGCGCGGTCAGCGCCAGGTGCACGATCGACCCCGCCGCGGCCAGCGCGGCCAGCTCCAGCACCCACGCCGGGACGATCCCGAGCAGCGTCCGCGGCGTCAGCTCGGCTTCCCGTCGCGGGCCGCGGGACGGGCGCTGGGCCAGCAGTTCGGCGATCAGCCCGCCCAGCAGCAGCGTGGCGACGATCGAGCCCGCGCCCGTGCTGTCGAGCACCGGGGGGATGGCCAGGAACAGCCACGGGTACCACAGCCGCCGCCGCTTGAGGTACCGGACGGCGAGCGCGACCTCGGCGGCGTCCGGGTCCGGCACGCCCCAGCGGACGAGCAAGCGCTTTCCGTGCTTCTCGCCCGGCCAGAGCACGATCAGGATCGCCAGGCCGGCCAGTCCCATGATCAGGGCGACGCCGAGCACGGTGTCCCACAGCATGCGCACCTCCTCGCTTGTATCAACCACATGATACAAGACGGCGGCGTAACCGCAGCGCGGGACGCTCGTTGGGGGTTCGTCCGTTCATACGCATGGGAGCGGGCAGTCGGGGGCATCATTGTCATCCTCGCTCAGTCGAATCCGGTGAAATTGTCACGAAGCTGACAAGAAAACGGTTTCCTCGCATCCGTGTGACACATTCGGGACTAGTTTTTCGATGTGTGCGTTGTCATCCCGCTTCAGGTGCGGGGTGGCCGGTCATTCCGGGGCGGAGCAAAGGAGCTGCGATGTCGGTGGAGCGCGGATTCGAGCACGCTGCGCCGCCTGCCGCCCCCCTGCCCCGCAAGCTCGCCGACATCCTGCGTCCCGAGCTGGCCAGCCTCGCCGCCGAGATCGTCGACGAGATCCGCGCGACCATCCCGGCCTACGCCCGCCCGCTCGACGGCCCCTACGGAAAGTCGATCCGGGCAGGCGTCGAATACGCGATCACGTTGTTCGTCGCGCAGATCGCCGACCCGACCGTCTCCAAGGAACAGTCCCACGAGGTTCACCACCGCCTCGGCCAGAACGAAATGCGGGAAGGCCGCAGCCTCGACACGCTGCAGTCGGCGTACCGGGTGGGCGCGCGGGTGTCGTGGCGGCGCATCATGCGGGTCGGACGGCGCAGCGGGCTTTCCTCGGCGGTGATGTCGCAGCTGGCGGACGCGATGCTGGCGTTCATGGACGAACTGGCGTCGGTCGCGCTCGACGGCTACCTGGAAGCGAAGGCACGCACGGCGGGTGCGCTGGACACGTGGCGCCGCAAGCTGCTGCACCTGATCCTCGAGACGCCGCCCGCGTCCCCCAAGGCGATCGCCGAGCTGGCCCAGCTGATCGGCTGGCCGGTCCCGTCCGACGCGACACCGGTGGCGGTGGCCCCGGCAGGCGGCGTCGCCCCGGCCCGCCGTCACGCGGGCCTGGACTCCGACGTCCTCGCCGAACTCGACACGGCCGACCCGAAACTGGTGGTCCCCGGCGAGCTGAGCGGCCCCCGCCTGGCGGCGCTGCAGGTGGCCCTGCCGGACTGCCGGCTGGCGATCGGCCCGTGCGTCCCGATGGCCTCGGTGGCGGATTCCCTGCGCTGGGCCCGCAACGCACTGCACCTGGCCGAGAGGGGAGTCCTGCCGGCCCGCCCGGTCCTGCGCGCGGAAGAGCACCTGGCCACCCTGCTGGTCAATTCCGACACGGGCCTGGTGGGAACGTTGCGGCACCGGTTGTTCGCCCCGCTGGCGGACATGACGGGCAAGCAGCAGGAGCGCCTCCTGGAGACGCTGAGGGCCTGGCTGGACAGCCAGGGCAACGTGGTGGAGATAGCGGAACGCCTGGGAGTCCACCCCCAGACGGTCCGCTACCGCATGCGCCAGCTCCAGGCAACATTCGGCGACAAACTCCGCGACCCGGCGGCCCGTTTCGAGATGGAGCTGGCATTACGGGCAGGAGCGGCCCCGATGCCACTGAGGTCCCCGGTGAGCGAGATGCTCCCATCCCCGCGCGCGGGCGGCTCCCATCCACAGTGGACGGCACGGTAGCCGGTCAGGCCACGTCCACCTGCCAGGACGTGTCCGCCGCGTAGCCGTTCGAGGTGTCATACGGGTGCTGACCGCTGGAGTCGGCCGCCCACACCTGGGTGGTGTACTGGCGCAGGAACCGCCCCCGGGCGCTGAAGGACTCGAGTGTGACGCCGGTGCCGGAGAGCCCGGCCTTGGAGCACCACGTCGCGTCCGCACGGAACTGGTCGGTGCCGTCGGACGCCGCGATGACGGCTCGCTGCCCCTGCTGCCGCAGGTAATACTCGGGATGTGCCACCGATTCGAAGGAGTGGCACGACGGGTCCGCCTTGCCGGGCACGATCCGCCACGCGGTGTCGGCGCCGGCTCCCGCGCCGACGACGGCGTCGGTCAGGCCGCGAAGGTACCAGCCGGCGGCGCCTGGGCTCTGCGAGCGGATGGACTGGACCAGGGATGCGTCCTCGTACTGACCGAGCCGCAGGAAGCGGTCGACATCGTCGTCAGTGCCCGCCATGGCGGCGTTCGCCCCCGCGACCAACGCGGGGTGCACGCGGCTCTGCTCGGCACGCGTCCGCAGCTCGAACAGCAGCCGCCGGTCCGCTTCGCCCTTCTTCCGGATCCAGGTGAACCAGTCCTGCAGGTTCGCGCTGTGAATCCCGGTGGCGACGTAGGCCTTCAGCTGGGCCTCGTCCATCGTGCGCAACGCGCGCTCGGCCGCCGCCCGCACCTCGGTGCCGGCCTTGGCCGCCTGCCAGAGGTCGAGCACGAAGTTGACGTCCGGCTCGACGAGCTGGCCTTCGGTGGGCACGACGGCGACCACGGCGGCGGCCCGGATTCGCGCGTCTCGCGCCGCACGGGCTTTCTTCTGCGCCTCGTCCGCCGCCGTGTCGGCGTCGATCAGGTCCTGCTGATCGGCCGCGCGGGCGGTGAAGATCCCGGTAAGGATGAAGTCCTTCTGCGCGGCGGCGCCGCCCTGGTAGGCCGCCAGGGCGGCGGCCTTCAGCTTCGGCCCGGACGCGTGCTCCCACATGGCGAAGGCGAACTCCTGGTCGTTCTGGATGAGCAGCACCGGCGACGGCACGACGCCGTTCACCAGCGCCGCCCGCTGCTTCGCCTCCCGGGCCGCCCGTGCGGCCGCGTCGTCGCGCAGGATGCGGGCCTGGTCGCGGGCGTTCGCGTCGCGGATCCCGGTCTTGATCCACTGGGTCTGCTCCAGGCCGGTACCCGCGTAGGCGAGTTCGGCCGACGCCCGCACCTCGGTGCCGGTAGCCCGTTGCCACAACGCGAACACGAAGTTCCGGTCGGTGAGGATCAGCAGGTCAGGGCTCGCGACGACACCGATCTCCTGTGCTGCCCGGACCTTGTCCTCCTGGGTCGCGCTGCGCGGTGTGTCCGCCGTGATCGCGGCTTCCGCCTGCGGGACGAGGACGGGGGCCGCGGTCGCGAGCAACGCGAGAGCCGCTGCGCCCGACACGAACATCAGCCGGGTTCTGCCTGTCATCGTCGTGCTCCTTCAGCTCGCCGGGTAGACGGTCGCCACGCCGGTGGCGGTGTCGTAGTCGATACGGCCGCGTTCGAACGTGCTGCGGCGGCCGCCGGGGATGGCGACCTCGTCGGAGGTCGGGTAGCCGAGAGTGGACTTCTCCCCACCGAGGGAGAGCCACTTGGCGCGGATCGCGCCGAGCACGGCGTGGGCGCCGGCGCGGTCGACCGAGTAGATCGAGCCACCGCCGGCGAAGTTCACGAACCGGCCCGCCTTGTCGGACGTGCAGGCTTCGTCGGTGACGGGCACACCGAGCGCCGGATGGCCGCTGAGGCGGAGGTAGGTGGCCAGGATTTCCGGTGACGCACAGGCGGCGCCGCGTCCGGTCGTGAGGGGGTGGACCGCGCCGCCGCGGCTCCAGTAGCTGCGGAAGGCAGCTTGACCGGGCGCGCTCCGGCGCTGGAAGTCCCGGTAGCGCACGGCGCCGTCGACCTGTTCCGGCCCCAGCGGCGAGACCAGCAGGTCGGTGTAAGGGTCGTAGTCGGGCAGGTACTTGTTCAGCCAGTTCACCGTGATCTCGGTGGAGTCCGGCAGCGGTTCGGTGACCCACCAGTAGAACTCGACGCCCATCCCGGCCCGGCCGTCGGCCTGCCGGGTCAGGAAGTCGGCGCCGCCACGCAGCGTCACCCCGGCGCCGGGCAGGATGTTGTCGACGCACCAGGTGGCGTTCCAGCCGAAGTCGACGGTTCCGTTGGCAGGCTGCACCGCGACCTGCGTCTTCTTGCCGTCGTAGTACCGCGCCAGGTAGTGGTTGGGTTTCGCGGGCGACTCCAGCGAGAAGCAGCCATCACCGGCCAGCCCGGCGACGACCCGCCAGGTCGCGTCGAGTCCTTCACCCGGAGCGGGTTCCGCGGCGCCGGGCTTGACGACCACGCCGTCGGCGCTCTCGCGCAGGTACTGGCCGGCGATGTTGCCGTTGATGGCGTTGCGGCTGAAGGACTGCGTCAGCACCTCGTACTGTTCCTGGTCGAGGAAGGCCCGGACGGCGTCGACGCCGCCGGCGAGAGCGCGCTCGGCGGCCCGCGCCAGCCGCGGCTGGATGCCGCCGACGACGGCCTTGTGCCGGATTTCGTCGACCAGCGCCCGGTCCGCCGCGGCCTTCTGCGCCAGCACGGCGGCGACGTCCCGCCAGTTGGCCTCGTAGACACCGGTGTCGACAAAGCGTTTCCAGTCCGCCCGCACGCGGCTGCGCAACGCCGTGACGGCGGCTTTTTCGACTTCGCTGCCCGGCCGGGCACCGTCGGCGATGACGCGGAGGACGTCGTCGTCGGGCAGGGACACGATCTCCGGTGTGGGGACGATCCGCACCACGGTGACGGCTCGGCCGCGCGCCGCTTCCGCGGCCTTGCGGGCTTTCTCGGCTTCGGTGGCCTGCGCGTCGGCGTCGATGGCGTCCTGCTGGTCCTGCGCATGGGCAGTGCGGACGCCGTTGGCGATGAACTCCTTCTGATCGGCGGCGGCCGCCCCGAACGCGACGAGCGCGGCCGCCCTGACCCGTGGCCCGGTCGCGCGTTGCGTGACCTGGTAGATGAAGTCCCGGTCGCTCTGGACCACCAGCTCGGGGTCGGGTGCGATCCCGGCGACGATGGCGGCCGCTTCCTTGGCTTCCCGGGCGACCCGGGCGGCTTCGGCGTCGCGCATCTGCTGGGCTTGGTCCCGTTCGTTCGCCGAGAGGACTCCGGACTTGATCCACTCGGTGCAGGCGAGATCGGTGCCGGCGAAGGCGAGTTCGGCCGAGGCCCGGACTTCGGAGCCGGTGGCCTGCCGCCAGAGCGCGATGACGAAGTCCTTGTCCCGCAGGAGCATCATGGCGTCGGTCGGCACGATCCCGAGGGTGCGGGCGGCGCGGAGTTTCTCGGATTCACTGGCTACGGGCGGGACTTCGGCGGCCGCGGTGACGCTGAGCGGTGCCGCCACGGCGGCAGCGGGCGGAATGGCTAGTGCGGTCGCCGCCACGGTGGCGATCGCCAAGGTGGCCAGTGCTCTCACAGTGTCTCCTGTTCCTCCGCCGGATCGCGGACTTCCCAGCCGGCCCAGTCGGGGTATTCGTGGTAGTGAGTTGTGAACCCCATTGCTCGCACGACCTTTACGAGCGCCTCTTCCATGGCGTCTTTGACTCTCCCGTAGCGGAGCGTGTCGGGGTGGTCCGATTCGCCCGCGACGGTGTGCTCGACCACCCGCCGGGCCCACGAAGGGTGGACGTACCACGCGAGGAAGACCCCGGGCGCATAGCGCATCTTCTTGACCTCGACTTCGATCCCGCCCGCTTCCGTGGCTTCGGCGGGCACGGCGAAACCCGCGATACGCAGTTGCTCGGTCACTCGTCCGGCCAGCAGGCGCAGGCGGTTTTCATGGGCTTCGTCGATGAAGAGTTCGGGGTTCAGCATCACGGTCGTCTTCCGGTCGGCGGGGGTGTGGCGAGTGCGAGGGGGAGCGTTTCATGGCCGGGCGGTGTGGTGGGCGCGGTGTCCGGATCGATGACGATCTTCAGACTGAAACCGATGCCCCGGCGGCGCTTCGCCTTGTCGATGAAACCCTTGAGGACCTCCTTCGCGCTGGACTGTTCGACACGGCTCGTGCCCCAGGGCACCGCCCAGGAGATCTTCACGGTCTTGTTGTCTCGCAGCGCGTTCGCCAGTTCGGTCTGGCACGCCTTGCACGGTGCACGGTCGGTGTACAAGGCTTGGATCTGGTTCGGGGAGAACCCCTTCGCGGCCAGCTTGCCGAGGATGTCGGTTTCGGAGTGGCCGCTCATGCTGCTGGACGCGACCACCATGTTGGGGTAAGGCCCGTCGGTCCAGCCGGGTACGTAGGCGACCGCGACGTTGTGGTCGGCGTCGAAGAATCCCATCGCGACACGCGCCTCGAAAGCGGTCTGGCTGAGCAGATCGCTGTCGTAGGGAATCATGCCGCAGCCGAAGTCTGGGATGTCCGACGTCGTCGCGGGTGACGTCGCGGCTCTGGTGCCGGCAGGGGCGAAGCCGCCGGCGCCGCCGAGGACGCTGAGCCAGCTGCAGTACTTGTGCAGCCGGTTCAGGATGCTCAGTACTTTCGCAGCCAGCTTCTCGATCCGCTCCGACCGCAGGACCCACTTGCCGATGTTGGCGATGACCGCCCCGATCGCCTTGACGATCGCCTTGCCCTTGACGAACGGCAGGACCAGGCCGACCACGTTGACCACGGTCCACAGGCAGGACGCGACGTCACCCTCACCGAGACAGCGCTTGAGGTCCTCGACGCCGATGAACTCCAGCAGCACTTCGGCGCCGGCTTCGAGAAGGAAGTCGGTGAGGTCCTTGCCGTTGAGGCAGTCAGCGGCTGCGGCCCGGTATTCCGCGAGCGTGGCCCGGCCTTCCGGATCCGAGTTCAGCAGGTCGGCGTCCTGGATCGTGAGGTTGGGCAGACACCCGGACGCGATCAGGTTCTCGAGCTGCCGGTGGTCCGCTTCCCGCTGCCGCTGGTCGGCTTCGGCCTGGTCTGCCGCGTGCTGGGCATCCACCGCGGCATCGCGGGCCCGCTGGGCCGCGTCCGAGGTGTTCTGCGCATGGACTCTCGCCCGCTCGGCCGCCGCGGCTGCTTCGGCCGCGTAGCCCTCCGCCTTCGTGGCCGCAGCTCGGGCCGCTGCCGCGTCCGTTTCCGCCTTGGTGGCCGCGGTGCGTGCCGCGGCTGCCTGTCCCTCGGCCGCATCCGCTGCCAGTCCCGCGATCGCCGCGTCCGCGCTTGCTTCGTTCGCCTTCTGCCGGGCCTTCGCCGCGTTGTCGTGCGCCTGGACGTCGTAGCCGTTCGCGGTTTCCGCCGCGTCGCGGGCGAAGCTCGCCTCCCTGGCCGCGTCGGCCGCCGCCCGGGCTGCGTTCGCCACGGACTGGGCCGCCCATGCCGCCGAGGCCGCCGCGTTGGCCGCTGCCTGGAATGCCGCCTTCGTGTCGGCTGCGGCGTTGTCGGCGGCCTGCTGGGCCCGGTCCGCCGCGAGCCGGGCTTCGTTCGCACGGTCCTGCGCGGCCTGGGCTTGTTCGGCGCCGGCGGCCTGGGCCTGTGCCGCGACTTCGGCGACGAAGTCGGCGTCGAGGTCGGCTCCGGTGAAGGGGGCGGTCACGACGATCGCCGTGTTCGCCGGTGCGGTGATGGCGGCCGAAGACGCTCGTGCGGCCAGTGCGGCGCGGCCGGCCAGACCTGCCTGGGTCGCGGCCGAAACGGCTTCACGGAAGGACTCTCCGGCACTCTGCCCGGCCCTGACTGCGTCGACCGTCGCCAGGCGGGCCTGCTCGGTCGCCTGCTCCGCGAGCCCGGCGGCGTTGCGGACGTTGGCCGCGGCCTTGACCTCTTCGGCTGTCGCTGTCGCGGCCGCGGCATTTGCCCGGCTCGCCGACACGTGCGTGTCGGCCGCGGCGGATTCGGCCTTGTCCGCGGCCAGATCCGCGTTCGCCGCGGCGGTCTCCGCTTCCTGTGCCGCAGCACGGGACGCGGCGGCGGCCGCGGTGGCCTTGGTCGCCGCTTCGCGGGCCCGGGCCGCGGCACCGGTCGCGCGGTTGGCGGCGTCACGCGCGGCCCGGGCCGCGTTCGCCGCGTCGGTCGCGTCCGCGCGGGCTTCCCGTGCTGCGGCCCAGGCGGGTGCTTCCTGCTCGGTTCCCCGCGCCGCGGCCGCCGACGCTTCGAGCGCCTGCGCCCGGGCTTCGGCGGCGTCTCCTTCCCGCTGCGCCTGCCAAGCCAGGTCACGCGCGGTCTTGGCGTTCGACTCCTCCCGCCGGGCGGTGTCTTCACACCCGGCCGCGATGTCCTCTTGGGCGCGGGCGCGCGCCAGGTAGGCGGCGGCTTCGCGCTTCTTGGCCTCCGCTTCGCCTCGCGCCCGGCTCGCCTCGGCCGCAGCCTGGTCGGCCTGCGCCCGGTAGCGGGCTGCCTCGTCACGTTGACGCTCGGCCTCCTGACGGGCCGTGCGGGCGTTGCCTGCTTCCCGCTCCGCGTCGAGGAGGGCGTAGTAGGTGCGTTGCAGGCCCTCGGAGGCCTGGTCGCGGGCCGCTTCGGCGGCCCGGCGGGCCTGGCGGGCCCGCTCGGCCGAGTTCGTGGCCGCGACGGCCTGGTCCGAGGCCGCCAGGGCCAGGGCATCTGCTTGACGAGCGTGCTCTTCGGCATGCAGCCGCCACTGCCGTGCTTCTTCGGCGCGCGCCGCGGCCTCGTTCTGGTGGCCGATGGCCGCGTCGGTGGCCATCGTCGCGTCGAGCGCGTGCTGGGCTGTCCGGATCGCGAGCACGGCGGCCTGCGCGGCGGCGGACATGCCCTGGGCCAGCCGCGCCCAGTCGGCGCCGTAGGGCAGGCCTGCCTCGATCAGGATGTTTGCTTCGGCCGTCGCCGCAACGGAGGCGCTCTGCGCATCGGCCGCAGCCTGTCCGGCGAGGTCCAGCTGTCGCAGCACTTCCTGGCGGACGAGGCTGAACGACTCGGGGGAGTGGTGACCGCCCACGGTGTTCGCCGCCAGGATCTGGGCGGCCTGGCGGGCTCCGGTGCCTGCCGAAACCATCGCGTTCGCCGCGCGCTGCAGCGCCCGGACGCCCCGGCCGTTCGCCGCCAGGAGGTTCTGCCGGGCACGCGACGCGCGGGCCGCGCGCTGGGCGAGGTCGCTCGCCGCCTCGGCGGCCTTGTTCCGCTCTTCGAGGTCCTTCAGGTACTGCTCGCGCGCGGCGGCGTCCCGCTGGGCGGCCGCGACGTACCCGCCGTTGAAGAACGCCACGATCGCCGTGTCCCCGGCGGCCAGCGCCTGCTGGGCGGCGAGCTTGACCTCCGGCCCGGCCGAGCCGGACAGTGCCGTCACGCGGGCTCGCAGCTCGTCCGCGCGGGCCTGGGTGTTGCGGCGGTTCCGCTCGTCCCGCTCGGCGGCGATGCCCTTGCCGTAGTCGAGGAAGGCGGCCCGGTCGGCGTCCGAGCCTGCCAGTACCCGTTCGACCTCGGCGTTGAAGATGGGGCCGCCGGTGCCACGCAGGTCCAGGACGGCTTCGCGGTTCAACCGCGCCGTCTCGTTGCGGCGGGCCTGCGCGCGTTGCTGCGCTTCGACCTCGCCGGTGTCGAGGAACTCCCAGATCGCGTCCTCGGTCCCGGCGTCGAGCGCGGCCTGCGCCGCCTCGCGGACCTCGGGTTCTTCGGAGAGCTGGGCGATGTCGGCAACGAGCTTCCACAGCCGCGGGTCGATCGGCTCGCCCAGCCCGGTCTCGCCGTCCCAGCCCGGGTATTCGGTGTGCGGAATCGGTCTCGCACCGGTCGGTGGCGGGTCGTCGGCGGTGATGGCGGTGGGAGCCGGCGTGACTGCTTCGACATCGGTCGTGGCGAACACGGTGAACGCCAGCACCAAAGCGAGCACCTTCGTGACGATTCCGTGCGGCATTTCGGCGTCCTCCGTGATCGGATCGGACGAAAAAGGGGAAAGCGCTTACCTGACGACCGGATTCCGCATCCGGGTTTCGCCGTCGACGGCTCGGGCGAGCAGGTCGTTCCAGAAGACGGCCTGTCCGGCCGCCCAATCCTGTTCGGCAGCCCAGGAGGTCAGGACGGGATCGGCCGCGTCGCGCACGGCCTGCCAGTTCGGTCCGGTCGCTGCCCGCGCGGCCGCCGCTACGGCGGCCCAGTTCGCAGCCTGCTCGCGCGCGGCTCGCTCGGCGTCCGCCCACGCGACGCGGGGCGCCGCAGTCTGCTCGCCGACCCGCTGCCACGCCCGCGCGGCAGCCTCCCGGAGCTGGGCGGCGGCTTCCCCCGCGGCGTCGAGTGCGGCCTGTTCCGCTGCCTGAGCCTCGAGCAGCAGCCGCCGGACGGTGGCCAGCCAGCGGGCCTCGTGTTCCGCGTCGCGCAGCCGATGTGCCTCCAGGTCCAGTTCCGCGCCGGTCGCCCAGCCGTAGGCGAAGAACTCGACGATGTCCGCGTCAGTGGCGCCGGGCCGGGTCGCCCACGCGGCCGCCGCGCGCACCTGCGCGCCCGGATCGTGCGTGGCCAGTGTGCGGACGTACTGGCGGTCCGCTTCGGCGAGGGCGGCCTGCTGACGGCCGTCCGCATCCCGGGCCAGCCGGTCGCGCTGCTCGGCGGCCGCGAACCCCTGTCTTACGAACAACTCGCGGTCCGAATCGGTGCCCAGCAGCGCCCGTTGCGCGGCGGCGTTGACCTCGGGTGCGTACGCCGCGGTGTAAGTGGCCAGGATCCGGCGGCAGAAATCCGCGTCGACGGCCGCGGTTTCCGCCGCCCGTTGCTCCGCCTCGGCCAGCCCGTGGTCGAGAAAATCGAAGACGGCACCGTCGCTCTCGTCGGCCCACGCCACCCACGCGTCGGCGCGGACGGCGGCCCGCGGATCCTTCCCGGCCAGCCGCCGGACGAGCTTCCGTGCCGTGGCCGCGGGATCGGCGGCGGCAGTGATCACCGGATAGTCCGAAGTGGACGCCGCAGCGCCGGGAATTTCGCAGAGTCCGGCAATTGTGGTGACCACCAGTGTACCGCTCAGCAGGACAGCCAGCCGCGACATCGTCGCCTCCCCCCATCGACGTCAACGTAACAGCACGGTGAAGTGGTGATCAATCGGCCGTTCGGACCCATGTGGGTTTTTTGTCGCAATCCGATGAAAGCGGAAAATATCCTTGTCCGTCCGCGGATTTTGTGGCTAGCCTCCGAAAAGGACGATTCCGAGGGGGAGTCACGATGGAACCCGCATTCAAAAGACGGACCGCGCTGCGGGGAGCGGCAGTACTCGCCGCGGGCGCGACAGTGCCGGTGGGAGCCGCGGCCGCGGGCGAGTTCACGGAGATCGCCTGGCGCGCCAGCGCGCCGGGGATCACCCCGCAGCCCTTCCGGACCAGGGTCGTGTCCGGAATCCCTGCGGTCGTCGGCTACGGGACGTCCGTGATGCTCGGTCCGGTCATCGTGCAGGCGATCAGCGACCGCAGCCTGCCGCTGCTCATGCGGAACGCGGGATACAGCTCGGTGACCGCGACCGTCACCGGCACGGTCCTGGTGACCGACGCTCGTGGCCTCTCCGGACGGGTGCCGGTCACGATCGTCTTTCCGCGCGTCACGATGCCGACAGTCGCCGTCGAGACCGTACTGACCGGTAACGCCACGCTGACCGGGTCACCCCAGCTCCCCGCGGTCCGCAATCCCGGAACCATGACGATCATGGCGGAGTCCGGTGCCAAGGGTGCCATCACAGTGTTCAAGGACAGCGGCGCCAGCAATTCCTACACCAGCGTGATCACTCTTGACAGGCCGTACCCGACTCCTCCGGTCGCGACGATCGAGGTGCGCTGACCGTGCGCATGGACACGCGAACGGTGGCGGCGCTCGACGCGGCGAAAGCCCGCCTGGCCGAGGGGTACCTCGCCGACCCGAACCTCGTCGGCGTGGCCAAGGGCTTCCGCACCAGCAACGGTGAACTGACCGGAGAGCCGGTCGTGATCGCCCTGGTCCGCAAGAAGCGCCGCGCCGCCCTTGTCTCCCGGAGCCGGCTGCTGCCGGCCACGATCGACGGGCACGGCGTGGACGTCGTCGAGACGGGGGAGTTCCGGTTCTCCGGTGCCACCAAGGCGGCCGCGCCGTCGCCGATCACGGACCGGTTCCGGCCCCCACTACAGGGTGGCAGCCTCGGCTCCCTCGCCGACGGGACCCTGGGCACCCTCGGCTGCCTGGTCCGCGACCGCACCGACGGCTCGATCTGCGTGCTCTCGGCCAACCACGTCCTGGCAAACTTCGGCGCCACCTCTCCGGGCGCGGCGATCGTGCAGCCCGCCCCTCTCGACGGCGGCGCTGACGCCGGGAACACCATCGCCCGGTTCAAACGGGCCATTCCCCTCGTCAAGGGTGTCGCGAACAGCGCCGACGCCGCCATCGCCCAGCTGGAGCCGGGCATCGGTGTCAGCTCGACGGTAGCCCGCAACCTGATGGCGCCGATTTCCGCCACACATCCGGTGATCGGGCTGGCTTTCCTCGCCAGCGCCCACGGCGGCACGTTCATGACCAAGATCGACACCGTGCTGGCGCAGCTGGACGTCGAACTGCTCACCCCGGATTCGACCGCGGCCGCGGTCGAGGGCCGCCGGATCGAAAAGGTCGGCCGCAGCTCCGGCTACACGTCGAGCGTCGTGCTGGACACGACCGCGACCGTTTTCGTCGACGGCTACCACTTCACCGACCTGATCTACGCGCAGCGGTTCTCACTCGTCGGCGACTCCGGGGCGGTCGTGTGCGAAGGCGGCAACGGCCGGACCTACACGCCGATGCCGTCGATCGCCTGCCGGATGCTCGGTGCGGCCCAGGCCCTGTACGACCTGCCGTTGGAGAACGACAACGCCTACGTCGACCAGGCCCGTGACGAGTTCTTCGGCCAGAGCATCGTCGGTAACCTGGTCGTCCGGCTCGTCTACCAGAATCTCGACGTCGCCGTGAACCGGCTCGAAGTGGCGACCGTCAGCCCGGAGGAAAAGGCCGAGGCACGGCGGTACTACGACAAGTACCGCGCGCTCGTCATCGGCCTGCTCGGCGATCCCGCCTCGACCGCGCAGCTGAGCCAGGAGAACGTGGACGACGTGCGGGCGGTCTTCGCCGGACTGTCGCCCGAACTGGTCACCCTGCCGGAAAAGCAGGCACTGTGGGTGATCTTCGACGACGTCATCGCGCCTTCGGTGGGCCGCACGCGCGCCCAGCTGCTCGACTACATGAACGACCTGGCGGTGTACCAGCGGGTGGTGGCGGCACTGCGGGAGATCCCCGGTCTCGAGGTCGAAGAGACCTACGGATTCTCCTCCCGGTGACTGCCGATGCGGTCCGGTACCACCTCGTCCGGCTCGTCGGCGGTCTGCCCGCGTCCCTGCGTGACACCGTCGGCGGGCTCGTCGACCGGCCGGGCAAGCTGCTGAGGTCACGGCTGCTTACCGCCTGCGCCGGGTTCGGACGACCCGACGCCGGGCGTGTGGCGCGGCTCGGCGCCGTCGTCGAACTGGTACACCTGGCCTCGCTGGTGCACGACGACGTGATCGACCGGGCGGCGACCCGGCGGGGCGGACCCGCCGCCCATCGGACCGCCGGGCCGGAGCTGGCCGTGCTGGCCGGGCTTGCCTGCTTGTCGGCGGCTGGGACCGAGGCCGCGGACCTCGGTGAGGGGGTCGCCACCGCGGTGAGCAGGACGGTGGCCGAGCTGGCCCACGGCGAGCTGCTCGACGTCGAGCGTGGCTTCGACACCGGCCTGTCCTTGCCGGACTACGTGGATCTCGTCCGGCACAAGACCGGCGTGCTGTTCCGGCTGTGCTGCCTGCTCGGCGCCGTGGAGGCCGGAGCGGACAGTTCGGCGGTCGCCGCACTCGCCGAGTTCGGCGTGGAGTGGGGAATCGCCTTCCAGGTCCTCGACGACTGCCTCGACCTCGAAGCCGCAGGCGACGACAAGCCGGCGGGCACCGACCACCTGCTCGGCCTGTTCGGCGCACCGACGCTCGCCGCCTTGCGCGCGGACTCCACCGGAGAACTGCGCCGGCTCCTGCTCGCGCCGTCGTTCTCGGGTGGTGACCTTCCGCGGGTGCGTGAGCTGGTCGCCGCGCACGGGGGCCTGCGGGCCGCGCGTACCCTCGCCAGTGTCCACTTCGGGCATGCGATGGCCGCGCTGGCCCGCACTGCGGATGGGGAAGCGCGCCGCACTCTCGCCCGCATGCTCGAAGCGAGCCGGTCTTGAGTCACGCCGTCGTCGTCGGAGGCGGGCCTGCCGGTGCAGTGGCCGCCGCCGTGCTGGCCCGCGGCGGGATGCCCGTCGTGCTGGCCGGGCGTGAGGAGCGCGGACCCCGGTACGATGTGCTGCTCAGCGGCCCGGCGCGGGAAATCCTGCGCTCGATCGGCGTCGCCGTCGACGACTGGCCGGTCCGCCCGGTGACGATCGCCTTCGACGCCACCACTTCGCACGCCGTTCCCGACGCCGGATACGCCGTTGTGGACAGTTCCGTCCTCCGGGAAACCCTGCGGGAACACGCCATCCGGTGTGGTGCGGACTACCGGTCCACGGCGCCGGGCGCCCCGCACGTGGTGCTGGCGGGCGGTGCGGGGCACCTCGGTGAACCACAGCCGGACGGCATCGGGGTGAGTTGTGCGCGGAGGTTCACCGGACCCGTCGCCGGGGACCGGGTCGTGCTCAGGCTGCTCGCCCCGCCCGCGGACGACCCGCGAGGGCAGCCCCGCTGTGCCTGGCTCGCTCCGGTGCCGGGCGGGTGCACGATCGGCGCGTCCGCCTTGGGTGCCGTGGCCGCCGAAGAACTGATGGCCGCGGCGGTCGAAGCCCTGGCCGAACTGGACCCCCGGGTGCGGGACTGCGTCCCGGACGGCCTGGTGGCTTCCGGGCCACTGTCCTGCGGTTTCAGTCCCGGTTCGGCGGCCGGTCCAGGCGGGCTGCGGGCTGGGGACGCCGCGGGCCTGGTCAACCCGTTCACCGGTGAGGGACTGAGCGCCGCCGTCCAATCCGGACGGCTCGCCGCGCGGGCCATCCTTTCCGCACGGGACGATCCGGCCGCCGCGCGCCGGGAATACGAGCGGCTACTGGAATCGGCGTTCGTCGGCTACTTCGAAACCGCCCGGCACGCGGCCCGCCGGTACCACCTCGCCTGGCGCGTGCTCGCCGCCGGCGCGGGCAGCGAGCACCCCTTCTACGTGAAGGGACGTCGGGCCGTGATGCTCCCCGAAGGCGTGTCAGCCCTCGCTGGGGCCGAACCCCTGGAGCTGCCGCCCGCCACCCGGGTCCGGCTGCTGCCGTTCCTCGCCGCCTGCGACGAGGTCTGCCTGTCGCTCGTCCGGAGCGACTGGCCGTTCCTGGCCAGGATGTTCACCGCCGACCGGGAAGAGAAGCTGCTGCTGCGGCCCGCGATCGGCTTCTTCGCTGCCCTCGTGGGCGGCGAGGACGCCCCGGCGCGCGGGGACGCGTCTGTCGCCGCCGCCATC
This sequence comes from Amycolatopsis melonis, assembly GCF_040064235.1. Classification (NCBI taxonomy): domain Bacteria; kingdom Bacillati; phylum Actinomycetota; class Actinomycetes; order Pseudonocardiales; family Pseudonocardiaceae; genus Amycolatopsis; species Amycolatopsis melonis. Next base: position 337,638 of record NZ_JBDZYD010000002.1, read on the forward strand.
GAACTGGCCACTTTCGGCACACTGGCCTTCCTCGGTCCCGCGGTCACACCGCAGGAGGTCCGGGGCGTGGACTGGGAGTCCGCGACGACCGTGCTGGCCGGCGACTACCTGCTGGGCCAGGCATCGCGGCTGATCGCGGAGGCGGCGCCAGAACTCGCCTGGTCCTTTTCGGACTGGCTGGGTGAGCTGACCTCGCTGCGGGCCGCCGTCGTGACGACGGGGGTGGGCGCGGAAGCGGTCTTTGCCTCGCTGTTCGAGTTCCCGCTGCGCATCGGTGCGGCCCTCGGCGGCGCGGACGCCGAGGCGTTCCGGGCCTGTGGCGCGACGCTGGGCAGGCTGTTCCTCCGCGTCGAAGACGTGTTGGCCCTGCGAGGCGACCGGACACGGCTCGACACCACGCTCACCGACCTGTTCGACGGGCGGATCTCGGCACTTCCCGAGTTGCTCGCCACGCCGGGTCTGGAGGTCGGCTCGCTTCCACCGCACGCTCTTCGCGTCGCCGTGGAGGCCGCGCAAGACACCTCAGGGGAGTTCGAGCAGGAGTGCGGTCGACTCCCGGATCCGTTCGCACGCAGCTTGTTGAGCGCCGTGGGGGCTTGGGTAGCCGCTCCGGTGAAGTGATCGCTCAGCGGCCCTTGCGGAAGACCTCCGCGGGGATCGGCGCGACCGGTGGGCAGGCGCGGTGGTCGGCTTCCTGGCAGAGCGGGATGATCGTGAGCCGTGCCGTGGCCTGGTTGCCCGGGCCCGAGTTCTGGCCGGTGAACAGGGAACTCAGCTTTTCCGCGGCGCCACAGTTCTTGAACGGGGGCAGTGTGAAGCCACGGAACTTCGGGTCAGGGTTCGCCGGGTCGGTGGTGATCAGGCCGCCGGCGAACGGGTCGTACTCGCCGATCATGTCGATCGGTATCGGCGTCTCGGACACACAGTCCGGGCCGGCGTCCAGCGGAACGCCGTTGACCTTGACGTCGCTCAGCCGGGAGACGACGTCGAGGTGGTTGCGCAAGGTTCCTTCGAACAGCGTTCCGAACGAGCGGATCATGGTCGTGTGCCGGTAGTCCACCGGGAGGAACTCGACGGTCGCGCTGATCGGCAGGAATCCGTAGCCCAGATAAGACACCGTCACCGGCGCGAACGCCACCTCGCCGGTGACCTCGCTCCTGATGGGGAAACCGTCCGGGGTCACGATCCGGAACCAGACGCCGTTGACCAGCGCGGCGGGCTTACTGCGGATCACGGCGCCGGTCTTGGCGATCGTGGTCTTGTTGTCGACCTGGTTCGGCTGCAACGGCAAGACCTGCGTGGTGGTCTCGTCCGGTGGCGGTTCTTCGGCCAGCAGGGAGTGCTTCTGCGGGCCGGTGGGCCGCGGAGCGGGGGTGGTCTTCTCGCCCGGGACCGGCGTGCCCGCCGGTGCCTTGGCGGCCGCGAGCACCGGGATCGAACCGAAGGAAAGATCCTGGCCGTTGCCTGCCGTGCAGGTCACTTGCTCGGCAGGCTGGTCCCTCGGCGCCCCCGTGGGGCCGAGCGCGAGTTTCGGTGCCGTCACCCGCATCCGCAGCACTCCGGCCTTGGACGGCGAAAACGCGGCAAGCCTTCCGGTGGCCACCAGCGGGAGATCGCCTTCGGCGGGCAAGCCGGTGGCCGCGATGGTCATCGGGACGGCGAGGGTGTCCTTGACCTTCCCCTGCTCGAGCAGCAGCTGGAAGGTCAGCCCGCCTTCGAGCGTGGTGCCGGTGCCGAGCAGCTGCTGAGCGGCGGCACGCGGCAGGGAGAACGTCACGGCCAGGCCGTCGATGGTCGACGGCTGACCCACGGTCATCGAGGTGGGCAGGGAGGCGGTCGTCTTCACGGCGAGTTCCAGCGGGCCGACGGGATCGGCGAACGGGCACGTTGTGACCAGGGTCTTGGACGTTTCGTGCCGTCCGGGCGCCGCGTCGCCCGGTTCGCCCGGCGCGGCCGAACCGGTACCGGTGAACGCGCCGGTGGTGACCGACACCGCGCACGCCAGCGCGATCGCGCCGCGGGTCGCCGTCCGGCGGGTCAGCCGTGTGGCCATGCCGTGCTCCTGTCCGTGCCGCTGGGGAACGAACCGTAGGGATGGCCGGGGCCCCGGCCATCCCTACGGCAGTGCTTCACCCGGTGATCAGGGGGTGATGACGAAGTCGGGCGAGAACGCCTTGTTCTGCGCCGGGCTGGTGGTCTTCAGGGTGCAGCTCATGTTCCAGTTCGCCCAGGTGTTGTTGGACGCCTTGTGGAACTGCAGCGCGGCGGTGATCGGCGAGCCGAGCGACAGCGTGTCCGAACCGGCGGTCGCCGGGGCGGTGTAGGTCGGCACCGTCGAGCCGCTGTCCTGGCTGATGTTCACCGTGATCGGGCCACCGGCCGGGTAGATCGTCTCCGGGATGTTCAGGTTGGTCGCCGGGCCGGACACCGATCCGCGCGCCGCGGTGACCGGGACGGTCGCCTTGCCGCGGATGCCGTCGTAGCCGACGGCGGTCAGCAGCGAGTGGACCGCGGCGGAGATCGTCGCGGTGCCGCCGACGTTGGTCGGGGTGGCGGTGCCGTTGACCGGGATGGAGTCCGGGCCGGTCAGGAAGGCGGTGATCGCCACGTCCTGCTGCGGGATGCCGGGGAACGTGCAGCGGTGGATGGCCGCGGCGTTGTAGGTCGTGTCGGCCGCCGCGACGCCCGCGGTCAGCATGCCCAGCGTGCTGACGATGGCGGCGGTGGTGACGGCCTTGAGGGACAGGTTCCTGAGTCGGGTCATGACTGTCAATCTCCTTCGATCATCCAGTAGACGGCTCGGTGGGCGCTGCCCACGCGCCCCGCGGACCTGCCGGTGCCGCGAATTCCCCCGGTATTTCGGTGGTCCAGCCCTGACCCTCGCGAGGTGGCTGTGGGAAATGAGGTTACTCGCCAGTCGGTTGCGCAACAAGCGTGTGACGTACCGGCTTGTCCCGTGGTCCTTCCGGCTGCGGTTTTTGTCAACGCCGGAGTATTCGCGGCCGCCCCTTGGTTGTCGCTTGACAAAGAACTCGGCCACTGTCGTCGTGCCATTGTCCGGGTTAGTATCTGGATGCGCGTACACCGTTACCGCAGGAATCGATTCAGCGAAAGAAGATACCCGTGGCCGAAGTCTTCCGTTTCCGGAGCGCCCCCCGCCGGGCCGCCGTGCTGGCGGCCGTGGCGGTGGCCGCCGTCCCGCTCGTACCGGCCGCGTCCGCCTCGCCCCAGGACGCCGGCGGTGTCGTGGAATGGGGTTTCTCGAACTACATCCTGGGGCCGCCGCCGGAGGCTTCCGACGGGGTGACCGCGGTGTCCATGGGCGGCATGGACGCGATGGGCCTCAAGGACGGCCGGGTCCTGGTGTGGGGTGACAACAACTTCGGCCAGACGGAGGTACCGGAGGCGGCGGCGTCGGGCGTCAGCGCGATCTCCGCCGGCTGGGCACATGAGCTGGCGCTCAAGAACGGCGGCGTCCTGGCCTGGGGGAACAACTGGTACGGCCAGACCGACGTCCCTGCCGACGCGAAGTCGGGCGTCGTCGCCATTTCCACGAGCGCCATGCACAACCTCGCGCTCAAGGCGGGTGGCCGCGTGATCGGCTGGGGGCTGCGGTCGGACGTGCCGGCGGCCGCCACGTCCGGCGTCACCGCCGTTTCCGCCGGCGGTGACCACAGCCTGGCGATCAAGGACGGCGGAGTGCTCGCCTGGGGTTCCGACGACCACGGCCAGATCGACGTCCCTGCCGACGCGAAGTCCGGGGTCACCGCGATCTCGGCAGGTCACCAGCACAGCCTCGCTCTCAAGGACGGCCGCGTGATCGCCTGGGGCCGCAACGACAGCCACCAGGCGGAGGTTCCCGAAGCCGCGCTGTCGGACGTCGTCGCGATCGAGGCAGGCTGGACGTTCAACTTCGCGCTCAAGAGCAATGGCGACTACGTCACCTGGGGTTCCAACGACGTGTCCGAAAGCGATCCGGCCGGCTGGGGTCTCTGCGGGCCGTTCCTGGCCGTCTCGGCAGGCGACCGGTTCACGGTCACGCTCAAGGCTGATCCCAACGCATCCTGCTGACACAGCGAAAAGTGGGGCTTCCCAGCCGGGAAGCCCCACTTTCCGTACCCTGCTCAGCCGTCGGTCTTGGCTGCCAGGTCCAGTGAGATCGTGTTGCCCGGCCCGGAGACCAGGGCGCCCAGCGCCAGGTCGGCGATGAAGCAGTTCTTGAACTCCGGGATGGTGTACGTGCCGGTCACCGTGATCTTCGGGCCGAAGATGTCGACGTCCTTGGCGCTCAGGTCCAGGTCGAGCGGCTTGCTCGCCTTGCAGCTGCCCGGCACCGTCGGCAGCGGGATCACCGGGACCAGCAGGCCCGCCCAGATGTCGTAGATCTCCATGTTCGCCTGGGCGTGCGTGGTCAGCGTGCCGTCGGCGAGGGTGCCCGTTGCCGGGCCGGTCGGGGTGATCTTGACCTTGGCCTTGATCTTGAAGATGCCCGATGCCAGCGAGATGTTCGCCTGGGACGGCGGCAGCGTCAGGTTGGCGCGCAGGCCCACCGAACCGGTCTGGTCGTCGATGATCAGGGCGCCGTCGAGGGTGCCGGGGCCGAGGTTCATCGTGCTGCCGGTCTTCTTCACCACCGTGCTGCCGGTGACCGTGTAGCCCACCGGGATCTCGACCACGTCGGCCGACGCGGGCACCGCGGCGGCCAGGCTCATGGCGACCCCCGCCGCGGCGACCACCGCGGCCGCTCTGGTCGTTTTCCGGCCATTGTTACGAGTGCGCGACAAAACAGGCATGCCAACTCTCCTTCGAATTGTGCAGCGGTGCGGAAACCGGGTCAGCGGGGTGTCAGACCGGTGATTTTCCAGGTATTGCCCTCGCGTTCCGCCGTCACCGAAAGCTGCGCGGCAGCGGAACTGCTCGAATTGGTGTCCGCGCGGGTGGCGAACTGGTCGAGGAACACCAGCAGCCTGGCGTGGCCGTCGCGGATTTCCTGCACCGCGGACGACGTCACCCGCGTGGTCAGCACCAGTTTCTGGGCCGGCGCTTTTTCCTTCACCTGGGCGAACAGCCGGTCGTAGGTGGTGCGGGCGTCACCGCGCAGGACGTCCTGGGCGGCCTGTCCGGTGACGTCGGTCTTGTCGTAGGAGTAGGAGAAGATCTTGTTCAGCGCCAGCGTCACCGCCGAGGTCACGTCGGCGGTGGCCCCGACGTCGGTGAGGGCGTGGTTGGCGGCGGCCGGGTCACCGGCCGCCGACCGCGCCGCCAGCGTGCCCACCACTCCCGCCGCCGCCAGCAGCACCGAGACGGCGACCAGTACGGGCAGCAGCAACCGGCGCCGCCGCGGGGTCTTGGCGGCATCGGCAGTGTCGGCGGTGCCGGGTTCCGACGAGGACTCGGTCAAGGCGTCGGAGTCCGATGCCGCCTCCGCGGGAACGAGTGCGTCGGCGGTACTCATCGCGCCCCCACTGGCAGTTCGTCGAGCGCGCTGAGCTTCCAGCCGCGATCCGTCCGCTGCAGCCCCGCGGCGAACCGGTTGCGCTTGGTCGAGGGCGCGACCCCCGCCTTCTGCGCCGTGATCTCCACCGACGCCAGCAGCTTCGCCGTCCCCGCGTGCTCGTCCAGCTCGCTCAGGCCCGCGTCCAGCACCTTGCCCGTGGACACCGTCGCGTCCTGGGTGAGGGTCTTCTTCGTGGCCTCGTCGGTGCGGGCCAGCCGGTCGTGCAGCGGGCCGGTCGACGCGTCGAGCCACTGCCCGAGACCCTCGTCGAGCCGGTGGTAGTCCAGGGTGCACAGCCGCGCGACCAGCTCGCGGCCCGCGGCGAGCGCTTCGTCGCGCGCCGTGCCGTAGGTCAGCTCCTCGCTGTGCGCGGTGCGGTACCAGGAGTACCCCGACCAGCCCGCGAACGCGGCGGTGACGACGACCGCGAGCACGGCGGCCCGCAGCGGCCACTTCACTTTCCCAGCCACAGCATCTCCTCCAGGGTCGGGGACACCGTCAGGCCGGGCGACGCGGGCGGGGTGCCCGAACCGGGCACCACCGGCGGCGGCACCGGCGGGTGCGGCACGTTCTGCGAGCCCCGCACCGACGTCGGGTCGCCCTTCGGCAGCGTGCACGACACCCCCGTGTTGAACGGCAGCGGCGAGACGTCCGTGCTGGGCCGGTACTGCGTGCTCGCGTACCCGGCACGGCACGGGACGGGGTCGTAGAACGTCAGCGCCATGGCCAGGTTTCCGTCGCCGCCGGCGAAGGCCGTCGACGTCGCCGCGACCGCCTTCGGCGTCGCGACCAGCAGTTCCTCCAGGTCGCCGGTGCGGGCCTGGGCCACCTGCGCGGTGGTGAGCAGGTTCGCCAGCAGGATCGGCAGCCCGGGGTCGGTCTCCCTGAGCAGGGTGCCCAGCTCGGACGCGGCGGGCGGCGCGGTCGCGATCAGCCGCCGCAGGTCACCGTCCGCACTGGACAGTTGCGCGGCGAACAGCTTGGCGTTGCCCGCGAACGCGCGCCACTCGGCCGAGGAGTCCAGCTGGGTGCGCAGCACGGTCGAGCCGTCGTCGATCAGTTTCGTCGTCTGCGGCAGGTTCACCGACGCGTCGCGGGTGAACGACGTCGTGGTGTCCAGCAGCACCTGCAGGTCCGGGCCGGTGCCGCGCAGGGCGTTGTCCAGCTCGTCGACGACGGTGCGCAGGTCGGTGGTCGGCACCGACGCGGTCAGCGCGTCGAGGTTGCCGAGCAGCCGCTGCACCGGCATCGGCAGCGTCGTCTTCTCGCGCGGGATGACCGAGCCGGCGGCCAGGAACGGCCCGTCGGAGGTGCGAGGCTGCAGGTCGACGTACTGCTCGCCGACCGCGGACCGGTTGGCCACCACGGCCTGCGCGTTCGCCGGGATCGGCGGGGCCGCGTCGTCGATGACGAGGTCCGCCTCCATCCCGGTCGGCGTCAGCCGCAGTTCCCCGATCCGCCCGACGGCGACGCCGCGGTAGGTCACCTCGCCGTTGGTGAAGATGCCGCCGCCTTCGGCCAGCTCCAGCTTGACGGTGTACCCGCCGTCGCCGAAGAGCCGTCCGATCCCGGCGTAGCTGGCGCCGACGAACGCGACCGTGACAAGCGAGATCACCACGAACGCGATGACCTGCACGCGGACTCTGGTGGTGAGCATCAGCGCCCTCCCGGCGTCGTGGCCTCGCCGGTGGCCGGGAGCGGCAGGGGCGGCAGGGTCGGCACGCCGGGCGGGACGCCTTCGCCGTAGTTCGGCAGCGGCACGCCCGGGGCCGGAATGACCGACAGGTAGACGTTGAGGTAGTCGCCCTTGATCGCCGGGAGCACCGCGTCGGTGTAGGGGAAGGACGGCAGGATCTCCAGCGCGTTCGGCAGCGACGCACCGGCGTCGGCCAGCCGCTGCAGGATCGGCGCCAGCGCGTACAGGTCGGCGACCAGGTCGTCCTTGCTCTTGTGGACGACCTCGGTGGCGACGCCGGAGAGGTCGTCGAGCGACTGCAGCATCGCCACCAGCTGGCTGCGCTGGTCGGTCAGCGTGCGCAGGCCCGGGGTCAGGTCGGTGAGCGCCCCGGACACCTGCTTGTCACGGTCGGCGAGCGTGGCCGCCAGCCGGTTGACGCCCTCCAGCGCCGCGGTGATGTCCTGGCGGTGAGCGTCGAGGTCGGTGGCGAGGGTCTGCACGCCGGAGAGGAACGAGCGGATCTGGGCCTCGTTGCCGGTCATCACCTTGCTCAGTTCCTGGTTGATCGTCTGCAGCTGCCCGATGCCGCCGCCGTTGAGCAGCAGCGAAAGCGCGCCGAAGACCTCCTCGACCTCCGGGTTGCGGTTGGTGCGGGACACCGGGATCACGGCGTTGTCGGCCAGCCGCGCCGTCTGCTTGGCCTGTCCTTCCGGCGCGGCGAGTTCGACGAACTTCTCGCCCAGCAGGCTGGACTGCCGCAGCCGCGCGACGGCGTCGGCGGGGAGCACGACGTCGCCGTTGACCTCGACGACGGCTTCGGCGGTCCAGCCGTCCGCGCCGAGGCGGATGGCCTGGACCCGCCCGACCGGGACGTCGCCGACCTTGACCGCGGCCTGCGGCACGAGGTCGAGGACGTCGGCGAACTGCACGGTGACGTGGTACGGGTGGTCGCCGACGTCCGCGCCGCCAGGCAGCGGCAGGTCGTAGACGCCCTTGAACTCGCCCGAGCAGGCGGTCAGCACGAGGCAGCAGCCTGCGGCCAGGGCGGTGACGCGTCGCAGTGGTTTCATTTGCCGCCTGCCTCGTTCGTGTAGACGTCCCCGGTCACCGGCAGCGGCAGGTAGTCGATCAGGTCGGTGCGGGTCTGCAGTGCCCCGGTCGCGGGGTCGACCGTCTGGATGAGGTTGGTCGCCGCCAGCGGCGCGGTTTCGAGGTACTCGGCCAGGGACGCACGCTGGTCGACGAGCGTCTGCGTGGTGACCGCCAGCTTGTCCACATTGGACTTGATGAGCGCGCGGTTGTCCTTGAGGAACCCCTGGATGTCGCCGAGCGCGGCGCCGAGCGAGCGCAGCGCCGAGGCCAGCTCGTCGCGGTTGGCCGCCAGGGTGCCGGACACCGACGCGAGCTGCCGGTTGACCTCGTTCACCTGGCCGTCGTTGGCGGCCAGCATGCTGGTGAACCGCTGCAGTTCCCGGACGGTGGCGAACAGGTCGCCGGAGTTGCCCGACAGGGTCCTGGCCAGTTCCGCGAGCTGCCGCACGGTGTCGTTGAACGCGGTTCCGTTGCCCCGCAGGTTGTTCGCGCCGGTGGTGAGCAGGTCCGACAGGGCACCGTTCTTGTTCGCCCCGTCCGGGCCCAGCGCCTTCGTGATCGAGTCCAGGCTGGCGTACAGCTCGTCCAGCTCGACCGGGGTCGCGGTCCGGTCGACGCCGATGGTCGCGTGGTTCGCCAGCCGTGGCCCGCCGCGCGCCGGCTTCGAGAACTGGACGTACCGGTCGGCGACGACGCTGGGGGCGATGACGACGACGTCGGTGTCGGCGGCGATCGGCGCGGAGCCGTCGTAGGTCAGCGTCACCTCGACCTGCTCGCCGCGCGGGACCACCGATTCGACCTGGCCGATCCGGACGCCGAGCAGCCGGACGTCGGAGCCGCTGTAGACGCCGACCGCGCGGGAGAACAGCACGGTGGCGCGGTCGAGGCCGGTCCCGGAGAACAGCCACCACAGCGCGGCGACGACGGCGAGCGCCGTGACGACCGCCGCGGCGAGGAACCGGTAGGTGCGGGTGGCGTTCACTTCGGGGCTCCCGTCCGCTTCGGCGGCACACACGGGTCACGGTTCTCCGGCAGCAGGCCGCACAGGTAGGAGTCGAGCCAGCGGCCGTTGCCGATCGCGTTGTTGGCCAGGCGGAAGTACGGCCCGGCGGCGGCCAGGCTCTTCGCCAGGTTGTCGTTCTGCCGGGTCAGCAGGTCGGTCACGGTGTTCAGCTGGCTCAAGGCAGGCTTGAGCGCGCTCGCGTTGTCCGCGACCAGCCCGGACAGCTGCCCGGCCAGCGCCTGCGCGCCGGTCAGCAGGTCGTGGATGGCCTGGCGGCGCCGGTCCAGCTCGCCCAGCAGCAGGTTGCCGTCGGAGAGCAGCTGCTCGAAGTCCTGGTTGGAGTTCGCCAGCGTCGTGGTGAGCTGCTTGGCGTTGGCCAGCAGGCCGGCGAGCTGCTCGTCGCGGGAGGACACCGTCTTCGACAGCGCGGACAGCCCGTCGAGCGCGGTCCGCACGTGGGCCGGGGCGTTGCGGAAGGTGTCGCTGATCGCGGTGAAGCTGTCGGCCAGCTGTTTCGTGTCGATCGAGCCCGCGGTGGTCGCAAGGCCGTTGAACGCCTCGGTGACGTCGTACGGGGTCACCGTCCGGGCACGCGGGATCGCCTGGTCCGGGTCCTGCACGCCGTCGCCGGTCGGCCGCAGCGCGAGGAACTTGCGGCCCAGCAGCGTCTTGATCCGGATCTCCGCCGACGTGCGGTCGCCGACCCAGGCGTTCTTGACGCGGAAGGTGACGAGCACGTGGTCGTCGGCCAGCTCGACGTCGCGGACCTCGCCGACCTTGATGCCCGCGACGCGGACCTCGTCGTCGGGCTGCAGCCCGGCCGCTTCGGAGAACTCCGCGCGGTAGGTGGTGCCGCCGCCGACGATCGGCAGGTTGTCGTAGTTGAACGTCACGGTCAGCAGCGCGGCGAGGACGACGCTGCCCGCGACGCCGAGCGCGAGCGGATTGCGTTCCTTGAAGGACTTCACGAGCCGCACCTCTTGGCCGTCACCGGGGTCCCGCGCGGGGGCAGGGTCTGCAGGGTGGCGCTGCAGACGTAGAAGTTCATCCACGACCCGTAGGAGCTGATCCGGCCGAGGCCGTTGAGCTTCTCCGGCAGGTTGGTCAGCGTCTGTTCCAGGTCGCGGACGGTGTCCGGGCCGGACAGGTTCTTCGTGACGGCGTCGAGCCCGCTGATGCTGTCCTTCAGCGGCGGCCGCGCGTCGCCGAGCAGGCCCGCGGTGGCGGTGGACAGCTCGCCGATGCCGCCGATCGCGTCGCCGATCGCCTCGCGGTCGGCGGCGAGGCCGGAAACCAGCTCCCGCAGCGTCGAAATCAGCGTGGTCAGTGCGGTTCCCTTGCTGTTCACCGTGCCGAGCACGTGGTTGAGGTTGGTGATGACCTCGCCGATCAGGTGGTCGCGGCTCGCCAGCGTCGAGGTCAGCGAGCCGGTGTGCGCGAGCAGCTCCTCGACGGTGCCGCCCTCGCCCTGCAGCACCTGCACGATCTCGCCGGAGAGCTGGTTGACGTCGGTGGGCGACAACGCCTGGAACAGCGGCTTGAAGCCGTTGAACAGGTCGGTCAGGTCCAGGGCGGGCGTGGTGCGCTCCAGCGGGATCTCGCCGCCTGCCGGGAGGGTGCCCCGGTTCCCGGCACCGCGTTCCAGCGCGACGTACCGCTGCCCGACCATGTTGCGGTACTTGATGACCGCGCGGACGTCGGCGGGCAGCTGCCGTCCGGCCTCCAGGGAGAACCGCACGTGCGCCAGGCTGTGCCCGGCGATCTCCAGCTCCTCGACCTGCCCGACGCGGACCCCGGAGATCCGCACGTCGTCGCCGACGTTCAGCGACGTCGCATCGGTGAAGGTCGCACCGTAGAGGTCGGTCCGGCCGATGCCGGTGTTGGCGATGGACACCGCCAGCAGCACGGTGGCGGCCGCGGTGACGAGGACGAAGATCAGGCTCTTGACCAGCGGGGCGGCGATGTTCCTCACTTCAGCGTCACCTCCGTGCCGCGGTAGAGCGGGCCGACCAGCACGCTGCTCCAGTCCGCGACTTCGCCGGCGGGCACGCCCAGCTGGGGCGCGAGCACCGTGGCGAGCAGTTCCCGTTCCTGCGGCGAGTTCGCGACGCCGAGGTCGTCGCGCGTGCCGGCAAGCAGCGGGTGCTGCGGCTCGCCGGGAGCGGCCGCGGCGGTGCCGGTCGTCGGGGTGACGCCGCTGGGGTAACAGCGCGGGCCACCGTCGGCCCGGTACACCGGATCGTCCTTGCCGGGCACGTACTTGCCGCGGGACTGGGTGACCGTCACCTTGGCGTGCATGCCCGGCTGGCTGGTGCCCTTGCCGAGTGCTTCGTCGACCGGCTTGCGCAGCGCGTCCATCGCCTTGAGGGTGCAGGGGAAGCTGGGGGAGTACCGCGCCGCAACCTCGAGTGCTTCGCGGCTTTCGGCGGACAGGCCGATGATGTTGTCCTTGTTGCGGTCGAGGAACTGCCGGACTTCGCCCGAAGACGCGCGGACCTGCTGGTAGACCGTCGCGAGGTTCGGGGCCTTGTCGTGCAGCGTGGTCAGCGTGACGGCCGAGTCGGTGAGCGCGTCGAGCAGGTCGGGCGCGATGTCGCCGTACAGCCGGGAAACCGCCGCGAGGTCCTGGACGTCCTTGGTGAACTCCGGCAGCTGGGGATTGAAGCCGGTCAGGTAGTCCGAGGCGGTCGACAGGGTCTGGCCGATCTGCTCGCCGCGGCCCTGCAGTGCCGTCGACACCGCGGTCAGCGTCGTCGCCAGCTTCTGCGGCTGGACGGCCTGCAGCACCGGCAGGAGGTTGTCGAAGACCCGTTCCAGCTCGACCGCGTTCGCCGACCGGTCCTGCTCGATGACGTCGCCCGCGGTCAGGTGCGGCGCCCCGGCACCGTCCGGAATGGACAGCTGGACGTACCGCTCGCCGAACAGCGTCTTCGGGACCAGCAGCGCGGAGACGTTGCGCGGCAGCATGTCTGCTTTGGCCGGTTCCAGGGCAAGCGCTATCTCGGCGCCCTGCGGTGTCGCGCGGACGGCGCGGATCTCGCCGACGAGCACGCCGCGGGCCTTGACCTGGCCGCCGGGCTGCAGCTGGTTGCCGATCCGGCTCGCCTTGAGCGTCACCGGGACCGTGCTGACGAAGTCCTTGTCGTACACCTTGATCGAGAGCGTCACGAGCACGCCCATGACCACCAGGAACAGCACGCCCGCGGCGCGGATCCCGGCCTTGCGGCGGGTTTCGCGTCTCATCCGGCCACCTGCACGGTCGTCGTCGCACCCCAGATCGCCAGGGACAGGAAGAAGTCGAGCACGCTGATCGCGACGATCGCGGTGCGCACCGCGCGGCCCACCGCGACGCCGACCCCGGCCGGGCCGCCGCTCGCGCGGAAGCCGTAGTAGCAGTGGGCCAGGACCACCACGACGCTGAACACCAGGACCTTCCCGAACGACCACAGCACGTCGCCGGGCGGCAGGAACAGCAGGAAGTAGTGGTCGTAGGTGCCCGCGGACTGGCCGAAGAACCACACCGTGACCTGCCGCGAGGCGAGGTAGCTCGACAGCAGCCCGATCGCGTACAGCGGGATGACGGCCAGGAAACCGGCGATCACCCGCGTCGTCACCAGGTACGGGACGCTGGGGATGCCCATGACCTCCAGCGCGTCGATCTCCTCGGAGATGCGCATCGCGCCGAGCTGCGCGGTGAAGCCGCAGCCGACCGTGGCGCTCAGCGCGAGCCCGCTGACCAGGGGCGCGATCTCGCGGGTGTTGAAGTAGGCCGAGACGAACCCGGCGAACGCCGACGTCCCGACCTGGTTGAGCGCCGAGTAGCCCTGCAGGCCGACGACCGTGCCGGTGGCCACGGTCATCCCGATCATCACGCCGATCGTGCCGCCGATGACGGCCAGCGCCCCGCTGCCGAAGCTGACTTCGGCCAGCAGGCGCACGATTTCGCGCAGGTAGCGGTGGACCGCGCGGGGAGTCCACGCGATCGCGCGGAGGAAGAACAGGATCTGGTCGCCGAGGGTGTCGAGGAAGCCGAACCGGCGGTCGACGGCCTCGCGCACGCGGGCTGTTCTCGGGAGGTCCGCGGTGGTCACGATCAGCTCCCCTTGGGCGGCACGAGTTGCAGGTAGACGGTGGTGAGCACGAGGTTCAGCACGAACAGCAGCAGGAACGTGATGACCACCGACTGGTTGACCGCGTCGCCGACGCCCTTCGGCCCGCCCTTGGGGTTCAGGCCGCGGTAGGCGGCGACCACGCCGGCGACGAAGCCGAAGATGAGCGCCTTGATCTCGCTGATCCACAGGTCGGGCAGCTGCGCGAGGGCGGAGAAGCTGGCCAGGTAGGCGCCGGGCGTGCCGTTCTGCATGATGACGTTGAAGAAGTAGCCGCCGAGCACGCCGACGACGCTGACCATGCCGTTGAGGAAGACGGCGACGCCCATCGCGGCGAGCACCCGCGGCACGATCAGCCGCTGGACCGGCGAGACGCCGAGGACCTCCATGGCGTCGATTTCCTCGCGGATGGTGCGCGAGCCGAGGTCGGCGCACATCGCGCTGCCGCCCGCGCCGGCGATGAGCAGCGCGGTGACGATCGGGCTGGCCTGCTGGATGATCGCGAGCACGCTCGCCGCGCCGGTGAAGGACTGCGCGCCGATCTGCGTGGTCAGCGACCCGATGTGCAGCGCGATCACCGCGCCGAACGGGATCGAGACCAGCGCCGTCGGCAGGATCGACACGCTCGCGATGAACCAGAACTGCTGGATCAGCTCCCGCGCCTGGAAGGGGCGGCGGAAGGTCAGCCGGACGACGTCGAGGCCCAGTCCGTAGAGCCGCCCGGTCTGCCGCAGCGCGGCGGCCCCGGGGAACGACGCCGTCGTCGTCCGTTCGGCCATTCGTGTGCCTCCAGCGGGTTTCGGCGGCACGCTGAATGGTCCGAACGGTGTAACAATTGTCCGCCATTCACGGTCTCGGGGACACCGTGCCGTTTCCTACTGGTCGGTACGCTAACGACGGCCTTGCTGGGAGACAAGAACTTCACCGGGATCATGCGGTCACGGGCTGGTAACCGCACATTTCTTGTCGGGTACTGACAACCGCACCGGATCTTGTTGTCAACGAAGGAAAAGAAATTCCCGTCCCGGCTCCGGCGACGGTGGCGGGCCTGCACGCGGGTGTCAATTCCCGCGTACCGGAACGGACGACACGCGTGTCGACCCTCTGATCACGCGTGTCGGCGTTTGCCGCACGGGTCAGGACTTGAGGGAGGCGACCAGTTCGTAGGAGCGGACGCGGTCGGCGTGGCCGTGGACCATCGTCGTGATCATCAGCTCGTTCGCGCCGGTGTCGGCGAGGAGCTGCTCGAGTCCCTTGTGGACCGTCTCGGGCGAGCCGATGATGCTGGAACCGAAGCGTTCGGCCAGGAACGCGCGGTCCATCTCCGTGTACGGGTACTCCGCGGCCTCCTCCGGCGTCGGCAGCGGGATCGGGCGGCCGCGGCGCAGGCTGAGGAACGTCAGCCCGGACGGCCCGGCCAGGAAGCGGGCACGCTCGTCGGTCTCGGCGGCGACCACCGACACGCCGAGCATCACGTACGGCTCGTCCAGCACCTCCGACGGCCGGAAGTTCTCCCGGTACAGCTGCACGGCCGGGATGGTGTTCTCGGCGGCGAAGTGGTGGGCGAAGGAGAACGGCAGCCCGAGCCGCCCGGCGAGCTGGGCGCTGTAGCCGCTCGACCCCAGCAGCCACACCGGCGGCTGGTTGCCCTCGGCGACCACGGCGTTGACGCCGCGGGCCTCCGAATGGGTGAAGTAGCCGAGCAGCTCCTGCAGGTGCTCGGGGAAGTTCTCCGCCGACAGCCCGCCCGGCCCGCGCAGCGCGAGCGCCGTCCGCTGGTCGGTGCCGGGGGCGCGGCCGATGCCGAGGTCGATCCGCCCGGGGTGGAACGCCTCCAGGGTGCCGAACTGCTCGGCGACGACCAGCGGCGCGTGGTTGGGCAGCATGACCCCGCCCGAGCCGACGCGGATCCGCTCGGTGGCATCGGCGACGTGCCCGATCAGCACGGCCGTCGCCGAGCTGGCGATGCCGGGCATGTTGTGGTGCTCGGCCAGCCAGTAGCGGTGGTAGCCCAGCCGTTCCGCGGCGCGGGCGAGGTCGAGGGTGTTGCGCAGCGTCTCGCCGACGGTGTTCCCCTCCGAGACGGGGGACAGGTCGAGCACGGACAGCGGCACGTCAGGCAGTGAGCTCACAACCGGGGTCAACGCCCCGGTGCCGCCGATGCTTCCCGGCGGGCGGTGACGCTCTTCACGCGGCTTGCGCCGCCCGGCCCCTCAACCGCGCGCAATCAGGATACGGTGGCCCGACCCGGAAAAAGAGAAACAGGAGGACGGGTGCCGCGTCCCGAGCGACCGTTGGATCCCGGCGACGATCCGCTGACCGTATTCGCTGCCGATCTCCGGCGGTTGCGCGAGAAAGCCGGGAATCCGACCTATCGCGAGCTGGGCAGGCGCGCCCACTACTCGGCGGGCACGCTGTCCGAGGCCGCCGGCGGGCGGAAACTTCCCAGCTTGGCGGTCACTCTGGCCTACGTCCGCGCCTGCGGCGGCGACCCGCGGGAATGGGAGGAGCGGTGGCACGCCGTCGCCGGTGAGACGGACCGCGCCGGTGCCGATTCACCGCCCGAGCCGCAATCCGGCGAAAATCCCCCGTACGTGGGTCTCGCCGCATTCGGTCCCGGCGACGCGAAGCGATTCTTCGGCCGCGAACGGCTGGTCGAAAAGCTTGCCGGACGGCTGACCAGACACCGCTTTCTCGCCGTCCTCGGCGCGTCCGGCTCGGGGAAGTCCTCCCTGCTGCGCGCCGGCCTGCTGCCCGCGCTGCCCGGCCGGGCCGTGCTGCTCACCCCAGGCGCCCGGCCGCTGCAGGAGTGCGCCGTCAAGCTCGCCGGCGGGCTCGGCGTCGCCCCCGGCGCCCTGCTCTCCGACCTCCTCGCGCACCCGCGCAACCTCGGCCTCGCCGCCCGCCTGCTCCTCGAAGGCCAGGAGGGCGACCTCGTGCTGGTCGTCGACCAGTTCGAGGAGGTCTTCACGCTCTGCCAGGACGAGCAGGAGCGGGCCCGGTTCCTCGACGCCCTGGTCACCGCGACCACCGAACCCGGCAGCCGGACGCGGGTGGTGCTCGGCATCCGCACCGACTTCTACACCCACTGCGCGCGGCATCCGGGGCTGGCCGAGGCCATGCAGGACGCCCAGGTCCTGGTCGGCCCGATGACGACCGAGGAGCTGCGGCAGGCGATCTCGCGGCCCGCCGTCGACGCCGGCTACCGCGTGGAAACCGCGCTGGTCTCGCGGCTGGTCGCGGACGCCACCGGCCAGCCGGGCGTGCTGCCGCTGCTGTCGCACGCGCTGCTGGAGACCTGGCGCCGCCGCCGCGGCACCACGCTCACCCTGGCCGGATACGAATCCACCGGCGGCATCGAGCGCGCGATCGCGCAGACGTCCGAAGGCACCTTCGCGAAGCTTTCGGCCCGGCAGCAGCGTCTGGCGCGCCAGATCTTCCTCCGGATGACCGCGCTCGGCGAAGGCACCGAGGACACCAAGCGCCGCATCAGCCGTGCCGAGCTCGACACCGACGACGAGGACACCGCCGTCGTGCTCGCCGAGCTGGCCGCGGCCCGGCTGGTCACCCTCGACGACACCGGCATCGAGATCGCCCACGAGGCCCTCATCCGCGGCTGGCCGCGGCTGCGCGAGTGGCTCACCGAGGACCGCGAAGGCCTGCGCGTCCACCGGCAGCTGACCGAGGCGACCGACGCGTGGGAGTCCGTCGGCGAGGACCCGGGCTGGCTCTACCGCGGCACCCGGCTGGCGATCGCGCGCGAGTGGGCCGGCCGCCAGGACACCGCGCTGTCCCAGCGGGAACGGCGGTTCCTCGACGCGAGCCTCGCGGTCGAGCACGCCGAGCAGGAACGCGACCGCCGCCGGACCCGGCGCCTGCGTCAGCTGGTCGCGCTGCTCGCGGTGCTGCTGGTCGTCGCCGTGGCCGCCACGGTCTACGCCGTGCGTGCCGAGACCACCGCCACCGACCAGCGCAACAACGCGCTCGCCCAGAAGGTCGCCGGCCAGGCGCTGGCCATGCGGGCCACCAACCCCGCGCTGGCCGTGCAGCTCGCGCTCGCCGCGTACCGCCTCGACCCCAGCCCGGAGGCGCGCAGCAGCGTCCTCGGCATGTTCGGCACGCCGTACTCGACGCGGCTCACCGGGCACACCGGCCGGATCAACACGGCCGCCCTGCGCCCGGACGGGCGGGTCCTCGTCACGGCGAGCTGGGACGGCACGGCCCGGCTCTGGGACGTCCACGACCCGCACCACCCGGTCGCGCTGGGCGTGCTGGCCGGGCACACCGGCAACGTCAACTCCGTCGCCTTCGCGGCGAGCGGCCGGACCGTCGCGACCGCGGGCTTCGACGGCACCGTGCGCGTCTGGGACGTCTCCGACCCGGCCAAGCCCGGGCCCGGCGTGCTCGCCGAGAAGCACGAAGGCAAGGCGTATGCGGTCGCGTTCAGCCCGGCCGGGCCGCTGCTGGCGACCGCGGACGTCAAGGGCATGATCCGGCTGTACGACGTCTCGGACCCGGCCCACCCGCGGCCGTCCGGGGAGCTGACCGGGCATGCCTCGTACATCAACAACCTCGCCTTCTCCGCCGACGGACGGCTGCTCGCCTCCGCGTCGGCCGACAAGACGGCGCGGATCTGGGACGTCGCCGCGCGGCGGCAGCTCGGCGTCGCGGAGGGACACACCGACGTCGTGCACTCGGTCGCGTTCGCGCCCGGCGGGCACCTGCTCGCGACGGCGAGCCAGGACCAGACGGCGCGGCTGTGGGACGTCACCGACCCGGCCCGCCCGGCGCCGCTGGCGACGCTGGGCGCGCACAAGGCGATCGTGCGCTCGGTGGCGTTCACCGCCGACGGGCGCACCCTGGCCACCACCGGCTTCGACCGCACGGCCCGGCTGTGGGACGTCGCCGACCCGCGGCAGCCGCGGGAGCTGCCGTCCCTGCCGGGGCACACCGGCGCGGTCGTCTCCGCGGTGTTCACCGGCGACGGCCGCACCCTGGTCACGGCCAGCGACGACCAGACCGCCCGGCTCTGGGACCTGCCCGGCCCCGCCCTGCCGGCGCACACGGCGCAGACCTGCCGCGTCGCCTTCGGCCGGGACGGCAGGCTCGTGGCCAGCGGCGGCTACGACGAGGCCGTCCGCCTGCACGACCGCACCGACCCGGCCGCGCCCCGGCTGCTGGCGACGGTCGGCGGCTTCGGCAACGCGGCCTGCGGCGTCGCGATCAGCCCGGACGGCCGGACGCTGGCGATCGGCAGCTGGGACCACACGATGACGCTTCGGGACATCACCGACCCGGCGCACCCGGGGCCGCCGGTGGTGTTCAACCGGACCCACGACGACCTCGACGCGGTCGCGTTCAGCCCGGACGGCCGGTTCCTCGCGACCGCGGGCGACGGCCACACGGCGCGGCTGTGGGACCTGGCCGACCGCCGCCACCCGGTGGAGATCGCGAAGCTGGAAGGCCACGACGACGACGTCCACACGCTGGCGTTCAGCCCCGACGGCCGGACACTGGCGACGGCGGGCTGGGACCACACGGCCCGCCTGTGGGACGTCTCGGCGCCGCGCGCCCCGCGGCCGCTGGCGAAGCTCGAAGGGCACACGGACACGATCTTCTCGATCGCCTACAGCCCCGACGGCCACCGCGTGGCGACGGGCAGCGCCGACCGCACGATCCGGCTCTGGGACGTCCGCGACCCGGCCCGCGTGCCGCCGTCGGTGGTCCTGACCGGCCACGCCGACAACGTCATGTCGGTGTCCTTCAGCGGCGACGGCCGCAGGCTGGCCTCCGGCAGCTACGACCGCACGGTCCGGCTGTGGGACGTCGCGGGGGCGTCCCAGTACGCGGTACTGCCCGAGGAGCGCGACCGCGTGTACGCGGTCCAGTACGCCCCGGACGGCCACACGCTGGCAAGCACGGTCGCCGACGGCACGGTACGGTTCTGGGAGACCGATCCTGACCGGGCGGCCGAAAGAATCTGCGCGGTCGCGGCACCCCGGATCACCGAAGCCGAGTGGGACCGCACCCTCCCTGGCCTCGGCTACACCCCGCCCTGCCCCTGAGCAGGTTGTTCGGCGTTGTTGTTCGGTGCCCGGCCGCGGACACCGAACAACGTTTTTCGAGTAGACATGCCCTCGGACGACAGAGTCGTCCCCGAAGACGACATTTCACCGGGGGTCTGAAGGGCTCCTTCAAGGGCACGGGAACCCGCCTCCCGCCCCTCGAAGGAGCCCTTCAGCGTGCCCGGCCCCGTGTCGTCCCCGCAATCACGCGAGTCGACCTTTCAATCACGTGTGTCGACCCTTGGATCACGCGAGCCGACCCTCCAGGCACGCGAGCCGACCGTTCAGGTACCCGAGCCGACCCTTCGGGTACGCGAACCGGCGCCGGGGAGCAGGGCTCGGGCGAGCCGGGACAGGGACAGGGGGCGGGCTCAGGCGGCAGGCAGCCAGTCCGGGTTCGAGGCCAGGACGATCAGCTGCTGCGTCGCCCGGGTCAGCGCGACGTACAGCACCCGCCGCCCGGTGGTCGACTCCGTGATCAGGTCCACCGGTTCGACGAGGACCACCGCGTCGTACTCCAGACCCTTGGAATCCAGGCTGCCGACGACCTTCAGCCGCTCGTCCGGCTGGGCCGACAGCCAGCCCGCGACCTCCGGCACCCGGTCCATCGCCGTGATGACGCCGACCGTGCCGTCGACCGCGCCCAGCAGTTCCTTCACCGCCGCCTGGGTCGCCTCCGGCAGGCCCGCCGCCTCCACCGGGCGGACCTCCGGCTCGACGCCCGTGCGGCGGACCGCCACCGGCAGCTCGCCCGCCTCCGCGTGGCCTGCCACCACCTTCGCCGCCAGCTCGAAGATCTCCGCCGAGTTGCGGTAGTTCGTGCGCAGCGTGAACCGGCGCCGGGTCGTCTTGACGCCGAACGCCTGGTCGCGGGCCGATGCCGCCTCCGCCGGGTCCGGCCACGAGCTCTGGACCGGGTCGCCGACCACCGTCCAGCTCGCGTACTTGCCGCGGCGGCCGACCATGCGCCACTGCATCGGCGACAGGTCCTGTGACTCGTCGACGACCACGTGCGAGTACTCGTCGTAGTGCTCCGGCCGGGTCGGGGCGCCGCCCGTGCGTTCCGGCTCGGCCTCGATCACCTGGCGGCGCTTGCGCTTGGGCGGCGGCCCGATCAGCACGCGCAGCTCGTCCAGCAGCGCGACGTCGGCGATCGACCAGCCGCGCGAGCGGTCCGCGAAGTCCGCGGCCAGCATCGAGATCTCCTGGCGGTTCAGCACGCCCTTCGCCGCCGACGCCAGCCGCTTCTCGTCGCCGAGCCACTTGAGGATCTGGGCCGGGTACAGCACCGGCCACCACACCACCAGGAACCGGTGGAAGTCGATCCGCTCGCCCAGGTCGGTGATCAGCTCCGCGCGGTCGATCTGCTTGCCGTCGGCCTTCGCGTACTCCTCGGCCTTCGCCGCCAGCGCGTCCAGCAGCAGCTCCGCCGCCCGGATCCGGGACCGGTTCGGCGGCGCGCCCTGCGTGTGGGCCTTGCGGCGCACCTTCTCCAGCTCACGCGCCGTGAGCTTCAGCACCTCGCCGCGGTAGACGATCCGCATCTCCTCCGGCGCGTCCGGCGGGGTGTCCCGCAGCGCCCGCAGCAGCACCTTCCGCATCCGCAGCGACCCCTTGACCGCCGCGAGCGGCGCCGCGTCCTGCCGCGTCGCCTCCAGGCCGTCGAGGACCTCGCCGAGCGCGCGCAGCTCGACGTTCGTCTCGCCCATCGAGGGCAGTACGCGCGAGATGTAGCTGGTGAACACCCCCGAGGGCCCGATGACCAGTACCCCGGCCCCGCCGAGCTGACGGCGGTGGCGGTACAGCAGGTAGGCGGCGCGGTGCAGGGCGACGGCGGTCTTGCCGGTGCCCGGCCCGCCGGTGATCTCGGTGACCCCGCGCCACGGCGCCCGGATCACCTCGTCCTGCTCCTTCTGGATGGTCGCGACGATGTCGCGCATCTTCTCGCCGCGCGAGCGGCCCAGCGCGGCCATCAGCGCGCCTTCGCCGACGATCTGCATGTCCTCGGGCACGGCGTCGGCCATCAGCACGTCGTCGTCGACGTCCAGGACGTTCTGGCCGGAGCAGCGGATCACGCGCCGCCGCACGACGTCCATCGGCTCCTCGGCCGTGGCCTGGTAGAACGCGGCCGCGGCGGGCGCGCGCCAGTCGGTGACCAGGTTGTCGAACTCCGCGTCGCGGATGCCGAGCCTGCCGACGTACACGCGCTCGGCGTCGACGTGGTCGAGCCGCCCGAAGACGAGGCCCTCGTACTCGGCGTCGAGCGACTGCAGCGTCTGGTTGGCGTGGTAGACCATCATGTCGCGCTCGAACAGCATCGACGCCTGCTCGAAGATCGCCTCGCGCTGGGCGCCCTGGCCGATTTCGTAGCCCTTCGTGCGCATGGCCTCGGCCTGGGCCCGCAGTTCGTCCAGACGGGTGTACACGCGATCGACGTGGGCTTGTTCGATGGCGATCTCGGCCCGTCTGACCCGAGGTTCCGACACGCATGGCTCCTTGACAGCTCTGGATCGCCTCCGAGGGCGAAGAACGACTCTACGCGTTGGGTCCCGCGGGGACATCAATGTCCCGGTTTCGCCGCCCGCGCGTCGTCCCCGCACAATCGGAGGGTGACCAGGATCGTGGCCGGAACGGCGGGCGGGCGGCGGCTGAAGGTGCCCCCGAAGGGGACCCGGCCGACGTCGGAACGCGTGCGGGAAGCCCTGTTCAACGCACTGGAGACGGCGGGGGAGATCGACGGCGCCCGCGTGCTGGACCTCTACGCCGGCTCGGGCGCGCTGGGCCTGGAGGCACTCTCCCGCGGCGCGTCGGAGGCCCTGTTCGTGGAGTCCGACCGGCGCGCGGTGGACGTCCTGCGCGGCAACGTCGCGGCGCTGGGCCTGGGCGGCACGGTCCGGGCCGGGCAGGTCGAAACGGTGGTCGCCGCGCCCGCGTCCGGCGAGTTCGACCTGGTGCTGGCGGACCCGCCGTACGCCGTCGGCGCGGCCGCGCTGGGCAAGGTGCTCGCCGCGCTCGCGGAAGGCGGCTGGCTGGGCACGTCGGCGCTGGTGGTGATCGAGCGGGCGGCCCGCGACGGCGCACCGGACTGGCCGCCGGGCTTCGCGCCCTCACGCGAGAAGAAGTACGGCGACACGGCGGTTTTCTGGGCCGAGTACACGCCTGTGGCGTGAGCCACGCGGCGGAAACCGGGCCCGGCACGGTAGCGTCCGCGCCATGCGGCGTGCGGTCTGTCCCGGTTCCTACGACCCGGCCACCAACGGTCACCTCGACGTCATCGAGCGGGCGAGCCGCCTGTTCGACGAGCTCGTCGTCCTGGTGGGGGTGAACAAGAGCAAGAAGGGCGTCTTCGAGATCGAGGAACGCCTGGAGATGCTGCGCGAGATCACCGCGAAGCTGCCGAACGTGCGCGTCGACGCGTGGGAGGGCCTGCTCGTCGACTACTGCCGCGAGCACGACATCGCGGCGATCGCCAAGGGCCTGCGCTCGGTCAGCGACTTCGACTACGAGCTGCAGATGGCGCAGATGAACCGCGAGCTCACCGGCGTCGAGACGCTGCTGATGGCCAACAACCCGGCATTCGGGTTCGTGTCGAGTTCCCTGGTCAAGGAGATCGCGGCCCTCGGCGGCGACTTCGAGCGCTTCGTACCGCCGATCGTCTTCGAGCGCCTCTCGGCGAAGTTCGGGCGCTGACCCGCGTCCGCTGCCGGGGACACGCCCGGTGCCGTGCGCCTTCACCGCTTCGGCGCCCGATGCGGGCAGACTGGTCCCCAGCGACAGGGGATTGGAGTTGCCGTGTACCGGGTTTTCGAGGCGCTCGACGAGCTCGTCACCATCGTCGAGGAGGCGCGCGGCGTCCCGATGACGTCCAGTTGCGTGGTGCCCCGGGGCGACGTGCTCGAACTCCTCGACGACGTCCGCGACGCGCTGCCCGCCGAGGTCGACGACGCCCAGGACGTCCTCGACAAGCGTGACGACCTCATCCACGCCGCCCGCAAGGAGGCGAGCGAGACGGTCGCGAGCGCGAACGCCGAGGCCGAGCGCACCATCGCCGAAGCAACCGACGAGGCCGAGCGCATCCTGGCCGACGCGCGTGCCCGCGCCGAGCAGATGCTCGCCGACGCCCACGACCAGGCCGACCGCACGATCGCGGCGGGTCAGGCCGAGTACCAGAACCTCACCGACCGCTCGCGCGCGGAGTCCGAGCGCATGATCCAGGCCGGCCGCGACGCCTACGACCGCGCGATCGAGGACGGCCGCGCCGAGCAGGCCCGGCTGGTCGCCCAGACCGAGGTCGTGCAGGCCGCGCACGCGGAGTCGGCGCGGATCGTGGACGAGGCCCACGCCGAGGCCGACCGCCAGCGCGCGGACTGCGACGCGTACGTCGACGGCAAGCTGGCGGAGTTCTCGGAACTGCTGGCGACGACGCTGCGCACGGTCGACTCGGGCCGCAACCACCTGCGTTCCCCGGCGAACCTGCCGACCGGCGGCCGCCCGACCCTGTACGACTACCAGGTGTGACGACGCCTCAGTCCTGCGGCGTGAGCAGCACCACGGGGATCACCCGCTCGGTCTTCTGCGCGTACTCGGCGTAAAGCGGGAACATCTCCACCAGCCCGGGCCAGAGCCGCTCGCGCTCGGCCGGGGACGCGACCCGGGCGCGGGCGGTGAAGCGGCGGGTGCCCACCTGGACGCCGACGCTCGGCTCCGCCACGAGGTTCTTGAACCACTCCGGGTCCTCGTCGGCGCCGCCCTTGGAGGCCACGACGACGAAGTCGTCCCCCGACGTGCCGTAGATCAGGCACGTCCGGCGCGGCAGGCCGGTCCGGCGCCCGGTCGTGGCCAGCAGCAGCAGGCGCAGGCCGTCCGACTCGTGCCCCTCGGTCCCGCCCGAGGCCAGGTAGGTGCGGGTCTGCTCGGCGACCCAGTCCCAGGCCGGGTCGGTGGCGCGGTCGAGGTCTTCGGCGACGGCCATGGTGGCGTTCCCCTTCCGGTGGAGTGGCTCAGGCGATCTTCTCGGCCAGGGCGATGATGATGCCGTCGGGGGTGCGGACGTAGAGGAGCCGGTGGCTGCCCCCGTACTCCACCAGCTCGCCCATCGGCTCGGCACCGTGGGCACGCAGCCGGGCGAGCACGCCCTCGATGTCCTCGACGGCGAACATGATCCGGCGGATGCCCGGCGTGTTGACCGGCGCGTCCGGCTGCCCGGCGGGCGCCGACGGCGAGTGGAACTGCATCAGCTCCAGCCGTCCGTGGCCGTCGGGGGTCCGCACCATGGCCATTTCGCACTTGACGCCGTCGAGCGCGACGAGGCGGTCCACCGAGGGACCCCCGACCGTGGCCCTGCCCTCGAGTTCCAGGCCGAGTTCGCCGAAGAACGCGACGGCGGCGTCCAGGTCGCGGACCACGATGCCGATGTTGTCGATGCGCAGGGTCGTCATGAGTGCCTCCTGTGTCCCGTGGCTGGTTCCGCACCGGGGACGGAGCCGGGCGCGGGTTCTCGACATCCGGGCCGGAATTTCTTCCCGCGCGGCGAGGGACCAGCTCAAAAGGGGTGGCGGGCCGTGCGTACCCTGGACGGGATGTCCGAGAACAAGACCCCCCAGCTCGACGACCGCAGCCCGTGGGTGATCGACACCCGCGAGCTCGGCCGTCACGCCGGCCTCAGCCGCGCCGTCCAGCGCAGCGTGCCGGTGGAGACGCCGCTCGGCGTCCCCGACGTCATCACCATCGAGGCCGGCTCCGAGCTGGAACTCGACCTGCTGCTCGAGTCGGTCGTCGAGGGCGTGCTGGTCAGCGGCACCGCCAGGGCGACCGCGAAGGGCACCTGCGCCCGCTGCCTCGACCCGCTGACCGAGGAGGTCGAGGTCGAGGTCCAGGAGCTGTTCGCCTACCCGGGGTCGGCCACGGAGGAGACCACCGAGGAGGACGAGATCCCGCGGCTGGTCGACGACCGGATCGACCTCGAGCCGATCGTCCGCGACGCCGTCGTGCTGGCCCTGCCGCTGGCCCCGCTGTGCTCGGAAGACTGTGCCGGGCTCTGCACCGACTGCGGTGTCAAGTGGGCCGATCTCGAGCCCGGACACGGGCATGAGAAGATAGACCCTCGGTGGGCCGCACTCGTGGAGCGATTCGACGAGAACGCGGGCGGAAAGCCTGCGCCGGGCTCCCCTGAGCAAGCCTGACGAGCGCCAGCTCGTTCCGGAGAGAAAGTTCGCTCGCACGACCGCGAGCAGACCGTCATAAGGAGATCTACTCGTGGCCGTCCCGAAGCGGAAGATGTCGCGATCCAACACGCGCTCCCGCCGCAGCCAGTGGAAGGCGGCTCCGGTGCAGCTGGTGCCCTGCTCCAACCGCGCCTGCAAGCAGCCGAAGCTCCAGCACGTCGCGTGCCCGTCGTGCGGCCAGCACAACGGCCGCCAGGTCGTCGAGCCCGCCTGATCGGGTAGCCGACATGGGGGGCAAGACGCCCGGGGGACCCGCAGCCGATCCGGCGCCGTTGCTCGAAGCGCTCGGGGTCAGCCTCGACCCCGAGCTGCTCCGGCTTTCGCTGACCCACCGTTCGTACGCGTACGAAAACGGGGGTCTGCCGCCGAACGAGCGGCTCGAGTTCCTCGGTGACGCCGTGCTCGGCCTCGTCGTCACCGATCACCTCTACACCACGCACCCCGACCTGCCCGAAGGCCAGCTCGCGAAACTCCGCGCCAGCGTCGTCAACATGCACGCGCTGGCGCGGGTGGCGCGCGGGCTCGGCGAGGGCGGGCTCGGGGCGCACCTGCTGCTCGGCAAGGGCGAAGAGCTCACCGGCGGCCGGGACAAGGCGAGCATCCTCGCCGACGGGCTGGAGGCGGTGATCGGTGCCGCCTACCTCGAGCACGGCATCGAGATCGCCCGCAAGCTCGTGCACCACCTGTTCGACGGCCTGCTCGCCGAAGCACCGCTGCGCGGGGCCGGGCTCGACTGGAAGACGAGCCTGCAGGAGCTGACCGCCTCGGCCGGTCTCGGCGTGCCCGAGTACAAGGTCGAGGACACCGGCCCGGACCACCGCAAGGAGTTCACGGCCACCGTCCTCGTCGCCGGCCGCGCCCTCGGCCACGGCACCGGGTCGACGAAGAAGGAAGCCGAGCAGAAGGCCGCCGAGACGGCCTGGCGCTCGCTGTCCGCCGAACTCGAAGCCGAGAAGAAGGCCGACCCCGAGTCCTGATCAGCGGGAACCTCCGTTGACGGCGCCGCCTGCCGGTCACTAGCGTGATCGTCCTCCGCCGCGCCCGTGTTCCAACGAGAGGTTGTGGCGGATGCGTCTGTTCTTCGTACCCCTGGTGGTGGCGGCCCTCGTCGTCGTCCCCGGACCCGCGGCGTCGGCCGCGCAGGTCCGCGTCACTTCGCTGCCGGCGCTGCAGTCCGCCATGGACAAGGCGAACCCCGGCGACACGATCGTGCTGGCCGACGGGACGTACTCGGCGGGTTCGACGCTGACGATCAGGCGGTCCGGCACCGGTTCGGCGCCCGTGACGGTCGCCGCGGAACACACCGGCCTGGCCACGATCACCGGGTCGAAGACGTTCGCCTTCGCCAGTGGCGTCTCGAACGTCGTGCTGCGGGGCTTCAAGTTCCGCAACGGCGCGACGCTGAGCGTTCCCGCCGGCGCGTCGCACAACCGCCTGACCCGCAACGACTTCCAGCTCACCACCGGCGGCAACTGGGTGACCGTCAGCGGCGACGACACCGTCGTCGACCGCAACGTGTTCCAGAACCGCACCACCGAGGGCGTGTTCCTGCAGGTCCTCGGGCCGTCCGGCGGGATGGCCCAGCACGTCCACGTGCACCACAACTACTTCTACAACCACCAGTTCACCGGCACGAACGGCGGCGAGTCGATCCGGGTGGGCCTCAGCGACCGCCAGTCGTACTCGGCGTACGCGCTGATCGAGAACAACCTCTTCGAGAAGGCCGACGGCGACAGCGAGGCGATCTCGGTCAAGTCGTCCGACGACGTGGTGCGCTACAACACGATCCGCGACAGCCGCGGCTACATCGTGCTGCGCCACGGCAACCGCAGCCTCGTCGAGGGCAACCTCCTGTTCGGCTCGGGTATCCGCTTCCACGGGAACGACCACAAGGTCGTCGGCAACTACGTGGCGAACAGCGGCGACCGCGCGATCGTGTTCGGGTCCGGCGAGGAGGCCGACAGCGGCCCGGCGAGCAAGCTCCACGACCGCCCGGACCGCGTGACGGTGGCGTACAACACGGTGCTGGGCAGCTCGTCGGTGATCGACGGCGACGGCGGCGCCTACCTGCCGAAGGACTGCGTGGTCGCGGACAACATCGTCAAGGGAACGTCGGGACCGCTGGTGACGCTGCCGGGCGGCTCGGTCGTGAAGTACGAGGGCAACATCACGTGGGGCGGCTCGGCGGGCATGCCGTCGCGGTCGGTGGACCCGAAGCTGGTGAAGGACGCGGCGGGGCTGTACCGCCTGTCGTCGGCCAGCCCGGCCATCGACACGGGCGTGGGTTCGTACCCGTCGGCGGCGAAGGACTTCGACCTGCAGACCCGCACGGGCACGTTCGACGTCGGCGCGGACGAGTACTTCGCCTCGGGAACCACCCGGGTACCGCTCACCAGGTCGGACGTCGGCCCCTCGGCTCCCTGACCGGCATTCCCGCTGGCCGGGGAGGCGGCGGTCAAAAAGTGTCGTACCCCGCGGGCACAATGGCGGTATGCCCGAACTTCCCGAGGTCGAAGTCGTCCGCCTGGGCCTGCAGGCGCACGTCGCGGGCCGGACCATCCGCGAGGCGGAGGTCCTGCACCCGCGCGCCATCCGCAGGCACGCCCTGGGCGCGGAGGACTTCACGCAGCGGCTCGCCGGCAGCCGCATCGAGGCCGCGCGGCGCCGCGGCAAGTACCTGTGGCTGGAGCTGTCCGGCAAGGAGGCGCTGCTGGCGCACCTGGGCATGAGCGGGCAGATGCTCGTCCAGCCGGAGGACGCGCCGGACGAGAAGCACCTGCGGGTCCGGCTGCGCTTCGACGACGACGGGCCGGAGCTGCGTTTCGTCGACCAGCGCACGTTCGGCGGCCTGGCGCTGGACGACCTCGGCGACGTCGGCGACGACGTGCTGCTCCCGGACACCATCGCGCACATCGCCCGCGACCCGATGGACCCGGCGTTCGACCTCGACGCGGCGGTGCGCGCGCTGCGGTCGCGGCGCACCGAGGTCAAGCGCGCCCTGCTGGACCAGACGCTGGTGTCGGGCATCGGCAACATCTACGCGGACGAGGCGTTGTGGCGGGCCCGCCTCCACTGGTCCCGGCCGACGGAGAAGCTGACCATGGCGAAGGGCCGCGAGCTGCTGTCGGCGGCGTCGGACGTGATGAACGCGGCGCTGGGCGCGGGCGGCACGTCGTTCGACGCGTTGTACGTCAACGTGAACGGGCAGTCCGGGTACTTCGACCGGTCACTGGACGCGTACGGCCAGGAGGGGATGCCCTGCCACCGCTGCGGCACGGCGATCCGGCGGGAGCCGTTCATGAACCGGTCGTCGTTTTCGTGCCCGCGCTGCCAGCCCCGGCCACGGCGAACTCGCGTTGATTAATGGGGTGCGCCTTTCAGCTAGGATGAATATGCCTGGCAGCCGAGGGAGTGCATCGTGGTCAAGGAGCCCGGAAAGTCGACGCTGGCCGACAAGATCGACCGGCTGTTCCACGTGGTCCGCAGGCCCGATCGGGAGCCGTACAGCAACGAAGAGGTCGCGAAGGCCTGCCGCGAGGCAACGGGCGAGAGCTTTTCGACGACGTACCTGTGGCAGCTGCGCACGGGCCGCCGCGACAACCCGACCAAGCGCCATCTGGAGGCTTTGGCCCAGTTCTTCGGCGTGCCTCCGGCATACTTCTTCGACGACGAGCAGAGCACGAAAATCGCCGAAGAGCTGGCCCTCCTGGGGGCACTGCGCGACGCGGGAGTCCGCGACCTGGCCCTGCGCGCGGTAACCCTGTCGGCCGACGGGCTCGACACGATCAGCGACATGATCGACGCGATCGCCCGAAGGGAGGCCGGTCGCGGCGCCCCGAAGAAGGAGGGCTGAGGTGGCACCACCCTGGCGAGCTTTGCCCAGCACCCGGACTGAGGCGAAAGTGCACGCGGCGGAGGCTTCCGGCCGGCTGGGCAGTGCTGCGGTGGCCGACGTTGCCCGGCAGTCACGGCGGAGTTCGGCCGGTGGGGCGGCTGCGTGCCTCGGGGGCCTCCGGTCGGGGCGGACGGGAGTTACTGCGGTGGCCGATGTTGCTCAGCAGCCGCTGCGAACTCCGATCGCTCCCCAAGCCGCAGGAGGGCCAAGGTGACCGCCGCACCGTGGCGCCGGGTGCGCCGCCGTCCCGGGCGGGTCCTGTGGCAGCGGGCCCGGGATGTTGCCGATGCCGTCAGCCTTCCCGAACCCTTCGATGCCGAGGCCTTCGTCGCGAGCCTGGCCGCCGAGCGGGGGCGGCCCATTGAACTCATGCCCGCCAACGCTCCCGAAGGCGCTCCCTGCGGCCTGCTCATGAGCACCGAACGCGCCGACTACATCCTCTATCCCACCAACACCACCGCCCTGCACCGGCGGCACATCCTGCTGCACGAGGTCGGCCACCTCCTCTGCGGCCACACCGGGCCGGACGGTGGGGCCGACGGCATCGCCATCGACGCCGCCGCCGGGCGGCAGCTCATGCCCAACCTCTCGCCCGAACTCGTTCGGCGCGTTCTGGGGCGGACCACCTACACCGAAACCGAAGAACGCGAAGCCGAGCTGGTCGCCAGCCTGCTCGCCCAGCGCGTCGTGCGGCCTGGGGAACCGCGGGAACCCGCGCGGGGTGTTCCGGACGGCGTGCGGCGCTTCGACTCCGTCTTCGGCGGGCGGCCGCGCCGCCGGTCGCCGTGATCGAAACCCTGGCCTACCACCTGTGCCTGGCCGCGTTCGCCGGGTTCGGGTACAAGCTGATCGAGGCTCGCCGCAGCCAGCCGGTGCGGACCATGTGGTTTCTCGCCGGCTTCGGGATCTGCATCGCGTGCGGCATCGTCGTCCTGACTCCTGCCGTCGAAGCCCTGATCGGCCCGGGCCCGGTGTTCGAATGGGTGGCGACGCTGGCCGGTGACGAGCTGCGGCTGGGTGCCATCGGGTTCGCCGTCGCCTTCACGCAGTCGGTGTGGCGTGGCGAAGGCGCACGCCTGGCGCCGCACGCCCTGTTCACGGGCGCCACCATGGTCCTGCTCGCCGTGTGCTTCGCCCTGTCGGAGCCGCGGCGGGTCGGTGACGAGACCGTCTTCTCCGACGGCTCGCTGCCCTTCGCCGTCGGCGACAAGGTCGTCTTCCTGCTCTACAGCCTGGTCAGCCTCGGCCTGCTGTTCGTGGTCTTCGCCCGCAGCGCCTGGCACGCCGAGCCGGGGCCGCTGCGTGCCGGGCTGTGGTTGCTGGCCGCCGGCGTGGTCGCCGCGTCCGCGTGGACCTTCTGGGACGTCGACAACGTCCGCCGCCTCGCCGAGACCGGCCGCATCGGTGCCCGCGAAGACCTGCCGTCCTCGGTGCTCGCCGCGGTGACCGTCGGGCTGGTCGCCGCCGGGGCGACGCTCAGCGCCTGGGCCCCGGCGGTCTCCTCGGTGGTCGGCCGGGCCAGGGCGTACCGCGCGTACCGCCGCATCGAGCCACTGTGGACGGCGTTGCGCGCCGCGGTCCCCGGCATCGTGTTCGACCCCGGCCACGAACTCGCGGGCGGCGCGGAGTTCGCGCTGTACCGCCGGGTCATCGAAATCCGCGACGGTCACCTCGCCCTGCGGGCCCACTTCGACCCCGGACTCCCGCGCCGCGCGGAGGCCGAGGCCCGCCGCGTGGGCGTGCCGGAGCCGGACGTCGCGGCGACGGTGGAAGCGGTGTGCCTGGCCGCGGCCATCGACGCGGCCCGCGAGGGACGCCGGTTCGAGCCGGGCGAAGGAAAACCGGACCCGCTCCCCGACGCCGACGTCGCGGCGGAGGCCGCCTGGCTGGTCCGGGTGAGCCGGGCGTGGCGCCGCGCCGCGGTGGTGGACCGGGTCCGCGCGGGCGCCACGCGCGGGCTCACGGGTAGCGAGCCCCGTTGACCGTCACCCTCAGCGTGTACACCGAACTCGACGCCGTGATGAACAGCTCGTTCCGGCGTGCGCCGCCGAACGTGAAGTTCGAGCAGACCTCCGGCACCTTCAGCTTGCCGATCCGCGTGCCGTCCGCGGCGAAGCAGTGCAGGCCGTCGTGCGCGGCCGCCCAGACCTGGCCCTCGCTGTCGACGCGGACGCCGTCGAACCCGCCGCAGTCGCTCGTCGCGAAGATCTCGCCGCCGGCCAGCGTGCCGTCGTCGCGGACCTCGAACACCCTGAGGTGGCTGGGATCCTGCCGGGTGTCGGCGATGTACAGCCGCGACTCGTCGGCCGAGAACGCCAGCCCGTTCGGGCGGGAGAAGTCGTCGGCGACGATCGTCACCTCGCCCGCGGGCGAGACGCGGTACACGTGGCAGCCGCCGATCTCGCTCTCCGCCCGGTACCCCTCGTAGTCGCTGTCGATGCCGTAACTCGGATCGGTGAACCAGATCGACCCGTCCGAGTGCTCGACGACGTCGTTGGGGCTGTTCAGCCGCTTTCCCTGGAAGTGCGAGGCGAGCACCGTGACCGAGCCGTCGTGCTCGGTGCGCGTCACCCGGCGCGTCCCCTGCTCGCAGCTGATCAGCCGCCCCTGACGGTCGACCGTGTGCCCGTTCGCGTAGTTCGACGGCTGCCGGAACACCCCGACCTGCCCGGTGGTCTCGTCCCAGCGCAGCGTGCGGTCGTTCGGGATGTCGCTGAACACCAGGTAGCGCCCGGCCGGGAAGTACGCGGGCCCCTCGGTCCAGCGGCAGCCGGTGTGCAGGCGCTGCATCCACTCGTCGCCGTTGACCCGCTTGAAGCGCTCGTCGAGCACCTGGAAGTCGGTCTTGACCAGATCCATCTCTCACCCCTAATGACGTTCTGTCGAAAGCATGTATCACCGAACCTGATATGGTCAAGGCATGGATCAGCTGGATCGCATGCTGCTTGCCGAACTTCAGCGGGACGCGACGCAGGCATATGCCGCGCTCGGCAAGGCCGTCGGGCTCTCCGCCGGGGCGGCGCACGAGCGGGTGCGCAAGCTGCGCGAGCAGGGCGTGATCCGGCGGACCGGCGTGGACGTCGACCCCGCGGCGGTCGGCCGCGGGGTGGCCGCGTTCGTGCTCGTGGAGGCGAACGCCTGGATGGGCGACGCGCCGGTGCGCGAGGCGCTCGAAGCGCTGCCCGAAGTGGTGGAGGCGCACGTCATCGCGGGCCCGGCGTCGCTGCTGGTCAAGGTGCGCACGGCGACGACCGAGGAGCTCCAGGCGTCGCTGCGCCGGCTGTTCGCGATCGACGGCGTCACCGGCACGCAGACCATCGTGATCCTCGAATCCTTCTTCGAACGCCCGGTGGACACCGGCGCCTGAAGCCGTCCCGCCACGCCGTCGGGCCTCCGCCGTGCACACTACTGTGCAATGCGTGGTACCTTCCCATGCGTAAGACTGGAGGGTGCAGTGGAGATCAGTCAGCTGCTCAAGGGAGTGCTCGATCTCGCCGTCCTCGCGGTGCTCCGCGAGGAGGACGGCTACGGGTACGACGTCCTGCGAAGACTCAGGTCCGCGGGACTGGACGAGGTGGGGGACGCGTCGGTGTACGGGACGTTGCGCAGGCTCTACAAGGCAGGCCTGCTCACCTCGTACGTGGTGCCCAGCGAGGAAGGGCCCCACCGCAAGTACTACAGCCTGAACGAGCCGGGCCGGGCGCGCCTGGCCGAGTCGGGCAAGACCTGGCAGAGCTTCGCTTCGACGATGAACGCGCTTTTGGGAGAGGCAGCATGAGCGACAAGCCGACCGCCGTGCGGGTGTATCTGGCGCGGGTCCGCACCGCGCTCGCCGACCTGCCCGCGAGTGAGATCGAGGAAATCCTCGAGGACGTCCGGCCGCACCTGGCCGAACTTGAGGCCGAACTGGGGGAGGGTGCCCGCGTCGAGGCCCTGATCGAGCGGCTCGGGACGCCCGAGAGCTACGCCGCCGAGCTGCGCGCGTCGGGTGGTTTCCCGCCCGCGGCGGAAGTGGCGGACGGGGCCACGCAGGTGCTCGCCACCGCTACGCCCAGTCTCGTCAAACCACGGATCGCCCTGTGGGGCCTGGTGCTCTGCGCGCTGGCGCTGGCCATGTTCGCGTTCGGGGCCGCCCTCACCGTCGACGTCGACGTGCTCCTGGGCGTGGTGCTGGTCGCGCTGCCGGTGTTCCTCGTCAGCCTGGTGGTGCTGCTGCGCGTGGGGGTCGAGCCGGTGCTGGCGCTGCCGGAAGTGGTGTGGCTGCGCACGTCCATGGCCAAGGGACGCGAGCAGGGGGACGCCGGCAGGTTCCTGCAATACCTCGGTTCGCTCAAGCCGGCGTGGTGGGTGCTGTGCGCGCTGGCGCTGGTCGCGTTCGGGCTGCTGCTGATGTTCCGGCACCGGAGTGCGGTGCTGTTGCTGCCGTTCCTGCTGGCCGCGGGTGCCGCGGCCGTGTGGGCGGGGCCGCGGGTGGGCGGTGACCGGCGGCTGCTGTGGGTGGCCGTGCCGATCTCGGCGTTCGTCATCGGCAGCGCGCTGGGCGGCTTCGGCGCGGCGTTCGACCTGCTCGCCCGCGGGCGCTCCTACTCCGACGCGCCGCCGTACTACTCGTCGTCGTCCGACCACTACGGCACCGACCAGCTGAACTACGGCGGCCGGGAGGTCGAGAACGTCTACGCCTTCGACGCCGAGGGCAAGCCGCTCACCGAGGTCTACCTCTACGACGAGGACGGCAGGCCGCTGACGGTGACCCGCTACGGCTGCGAGCGCTCGAGCGGCACCAAGCAGCGGATCGGAGCGGACAACCGGTTCCCGCGGCCGAAGATCGAGCAGGGCGTCACCGACGACCAGGGCAACTACAACGGCTACAACGGATACCGCTCGGCCTGCCGCGAGAGCGCGGACATCCCGTTCAGCGCGGCGATCCCGAAGGTGACCGTGCCGACGGCCACCACGCCGACGACGGCACCGACGTCGACACCGACCAGGTAGGGGGACGGGAGCGGTCGGGGCCGCTCCCGATGCGGCGAAGGCCGCCTCCGGGGAGTGCCCGGGGGCGGCCTTCGATCATCCGGCGGGTCAGTGGCCGAACGCGCTGCGGGCCGCGAGGTCGGCCAGGAGCGCACGGCCCTTCTCGGCGTTGCGCGGCTGCGACAGGACGTCGTAGCGGCGGGCGACCAGCTGGCTCTGCGAGACGAACCCGCGCTTGTTGCGGTTCACGGCGTAGCCCAGCGCGCCGAAGAGCAGGTTGAACCCGAGGCCGGCGACGAGGCCGATCACGATCGGGACCAGGCCGGCGCCGGGGTTCAGCAGGCTGAGCATGAGGCCGAGGAAGAGGCCGAACAGCGCACCGGACGTCGCCGCGCTGCCGAGCACCCTGCCCCACGACATCCGTCCCGCGACCCGCTCGACGAGCAGCGGCTCCACGCCGACGATCGTGACGTCGGTGACCGGGAAGTCCGCGCTCGCGAGGTGGTCGACCGCCCGCTGTGCCTGCTCGTAGGACTCGTACGAACCGATCGGCCAGCCGGTGGGCAGGGTCGGCAGCTGGGGCCGCACCTGCTGCTGCTCGCCGAACGTGCTCTGCGTGAATGCTGTGGTCATCGATCTCACCTCTCTTGCCCCGTACAACGCGCGAGTACCCCGGATCCCTCCCGCGCGCGCGAATTCACAGGCTCTTCTCAGCCGGGCATCGGGGACAATCCCGGCTCCATCCAGGCTGCGGGAGCCCGGACGGGGTGAACGAGTCGTTCACTACGCTCGGCCGTGGGGGACCTCCCCGGCCAATGGGCCAACAAAATACCTTTGCCTGGGTTGACCCCGACCCGGTCACCGGGTAGGAAGAACCGGCAAAGGATTCATACCAAACCTTTGGGGCGACGGATGGCACGCAGGCGAGGCATGCTCACGCTCGACGAACTTCGCGCGCGCGTGGACGCGGGCACGATCGACACCGTGCTCGTCGCGATCACGGACATGCAGGGGCGCCTGCAGGGCAAGCGCTGCTCGGCGGAGTACTTCCTCGACGAGGTCGCCCGGCATGCCACCGAGGCCTGCAACTACCTCCTCGCCGTCGACGTCGACATGAACACCGTCGACGGCTACGCGCTCTCCTCGTGGGACAGCGGCTACGGCGACTTCGTGCTGCGCCCGGACTTCGAGACCCTGCGCGAGATCCCCTGGCACGAGGGCACCGCACTGGTGCTCGCCGACGTCGAGCGGGTGCAGGGCGGCCCGGTTTCCGTTTCGCCGCGCCAGATCCTGCGCCGTCAGCTGGACCGGCTGGCCGAGCGGGGGCTGGCCGCCTTCGTCGGGACCGAGCTGGAGTTCATCGTCTTCGACGACAGCTACGAAACCGCGTGGGACAAGCGTTACCACGGTCTCAAGCCCGCCAACCAGTACAATGTGGACTATTCGATGCTCGGCACCGCGCGGCTGGAACCGCTGCTGCGCCGCATCCGCAACGAGATGGCGGGCGCCGGGCTCTACCCCGAGTCCGCCAAGGGCGAGTGCAACCCCGGCCAGCAGGAGATCGCCTTCCGCTACACCGACGCGCTCGCCACCTGCGACAACCACAGCGTCTACAAGAACGGCGCCAAGGAGATCGCCGCGCAGGAGGGCAAGAGCCTCACCTTCATGGCGAAGTACAACGAGCGCGAGGGCAACTCCTGCCACATCCACATCAGCCTGCGCTCCACCGAGGGCCGCGCCGTCCTGGCCGGAGACGGCGAACACGGCTTCTCGAAGCTCATGGAGCACTTCCTCGCCGGCCAGCTCGCCGGGCTGCGGGAACTGACCTACTTCTTCGCCCCGAACGTCAACTCCTACAAGCGGTTCGTGCCCGGCAGCTTCGCGCCGACCGCGATCGCCTGGGGCACCGACAACCGGACCTGCGCGCTGCGCGTCGTCGGGCACGGCGAGTCGCTGCGGGTCGAGAACCGCGTGCCGGGCGGGGACGTCAACCCCTACCTCGCCGTCGCCGCGCTCATCGCCGCCGGGCTCCACGGCATCGAGAACGAGCTGGAGCTGGAAGAACCCTTCACCGGCAACGCCTACAACTCCGGCCGCGCCACCGTGCCGACGACCCTGCCCGAGGCCGCCGCGGCGCTGGCGGGCAGCGACCTGGCGCGCGCGGCCTTCGGCGACGACGTCGTCGGCCACTACCTCAACGCGGCGAAGATCGAGATCGACGCCTACAACGCCGCCGTCACCGACTGGGAGCTGATCCGTGGCTTCGAACGGCTCTGACGCCCGCCCGGTCATCGGCCTCACCACGTACCTGGAACCCGCGAAGTTCCTGGTCTGGGAGACCGAAGCCGTGCTGCTGCACCGGTTCTACGTCGACTGCGTCGTCGCGGCCGGGGGCGTCCCGGTGCTGCTGCCGCCGGTGTCCGACGCGTACGACCGGCTGGTGTCCACTGTGGACGGGCTGGTGCTCACCGGCGGCGCCGACGTCGAGCCCGCGCGCTACGGCCACGAGCCGCACCCGGCCACCTACACCCGGCCGGAGCGGGACGCCTTCGAGTTCGGCCTGTTCGGCGCCGCGCGCCGGGCGGGCAAGCCGGTGCTCGGCGTCTGCCGCGGCCTGCAGGTGATGAGCGTCGCCCTCGGCGGGACGCTGGCCCAGCACCTGCCCGAGACCACGGGGTCCACCGACCACCAGCCCGCCCCGGCGACCTTCGGCACCAGCACGATCTCGCTGAAGGACGGCAGCCGCGCCGCCGCGATCCTCGGGCCGGAGACCAAGGGACACTGCTACCACCACCAGGCGATCGACCGGCTCGGCACCGGCCTGGAAGCCGTCGGCTGGGCCGCCGACGGCACGGTCGAGGCCGCCGAGGTGCCCGGCGAGTTCGTCCTGGGCGTGCAGTGGCACCCCGAGCAGGACAGCACCGACGTCCGGCTGTTCCAAGCTCTCGTCGAAGCGAGCAAGGAGAACTAGATGACCACCTTCGACGTCCTCAACCCGGCCACCGAGGAGGTGGTGCGGTCGGTGACGCTGACGAGCGCGGAGGAGACCGACGCGGCCATCGCCCGCGCCCAGGCGGCGTTCCCCGCGTGGCGTGACGTCGCCCCCGGCGACCGGGCGCGGCTGCTGCGCCGCTTCGCCGACGCAGTCGAGGCCGACCTCGAGAACCTCGCGCGGCTGGAGGTCGAGAACTCCGGGCACACCATCGGCAACGCCCGCTGGGAGGCGGGCAACGTCCGCGACGTCCTCAACTACTACTCCGCCGCGCCGGAACGCCTGATCGGCAAGCAGATCCCGGTGCCGGGCGGCATCAACGTCACCTTCCAGGAACCCCTCGGCGTGGTCGGCGTGATCGTGCCGTGGAACTTCCCGATGCCGATCGCGGGCTGGGGTTTCGCGCCCGCGCTCGCCGCAGGCAACACCGTCGTCCTCAAGCCCGCCGAGCTGACGCCGCTGACCGCGCTGAGGCTGGCCGAGCTGGCCCGCGAGGCGGGCATCCCCGAGGACGTCTTCCAGGTGCTGCCCGGCAAGGGCTCGGTGGTGGGACAGCGGTTCGTGGATCACCCGGCCGTG
The DNA here is from genome assembly GCF_040064235.1 of Amycolatopsis melonis. Lineage (NCBI taxonomy): Bacteria > Bacillati > Actinomycetota > Actinomycetes > Pseudonocardiales > Pseudonocardiaceae > Amycolatopsis > Amycolatopsis melonis. The sequence goes on from NZ_JBDZYD010000002.1 coordinate 375,743, forward strand.
CGCAAGGTCGTCTTCACCGGCTCCACCGAGGTCGGCAAGCAGATCATGGCGGGCTGCGCGGCCCAGGTGAAGCGCGTGACGCTGGAGCTGGGCGGCAAGAACGCCAACATCGTCTTCGCCGACGCCGACCTGGAGAAGGCCGCGGCGACCGCGCCCTACGGCGTCTTCGACAACGCCGGCCAGGACTGCTGCGCCCGGTCGCTGATCCTGGTGCAGGCGAGCGCGTACGACCGCTTCATGGAACTGCTCGAACCCGCGGTGCACGGCGTCGTCGTCGGCGACCCGGCCGACGAGAAGACCGAGATGGGCCCGCTGATCTCGGCCGCGCACCGGGAGAAGGTCGCCTCCTACGTGCCGGACGACGCCCCGGTCGCCTTCCGCGGCAGCGCGCCCGGAGGCCGCGGCTTCTGGTTCCCGCCGACCGTCCTCACCCCGCCGGACCTGCGGCACCCCGCCGCGGCGGAGGAGGTCTTCGGCCCGGTCGTCGCCGTCGTCCGGTTCGACGGGGAGGCCGACGCGATCCGGATGGCCAACGCCACCGAGTACGGCCTGTCCGGGTCGATCTGGACCCGCGACGCCGGCCGCGCGTTCCGGGTGGCGCGCGGCGTCGAATCGGGCAACCTCTCGGTGAACTCGCACTCGTCGGTGCGGTACTGGACGCCGTTCGGCGGCTTCAAGCAGTCCGGCCTCGGCCGCGAGCTGGGCCCCGACGCCGCGGCGGCGTTCACCGAAACCAAGAACGTCTTTCTGAGCACGGAGGAGTAATGGTCCAGCGTTTCGAAGGCCGCGTGGCGGTCATCACCGGCGGCGCGAGTGGCATCGGGCTCGCCTCGGCCCGCCGCCTGGCGAGCGAAGGCGCGAAGGTCGTCATCGCCGACGTCTCGCCGGTCGAGGGCAAGGCGGTCGCCGACGAGATCGGCGGCGCGTTCGTGCAGACCGACGTCACCGACGCCGAGCAGGTGGAGAACCTGTTCCACACCACGGTCGAGCAGTTCGGCGCGGTCGACGTCGCGTTCAACAACGCCGGCATCTCCCCGCCCGAGGACGACTCCATCCTCACCACCGGCATCGAGGCGTGGGAGAAGGTCCAGCGCGTCAACCTGACGTCGGTGTACCTGTGCTGCAAGGCCGTCCTGCCGCACATGCAGCGCCAGGGCCGCGGTTCGATCATCAACACCGCGTCGTTCGTGGCGGTGATGGGCGCGGCGACGTCGCAGATCTCCTACACCGCGTCCAAGGGCGGCGTGCTCGCCATGAGCCGCGAGCTGGGCGTGCAGTTCGCGCGGGAGAACATCCGCGTCAACGCGCTGTGCCCGGGCCCGGTGAACACCCCGCTGCTCAAGGAGCTGTTCGCCAAGGACCCGGAACGCGCGGCGCGGCGACTGGTGCACGTGCCGGTCGGCCGGTTCGCCGAGCCGGAGGAGATCGCGGCCGCGGTCGCCTTCCTGGCCAGCGACGACGCCAGCTTCATCACCGCGTCGCAGTTCCTCGTCGACGGCGGCATCTCCGGCGCGTACGTCACCCCGCTCTAACGCTTGACCTTCACGCCGTACACCTCCCGCAGGAACTTCCAGGCGGCGTTGAGCCGCTTGCGTTCCTCGGAGATCTCCCGCTCGCGGCGGCGCAGGATCCGGGTGGCGATCTCGGAGGCGAGGAAGGCGCCGGCGGCGAAGGTGACGGCGCCGACGATCAGGGTCAGTGCGACGACGGTGGTGGTCATGCCGACCAGCGTCGGGTGCGTGTGGGCGTTTCGTCCCTGCGCAAAGCTAGCGGGTTTCGTTAGCTTTGTGACGTGACGCACTGGCGCGCCGACGAGTGGGCGGAAGCGGTCCGGACCGGCATCCGCGCGCGTGGCCTGTCCCTGGACGAGGCCGCGCGCCGCATCGGCGTCCCGACGTCGACCCTGCGCAGCTGGATCGAGCACCGGCACGCGCCGAAGGTGACCGTCTTCGACCACTGGGCACAGCTGGCCGAGGTCACCGGCCTCGGCGAGGCGGAACTGCTGCGCGTCGCCGGGGTCCTGCCCGAAGCGCTGGCGTCGCCGGTGCACGTCGCGCAGGCGGCGAAGGCGCTGCGGGAGGGCATCGACCAGGCCGGGCAGTTCCTGCGGCAGGCGACCGCGCTGGTGTACTCGTCGCCGGGAACGCAGGTGGCGAACGCGATCGCGGCATCGCCGATCGACTGGGAGATGCGGATCCGCTCGGCCACCCGCGGCGACGAGGTCCGCGTCACCTACCACCACTACGTCGGGGTCGTCCCGCCGCGGGACTTCCCGTACACCGAGGACGAGGCCCGCCGGATCGTCGAGCACGACATCCTCGGCGAGCTGTGGCGGCCGCTGGGGCTGTACTGGCGGGTCGCGGAGGTCCACGACTGGCACGAGCCGCCCCGGCTGGTGATCCAGGTTCCCGAGCAGGAGGCGACCCGGCCGCCGGCGCCGTCCCCGGTCGTCGCCGCGCCGCCGGTGGTGGTGCTGTCGCCGATCTGGGGTTACGGCGAGCTGCTGGCATCGCTGGTCGCGGACGGCCTCGGGTTCGGCAACGTCGACTTCCGGTACTTCGGGCTCCCGGACGCGATGGCCGACCGGGTCCGGATCACCGCGCGGGAACTGGCCGAGCCGGCACCGCGGCTGGTGCACTCGGTGCCGCCGATCATGCTGCTGCACGGCCTGGCGGTCCCGGACCTGACCGGACGCCTCCCGGTCGTGGTCCGCTACGGCCCCCGCATGCGCGCCCGCGCGGCCCGTATCTACCGGTCGGCACTGCTCGAAGCGGGATTCGACGACCCGCTCGACGGGGCGAAAGCGATCGAGGAGGCGGTGTCGGTCCCGCCGGGCTGCGCGTATTTCGAGGTGACGCTGGCCGACGAGGACGTCTTCGACGGCGACCGGCCGTCCCTGGACCGGCTCAACGACGCGGTGGCCTGGCACGCCGAGCACATCGTCGAGCAGGTCCTGCTGGGCGCGGGCCTCCCGCCGGTGCCGCTGGGCGGCCCGCTCAAACGCCTGGTCCTGCCCTCGGGCCGGGTCCGTCGTCCGCCCCCGCTGGCCGGTGGGGTGGTCCGCCGGGTCGCCGGGACGTCTTGAATGACTCATTCAGGACCTCCGACGTCCTGAATGAGTCATTCAAGACACCGAGCTGAGCCACCGCCGACCGCACCGGGCCTGCGCTCCGCCAGCCGGCAGCAGGTCGGGGCACGTACCCGGACGGTCGGCTCGCGTACCTGGAGGGTCGGACGGTGAGCCGACCCTCCAGGTACGCGGACCGACCCTCGGGGTACGCGAGTTCGCGGGTCGAGGCGCGGTCGAGGATCACTGTGGCGTTGGCCGGGTGATGTAGACGGCCTCGGGAAGCGCCGGGTACCGTAACCGCCACAACTGCAGATCGGGCCGTTGAGCCGAGGCGGGAGAGCCCCCACGAAACCGGTGGGGCACCGAAGGAGCAAACTCCCCGGAATCTCTCAGGTACCTGCTACCGCTTCGTGCGAGGCCACTCTGGAAAGCAGGCGCACCCGCGCCTCACCCAAGGTGAAAGCCGTGCCGCGCGCGGTGAAACTCTCAGGTGCCATGACAGAGGGGGAGTTCCAGCGCACCGCTGTGTGCCCGGCCCGAGGAGCTCCCGATCACTTCGACGCAGTTCGACGCCCGCCACATCGGCCCGTCCGAGGCCGAACGCGCCAAGATGCTCGCCGAGTGCGGCTACGGCTCGCTCGACGCCCTCGTCGGCGCCGCCGTCCCGAGTGCCATCCGCGCCACCCGTGACCTGCGGCTTCCGCCTGCCGCGTCCGAAGAGGACGCCACCGCCGAGCTGCGTGCCCTCGCCGCGCGCAACCGGCCGATGACGCAGATGATCGGGCTCGGCTACTCCGACACCGTCACCCCCGGCGTCATCCGCCGCAACGTCCTCGAGAACCCCGCCTGGTACACCGCGTACACGCCGTATCAGCCCGAGATCTCCCAAGGCCGTCTCGAAGCCCTCCTCAACTTCCAGACGATGGTCGCCGACCTCACCGGCCTGGCCACCGCGAACGCCTCGCTGCTCGACGAGTCGACCGCCGTCGCCGAGGCCGTCACGCTGATGCGCCGCGTGTCCAAGGCCAAGTCGAACAAGGTCGTCCTCGACGCCGAGTGCCTGCCGCAGACCATCGCCGTCGTGCGCACCCGGGTGGAGGCCCTGGGCATCGAGGTCGAGGTCCGCGACCTGCTCACCGGGCTGCCCGACGAGTTCTTCGGCGTCGTCGTCCAGTACCCCGGCGCGTCCGGAGTGCTGCGCGGCCGCGGCTTCTACCAGGCGATTTCCGAGTCGGCGAAGGCCGCGGGCGCGCTCTACACCGTCGCCGCGGACCTGCTCGCCCTGACGCTGGTCACCGCGCCCGGCGAGTTCGGCGCCGACGTCGCCGCGGGCTCGACCCAGCGCTTCGGCGTCCCGCTCGGCTACGGCGGCCCGCACGCCGGGTACATGGCCGTCCGCTCCGGCCTCGAACGCTCGCTGCCCGGGCGCCTGGTCGGCGTCTCGGTCGACGCCGACGGCAATCCCGCCTACCGCCTCGCCCTCCAGACGCGGGAGCAGCACATCCGCCGCGAGAAGGCGACGTCGAACATCTGCACCGCGCAGGTCCTCCCGGCCGTGCTCGCCGCGATGTACGCGGTCTACCACGGTCCCGAAGGCCTCAAGGCGATCGCCCGGCGCGTCCACGGCCTGGCCGCGGGCTTCGCCGAAGCACTGCGCCGGACCGGCATCGACGTCGTGCACGAGTCCTTCTTCGACACCGTCGTCGCGCACGTGCCCGGCCAGGCCGCCGAGGTCCACGCGGCCGCCCGCGCGGCCGGGATCAACCTCGGCCACGTCGACGCCGACCACGTCCGCGTCGCCTTCGACGAGGTCAGCACGCCCGCGATCGCCGCGAAGGTGCTCAAGGCGTTCGGGAGCGAAGAAAGCCTGGACGACGGCGTCGCGCTGCCGACCGGCCTGGCCCGCGAGACCGGCTTCATGGACCACGAGGTCTTCGGCACCCACCGCTCCGAGACGGCGATGCTGCGCTACCTGCGCCGCCTCTCCGACCAGGACTACGCGCTCGACCGCGGCATGATCCCGCTCGGCTCCTGCACGATGAAGCTCAACGCCACCACCGAGATGGAGCCGATCAGCTGGCGCGAGTTCGCCGGCATCCACCCGTTCGCCCCGGCCGAGGACGCCGAGGGCTACCACGTCCTGGTCGCGCAGCTCGCGGAGTGGCTGGCCGAGGTGACCGGCTACGACAAGGTGTCGCTGCAGCCGAACGCGGGCAGCCAGGGCGAGCTGGCCGGCCTGCTCGCGATCCGCGCCTACCACCGCGCCAACGGCGACGAGGCACGGGACGTCTGCCTGATCCCGTCGTCCGCGCACGGCACCAACGCCGCCTCCGCCGTTCTCGCCGGGATGCGCGTGGTCGTCGTCAAGTGCACCGACGAGGGCAACGTCGACCTCGACGACCTGAAGTCCAAGGTGGACGCCCACCGCGACACCCTCGCCGCGATCATGGTCACCTACCCGTCCACGCACGGCGTGTACGAGCACGACATCGACACCCTCGCCAAGATCGTCCACGACGGCGGCGGCCAGGTCTACGTCGACGGCGCGAACCTCAACGCCCTGCTGGGCCTGGCCAAGCCGGGCGAGTTCGGCGGCGACGTCTCGCACCTGAACCTGCACAAGACGTTCTGCATCCCGCACGGCGGTGGCGGCCCCGGCGTCGGCCCGGTCGCGGTGCGCGCGCACCTCGCGCCGTACCTGCCGAACCACCCGCTGCTCGACGCGGCGGGCCCGGAAACCGGCGTCGGCCCGATCAGCGGCGCGCCGTACGGCTCGGCGTCGATCCTGCCGATTTCGTGGGCCTACGTCCGGATGATGGGCGCGCCCGGCCTGACCGCGGCCACGAAGGTCGCCGTGCTGGCCGCGAACTACGTGGCTTCGCGCCTGGCGCCGCACTACCCGGTGCTCTACACCGGCCAGGACGGCCTGGTCGCCCACGAGTGCATCCTCGACCTGCGGCAGATCACCAAGGAGACCGGCGTGACGGTCGACGACGTCGCCAAGCGGCTCATCGACTACGGCTTCCACGCGCCGACGATGTCGTTTCCGGTCGCGGGCACGCTGATGGTCGAGCCGACCGAGTCCGAGGACCTGGGCGAGATCGACCGGTTCTGCGACGCGATGATCGCCATCCGCGCCGAGATCGACGAGGTGGCGAACGGCAGGTGGACCGCCGAGGAGTCGCCGCTGCGTGGTGCCCCGCACACCGCCGAGACGCTGGTCGGGGCGTGGGACAAGCCCTACGACCGCGAGCTGGCCGTGTACCCGTCGGGTGTTTCGCGGAAGAACAAGTACTGGCCGCCGGTGCGTCGCATCGACGGCGCCCGCGGCGACCGTAACCTCGTGTGCTCCTGCCCGCCCCTCAACGCTTACGAAGGCTGACAGTGTCCAAAGAGACCTCCCTGCACGGAGTCCACAAGGGACTCGGTGCGCTGTTCACCGACTTCGCCGGCTGGTCGATGCCGGTGCGCTACGCCAGCGAGCTGGCCGAGCACCGGGCCGTCCGCGAGGCGGCCGGGCTGTTCGACCTGTCGCACATGGCCGAGATCCACGTCACCGGCAAGCAGGCGGCGGACGTCCTCGACTACGCGCTGGTCGGCAACCTCTCCGGGGTCAAGCCGGGCCGCGCGCGGTACACGATGATCTGCAACGCCGACGGCGGCGTGCTGGACGACCTGGTCGTCTACCGGCTGGCCGACGAGCACTACCTGGTCGTGGCGAACGCCGGCAACGCCCAGGTCGTCGCCGACGCGCTGGCCGAGCGGGTCGCGGGCTTCGACGCGGTGGTCGAGGACCGGTCCGAGACGACCGCGCTGATCGCCGTCCAGGGCCCGAACGCCGCGGCGATCCTCGGCGCCGTGACCGACGCCGACCTCGGCGCGCTGAAGTACTACGCCAGCGTCCCGGCCTCGGTGAAGGGCCACGACATCCTGCTCGCCCGCACCGGCTACACCGGCGAGGACGGCTTCGAGCTGTTCGTCGACGCCGGCGAGGCGCCCGCGCTGTGGCGCCTGCTGCTGGAGGCCGGCGAGCCGCACGGCCTGGTCCCGGCGGGCCTGGCCTGCCGCGACACCCTGCGCCTGGAAGCCGGGATGCCGCTGTACGGCAACGAACTCACCGTCGAGCAGAGCCCGTTCGAGGCCGGGCTCGGGCGCGTGGTCAAGTTCGAGAAGCCGGGCGACTTCGTCGGCCGCGCGGCGCTGGAGGAACTGGCCAAGGCCGACGTCCCGCGCGTGCGGGTCGGGCTGCGCGGAACCGGCCGCCGGGCCCCGCGGCACGGCTACAAGCTCCTGGCCGGGGACACCGAGATCGGGGAGGTGACCAGCGGCGCGCTGTCGCCGACGCTGGGCTACCCGATCGCCATGGCGTACGTCGATCGGGCGTACGCCGAGCCCGGCACCGAGCTGTCCGTCGACATCCGGGGCAGGATCGAGCCCGTCGAGGTCGTCGCCCTTCCCTTCTACTCCCGCGCGTGAGGACTTTCCTGTGAGCATCCCCGAGAACCTGCAGTACACCAAGGAACACGAGTGGCTGAAGGTCGACGACGGCGTCGCCACCGTCGGCATCACCGCCTTCGCCGCCGAATCCCTCGGTGACATCGTGTTCGTCCAGCTGCCCGACGTCGGCGCCACCGTCACCGCGGGCGAGGTGTTCGGCGAGGTCGAATCGACCAAGTCGGTCAGCGAGCTGTACGCGCCGGTCTCCGGCGAGGTCGTCGAGGTGAACGGCACCACATCGGACACCCCCGAGGTCATCAACTCCGACCCGTACACGGAAGGCTGGCTGCTGAAGGTGCGTCTGTCCGGGGACGTGCCGGACCTGCTCGACGCCGCCGCGTACGCCGCGCACACCCAGGAGAACTGATGCCGACTTTCGACGCCCACCTCGCCGACGTCGACCCCGAGGTCGCCGCGGCCGTCGCGGACGAGCTGCACCGCCAGCAGTCCACCCTGGAGATGATCGCCTCCGAGAACTTCGCGCCGGTGGGCGTGCTGGAGGCGCAGGGCTCGGTGCTGACCAACAAGTACGCGGAGGGCTACCCGGGCCGGCGCTACTACGGCGGCTGCGAGCACGTCGACGTCGTCGAGCAGCTCGCCATCGACCGCGCGAAGGCCCTGTTCGGCGCCGAGCACGCCAACGTCCAGCCGCACTCGGGCGCGCAGGCCAACGCGGCCGCGATGTTCGCCGTGCTCAAGCCGGGTGACACGATCCTCGGCCTCGACCTGGCGCACGGCGGCCACCTGACGCACGGGATGAAGATCAACTTCTCGGGCAAGCTCTACAACGTCGTCGCCTACCATGTCGACAAGGAGACCGGCATCGTCGACCTGGCCGAGATCGAGCGCCTGGCCGTCGAGCACCAGCCGAAGCTGATCATCGCGGGCTGGTCCGCCTACCCGCGTCAGCTCGACTTCGCCGAGTTCCGCCGCATCGCCGACCTCGTCGGTGCCCGCCTGATGGTCGACATGGCGCACTTCGCCGGGCTGGTCGCGGCCGGGCTGCACCCGTCGCCGGTGCCGCACGCCGACATCGTCACCACGACCACCCACAAGACCCTCGGCGGCCCGCGCGGCGGGCTCATCCTCTGCCGCGAGGAGCTGGCGAAGAAGATCAACTCGGCGGTGTTTCCCGGCCAGCAGGGCGGGCCGCTGGAGCACGTCATCGCGGCCAAGGCCGTCGCGCTGAAGATCGCCGCGAGCGAGGAGTTCAAGGAGCGCCAGCAGCGCACGCTCGAAGGCTCGCGCATCCTGGCTTCGCGGCTCTCGCAGGACGACTGCGCCGCGGCCGGTGTCCGCGTGCTGACCGGCGGCACCGACGTCCACCTGGTGCTCGTCGACCTCGTCCAGTCCACTCTGGACGGACAGCAGGCCGAGGACCGGCTGCACGAGGTCGGCATCACGGTCAACCGCAACGCCGTCCCGTTCGACCCGCGCCCGCCGATGGTCACCTCCGGCCTGCGGATCGGCACGCCGGCACTGGCCACCCGCGGCTTCCGGGCCGAGGACTTCGCCGAGGTCGCCGACATCATCGCCGAAGCGCTGAAGCCGGGCTTCGACGACGCGGTGCGCGCCAAGCTCCGCGACCGCGTCGAGACCCTCGCGGCGAAGCACCCGCTGTACGCGGACCTTTCGCGATGAGCGCGCAGCCCGAGGGCCGGAAGCTGTTGCGCCTGGAAGTGCGCAACAGTGAGACGCCGATCGAGAAGAAGCCGTCGTGGATCAAGACGCGGGTGCGGATGGGTCCGGAGTTCACCGAACTCAAGGGCCTGGTGCGGCGTGAGGGTTTGCACACGGTCTGTGAAGAGGCCGGGTGTCCCAACATTTACGAATGCTGGGAAGACCGGGAAGCGACGTTCCTGATCGGCGGGGATCAGTGCACCCGGCGGTGTGATTTCTGCCAGATCGATACCGGTAAGCCTGCCGCGTTGGATCGGACCGAGCCGCGCAAGGTCGCCGAGTCCGTGCAGGCCATGGGTTTGCGGTACTCCACGGTCACTGGTGTGGCGCGGGATGACCTGCCCGACGGTGGCGCGTGGTTGTATGCGGAGACGGTGCGGCAGATTCATGCGTTGAACCCCGGTACCGGCGTGGAATTGCTGATTCCGGATTTCAATGCGGATCCGGAGCAGCTGGCGGAGGTTTTCGGGTCGCGGCCGGAGGTTCTTGCGCACAACGTGGAGACAGTTCCGCGGATTTTCAAGCGTATTCGTCCGGGATTCCGGTACGCTCGGTCCCTGGAAGTGATCACGGCTGCGCGTGAGGCCGGTCTGGTGACGAAGTCCAATCTGATCCTCGGGATGGGGGAAACTCCGGACGAGGTGGCTCCGGCGATGCAGGACCTGGTCGACGCGGGGTGCGAGATCCTGACGATCACGCAGTACCTGCGTCCCTCGCCGCGGCATCATCCGGTGGACCGGTGGGTCAAGCCGGAGGAGTTCGTGGAGCACTCGCGCGCGGCCGAAGCCATGGGCTTCGCCGGGGTCATGGCCGGGCCGCTGGTGCGCTCGTCGTACCGCGCGGGACGGCTCTACGCCCAGACCAAGCGTTACCGTGGAGAAGAACTGCCGGAGAACCTGGCCCACCTCGCCGACCAGGGCCCGGCCGCGCAAGAGGCCAGCTCGCTGCTGGCCCGATAAGGAAGGGGCAGATCAATGGCGATCAGCGTCTTCGACCTGTTTTCCATCGGCATCGGCCCGTCGAGCTCCCACACCGTCGGGCCGATGCGGGCCGCACTGACCTTTGTGGACGGACTCGGCGCGGACCTCGCGGCGGTGTCCCGCGTCCAGGCGGAGCTGTTCGGCTCACTGGGCGCGACCGGCTTCGGCCACGGCAGCGACAAAGCCGTCCTGCTCGGGCTGTCCGGCGAGCGTCCCGAAGAGATCGACACCGACACGGTGCCCGGCAAGATCGCGGCGATCCGCGAGTCCGGGCGGCTGCGGCTCTGCGGCACGCACGAGGTCGCGTTCGACGAGGACAGCGACCTCACCATGCACCGCCGCAAGTCCCTGCCCGCCCACCCCAACGGCATGATCTTCCGCGCGTTCGGCGCGGCGGGCGAGCTGCTGCGCGAGCGCACGTACTACTCGGTGGGCGGCGGATTCGTCCGCGACGAGTCGTACGAGACCGACACGGTGTTCGTCGAGGACTCGACGCCGGTGCCGTACCCGTTCCGCACCGGCGCGGACCTCCTGGCGCACTGCACGTCGACCGGCCTGCCGATCAGCGAGATCATGCTGGCGAACGAGCTGTCCTGGCGCACCGCCGCCGAGGTGCGTTCCGGGCTGCTGGACATCTGGGCGGTCATGGCCGAGTGCGTCCGCAACGGCTGCACGCACGAGGGCGTCCTCCCGGGCGGCCTGAAGGTGCCGCGGCGGGCGAAAGCCCTGCACGAGAAGCTGCTGGCCGAGGACGGCGCCGACGACCCGCTGTACGCGATGGACTGGGTGAGCCTGTACGCGCTGGCGGTCAACGAGGAGAACGCGGCGGGCGGCCGGGTGGTGACGGCCCCGACCAACGGCGCGGCGGGCATCATCCCCGCGGTCCTGCACTACTACCAGCGGTTCGTCCGCCACTCCTCCGACGACGGCATCGTGACGTTCCTGCTGACCGCGGGCGCGATCGGCTCGATCCTCAAGCAGACGGGCTCGATCTCCGGCGCCGAGGTCGGCTGCCAGGGCGAGGTCGGCTCGGCCTCGGCGATGGCGGCGGCGGGCCTGACGGAGGTACTGGGCGGCACCCCGGCCCAGGTGGAGAACGCGGCGGAGATCGGCGTGGAACACCACCTGGGACTGACGTGCGACCCGGTGGGCGGCCTGGTCCAGATCCCGTGCATCGAGCGCAACGCGGTGGGAGCGTCGAAGGCGATCCACGCGGCCCGGATGGCGATGCGCGGCGACGGCAGTCACGTGGTGACCCTGGACAAGGCGATCAAGACGATGCGCGAGACGGGCGCGGACATGAGCGTGAAGTACAAGGAGACCGCCCGCGGCGGCCTGGCGGTGAACGTCATCGAGTGCTGACGGCGTCACTTTCCCGGGAAAGTGGCGCCTCCGGCTCCACCGCCAGGCGCAGGCCGACCTCCACCAGCGTCCAGCCGAGCTGCTGCTTGCGCGTTCCCGTGCGGCGACGTGGTGTCGCCCGGCCCGGCGGGCGGTTGCGTACGCCGTGGCGCAGCTCGGTCTCGCGTTCGTGGACCAGATCTTCGGCCATCAGGAAGTGCACCGGATCGCCCCCTGAGTCGATGTTCGGTGTCGGTGGTGCCATCGTTGCCGACCGCGCCCGTCCGGAGCCACCGGTTTTCCGCGCCGCGAACGCGCGGTGTCACCGACAGCGACGACCCCGCCGGTGCGCCTAAACTCGCGGGATGGATTCGACCTCGGTCGTGAATGCCGGTGAAGCGCTGTTCCGGCCGGTCCGCACCGGCAACGCCTTCGAGGAGACCGTCGAGCGGCTGCTGCAGGCGATCCGGCTCGGCGTCGTCGGCGCGGGGGAGCGGCTGCCGTCGGAACGGGAGCTGGCCGAACGGCTCGGCGTCAGCCGCGTCACGCTGCGCGAAGCCATCCGGGCGCTCTCCGACGCCGGCTACGTCGAGTCACGCCGAGGGCGGTACGGCGGCACGTTCGTGAACGAAAGCCTCCCCGGCCCGCCCGAACGGTCACCCAGCGGAAAGGTCGACGCGGTCGCGCTGGAGGACGCCCTCAGCCTCCGCTACGTCCTCGAAACCGGCGCCGCGGAGATGGCGGCCGCCCGCACGCTCAGCCCCGCCGACCGCCGCCACCTCACGGGCACGCTCGCCGAGGCCGCCGCCGCGGACCTCGCCGACTACCGCCGCAAGGATTCGCGGCTGCACCTGGCCATCGCCGAGGTGACCGCCTCCGGCTCCCTGACCACGGCAATGGCCGACGCCCGCACCCGCGTCAACCAGCTGCTCGACCGCATCCCGCTGCTCCCGCCCAACCTGGAGCACTCGAACGCCCAGCACGAGGCCATCGTCGACGCGATACTCGCAGGCGACGCCCCGGCGGCCCGCCGCGCGATGGCCGAGCACATCGAAGGGACGGCTTCGCTGCTGCGCGCCTTCCTGTCCTGACGGCCTTCGGGTGGCTCCTTCGACGACATGAATGAGTCATTCAGGACCTCCGAAGCCCTGAATGACTCATTCAAGACACGCGGGCCCGGCGCCGCCGTTGCCCGGCACCCGGATCCTGACAGGATTCGAACATTTCACCCACAACCTTCTCACCCGTCCGGCCGTCATCCCTTCGTGACCTTGGCGACGGAGGACCCCACCACCAAGCCGAAGACCCGATGGCGGCGCGTCCGGCGGATCGTGTCCTGGACACTGGGCGTGCTCATCGGTGTCCCGCTGATCGCCTTCTGGGTTGCCTACCTCGTGCTCGACGTCCGGAGCCCGCAGGAAGTCCTCGCCGGGCTCGACAAGACCGTCGTCCTGCAGTACTCGGACGGGTCCGAGCTGCTCAAGGTCGTTCCCGCCGACGGTGACCGGCTGTTCGTGCCCTACGCGCGCGTGCCCGCAAAGCTGCGGGACGCCATCATCGCCACCGAGGACCCCACCTTCTGGGACAACCAGGGCTTCGACCCGACCGGCATCGGCCGCGCCTTCCTCACCGGGGTCGGCGGCGGCTCCGGGATCACCCAGCAGTACATCAAGAAGTCCACCGGCGACGACGACGCCACCCTCGTCCGCAAGTTCGCCGAGCTCGTGCTCGCCACCAAGATCACCCAGGAGCAGAGCAAGGAGCAGATCTTCGAAAGCTACGTCAACATCATCTCCTTCGGCCGCGGCACGTTCGGGCCCGCCGCCGCGATGAACGCCTACTTCGGGCGGAAGCTCGACGACTCCATCACCTGGAGCGAAGCCGCCTTCCTCGCCGGGATGATCCAGTCGCCGTCGGTGCACGACCCGGCCGCCTCCGGCGACGCCCACGCCGCGCGGCGCTGGCAGTACGTGCGCGACAAGCTCGTCGGCCGCGGCTATGTCAGCGGCAGCGAACCGATGGCCTACCCCGGTGCCGAGATCCAGCCGCCGTCGGAGACGCGCGCCGGCCGGGTCACCTACGACGAGTTCCACGTCAAGCAGCAGGTCCTCGCCGAGCTCGAACGGGACGGCTTCCCGCTCGGCAGGCTCCAGCAGGGCAACATGACCGTCGAGACGACGCTGGACCGCGGCCTGCAGGAGGCCGCGAAGAAGACGTTGCAGGACAGGCTGAAGGGCGAGCCGCCGGAGTTCCGCGGTGCCGTCGTCGCCACCGACCCGAAGACCGGTGCCGTCCGCGTCTACCACGGCGGCAGCCAGGGCGTGCGCGACTACGCGGGCACTCCGCACGCGGCGGGCTCGGCGTTCCACCCGTTCACGCTCGCCGCGCTGCTGCGCGCCGGGTACGGCGTCGACCAGCCGATCCCGTCGCCGTCGAAAATCGAGTTCCTCGGCGAGAAGTTCCAGTACCCGGACGTCTGCGGCGCGAGATGCACCCCGCGCACGGCGATGGCGACGCACGCCCAGGGCCCGTTCGTCGCGCTGGCGAAGCAGCTCGGCCCGGAAGCGCTGAGCGACACCGCCCGCCAGGCGGGCATCCCGGACGCCGTCGATGGCGTGCCGACGATGCGCGAGAAGGACGGCTTCCTGATCGGGCCGGGCATCGCGATCGGCCGGTATCCCTTGCGGCCACTGGACATGGCGGGCGCGTACGCGACCTTCGCCGCGGACGGGCGTCGCACCACGCCGCACCTGGTCGCGAAGGTGCGCGACGAGAGCGGCGCGGTCATCTGGCAGCACCCGGACACGGCAACCCCGGCGTTCGGCGACGCGGGCCGCCGCATCGCCGCGGACGTCACGAGCACCCTGGCGACGGCCCTGCCCGGCGGCCGCCCGGCGGCGCTGCGCACCGGCGAAGCCGAGCACGGCAATAGCCCGGACAACCAGGACGCCTGGGCGGTCGGCTACACGGACCGGCTGGTGACGGCGGTCTGGATCGGCTCCGACGACGAGCGCCGCCTGAGGGACGCGACCGGCGCAAAGCTGACCGGCGACGTGATCCCGGCCGACGTCTGGCGCACGTTCATGGCCGCCGCACACCAGGGGTCGCTGGTGGACGGCGGCCTGCCGATGGCGCGGCCGCCGCGGTGAGGGGTCAGCGGACCAGGCCGAGCAGGAATCCGTCGTACCCCTTGGCACCCACGGTCTGGACGGCCGTGGCGTCCAGACGCGGCTCCTCGGCGAGGACGGCGAACATCTCCCGCGCGCCCTGGACATTCCGGTCGGTGCTGGTCGCGTCGGCCACCGCTCCCTGGCGGACGACGTTGTCGACCACGATCGTCGTGCCCGGGCGGGACAGGTCGATTGCCGCGCGGACGTAGTTGGCGAGGTTGGCCTTGTCGGCGTCGATGAAGACGAAGTCGAACGGCCCGCTCAGTGCCGGCAGCGTGTCCAGTGCGGCGCCGACCCGGATCTCGACGACGTCCTCGCCGAACCCGGCCCTGGCGAGGTTGGCCTTCGCGACCTCGGCGTGCTTGGGGTCGTATTCGCAGGTCACCAGCTTGCCGCCGGGCGGGAGCGCGCGGGCCAGCCAGATCGTGCTGTACCCGCCGAGCGTGCCGATCTCCAGGATGCTGCGCGCGCCGGCCATCCGGGCGAGCAGGTGCAGCAGCTTGCCCTGGTTGGGCGCGACGGCAATCGACGGCAGCCCGGCGGCGGCCGAGTCCGCGAGCGCGTCGTCGAGCACCGGGTCGGGGCTGAGCAGGGCACCGGTCAGGTAGTCGTCGACCGCGGCCCAGGTCTTCTCGGTCATGGCACCTCCGCGACCAATCTAGCGCCGATCACCGGCGGGGTCCGGCGCGGTGGGATCATGCTCACCGGCGGCGTTCGGCGGCGGGAAGCGAAGGTGGACATGGACGACTACCGCGTCGTCGCGGACGCCCTCGCCGCGGACATCGAGGCCGGGCGGCTGCGGCCCGGTGACCGGCTGCCGCCCCAGCGCCGGTTCGCGCGGCAGCGCGGCATCGCCAACTCCACCGCCGCCCGGGTCTACGGGGAACTCGTCCGGCGGGGCCTGGCCGTCGGGGAGGTCGGCCGCGGCACCTTCGTGCGGGCCGCGAAACCGCCGCCCGAACCCGCGCTCGCCGAACCCGGTGAGGCCCGCGTCGACCTCGAACTCAACTTCGCCGTCCTGCCCGGGCAGTCGGCGCTGCTGGCCAGGGCGCTCGAACCGCTGCTGCGCGCCGACGTCCTCACCGCCGCCCTGCACCCGATCGGGGCCGCGGGCACGCCGGCGGCGCGCGAGGCGGCGGCCGCGCTGCTCGCCCGGGGCGGCTGGCGGCCGGACCCCGCCACGATCCTGTTCACCGGCAACGGCAGGCAGGCCATCGCGGCCGCGATCGCCGCGTTCGTGCCGGTGGGTGAACGGCTCGCGGTCGAATCCCTGACCTACCCGGTGGTGAAGGCCCTCGCCACCCGGCTCGGCGTGGAACTGGTGCCGATCGAGACCGACGATTCCGGTCTGGTGCCGGACGCGCTCGCCGCGGCCGGGCCGGTCCGCGCGCTCTACGTCCAGCCGACCCTGCACAACCCGCTCGGCACGACCATGCCCGAACGCCGTCGCCGGGAACTGGCCGAAACCGTGTCCCGGCTGGACATCCCGGTGATCGAGGACGGCATCTACACGTTCCTGCGCGGCGACGTCCCGCCGTTCGCCGCGTTCGCGCCGGAGCGGACGGTGTTCGCCGACAGCCTGTCCAAGCGGGTCGCGCCCGGGCTGACCGCGGGTTTCCTGGTGCCGCCGCCGTCGTGGGCAGCGCGGCTGGCGTCGTCGGTCCGCTCGGGCGGCTGGGCCGCGTCGCGCTTCGCCGTCGAGGCCGCGACGCGGTGGATCGCGACGGGCACCCTCGCCGAGGTCGAAGCCGCGAAACGCCGTGACGCCGCCGCGCGTGCCGCGGTGGTCGAGGCGAAGCTGCCGGGGCTGCGCGGCGATGCCACGGCCTACCACCGCTGGTGGGAGCTGCCGCAGCAGTGGCGGGCGGAGACGTTCGTCGCGGCGGCGGCGCGGCACGGGATCGCGCTGTCCCCGGCGGCGGCGTTCGCGGTGCTGCCGGGCCACGCGCCGAACGCCGTCCGGCTCGCCGTGTCGGCCCCGCCGGTGGAAACGCTGTCCGCGGCTCTGGACGTCCTGGCCGGGCTCGCGGCAGGCAGCCCGGACGATCTCGTGCCCGGCTGACAGCGACTGACAGCTGCATGGCAGCGCTGTGTGCGCTCCGCACCAGCGCCGCCCGAGAACCTTCGAGCGTCACCAGCAATCGAAGGAGCACGGATGCACACCCCAGTCACGATCATCGGCGCCGGTCTCGGCGGGCTCGCCCTAGCCCGCGTGCTGCACGTCCACGGCATCCCGGTGGAGGTCCACGAGGCGGAGCCGTCGCCGATGGCCCGGCTGCAGGGCGGGATGCTCGACATCCACGACTACAACGGCCAGCTCGCGATCGAGGCCGCGGGCCTGACGGAACAGTTCCGCGGCCTGATCCTGGAAGGCCGTCAGGCCATGCGGGTCCTCGGCACGGACGGGACCGTCCTGTTCGAAAAGGACGACGACGGCACGGGCGGCCGTCCCGAGGTGCAGCGCGGCGAGCTGCGCCGGCTGCTGCTGGACTCCCTGCCGGACGGCACTGTCCACTGGGGACACAAGGTCACCGGCGCCCGCACGCTGGACGGCGGCAGGCACGAGGTGTCCTTCGCCGACGGCACCAGTGTCGTCACGAGCCTGCTGGTCGGCGCGGACGGCGCGTGGTCGAAGATCCGGCCGCTGCTCACCGCCGCCACGCCCGAGTACGCCGGCGAAGTCTTCGTCGAGACCTATCTGTACGACGCCGACACGAAACACCCCGCCACGGCGAAGGCGGTCGGCGGCGGCTCGCTGATGGTGCCCGCGGCGGGCAAGGGCATCTTCGCCCACCGGGAAAGCGGCGACACGCTGCACGCGTACGTCTCGTTCGTCCGGCAGCTGGAGTGGTTCGACACGATCGACTTCACCGACGCCGCCGAGGCGGCCGCGAAGATCGCGGCGGAGTTCGACGGCTGGGCACCGGAGATCACGGCGCTGATCACCGCGACCGACACCGCGCCCGTGCTGCGTCCCCACTACACGCTGCCGATCGGGCTGCGGTGGGCGCGGGTGCCGGGGGTGACCCTGCTCGGCGACGCGGCCCACCTGATGCCGGCCAACGGCGAAGGCGCCAACCTGGCCATGCTCGACGGTGCGGAACTCGGCCAGGCCCTCGCCGCCCACCCCGGCGACGTCGAAACGGCGCTGGCCGTCTACGAGGAGGCGATGTTCCCCCGCGCCGCGAAGGTGGGCGAGGAGGGGATGGTGGCGAGCAAGCTGCTCTCCGACGAGGAGAACGTCGTGCAGAACCTGATCGAGGTGTTCAGCACGCTCGGCGGCTCCTGAGTCAGGGCGCGTACTTGCCGACGAAGCTGCCGCAGGTCACCGTGCGGCCGGTGAGCCGGGCCTGGATGGCGGTCTCCAGGCCGAGGTAGGTGAACACCGGGGTGTCGGCCGGGACCTCGGCGGGCACCGGGCCGCCGGTGGCCAGCAGGCGGCTCGGCACCGTCTGGAACAGCACCAGGTAGCCGCCCGAGCGGTTGAGCGCGTCGGTCGTCGCCAGCATCCGCTCGGGCGCGTCGCCGACGATCTCCAGCGGCAGCGGCCACTCCAGCGGGAACGGGTTGCGCAGGCCGAACGCGGGATAGGCGAACGCGTTGTCGGGCAGGATCGCCGTCCGCGCCGCCGGGAAGCGGTCGAGGCAGTCGCGGATCTGCCGGACGTAGGCGTAGGTCGACGGGTTCGTGCGGATGCCGCTCATCGCGGGGCTGACGTCGCCGAGGTCCGCGGTCAGGCGGTCGTGCCCGAGGTCGAGGTAGGCCGCCTGGTCGTGGCGGGCGACGACCACCCAGCCGCACACCGCGACCGCCGTCAGCCCGGCCGTCGCGGTCACCCAGCGGCGCGCCAGCCGGGGCCGCGGCGGCACGATGTGGCTCAGCAGCAGCAACACCGTCAGCGCGAGCGTGCCGGTGAGCAGCGTCGGCGTGTCGTTGCCCCACGACAGGCTGGTCATGAACCCGGTGGCCAGCACCAGGAGCCCGGCCCACGGCACCTTGCGCCGGACGGCCGCGTTCACCGGCACGCTCACCGCGACGATCCACCACAGGACGTCCGCCCAGCGCGAGGAGCCGGTGAACCGGCCGTCGACCACGGTCCAGACCACCGCGGCCGCGCCGGCGAGCACCAGCACCCACGACGCGGCGCGCCCGGCCGCGCCGAGCCGGTCGCCGGGCAGCCGGACGGCCAGCAGCACCACGGCGATGGCGGCGAAGAAACTCAGCTCGCGCACCGGGGCGCGGGTGAGCACCTCCGGGTCGTCCAGCCACAGCCCGAGCAGCCGCTGGCCGTAGGCGGGGACGCCGCCGGTGAGCTGCTCGACCATCTCGGTGAACCCGCCGCCGAGGCTCACCCACGTCACGTACGCCAGCCCGGGCGCGCCGAGCGCGAGGAGGTCGAGCACCAGCCGCAGCGCGCGCCGCGTGCCCGCCCGTGTCGCCGGGTGCAGCGCCAGCCACAGCACGGCGATCACCGCGGCCAGCGCGAAGCTCTGCTTGACGAACACGGCGCAGCCGAGCAGCACCAGCCCGCCGCGGCGGGCGAGGGCGTTGTTCCCGGTCAGGCCCGCGTCCAGCGCCCAGGCACCGCACGCGGTGAGCGCGATGCCGTCGACGGTGTGCCAGGCCATCAGCGGGAAGGCGTTGAGGTTGATCAGCGACGCCGCCGCGACCATCGCCGTCATGCCCGGGCCCCAGTCCAGCACCCGCCGCCGCGTCACCAGCGTCGCGAACGCGATGGTGGCGACGATGATCTCGATCATGGACAGGAAGCTCGACCCGAAGAACAACGGCATCGGCAGCGCGTAGTCGAGGACGTGCAGCACGGCCGAACCGAGCGGGCGCGCGGAGATGATGTCGGCGTGCGGCACTTCGCCGTGCAGGACGCGCCAGGCCTGGGCGAGGATGAAACCCTGGTCGGAGGGGTGGAAGCCGAAGCGGCCGACCCGCAGTTCGGTGGCCAGCGCGAGCAGCAGGACCCAGGTGGCGTGCACGCTCCAGCGCCGCCACGGGCGGGACGTCCGCTGCGGGGCGGGTGCCGGGGCATCGGCGTGCGCAGGACTCGCCACGTCCACGCCCGCCCGCCTTCCGCTCCCGATCACACCCGGAAGCGATGGTAGCGGCCGGACCGGCGTCCGGCATGAACGCCACCACCTGGCATCCGCGATACCGGAGGGCCGTGAATGGCCCCTTCACGGACTTCAAGTCCGTGAAGGGGCTCGCCGCGCCTACCCGAAGGTCCGCCGCGCCGTGCCGATCTCGGCCGCCTGGCCGTCTGGCCGCCCGATGGTGGTTTCCGGCATTTCGAACTCCCCAGTTCCCGCCCGTACCGATGTACGGGACTGGCGCGAGGGTAAAAGTCCCCTCCCGTCCGTGCCAGCGTATCGGCGGAATACGCGGCGATCAGGCGCGGCGGCGCCAGATCAGGCGGGTCAGCGTCGCCGCGACCGACGCCGGCGCGGGACGCCGCGGCAGCCCGCGGGCCTCCGGTGCCGACTCCGGCATCGCCCGGTACGCCAGGTGCGCGGCGAACCGCGCCAGCCGTGGCGCGGCGAGCGTCGCCAGCTCGGCGGCGCGGCCTTCGGGCAGGCTGAGCACTTCCGGACGCTCTTCGAGGGCCTTCACCACGAGCGCGGCCGCGCGTTCCGGGCTGCTCGACGGGATGCCGCGGTAGCCGGTCGGCGCGATCATCGGCGTCCGCACCAGCGGCATCCGCACCGACGTGAAGGTGATGCCGTCCGACAGCGTCTCGCGCCCGGCCGTCAGCCCGAACTCCTCCAGCGCCGCCTTCGACGCCAGGTACGCCGAGAAGCGCGGGGTGTCGGTCTGCAGGCCCTGGGTGGTGACGTTGACGACGTGCCCGAACCGCCGCGCGGCCATCGACGGCAGGAAGCCGAGGATCAGCCGCACCGGGCCGAAGTAGTTGATCGCCATCGTGCGCTCGAAGTCGTGGAACCGTTCGGTGGACAGCGAAACCGAGCGCCGGATCGACCGGCCGGCGTTGTTGACCAGCATGTCGACCGCGCCGTGCTCGCCGAGCACGTCCTTGACCAGCGCGTCGACCGCGTCGCCGTCGGTGAGGTCGCAGGGGTACGCCGCCGCGGTGCCGCCCGCGGCGGTGATCTCCTGCCGCACCTGGTCGAGTTCCGCGGCGCGGCGGGCCACCAGGATCACCTTCGCGCCCTTGCGTGCGACGGCGAGCGCCGACGCACGGCCGATCCCGGACGACGCCCCGGTGATCAGCACCGTCCGCCCGGCCAGGCCGTGCCCGCGCCGCGCGCGGTCCGGGTCGAGGTGGGCCTGCCAGTACCGGTAGAGCGGTGCGGCGTAGTCGCGCAGGTCCGGCAGTTCGATGCCGCTGCCGAACAACGCCGTCCTGGTGCGCGCGGTGTCGAACTCGACGTCCATGGTCAGGTGCGGCAGCACTTCGAGCGGGATGCCCAGTTCCTCGAGGACGGCGGCCCGCGCCGCCCGGCCGCCGGGGACGCGGTCGATGCCCGCCGCGGCCGCCTTCGCGACCTTCGTGCCGGCGCGCCGCACGACGCCGGACGGCTTCGCGGGCAGCGTGGCGCGGATCGTGGGGCCGCCGGCAGCGCGCGCGAAGGCGTTGTAGACGGAGTTGAGCGGCTGGGGCCGCGCGGCGGCGAGGTGGTAGGTCGTCCCGGACGGCGCGTCCCGGTGCATCAGGAAGTCCATCGCCTCGACGACGTAGTCGACCGGCACGAGGTTGGTCGCGCCGAGATCGGGTGCGGCCAGGGGCAGGCGCCGCGGCAGGGCGGCCAGCCGCGAGATCGCGGGCAGGAAGTAGTAGGGGCCGTCGATCTTGTCCATCTCGCCGGTGCGCGAGTCGCCGACGACCGCGGACGGCCGGTAGACGCGGTAGGGCAGCGGCTGCTCGCGCACGAGCTTCTCGGCCTGGAACTTCGTCGCGTGGTAGGGCGACCCGAAGTGCTGCCCGAGGTCGAAGTCGGCCTCGGTGAACCGGCCGGCGTGATCGCCCGCGACGGCGATCGACGAGACGTGGTGCACCAGCCCGGCCCGCGCCGCGGCGGCGAAGGCGAGCAGGTGGCGCGTGCCCTCGACGTTGGCCCGCCGGTTGGCCTCCGCGTCGGCGGTGAGGTCGTAGACGGCGCCGAGATGGACGACGTGGTCGAGGTGCCCCAGGACGGCGGGGTCGGCGCCGAGCCGTGGTTCGGCGAGGTCGCCGGGCACCGGGTGCAGCTTGTCCGCGCCCGGCCAGTCCTGAGCCAGGCGGGCCAGGCGATCGCGGGAGGTCTCGCGGACCAGCGCGTACACCGCGGACGTCTCCGGCCGCCGTAGCAGCCGCGCGACCAGGCGTTTTCCGATGAAGCCCGTCGCGCCCGTCACGAAGTAGGTCGTCATGGCCGGTCCCTTCTCGTCGGGACCGACTCTAACCTACTGGAAAGTAGGAACGGTAGTTGTCAGTGTCACCGGGCGAGCCCGGCCTCAGCTTTCGGTTTCGTCGGCCGTCGCCACGACGGCGTCACGCAGGGCGGCCCGCAGCCGTCCGACGTCGAGCGGCCCGAGCACCGCCGCCTCGCCCGGCGGCGCGACCAGCACCACCTTGTCGTTGCTGACGAACACCGTCACGTCCCTGCGCCTGCCGGCCAGATCCCGGCAGCCGATCGACCACTCGCCCCGACTCATGGTCGCCGCCCTCCGCTCGTTTGTCGTGGTCGTGCTCCGTGCGAGGGTGGGAGGGGGTCTCGGGGAGGCTATGACGCCGGTTCACCCGATCTGCCTACTCGCGGGTTTTCTCTTGCGTTCCGGGGATTTCCGGCGTATCGCCCGGTCGTGATCCGGACGGCGCCGGAGTACCGTGCGCTCCGGACAGTCTCACGGGAGGTCGGGATGCCGGAGCCGCACAAGATCGTCATCGTCGGAGCGGGCCTGGGCGGGGCGTCCGCCGCGGCGGCCGTGCGCGAGCGCGGCTACACCGGCGACGTCCTGCTGATGGGGTCGGACCGGCACCGCCCGTACGAGCTGCCGCCGTTGTCGAAGGGCGTGCTGCTGGGCAACGCCGACGAGCCGGACTGGGTGCACGAGGAGAAGTTCTACGCGGACAAGGACATCCGCTTCACCCCGGGCGTGACGGCGACGCGCATCGAGCTGGGCGCGCGCCTGGTCCTCGACGACGCGGGCGGCGAGCACCGCTACGACCGCCTGGTCCTGGCGACGGGCTCCCGCCCGCGCACCCTCCCCGTCCCCGGCGGCGACGACCCTGGGCTGTACACGCTGCGCACGCTCGACGATGCGTTGAAGCTGCGGTCGGCGTTCGCGGCGGCCGGGCGGGTGCTGATCGTCGGCGCGGGCTGGATCGGCTCGGAGGCGGCCGCGGCGGCCCGCGCGCACGACACGGAGGTGACGGTGGTCGACCCGGTCCGCGTGCCGCTGGCGAACGTGCTCGGCGAGACGGTCGGCGGCGTGTTCCGCGACCTGCACGCGGAAAAGGGCGTGCACTGGCGCCTGGGCGAGCAGGTCGCGGAGATCACGCCGGGCCCGGGCATCCGCCTGGCGAGCGGCGAAGAACTGACGGCGGACGTGGTCCTGATCGCGGTCGGCGCGGCCCCGCGGGTCGAGCTGGCCCACGCGGCGGGCCTGGAGCTGTCCGACGACGGCGGGGTGAGCGTGGACGCGGGCCTGCGCACGGCGGCCCCGGACGTGTACGCGGTGGGCGACATCGCGGCCCACTTCCACCCGCGCTACGGCCGCCGCATCCGCGTGGAGCACTGGGCGAACGCGAAGGACCAGGGCGCGCACGTGGCACAGAACCTGCTGGGGGAGAACGAGCCGTTCCTGGCGACGCCGTACTTCTTCACCGACCAGTACGACCTCGGCTGCGAGTACCGCGGCCTGGCGGACCCGGCTTCGGACGAGCTGGTGGTCAGGGGAGACCTGGCGGCCCGCGAGTTCACGGCGTTCTGGCTCCGCGACGGCGAAGTGACGGCGGCGATGAACGTGAACATGTGGGACGACGGAGACGCGCTGGCCGCCTTGGTCGACGGGCACCAGAAGGTCGATGCCGCGTGGCTTCGGGAGGGTGATCTTTCGAACGCCCAGTAATCCGCCACGGGGATGTTCAAGAAGGCCGTCACCTGGTCCTCGGACTGGAGGAGGACGCCTTTTGCGTTCCGGCCCTCATTGCCCAGGCGGAAACGCGCGTAGTTCCTGGCCGGACTGCTGAGCCGGATGACCAGGAAGGCCGTGCCGGCCCAGGCCGCGCCGCGATGTCAGCCAAGACCCGCTGGAGCAAGGCGCTGCTCGGGCACCTGGAGACCGGCACCCGGGCCGTCAAGCGGGAACACGTCATCACGTACTCGCGTGCCCTGAACGTGTCCGTCGAGTCTCGGTACGGACCGCCGCAAGATCCGCTGCGCGTAGCTCACGAGTGGCCCTCGACTTGGTCGACGACACCCACGAGGAGCGGTCGCCCGGGATTCCCGAGCCGGAGTGGGTTACTGGATGAGCCGGGACGAGATCGACGTCATGGCCGGCCGGGTACTGATCGAGGTCGGCCGGCCGGTGAAGGCCGCCGCTTGCTGACCCGGGCCATCGACGCGCGCCGGAGAACTGGACGCGGCCCGCGAGGTCATCGGCCGCCCGAAAGAACTCTTGTCCCCCGTGCGAGCTACAGCGAAGTTCCCGCTGTGCGGTGACGATCTTGGAGCCACTGGTCTCCTAGCGTTGGACGCGCCCCGTGAGCACTCCGGCTGAAGCCCGGGCGCTGTCCGATCATCGGAACCGGTGGCGAGGCTGCAGCGAGCCGCGTCGTCCGGTGGGGCCGGATCATTCGTGTGACGTCCAGGGGAGAGGGATGGAACATGTCCGAGTCGCTCGATGCCCAGCTTGCGCTGGTGGCCGGGAAGCTCCCGGTCGACGAGCTGGTGACCGCGCAGGTGCGGGTCACCGCCGGGATCGGCTCCTACCGCGTGGTTCCGCTGTCGGAGGTCCGGCCGTCGGCGCACCGCAACGTCGTCCGGGTGCTCGCCGCCCTCGGCGGCGAGCACTCCGGCGATGTCGTGGAGGACGAACGGGAGACCGGGCGGCGCCGGGCACTGCAGGGCGTCCCTGTCTCCGACGTCCTGGCCGCCTACCGGAACGGGATAGCGTTGCTGCGCGACGAATTTCTCCGGACCGCCCAGGCGCAGGCCATCTCTGCCGAGGCCATGCTGCTCGGCGCCCAGCGGATCTGGCAGCTCGGCGACGAGTACGGCAACGAGTTCCTCGCCGGCCACCGCGAAGCCGAGCTCGACCTCGCCCGCCGCGAGAAGCGCCAGCGGACCTCCCTGCTTGCCCGCTTGCTGGAAGGCACGATGACGACCGGCCAGATGGTCGCGGCGGGGGTCGGGTACGGGCTCACCGCCGACCGGCAGTACTGGGTGCTGCGGGCCCGGTCGGCGAACACCGATCCGCTCGCGGTCACCGGCGTGCTGGAACGCGCGGCCGGCGCGCAGGACAAGGCCCTGGCCGGCACCTACGGCGGTGATGCGGTGGCAGTGCTGTCCCAGCCCGTCGCGAGCGAACTGGCCGGCGACGTCACCGCCGGACTGGCCGGCCCGATCGAACTGCCGCGGTTGCGTGCCGGATTCGCCGAGGCCACGCAACTGCTCGAGGCGGCCACCCGGTTCGGCTATCGCGGGATCGTGGACCGGGGGCGCATGGCGCTGCGGCTGGCGGTGGCGAACGAGCCGGAACTGGGCAAGTTCCTCCACGCCCGGTACATCGAGCCGGTCGAGGCGGAGAGCGCCATCGGCGAGGCGTTGCTCGACAGCGTCGAAACGTATCTGTCCCGGCGGCGGTCGATTCCCGAAGCCGCTGCCGCACTGTCCGTCCACGTCAACACACTGCGCTACCGGTTGGAGCGGTTCGCTGCGCTGACCGAAGCAGACCTGCAGGACACGGAAACGGCGTTCGAGGTGTGGTGGGCCCTGCAGTACCGCAGCTTGTGCGGATCTCCAATCCGGCGCGGCTGACGTCGTAGCGCGGTACCTGGTTTCGTCACCGGATCGGTTGCTACGGTTTTTCTTACCGGCGCGCATTGCCGGTGTCAATTTTCCAACGAATGGTTGTCCATGATCCGGAGGCTAGAGTTGGCTCGAAATGTCAAGAGGCTGGCGCTGACGGTGCTGGCCGCCGCGGTGATGACGGCCGCCATTCCCGCGGGTGTCGCATCGGCCATGGACCAGGTCCCCTGCAACAACAACGAATTTACGCGGGTCACGGTACACCCCAGCAACTTCCCCAGTCAGAACCTGTGTTTCGCGAACGCCGGGTCCATGGAAATCCGGACTCTGTTCGGAAACCCGATCTGGGTCACCGAGATCTGGACCGGGAACAACCGGGTCCAGTGGTTCGGTGACGGGCGGTGGCAGCCGGAGACGCCGATCGGCAAGTGGACCACGTTCACCTGGCCGAACCACCCCGGCGGAGTGCGGCTCGACGAAGTGCGGATCCTCTGAAGCTCCAAGCTCCGGCAAGTGATTGTTCCCGCTGTGGAGGGATCAAGTTGGCTCGAAATGTCAAGAGGCTGGCGCTGACGGTGGTGGCCGCCGCGGCGATGACGGCCGCCATTCCGGCGGGTGTCGCATCGGCCATGAACGAGGTCCCGTGCAACAACGACGAATTCCTGCACGTCACGGTACACGCCAGCAATCTTCCCTCGAAAACCTGGTGTTTCGCGAATGCCGGGTCCATGAGAATCTACAACCTGGCGGGCTCGGCCTTCTGGGTCACCGAGATCTGGACCGGAAACAACCGGGCCCAGTGGCTCGGTGACGGACGGTGGCAGCCGGAGACGCCGATCGACAAGTGGACGAAGTTCACCTGGCCGAACCACCCCGGCGGAGTGAGGATGGACGAGATCCGGATCCTCTGAGCCCGGAGCCGCCGAAGCCGAACCAGCGGATCGCCGGGTTGGGCGGTCTGCCGCGGCTTGTCGTGAGTGCGTAAAAAAGGTGAAAACCAGTTTTTACCAAAACACCAACCACCC
>NZ_JBDZYD010000002.1:402497-409651 GCF_040064235.1 Amycolatopsis melonis
GGGGGGGGCGGGGGGTGGTGGGTTCTAAATAAAGGTTTCGCAACTTTTCACCCCCCCCCCCACAACCCAGCCGACCCGGGCACCCGGCGGGTGGGCTGGGACGTGCACTGAAGGGCACCTTCCTTGCGTCGCACGCATCGAAGGTGCCCTTCGCTGCGCACTGATCGGCGGATCCAGGGCGAGCTGAAAGACGCTTTCGTCTCATGGGGTGCGGCGAACGGACCTTTCGTCTCGCCAGATGCCAGGAAAGTCCCTTTCAGCCCGGCCGGTGCCCGGGAGCGCCCGCGACCGGGGTTCGCGGCACCGGGTCGGGTGCCTCCGCGGGGACGGTCCGCCCCTGGTCGTGAACCGCCCTCCGGCGATGCCTCGCGCCGGGGCGGAAGCCGCGGTACGTTCCGCCGTGAAGGTCCTCCGCGCCCACATCCCGTCACACCCCGTGCTCACCCCCACGTGAACCGATACTGATCCGACCAATTTCCCGCCGATTCGGCGGCGGCTCTGGATTCACGCGCACGACTGCGCTATACATCGGATGTCTCGTCGGCGAGGGTGAAGGGAATTTCCGTGCAGCTTGTGCGCCTCGGGGAGCCGGGAAGTGAGCGTCCGTTCGTGCGGGCCGTCGACGGCACGACCTACGATCTGGGCGGCCTGACCGCCGACATCGACGGCAGGTTCCTCGCCGCGGACGGGATCGCGCGGGTGGCCGCCGCACTGGCCGCCGGGGAGCTGCCGGAGGCGGACACCACCGGCCTGCGGGTCGGGGCGCCCATCGCCCAGCCCGGCAAGGTCGTCTGCATCGGCATGAACTACCGGCGCCACGCCGAGGAGACCGGGGCGACGCCACCCACCGAGCCCGTCGTCTTCATGAAGGCGCCGGACGTCGTGGTCGGGCCCGGCGACGACGTCCTCATCCCGCGGAACTCCGTCAGCACCGACTGGGAGGTCGAGCTGGGCGTCGTCATCGGCAAGACCGCCCGCTATCTCGGCAGCGTCGGCGAAGCCCTGGAGTACGTCGCCGGGTACGTCGTGTCCAACGACGTCTCCGAGCGCGCACTGCAGTTCCGCGCCGGGCAGTGGGACAAGGGCAAGTCCTGCGAGAACTTCAACCCGCTCGGCCCGGCGCTCGTGCCGGCGAGCGAGGTGCCGGACCCCCAGGACCTCGGCCTGCGGCTGTGGATCAACGGCGAGAAGAAGCAGGACTCCTCGACCAAGGACATGATCTTCAGCGTCGCCGAGATCGTGCACCACCTGAGCCAGGTGATGGTGCTGCGGCCCGGCGACCTCATCAACACCGGCACCCCCGAAGGTGTGGCGCTCGGCCAGCCCGATCCCAAGCCCTACCTACGCGACGGCGACGTCATCGAGCTCGAAATCGACGGGCTCGGGCGGCAGCGCCAGACCGCGAGGCAGGCCTGACCATGGCGAAGATCATCGGCATGGAGGTCCTCGACGTCCGGTTCCCGACCTCACGGGAGCTGGACGGCTCGGACGCGATGAACCCCGATCCGGACTACTCCGCCGCCTACGTCGTGCTGCACGCCGACAGCGGCCCGGACGGCTACGGCCTCGCCTTCACCATCGGCCGCGGCAACGACGTCCAGGCCGCCGCGATCCGCGCGCTCGCCCCGCACGTCGTCGGCCGGGACGTCCCGGAGGACGCGGCCGCGCTCGGCGACCTGTCGCGCACGCTCGTCGGGGACTCGCAGTTCCGCTGGCTGGGCCCGGAAAAGGGCGTCGCGCACATGGCCGTCGGGGCGGTGGTCAACGCCGCGTGGGACCTCGCCGCGCGCCGCGCGGGCCTGCCGGTCTGGCGGTTCGCCGCGCGGATGACCCCGGAAGAGCTGGTGAGCCTGGTCGACTTCCGGTACCTGTCCGACGCGCTCACCGAAGCCGAGGCCCTCGACATCCTGCGCCGCGCCGAACCCGGCCGCGCCGAGCGGATCGCGCAGCTCGAAGCGAACGGCTACCGCGCCTACAGCACGTCTCCCGGCTGGCTCGGCTACGCCGACGCGAAGCTCGTGCGCCTGGCCGAGCAGGCCGTCGCCGACGGCTTCGACATGATCAAGCTCAAGGTCGGCGGCAACCTCGAGGACGACGTCCGCCGGATGAAGCTGGCCCGCGAGACCGTCGGGGCCGGCGTCCGGATCGCCGTCGACGCCAACCAGCGCTGGGACGTCTCCACCGCGGTCGCCTGGATGACCGCGCTCGCGCCGTACGACCCGTACTGGATCGAGGAGCCGACTTCGCCGGACGACGTCCTCGGGCACGCGGCCATCGCGAAAGCGCTTGCGCCGATCCGCGTCGCCACCGGCGAGCACGTCCAGAACCGCGTGGTGTTCAAGCAGCTGCTGCAGGCGAACGCGATTTCGGTGCTCCAGCTCGACGCCGCGCGGGTCGGCGGGTTCACCGAGAACCTGGCGATCCTGTTGCTGGCGGCCAAGTTCGGCATCCCGGTCTGCCCGCACGCCGGCGGGGTCGGGCTGTGCGAGCTCGTCCGGCACCTGTCGATGTTCGACTTCGTGGCGGTGTCGGGTACCGACGCCGACCGGTCCATCGAGTGGGTCGACCACCTGCACGAGCACTTCACCGACCCGGCCGTCGTCGAGCGCGGCCGGTATCTCGCCCCGACCGAACCCGGGTTCTCCGCGCGCATGCACGACGCCACGCTGCGCCGCTTCCGGTTCCCGGACGGTCCCGAGTGGACGGAGACCGCAAGTGAGTGAATTCGAGGGCCTCGTCGCCGCCGTCACCGGAGGTGCCTCGGGCATCGGCCAGGCCGCCGCGAGCGTGCTGGCCGCACGCGGTGCGCAGGTCGCGGTGCTGGATCTCAAGCCGGACGACACGGGTTTCCGCTGTGACGTCTCCTCCGACGCCGAAGTCCGCGAAGCGATCGATGCCGTCGTGGAACGCTTCGGGCGTCTCGACATCCTGGTCAACAACGCCGGGATCGGCGCGCAGGGCGACGTCACGGCCAACGACGACGACGAGTGGCACCGCGTGTTCGACGTCAACGTCGTCGGCATGGTCCGGGTGGCCCGCGCCGCGCTGCCGCACCTGAAGCAGTCGCCGTCCGCGGCGATCGTCAACACCTGCTCCATCGCGGCCTGGGCAGGCCTGCCCAACCGCGCGCTCTACTCGGCCAGCAAGGGCGCGGTGCTCGCGCTGACGCTGGCCATGGCGACCGACCACCTGCCGGACCGGATCCGCGTCAACTGCGTGTGCCCGGGCACCGCGGACACCCCGTGGGTGGGCAGGCTGCTCGACGCCGCCGCGGACCCGGCCGCCGAACGCGCGGCGCTGGCCGCCCGGCAGCCGATGGGCCGCCTGGTCACCGCGGAGGAGGTCGCGAACGCGATCGCCTACCTGGCGAGCCCGCTGTCCGCGTCGACCACCGGCACCGCACTGGCGGTCGACGGTGGCATGTACGGCCTGCGCCCGCGTGGCCCGGTCCACCACGACTAGAAGTTTTCCCGCCGTCATCAAGGAGGATGCTGTGCGCACGAGGGTGCTCAAGGTGGCCGCCGCGGCCGCCGTCTGCGGCCTGGTACTGGCCGCCTGCGGGTCCACAAAGGACAAAGCAGCCGCCCCCGGCGCGGGCGGCGGCGCGGGCGGCAAGGTCGGGGCGACGCTGCCGCTGCTGACCTCGCCGTTCTGGCAGGCCTACAACAACTACGTGCCGAAGATGGCGCAGGAGGAGGGCGTCGACGTCCTTCCGACGGTCAACGCCGACAGCGACCCCGCGAAGCTGATCACCGACATCGGCACCTTCCTCAACCAGGGCGTCAAGGGCCTGGTCGTGACGCCGCTGGACTCGGCAGCCATCGTCGCCGGGCTCAAGCAGGCCGAGAACAAGGGCGTCCCGGTGGTCGCGGTCGACGTCGCCCCGGAGAGCGGCAAGGTCGCCATGGTCGTGCGCGCCGACAACAAGGCCTACGGCACCAAGGCCTGCGAAGCGATCGGCGAGAAGGTCAAGTCCGGCAAGGTCGTGCAGATCATGGGCGACCTCGCCTCGGTCAACGGCCGCGACCGCTCGGAGGCCTTCCGCGCCTGCATGAAGTCCAAGTACCCGGGCATCCAGGTGCTGGAGATCCCGGCGGAGTGGAAGGCCGACAAGGCGTCCGCGGGCCTGGACAGCATGCTGACCGCGAACCCGGACATCAAGGGCGTCTACATGCAGGCCGGCGGCGTCTACCTGGCCCCGACCGAGCAGGCGCTCAAGCGCAAGAACCTGTTCTTCCCGGTGGGGGACCCGAAGCACATCGTGCTGGTCTCCAACGACGGCATCCCGCAGGAGCTGGCCGCGATCCGCGCCGGCGAGCTGGACGCCACGGTGTCCCAGCCCGCCGACGCCTACGCGAAGTACGGCCTGTACTGGCTGAAGAAGGCCATGGCGGGCGAGACGTTCAAGGCGGGCCCGACCGACCACGACAGCACCATCGTCGAGATCAGCCCCGGCATCCTCGAAGACCAGCTGCCCGCGCCGGTCATCACCAAGGACAACGTGGACGACAAGGCCCTCTGGGGGAACAACCTGTGACGCCCGTGGTCAGCGCTCGCGGCGTCGGGAAGCGCTACGGCCCGACCGTGGCGCTGCACGACGTCAGCCTCACCGTGCGCCCCGGCGAGTCGCACGCGCTCGTCGGGCGCAACGGGGCAGGCAAGTCGACGCTCGTCTCCATCCTCACCGGGCTGTCCGCCACGGACACCGGGCACGTCGAGTTCGGCGGCGAGCCGGCCCCTCCGCTGTCCAAACAGGACGAGTGGAAGGCACGGGTCGCCTGCGTCTACCAGCACGCGATGGTCGTCCCGCAGCTCACCGTGGCCGAGAACCTGTTCCTCAACCGGCAGGCGGGCGGCGGGTTCTCGATCGGCTGGAAGAAGCTGCGGCGCCAGGCCCGCGAGCTGCTCGACTCGTGGGACGTGCACGTCGACGTCGACACCCCGGCCGGTGACCTGTCGGTGGAGGACCGCCAGTTCGTCGAGATCGCCCGCGCGCTGTCCTACGGCGCCCGGTTCATCGTGCTGGACGAGCCGACCGCGCAGCTGGACAGCCAGGCCATCGAGCGGCTCTTCGAGCGGATGCGGCAGATGCAGGCGGGCGGGGTGACGTTCCTGTTCATCTCCCACCACCTGCACGAGGTGTACGAGGTCTGCCAGGCCGTCACGGTCCTGCGCGACGCGAAGCACGTGCTCACCGCGCCGGTCTCGGAGGTCGGCAAGGCCGAGCTGGTCGACGCGATGACCGGCGAGCCGGGCGGCCTGTCGGTCCGCGACGCCGCCACCCGCGAGGCCCTCGACGCCGGCGCCCCGGAGATCCTCAGCGTCGACGGGCTGTCCGGCGACGGCTTCCGCGACGTCTCCTTCCGGCTGCGCCGCGGCGAGGTCGTGGGGCTCGCGGGCAGCAACGCCAGCGGCAAGCACCAGGTCGCCGAGACGGTCTACGGCCTGCGGACGCCGTCGGCGGGCACGGTCCGCGTCGACGGGAAACCGCTGCGGCCGGGCGACATCCCGGCGGCACTGCGCGCGGGCATCGGCTGCGTCCCGCGCGACCGCCACCACGAAGGCCTGGTGCTGACGCACTCGATCGCCGACAACGCCACGCTGTCCATTCTGGACAAGCTGGGCCGCGGCGGGATCGCGTCGCCGGGCACGCGGCACGCGAAGGCGGCCCAGGCACTGAAGGACTACGACATCGTGGCCGCGGGCGCGGACCAGCCGGTGTCGGACCTGTCCGGCGGCAACCAGCAGAAGGTCGTGCTGGCCAGGGCGCTGGTCAGCGATCCGCGGGTGGTCGTGCTGATCAACCCGACCGCGGGCGTGGACGTGAAGTCGAAGGAGGCGCTGCTCGCGGTCGTCGACCGGGTGCGCGCCGAGGGCAAGGCGGTGCTGATCGTCAGCGACGAGCTGGACGACCTGCGCCTGAGCGACCGGGTCCTGGTGCTGCGCGCCGGGACCGTCGTCGCCGAACACCAGGCCGGGTGGTCCGACGGCGACCTCGTGGCCGACATCGAAGGAGTCGAGCTGTCGTGACCGACGTGATGACCTCTCCGCAGACGCAGCTGCCCGCGCCACCCCGGCGCCGCAAGGCGGTCTGGCTGCGCGAACTGGCGCTGCTGCCCGCACTGGTCGTGGTGTTCCTCATCGGCGGGCTGGTCGACGACACCTTCGTCGGCTGGAGCAACATCGTCAGCATCCTGACCGCGTCGGCGGCGCTGTCGCTGGTCGTGCTCGGCGAGTCGCTGGTGCTGATCACCGGCAAGTTCGACCTGTCGCTGGAGTCCACGATGGGCCTGGCGCCCGCCCTGGGCGCGATGGTCGTGCTCCCGGCGGCGTCGGCCGGGTTCGGCGTCGAGCTGCCCGCCGCGATCGGGCTGCTGGTCATCCCGCTGTGCGGGGCGCTGGTCGGGCTCGTCAACGGCTTCCTGATCGTGAAGCTGAAGCTGAACGCCTTCATCGTCACCCTCGCCATGCTCACCGTGCTGCGCGGCGTGCAGGTCGGCTCGACCAAGGGCAAGACGCTGTTCAACCTGCCGGACTCGTTCACCGACCTCGCGACGACGACGTTCGCCGGCCTGCCGATGTCGGTGTGGCTGGCCGCGGCGCTGTTCGCGGTCGCCGGCTGGGTGCTGCGCTACCACCGCATCGGCCGCGCGCTGTACGCGATCGGCGGCAACCGCGAAGCCGCGCGGGCGGCGGGCGTGCGCGTCGACCGGATCGCGTGGGCGGTGTTCGTCGTCGCCGGGGTCCTCGCCGCGATCGGCGGGCTCGCCTACACCGGCTATGTCGGCGCGCTGGGCGCGAACCAGGGGTCCGGGATGATCCTGCAGGTGTTCGCGGCGGCGGTGATCGGCGGCGTGTCCCTTGACGGCGGCAAGGGCACCCTGGTCGGCGCCCTCACCGGCGTGCTGCTGCTGGCGTCGGTGTCGAGCCTGCTCAACTACGCGCACGTGACGGCCGAGTGGCAGGGAGCGATCTACGGCGCCATCATCCTGGTCGCCCTGATCATCGCCCGCTACGCGGGCGGCAAACCCCAAACCTGACGCTCTCCGGCCCCGTGATCATCCGACGTTCCGAGGTCTGCCGCAGGTCGTGGGGGGGGGGGGGCCAGGGGGGTGAAAACGGTGGCCCCCCACCCCCCCCCGCGGGGGGGGGGG
>NZ_JBDZYD010000002.1:409661-702195 GCF_040064235.1 Amycolatopsis melonis
AAGCGGGCGGCTCGGACGCCCAGGAGCTGGGCGCTCTCGTCGCCTCGGGCGTCACCTACCTGCGGGCGCTGACCGACGCCGGCCTCGACGCCGAAACCGCGGCCGGGCAGCTGGAGTTCCGGCTCGCCCTCACGACCGCAGGGAGGTGAGTGCGTGTCAGGAGGCTTCGGCGGCGAGGTCCGTGGCCGTCGGGTCGTCGGCGGTGCCCAGGGCGTTGCGCAGCCACTGCTCCACGCCCGCGACGTGCACTGTCGCCCACGAGCGCGCCAGTTCCGGCTCGCGGGCCGCGATGGCCTCGTAGATCGCCGTGTGCTGCTCGCGGGTCTTCGCGACCGCGCCCTCCTGGGTGAGGCCGCGCCAGATCCGGGCGCGGGCGGTCGGGCCGGAGAGGCTGTCGAGCAGCGAGCAGAGCACCGGGTTGCCGGAGCCGTCGGCGATCTTGCGGTGGAACTGCAGGTCGTTGGCGACCAGCGCCTCCACGGTCGGCGACTCCTCCAGCTCTTCGAGCAGCGTGCCCAGCTCGGCGATGTCGTCGTCGCTCATGTGCATCGCGGCCAGGGCGGTCGCGGCGGGTTCGAGGATCCGCCGCACGGCGAGGAAGTCGAGCACGGTGTCGTCGCGGTGGAAGTCGACCACGAACGTCATCGCGTCCAGCAGCAGGTTCGGCTCCAGGCTGGTGACGTACGTGCCGTCGCCCTGCCGGACGTCGAGCACCCTGATCAGGCACAACGCCTTCACGGCCTCCCGCAGGGAGCTGCGCGAGAGCCCGAGCCGCTGGGCCAGCTCGGCCTCCTTCGGCAGCCGGTCGCCCGGCGCCAGCTCGCCGGAGATGATCATGTCCTTGATCTTGTCGATCGCGACATCGGTGACGGGCATCCGTCCGCCCTCCCTGCAACAGACCTCGGATGTTTCGCCCACCAGCGTGCCATGTCCCGGCAAAGGAGTGGTGATGACCCACGAACCCGCACCGCAAAGAGTGGCTCTCCACACGCGGCTCAAGCCCGGTAAGGAAGCCGACTACGAGCGCGTCCACGCCGTCATCCTGCCCGAGCTGGACACCGCGCTGCGCGAGGCGGGCGTCCGGACGTGGCGGATCTGGCGTAACGGTCTCGACCTCTTCCACGTCGTCGAAGTCGACGACTACGCGGCAATGCGCGCGGCACTGCGGGACCATCCCGCGAACGTGCCGTGGCAGGCCAGGATGGCCGAGCTGCTGGACGTCCAGGACGACTACTCCGGCGGCGACACCGGCATCGGGCTGGTCTGGGAACTGCCGGCGAAGGAGTGACGGCGTTGGAACCTTCCCTGTCCCCGCTGGGTCTCGGCTGCGCGCAGCTGGGCAACCTCTACCACGCGATCAGCGACGAAACCGCCACGGCGACCGTCCGGCGGGCGTGGGAGGAGGGCATCCGCTACTTCGACACGGCCCCGCACTACGGCCTCGGCCTGTCGGAGACCCGGCTCGGCGCGGCGCTGCGGGCGTTCCCGCGCGAGGAGTACGTGCTGTCCACGAAGGTCGGCCGCGTGCTGGAGCCGAACCCCGGTGGTGCCGGCGAGCGGGACGACCAGGGGTTCGCCGTGCCTGCCGCGTACCGCCGCCGCTGGGACTTCAGCCGCGACGGCGTCCTGCGGTCCCTGGAGGACAGCCTGACCCGGCTCGGGCTCGACCGCGTCGACATCGTGTACGTCCACGACCCCGACGACCACTTCGAGGACGCGCTGCGCGGCGCCTTCCCGGCGTTGCTCGAACTGCGGGAGCAGGGCGTGATCGGCGCGTTCGGCGCCGGGATGAACCAGGCGCCGATGCTGGCCGAGTTCGTCCGCCGCACCGACCTGGACGTGGTGCTGGTGGCCGGCCGCTACACCCTGCTCGACCAGCCCGCGCTGGACGAGCTGCTGCCGTTGTGCGCTGCGCGGGGCGTGCGGGTGGTGGTCGGCGGCGCGTTCAACGGCGGCATCCTGGCCACGCCCCGGCCGGGCCACGTCTACGACTACGCCGAGGCGCCGGCGGAACTGGTCGAGCGGGCCTGCCGGATCGCGGAGATCTGCGCGCGGCACGGTGTCGAGCTGCCGGAAGCGGCACTGGCGCTGCCGATGGCGCATCCCGCGGTGGCGTCGGTGGTCGTCGGCGCGCACGATCCGGAGCAGGTCGGCGTCAACGCGCGGCGGGCGCGGACCGTGGTGCCGCCGCGGCTGTGGACCGACCTGGCCGGCGCGGGACTGCTGCGCGCCGACGCCGTCATCGCCGAAGGAGTCTCATGATCGATGCGCACCACCACCTCTGGGACCCGGCGCGGCGCGCGTACCCGTGGATGGCGGGCGCGGCGCTGGACCCGATCCGCCGTCCGTACACAGTGGACGATCTGCGCGCGGTGACGAAGGCGGCAGGGGTGCACGCGACGGTACTGGTCCAGACCGTGTCGTCGGAGGCGGAGACCGAGGAGTTCCTGGCCACGGCGGCGGCGGAACCGCTGATCGCGGGCGTCGTCGGCTGGGTGGACCTGACGGCGCCCTCGGTGGCCGACCGGCTGGGTGCCTTCCGCGGCCCGCTGGTCGGGATCCGCCACCAGGTCGAGGCCGAGCCGGACGACGACTGGCTGCTGCGCCCGCCGGTGGTCGCGGGACTGGGCGCGGTGGCGTCGGCCGGGCTGGCCTACGACCTGCTGGTCCGCGTCGGCCAGCTGCCCGCGGCGGCCGCGCTGGCGGCACGGCTGCCGCAGCTGCGGCTCGTGCTGGACCACGCGGCGAAACCCGCGATCGCGGCAGGGGAGTGGGAGCCGTGGGCGTCCGGGATCGCCGCGCTGGCCGCGCACGAGAACGTCGTCTGCAAGCTGTCCGGGCTGGTCACCGAGGCGGACTGGCCGGGATGGGAGGTCGGCCACCTGCGCCGCTACGTCGACCACGTGCTGGAGGTCTTCGGCCCGTCGCGCGTGCTGTTCGGCTCGGACTGGCCGGTCTGCGAGCTGGCGGCGTCCTACGAGCTGGTCCTCGACGTGGCGGTCGCGCTGACCGGCGGGCTGTCCGACGCCGAGCGGCTGGCGGTCTTCGAGCACAACGCCCGGCGGGTGTACGGCTTGGACGCGGACGGGGAGACCTCTTCCAGGGGGTAAAAGAGGTCTCCCCGCCCGCCCGGCCGGGTGGTCTAGAACTCGTCGTCGCGGATCAGGCTGCGCAGCCGGGTCAGTGCGCGGTGCTGCGTCACGCGGACGTTGCCCGCGGAGATGCCGAGCGCCTCGGCGGTTTCCTGCGCCGAGAAGCCGACGGCGATCCGCAGCGTGAGGATTTCCCGCTGCACGCGCGGCAGCGAGGCGAGCAGCTGCCCGAGCCGGGCGCCGAGGTCGAGGTGCAGTGCGCGGGTCTCCGGCTCGTTGCCGATCAGCGGGCGCTCCGGGAGCTCGGGGACGGGCTCGGACCGGTCGCGCGCGACGGCGCGGTAGGCGTCGGCGACCTTGTTGGCCGCGATCGCGTGCACGAGGTAGAGGAAGGAGCCGCCGCGGTCCTGGTAGTCGGGGAGCGCCTTGAGCACGGCCAGGCAGACTTCCTGGGCGACGTCGTCGGCCGACAGGTAGGACAGGTCGCGGCCGCCCATGCGCGCGCGGCAGTAGCGGACCACCACCGGCTCGATCATCTGCAGCAGCGAGTGGATGGCGGCCGGGTTGCCCTCGCCCGCGTCCTTCACGAGAGGGTCGAGGTCCTCCTTGGTGAGCCGTCCGCTCGGCCGGGGCAATGACTCCGGAGTGCGATAATCGCGAACGGCGGACGCGGATTCTTCGATGGTCCTCGGCGGTGCTGTCATGGTCGTCTCCCCGGCCGACCCTCGACCGTCGCTGCCGGGGGCTCCACTCTGCGTGACTTTTCGGTTGCGGATACTCCGGGAGATCCGGGGCGATCCACGTTCCGTGCGACGCTGGGTAATCGTAAGCACCTCTCAGGCGGTCAGTCCAGAATTCAACGACCAATACCCCGTTAGCAGGAGCGACCGTGATGTTCCCGCGACCCGGCGCCGCACATTGCGATTAATCGGTTTCAGGATGTGCCGAGTTCACCCGTCAGTGGAAGACCGCCACGGAGGCGGCTGTCGCGGTCACGGCGAGCGACGCCAGCGCGGGCAGCAGCCGGCTCGGCGGCCCCGGTTCGGGCGCCCGCAGAGCCCGCTCCCGGAGCGTCCCGAAGGCTGCGAGCAGGGCAGATGTCCCCGCGGCGAGCACGACGGGCACCAGCCGGAGCCCCCAGTGCTGCTGGGCGGCGGCGTGCAGGAGCAGCAGGGTGCAGGCAGCGGACGCGAGGGCGGTCCGCCGCCAGGCGAGCCCGGTACGCTCGGCCTGGGCACCCGCGGGCGTGGTCACGGACAGGCCCGAGAGGCCATGACGGTATTTCTGACGTCGCGATAATCGCGAGGAAGCGTTAGTCGCGATTGGCGGCTCGGCTCGTTCACGACACGGCCAGCAGGACGGCGGCGGCGACGATGAGCCCGAGCAGCCCGCCGGTGAGGACGAGGATCATCACGCTCCGCGGCAATGGCTCCCCGGCACGCATGGCGATCTGGACGCGCCGCCACCGCGGATAGGCGGTGGCGGCCAGGACGGCGGCCAGCGCGACGCAGAGCCCGGCCAGCACCCCGCTCGCGGCGGCGGGCGAGGGGACCAGCTGGTGCACGGCGACACCGCCGGCGAGCAGGCCGAGCGCGGTCCGGAGCCAGGCGAGGAAGGTGCGTTCGTTGGCAAGCGTGAAGCGGTAGTCCGGTTCGGTGCCGCCCGCGTGGGGCTTGATGTCGTCCGAGGCCACGCCTGCAGACGCTAGCCGCTGGGTCCCCGCGCGTCGCGGCGGCGGTCAGGCGGTCCGCACCTGCCCGTCGCGGTGGGCGAAGACCCACCAGCGCAGCACGGCAAACCGCACGACCCCGCCGACCAGGCTGGCTAGCAGCAGCGTCCCGGTCTCCTCCCACGACGTCGGCCGGTCGACGAGCGCGTCGAGCAGGGCCAGCACGGCCGAGCCGTACCCGGCGTAGAAGGCGAAGGTGAGCAGGTCCTGCAGGTGGCGTTTCCCCGCGTTGCTGCGCCGTCCGGCGAAGGTGACGCGGCGGTGGAACTCGGTGTTGCCGATCGTCGTCACCGCGATCGCGGCCAGGTTCGCCACCTGGGAGCCCAGCTCGTCGCGCAGCAGGAGGAACAGGAGTGCCTGGATGCCGGTGGTCACCACGCCGGCCACGACGTACCACGCGGCGTGCGTGCCGAGCTCGTGGTGGCGGTCCGGGTCGGTGGCGAGCAGCCGGTGGTCCGGTGCGCACCTGGTGGTGGCCATGCTGCCAACCTACCTTGCGTTCACAAACTTGTGAATGTGTTAAACCGGTTGAAGATCTGTGATCCCGGTGACACCGCGGGGTTTCGGCGCCCCGAGCCGCGGGGTAGGTCACCGGCGATGACACTTCGACGCCAGGAGACGACGTGAGTGACCGCGACCCGGCCGAACCCGAGAGCCTGCCCCCGAGCGAAGCGCTGGACGAGGACGAGCTGCGCGTGGACCCGCTCGAAGAGGGCGTCGAGCCACCGGAGCACTGGAGTGGCGCGAACCGCTTCGGCACGACGCCCAGCGAAATCCGCGAGGGCGAGCCGATGGCCCAGCGCCTCGCCGAAGAGGAACCGGACGCCGTCCCCGAGCCGGTGCCGGAGCGCCCGCTGGCGGCGACGCCCGCGGCGGAACTCGACGAGTCGATCGAGGACGCCCCACCGGACGTCGAGCCGGTGACCGCGGAAGACGAGGTGCCGCACCGCCATGCGGACTCCGGCCGCGGCGTGCCGGCGGGCTACACCGGCGGCTCGGTGGCCGACGCGATCCGCGCGGCGCGGCAGAGCTGAGCCGTTCCGCTCAGGCTGCACGTCCGTTCGGACGCCCCTAGCGTGGGGCACCAGTGCATCGGACCGCGACGAAGGGAAGGCCGAGATGCTGACCGTGACCGAAGCCGCCGCCGAGGCGATCACCGCACTGACCAGCCAGGGCGACGGCGACGCCGGGCTACGCCTGGCAGTCCAGAACGCCGACGGCGAAAGCGCCCAGCTGGCGCTGTCGGTGGCACCCGAGCCTGCCGAGGGCGACAGCGTCCTGGGCGCGGAGGAGGGACCGAAGGTCTTCCTCGAGCCCCAGGCGGCAGCGCTCCTGGACGACAAGGTGCTGGACGTCCAGGAGGACGAAGCGGGCGGAGTGGCGTTCGCGGTGCTGCCCCAGCACACGAGCTGACCGCGGCGGACGGGCCTTTCGCAACGAGGCGGAAGGTCCGTTCGCCCGGCAGTGCATCCCCCGCTGCTGCGGCGGCCGTGCCCGGCAGTGCATCCCTCGCTGCTGCGGCGGCCGAGCCCGGCATTGCATTCCCGCCGCCGCGGCGGCCGTGCCCGGCATCGCATTCCCGCCGCCGCGGTGGCCGTGAATGACTCATTCACGGCGTTCGGGAAGCCTGCGCGGATTCGTTCTGCGCTACCGGGCCGCCCAGTCGCGTACCAGTTCCGCGGCCCGCGCCCGCAGCAGTTCCGCCGCATGAGCCCGCGCGTGCTCCACCGACGGCGCGTGATCCACCAGCGCGCTGCTCCCCACCACTCCCAGCCGCGCCAAGCCTGCCGAGTCGAGCTGGATCCGCCCCGCCAGCGCCAGCAACGGGATTCCCCGCGCCCGCTCGGCGATCCCGGCGGGTGCCTTGCCGTTCAGGCTCTGCTCGTCCAGTGAACCCTCGCCGGTGATGACGAGATCGGCGCCCGCCAGTGCCTGGTCGACCCCGGTCAGCCCGGCGATGAGACCGAACCCGGACTCGACCGTCGCTCCCAGCGCGATCAACGCCGCCGCGACCCCACCACCCGCCCCGGCACCCGGGACGCGCGAGACGTCCGGCGCGCCACCCACCTGCAACGCGTGCGCCCACCGCCCGAGCGCTTCGTCGAGCACCGCGACCTCCGCCGGTCCCGCGCCCTTCTGCGGCCCGAAGACCGCCGCCGCTCCCGTGGGCCCCAGCAACGGGTTCGTGACGTCCGTCGCGACCGCGACTTCCACGCCCTCCAGCCGTTCCCGCACCGGTGTCAGCTCGGCGGATGCCACCCGTGCCAGCGTCCCGCCGCCCAGGCCGACCGGCGCGCCGAACGCGTCCAGCACTCCCGCGCCCAGCGCGCCGAGCATCCCGGCGCCGCCGTCCGTGCTGGCCGTGCCGCCGACCGTCAGGACGAGCCGCCGGGCGCCGTGCACCAGTG
Source organism: Amycolatopsis melonis (assembly GCF_040064235.1). Classification (NCBI taxonomy): domain Bacteria; kingdom Bacillati; phylum Actinomycetota; class Actinomycetes; order Pseudonocardiales; family Pseudonocardiaceae; genus Amycolatopsis; species Amycolatopsis melonis. Next base: position 416,891 of record NZ_JBDZYD010000002.1, read on the forward strand.
CGTCCATGATCAGCTCGCCGACGCCCCACGTGTGTGCGGCCAGCGCGGTTTCCGGTGTGGGATCGACGAATTCGATCCCGCACGCGCGCGCCGACTCGACGTACGCGGTGCCGTCCAGCACTGCGTACCGCGCCTTGACCTGCTCGTCGAGCGGGCCGCGCACGGTCAGCCGGACGATCCGCGCGCCCGCCGCCTCGAGCACGTCCAGTGTTCCTTCGCCGCCGTCGGCGACCGGGCACGAGACGATTTCGGCCTCCGGTAAGGCATCCCGGACCCCGAGCGCGATCGCCTCCGCGGCCTCGACCGCGGTCAGGCTGCCTTTGAACTTGTCGGGTGCGATGACGACCCTGGTCACGGTTTCACCTCCGTCAGCGGGGGCTGCCCGGCGAGCACCGCCGCGACGTTGCGGGCCGCCAGCACGGCCATCGCGGTGCGGGTCTCGACCGTGGCGGAGCCGAGATGCGGGCTCAGCACGACGTCGTCGCGGCCGAGCAGCCGCGTTTCGACCTCGGGTTCCTTTTCGAACACGTCCAGCGCGGCGCCCGCGATCTCCCCTGCTTCGAGCGCGTCCGCCAGCGCGGCCTCGTCGACGACCGGGCCGCGGGTGGTGTTCACCAGGTAGGCGCCGGGTTTCATGGCGCGCAACGCGGCCGCGTCGATCAGGTGCCGGGTCTCGGGGGTCAGCGGGCAGTGCAGGGAAACGACGTCCGAGCGGGCCAGCAGCTCCTCGAACGACACGAACTCCGCGGCGGTGTCCTGCCTCGACCGTCCTGTGTAGACGATCGACATGCCGAACGCCTCCGCGCGCCGGGCCATCGCCCGGCCGATCTGGCCGAATCCCACGATGCCGAGCGTCTTGCCCTGCAGCCCGGAGCCGAGCAGGAAGCCGAGGTGGAACGACCACGGCGTGCGTGAGCGCAGCAGCCGTTCCCCTTCGCCGAGCCGCCGCGTGACGGCGAGCAGCAGGCCGAACGCGAGATCGGCGGTCGCGTCGGTGAGCACACCCGGCGTGTTGGTGACGACCACGCCGCGTCCGGCCAGCGCCGCGACGTCGACGTTGTCGTAGCCCACCGCGACGTTCGCGACCACCTTCAGCTGCGGGCCCGCCGCGTCGGCCAGCGCACCGTCGATCCGGTCGTGCAGCATGCCGACCACCGCCGTGGCGCCACGCACGAACTCGTGCAGTTCCTGGGGCGTCAACGGGCGATCGGCGGGCGACACGGTCACGTCGCCTGCCTCGGCGAGGAGCTTCACGGCCTCGTCGGGAATCCATCGGGTCACCACGATCTTGGACACCCCGACAGCCTAGGGCACCCCACCGACAAAACGGGCCCGCTCGTCCGGCGTGATGGGCCGGATTCCTTGTCCCGCAGGGCAAAGGATCGTGCGAACGGAGGGAAAAGTCCCCGGTTTCCTGCACCGGCCATCCATTGGGTGGAAGACGTCTGGCCGCTGCCACGAAGCCCGTGCTATGTTCGGTTGCAGAACGAGTGTTCGAGATGCGAACACCGACGACTGTGCGGAGGGGCGTGATGGCGGAGCTGCTGTCGCTGGAGGAGGCCGTGGCCCGGCTGGTGCACGACGGGGACACCGTCGCGCTCGAGGGCTTCACGCACCTCATCCCGGTCGCGGCGGGGCAGGAGATCATCCGGCAACGCCGTCGCGACCTCACCCTGGTGCGGATGACCCCGGACATCGTCTACGACCAGCTGATCGGCGCGGGCTGTGCCCGCAAGCTGGTCTTCTCGTGGGGCGGCAACCCCGGAGTCGGGTCCCTGCACCGGTTCCGCGACGCCGTCCAGCACGGCTGGCCGGTGCCACTGGAGATCGAGGAACACAGCCATGCCGGCATGGCGAACCGGTACGTCGCCGGGGCGTCCGGCCTGCCGTTCGCGGTGCTGCGCGGGTACACCGGCACGGACCTGCCGTCGCAGACGAGCACGATCAAGCCGATCACCTGCCCGTTCACCGGCGAGCGGCTCACCGCGGTGCCGGCGCTGAACCCGGACGTCACGATCGTCCACGCCCAGCGCGCGGACCGGGCGGGCAACGTGCAGCTGTGGGGCATCACCGGCGTCCAGAAGGAAGCGGTGCTGGCGGCGAAACGCTCGCTGGTGACGGTGGAGGAGGTCGTCGACGAGCTGGCACCCCGGCCGGGCGCGGTCGTGCTCCCGGCGTGGGTGGTCACCGCGGTGGCCGAGGTCCCGGGCGGCGCGAAGCCGTCGTACGCGGCGGGGTACTACGAGCGGGACAACGCGGCGTACCAGGCGTGGGACGCGGTGGGCCGCGACCGGGAGGAGTTCACGAAGTGGCTGAACGAGCTGACGGGGGTGACGGCGTGAGCACCGCCTACACCGCCGACGAGATGATGAGCGTCGCGGCGGCCCGCGCGCTCGCCGACGGCACCTCCTGCTTCGTCGGCATCGGCCTGCCGAGCAAGGCGGCGAACCTCGCCCGCCGCGCGCACGCCCCGAACCTGACGCTGATCTACGAGTCCGGCTGCCTGGGCGCCAAGCCGTCCCGCCTCCCGCTGTCGATCGGCGACGGCGAGCTGGCCGACACCGCGGACGCGGTGGTCAGCGTCCCCGAGGTGTTCAACTACTGGCTCCAGCCGGGCCGCATCGACGTCGGCTTCCTCGGCGCGGCGCAGCTGGACAAGTTCGGCAACATCAACACGACCGTGATCGGCTCGGACTACCACGACCCGAAGGTGCGCCTGCCCGGCGCGGGCGGTGCCCCGGAGATCGCGGCCTCCTGCGGCGAGGTGTTCGTCGTCCTGCGCCAGAACCCCCGTGCGTTCGTGGAGAAGGTCGACTTCGTGACGTCGTTCGGCCACGGCACCGGCAAGGGCGACCGCGAGAAGCTGGGCCTGCCCGGCCGCGGGCCGACGCTGGTCGTGACCGACCTCGGCCTCCTGCGGCCCGACCCCGAGACGGCCGAGCTGACCCTCACCGAGCTGCACCCCGGCGTCGACCTCGAGCAGGCCGTCGCGGCCACCGGGTGGAAACTGAAGGTGGCCGGCGACCTCAAGACGACCCCGGCTCCCACGGAGCAGGAGCTGACCCTCCTGCGAGACCTGGAAAAGGCGAGCGCATGACCGACGTCTACGTCCTCGACGCGATCCGCACCCCCTTCGGCCGTTACGGCGGCGCGCTGGCCGGCGTCCGGCCGGACGACCTCGCCGCCGGTGTCCTGCGGGCCCTGCAGCGGCGGAACGACCTCGATCCGTCCACAGTGGACGAGGTCACCCTCGGCGACGCGAACGGGGCAGGCGAGGACAACCGCAACGTCGCCCGCATGGCCGCCCTGCTCGCCGGGTGGCCGACGAGCGTCCCGGGCAGCACCGTCAACCGCCTCTGCGGCTCGGGGCTCGACGCGGTGATGCAGGCCAGCCGGGCGATCCAGGTCGGCGACGCGTCACTGGTCGTCGCGGGCGGGGTCGAGTCGATGACGCGCTCCCCGCTGGTCATGCCGAAGCCGGAGAAGGCGTTCCCCTCGGGCAACCAGACGCTGTACAACACCGCGCTCGGCTGGCGCATGGTCAACCCGGCGATGCCGGCACAGTGGACGGTCTCCCTCGGCGAGTCCACCGAGCAGCTCGCCGAGCGCTACGGCATCGGCCGCGAGGAACAGGACGCCTTCGCCGCGCGCAGCCACGTCAACGCCGCGAAGGCGTGGGACGAGGGCTTCTACGACGACCTGGTGGTCCCGGTCGAAGGCGTGGACCTGACCCGCGACGAAGGCATCCGCCCGGACTCCAGTCCCGAGAAGCTGGCCAAGCTGAAGCCGGTCTTCCGCACGGAGAACGGCACGGTCACGGCGGGCAACGCGTCCCCGCTCAACGACGGCGCCTCGGCGCTGCTGCTCGGCGACGAAACGGCCGCGAACCGCCTCGGCAAGGCACCGCTGGCCCGGATCGCCGGCCGTGGCGCGGCGGGCGTCGACCCGGACGTCTTCGGCATCGGCCCGGTGCGCGCGGCGGAAATCGCGCTGGAGCGGGCGGGCATCGGCTGGGACGACCTGGCCGCGGTGGAGCTCAACGAAGCCTTCGCCGCGCAGTCGCTGGCCTGCCTGCGCGACTGGAAGAAGCTCGACCCGGAGATCGTCAACACCCACGGCGGCGCGATCGCCATCGGGCACCCGCTCGGCGCGTCCGGCGGGCGCATCCTCGGCACGCTGGCGCACGACCTGCACCGCCGCGGCGGGGGCTGGGGACTCGCCGCCATCTGCATCGGCGTCGGCCAGGGGCTGGCCGTCGTCCTCGAAGGCCGGTAAGGGAGAAACGACGTGGCCACTCCGACCGAACTGAAGCTGCCCCGCTACGGGCACGAGCCCGAAGGCACCCACCCGCCGCTGGACTTCGGCGGCTACCGCTCCACGGCACTGCGGCACCCCAAGCAGCCGCTCGTGCTGCTCCCGCAGATGCTGACCGAGGTCACCGGCCCGTTGCTCGGGCCCGGGCGCCTCGGCGAGCACGACAACGACCTCACCCGCCAGCACGCCGGTGAGCCGCAGGGGCAGCGGATCATCGTCACCGGGCGGCTGCTCGACGGCGACGGCCGCCCGGTGCGGAACTCGCTCGTCGAGATCTGGCAGGCGAACGCGGGCGGGCGCTACCGGCACACCGGCGACCGCTGGCCGTCCCCGCTCGACCCGAACTTCACCGGCGTCGGGCGCACCCTGACCGACAGCGACGGCCGCTACACGTTCACCACCATCAAGCCGGGCGCCTACCCGTGGAAGAACCACGACAACGCCTGGCGTCCCGCGCACATCCACTTCTCGGTGTTCGGCTCGGCGTTCACCCAGCGGCTGGTCACGCAGATGTACTTCCCGGACGACCCGCTGTTCGCCCAGGACCCGATCTTCAACTCGATCCCCGACGAGAAGGCCCGGCAGCGGATGGTCTCCCGCTACGACCACTCGATCACCCAGGCCGAGTGGGCGCTGGGCTACCGGTTCGACATCGTGCTGCGCGGGCGCGACGCGTCGGTGTTCGAAGAGGAAGAGGACGAGGACTGATGACGCAGCTGCTGCCCACGCCTTCGCAGACCGTCGGCCCGTACCTGTCGATCGGGCTGCCCTGGCCCGACGGCCCGTACGTCGTCCCCGACGGTACGCCGGGCGCGATCTGGATCCGCGGCACGGTCTACGACGGCAACGGCGACCCGGTCCCGGACGCGATGATCGAGACCTGGCAGGCCGACCCCGAGGGCGGCTTCCGCCACCCCGACGACCCGCGCGGCGAGGCGTCCGGCGACTTCCGCGGCTTCGGCCGGTGCCCGACGAACCCCGACGGCACCTACGCCATCCTCACCCTGCTGCCCGGCGTCGTGCCCGGCGAGGGAGGCACCACGCAGGCCCGGCACATCGACGTGTCGGTGTTCGCGCGCGGCCTGCTCAACCGGGTCGTCACGCGGATCTACTTCGCAGACCAGGACAACTCCGCCGACCCGGTGCTGGCGACGGTGCCGGAGGAGCGGCGCGGCACGCTGATCGCGCCGAGGACCGAGGACGGCTACCGCTTCGACGTGCGGCTGCAGGGAGACGGCGAGACCGTCTTCTTCCGGGTGTGACGCCGATGAGCGCCGTGAAACTGCACCGGGTCGTGGACGGACCCGGGGACGGGCCGGTGGTCGTGTTCGGCGGGTCGCTCGGCAGCGACCTGCGGATGTGGGAACCCCAGGTCGCGCCGCTGGTGGAGCGCGGGTTCCGGGTGGTCCGGTACGACGCGCGCGGGCACGGCGCGTCGCCGGTCCCGCCGGGTCCGTACGAGCTCGACGACCTGGGCGCCGACGTCCTGGCCCTCCTCGACGAGCTCGGCGTCGAACGGGCACACCACGTGGGCCTGTCACTCGGCGGCATGACCGGGATGTGGCTGGGGATCCACGCGCCCGGCCGCATTGCGAGCCTGGTGCTGTGCTGCACGTCCGCGAAGCTCGGGCCGCCGTCGATGTGGGTGGAGCGGGCCCGCACGGTCCGCGCCGAGGGCACCGCGGCGGTGGCCGAGGCCGGGGTGCAGCGCTGGCTGACGCCCGGGTACCGCGAGCGGCACCCGGACCGCGCCGGGTTCTTCCGCACGATGATCGCGGCGGTCCCGGCCGAGGGCTACGCGGCCTGCTGCGGGGCGATCGAGCGGATGGACCTGCTCGACCTGCTCCCCAAGATCACGGCGCCCACCCTGGTCATCGCGGGCGCCGACGATCCGGCGACGCCGCCGGAGGAGCACGCGCGGCCGATCGCCGAGGGCATCCCCGGCGCCCGGCTCGAAGTCGTGCCGGGCGCGGCACACCTGGGCAGCTACGAACGGCCGGCGGAGTTCACCCGGCTGATCCTGGACCACTTGGAGCGACCATGACCGACCGCCGCGAGCAGGGCATGAAGGTGCGGCGCGAGGTGCTCGGCGACGAGCACGTCGACCGCGCGGTGGCGGGCACCACGGACTTCAGCCGCCCGTTCCAGGAGTACATCACCGAGGGCGCGTGGGGCTCGGTGTGGGCGAGGGACGGCCTGGACCGCCGGACCCGCAGCTGCGTGACGCTGGCGGCGCTGACCGCGCTGCAGGCGCACAACGAGCTGGCGATGCACGTGAAGGCCGCGATCCGCAACGGCCTCACGGCGGCGGAGATCAGCGAGGTCCTGCTGCACACGGCGGTCTACGCGGGCGCACCGGCGGCGAACGCGGCGTTCGCCATCGCGCAGCGCACCCTGGCCGAGCTCGGCGAGCCGAGCGCCCGCCCGGCCGACGCCGGATAGGGTGCCGGTCATGGACACGGGGAGGGACGTCGACGCCCGGCTGAGCAGCGAGCCGGCGCACCGTGGTGCCCACCACGTGCAGTCGCTGGAGCGCGGGCTGGCGGTGATCAAGGCGTTCCACGCGGGCGCGGCGGAGCTGACCCTCAGCGACGTCGCCCGCGCGACGGGCCTGACGCGCGCGGCGGCGCGCCGGTTCCTGCTGACCCTGGCCGACCTGGGCTACGTCCGCACGGACGGCAAGTACTTCTCCCTGACGGCCCGGGTGCTGGAGCTGGGGTATTCGTACCTGTCGAGCATGACGCTGCCCGAGGTGGCGCAGCCGCACCTGGAGCACCTGTCGGCGGCGGTGCACGAGTCGAGCTCGGTCTCGGTGCTGGAGGGCACGGACATCGTCTACGTGGCCCGGGTGGCGGTTTCCCGGATCATGACGGTGAGCATCAACGTGGGAACCCGCTTCCCGGCGTACGCGACGTCGATGGGCCACGTCCTGCTGGCCGGCCTCGGCGAGGCGGAGCTGGAGGCGTACTTCGCGGGAGCGAGGCTGGAGCGCCTGACGGACCGCACGGTGACGGCCCCGGACCGCCTGCGCGCAGAGCTGGCCAAGGTCCGCGACCAGGGCTGGGCCATGGTGGACCAGGAGCTGGAGGAGGGCCTCCGCTCGGTGGCGGCCCCGATCCACGACCGCCAGGGCAAGGTGGTGGCCGCGGTGAACCTGTCCACGCACGCCAGCCGCACCCCCGCCCGCACGGTGGAGAAGAACCTGATCCCGCCCCTGCTGAAGACGGCCCAGGCGATCGAGGCGGACCTGTCGGCGGGCGCCCCAAGCCACGCCCATGCCTGAGGCCGAGCGGCCGCCCGCCGTAGCGGGCCTGCTCCTCGCCGCAGGCGCGGGCCGCCGCTTCGGCGGCCCGAAGGCCCTGGCCGAGTTCGACGGCGAACCCCTGGTCCGCCGCGCGGTACGCACCCTGCAGGAGGCGGGCTGCACCCCGATCCGAGTGGTGATCGGCGCAGCGGCCGCCGAGGTCCGCGCACTCCTGCCGGACCCGGTGACAGCGGTCCTGGCGGAGGACTGGCAGACCGGAATGGGCGCATCCCTGAGAGCCGGCCTGGCCGCCTTGACCCAGCTCCCCGCCACAGCGGCCGGGCCGTCGGATCCGGGTGGTTCGGGGTCGGGTTTGTCGGAGGCCGGACCCGGCGGCCCCGTTGCCGCACTGATCCACCTGGTCGATCTGCCGTGGGTGGGCTCCGACATCCTCGCCCGCGTCGCGGCGCACGCCACGAACACCGCCGTCGCTCGGGCCGCGTACCACGGTGTGCCCGGGCATCCCGTTCTGCTCGGCCGTCACTGGTGGGCCGAAATTGCCGGGACCGCCCAAGGCGACCGTGGGGCCCGGGACTGGCTCGCCGGCCGCACAGACCTCGCGTTGATCGAGTGCGGGGATCTCGGCGACGGCCGCGACGTCGATCGGCGGGCCGATCTTCCCGGCTGAGCGCCGCGGCGTGCCCGTGCGCCGCCTACGATCGACGGTGTGACGGACTTGCTCGCCTCGCCTGAAGAACTTGCCGGTGCCCTGGATGCGACCGGCTATCTCGCCGATGACGGGCTCGCCACCGCCGGGTTTCTCGCCCTGCGGATGGGCCGTCCGCTCTTCTGCGAAGGCGAACCCGGCACCGGCAAGACGTCGCTCGCGCTCGCGCTGGCCACCGCGCTCGGCCGTCCGCTCGTGCGCCTCCAGTGCCACGAGGGCATCGATGCCGCCCAGGCACTCTACGAATGGGACTTTCCCCGCCAGCTGCTCCACCTGCGCGCCCTCGAAGCCGCCGAAGGGGGCCGGCTCGACGTCGAGACCGCCGAACGCTCTCTCTACACCGAACGGTTCCTGCTGGCCCGGCCGCTGCTCCAAGCCCTGGTCAGCGCGCCGTGCGTGTTGCTCATCGACGAGATCGACCGCGCCGACGACGAGTTCGAAGCCTTCCTGCTGCAGCTTCTCGACGAACACGCCGTGACCATCCCCGAATACGGCGAAGTCCGTGCCGAACAGCCGCCGCTGGTCGTGCTCACCTCCAACCGGACGCGCGAAGTGCACGACGCCCTCAAGCGCCGCTGCCTCTACCACTGGCTGGAACACCCGGACCTCCCCCAGGAGGTCGCGATCCTGCGGCGCCGCATTCCCGAGGTCGGTGAGCTGCTGGCCCGGCAGATCGCCGAGGCCGTGCACCGGCTCCGCGAAATGGACCTGCTGAAGCCGCCGGGAGTCGCGGAGTCACTCGACTGGGCGCGGGCCCTGCTGGCACTGCAGCGTGACGAACTGGACGCCGCCTCGGCGGCCAGGACCCTCGGTGCCGTCCTGAAATACAGCGAAGATCTCGACCGCGTCCGCGCGAAACTCGACGCCCTGTTCGCCTGACCTTCGTCCGTCCACACAGGACTGTCGATAAATGCGTTGCCCGGTCCGCCGGGCTCCGGCATCCTTTTCCCAGTCCGGCAGAACCGCCACCGAGAGGAGGAGATCGTGACCAAGCGGCAAGACCCGATGCGATGCGGCACGATCTCCCGCGCCGTTCGCTGAAATTCCGTTCTTTCCGAAGGCTCTTCGCGCCCACCCGCCGCTACCTTGGGTCGGCCGCAGCGAAGAGCGCGGTCTGCGCCTGCCCGGGGAGGGGTGTGCGCAGGCCGCCCTTGTCCCGGTAGCTCAGCAGGACAGAGCGCGGCGCTACGAACGCCGAGGTCCGAGGTTCGACTCCTCGCCGGGACACAAACCGCACGCACAAAACAGGCGCACAATGGAGTGCATGACCACCGCCGCCGATCCTGTCGCCGGGTATGCCGGGTTCGCCGCCGCGCTGCGCGAAGCCGGGGTTGCCTGCGACGCGCATCGCGTGCAGGCCTACCTGGCCGCGGTCTCCGAGATCGACGTCGCCGAACCCACCCAGCTCTACTGGGCCGGGCGGCTGACCCTGTGCTCCAGCCCCGACGACCTCCCGTGCTACGAAGAGGCGTTCAGCCAGTGGTTCTCGATCGAAACCACCACGCCGCAACGCGCCAGGTCGGCCGTCCCCCGGCAGTCGCGGATCGCGCCGCTCACCGACGCCGGAGGCGGGGACGCCGAGGGCGGCGACGGGCACGACCAGCTGAAGGTCGCCGCCAGCACGCAGGAAGTCCTGCGTCACCGGGACCTCGCCGCCCTGACCACCGCCGAGCGCGAACACCTCCGTGAGCTGCTGGCCGCCCTGCGGCCCGCGCCGCCGAGGCGTCCGGCCGCCCGGCGTACGCCGTCGCGGCGGGGGCGGCTGGACCCGTCGCGCACGCTGCGCGCCATGCTCGCCAGCGGCGGCGAGCCCGTGCGGCTCGCCCACGTCCGGCGCGGCAGCAGGCCGCGGCGGGTCGTGCTGCTCGTCGACGTCTCCGGCTCGATGAGCCCGTACGCCGACGCCCTGCTGCGGTTCGCCCACGTCCTGACGCGGTCCGCGCCGCAGTCCGTCGAGGTCTTCACGCTCGGCACGCGGCTGACCCGGGTGTCGCGCCAGCTGCGCCGTCGTGACCCGGAACGCGCGATGCTCGCGGCGGGCTCGGCGGTCCCGGACTTCGCCGGCGGCACCCGGCTCGGCGAGACGCTGCAGGCGTTCCTCGACCGCTGGGGACGCCGGGGCGTGGCGCGCCGCGCCGTCGTCACCGTCTTCTCCGACGGCTGGGAACGCGGCGACACCGGCCTGCTCGGCGAGCAGCTCGCCCGCCTGCGGCGGCTCGCGCACGCCGTGTTCTGGGTGAATCCGCACGCCGGCCGGGCGGGGTACGCTCCCGTCCAGTCGGGCATCGTGGCCGCGCTGCCGCACATCGACCGCCTGCTGGCCGGGCACAGCCTGGCCACCTTGGAACGACTGCTCGGGGAGATTGCCGATGCGTGACGTACTCGACGACGTGTTCCGCCGCTGGTCGGCGGGCGAGACGGTCGGGCTGGGCACCGTGGTCGCCACCTTCTCCTCGGCGCCGCGTGCCCCGGGCGCCGCGATGGTCGTCGCCCAGGACGGCACGGTTGCCGGCAGCGTGTCCGGCGGCTGCGTCGAAGGCGCGGTCTACGAGCTGGCGCAGGAGGTCGTCGCCGAGCGCAAGCCGGTGCTGCAGCGCTACGGCGTCAGCGACGACGACGCCTTCGCCGTGGGCCTGACCTGCGGCGGGATCATCGACATCTACGTCGAGCACGTCGACCGCGAGTCGATGCCCGAGCTCGGCGAGGTGGTCGAGTCGGTGCGCGGCGGCGAGCCGGTCGCGGTCGTCACGATCATCGAGCACGAGCGCGAAGGCCTGGTCGGCGAGCACATGATCGTGTGGCCGGACCGCACCGCGGGCTCGCTCGGGTCGTCGCGGATGGACGACGCGGTCGCCGACGACGCCCGCGGCCTGCTGGCCAGCGGCCGCACCGGCACCCTGCACTACGGCCCGGACGGGCAGCGCCGCGGCGAGGGGATGGCGGTGTTCGTCAACTCCTTCGAGCCGCCGCCCCGCCTGCTGGTCTTCGGCGCGATCGACTTCGCCGCCGCGATGGCCCGCATGGGTGCCTACCTCGGCTACCAGGTGACGGTGTGCGACGCGCGCCCGGTGTTCGCGACCAGGAGCCGGTTCCCGGACGCGCACGAGGTCGTCGTCGACTGGCCGCACCGCTACCTGAAGGCGGAGGCCGAGGCGGGCCGCGTCGACCGGCGCACGGCGATCGCGGTGCTGACCCACGACCCCAAGTTCGACGTGCCGCTGCTGGAGGTCGCGCTGCGCCTGGACGTCGGGTACGTCGGCGCGATGGGCTCGCGCAAGACCCACGACGACCGCTTCGCGCGCCTGCGCGAAGCGGGGATCACCGAGGCGGAACTGGCGCGGCTGTCGTCCCCGATCGGGCTCGACCTCGGTGCCCGCACCCCGGAGGAGACGGCGGTGTCCATCGCCGCGGAGATCATTTCCCTGCGCTGGGGCGGCAGCGGCACGCGGCTGGCGGAGCTGTCGGGGCGGATTCACGGCTGAGTACGCCGGGTGGCCACAAAAGTTCACCCATCCGGCGCTCCGCAGAATCGGGTCCATGCAGCCATTTCCCGCGTATCTGCGGAACAGGTAGTTGAACGTGTGACATCAGGGCTTGTCCGCGTGAAGGTCGCGTAGCACGCTCGGGGTTTGTGAGCCCGATCACTTCGGGCAGGCCGTTCCCGAACCCGGCTTTTGGAGGCCTGATGCGCATCACCGTCACTGTCGACGGGACGAAGTACACCGACGAAGTCGAGCCCCGCACCCTGCTCGTGCACTACCTGCGCGAACGGCTCGGCAAGGTCGGCACCGTCGTCGGCTGCGACACCAGCAACTGCGGTGCCTGCACCGTCCACCTGGACGGGCACAGCGTGAAGTCCTGCTCCGTGCTGGCCGTCCAGGCCGACGGCTGCGAGGTCACCACCATCGAAGGGCTGGCCAGGGACGGGCAGCTGCACCCGGTGCAGAAGGCGTTCCACGACAACCACGCGCTGCAGTGCGGGTTCTGCACCCCCGGCATGATCATGCAGTCGATCGACCTGCTGGCCGACAACCCCGACCCGGACGAGCAGGCCGTCCGCGAAGGGCTCGAAGGCAACCTCTGCCGCTGCACCGGTTACCAGAACATTGTCCGCGCGGTGCGCGACGCCGCGAAGCACATGAGTCCCGGCGCCGGGCCCGAAGCCGAGCGGATCGCCGAGAGCAAGCACGCCGGCGTGGGGGGTGACTGATGACCGCCACGCTCGAACCGGAGGTCGGCAAGTCCCGCCGCCGCAAGGAGGACGAGCGGCTCATCACCGGCCGCACGCGGTGGACCGACAACATCACGCTGCCCGGCATGCTGCACCTGGCCGTCCTGCGCAGCCCGTTCGCGCACGCCAGGATCGTCTCGATCGACACCTCGGCGGCGAAGAACGCCTCCGGTGTCGTCGCCGTCTACACCGCGAAGGACCTCGACCCGGACGGCTCGATCGGCATGCCCTGCGCGTGGCCGATCACGCCGGACATGAAGGCGCCGCGCCGCCCGGTGCTCGCCGACGGCCAGGTCAACTTCGCCGGTGAGGGCGTCGCGGTCGTCGTCGCGCGGTCGTCGGCCGAAGCGCACGACGCGCTTGAGGAGATCGACGTCGAGTACGACGAGCTGCCGGTCGTCCTCGACATGGAAGCCGCGATCGCCGACGGCGCCCCGCTGGTCCACGAGGACCTCGGCACCAACACGAGCGCGGTCTGGAAGTTCGACTCCGCCGAGGCGGGCACCGGCGGCAACGTCGAGGACGCGATCAGCTCGGCGGAGGTCGTGCTCAAGCGGCGCTTCCGCCAGCAGCGCCTGGTCCCGGCCTTCATGGAGCCACGCGCGTGCGTCGTCGACCCGACCGGCACGCAGATCACCATGTGGTCGGCCACGCAGATCCCGCACATCCTGCGCGTGATGTCGGCGCTGACGCTCGGCATCCCCGAGCACAAGCTGCGCGTGATCGCCCCGGACGTCGGCGGCGGCTTCGGCGGCAAGATCGGCGTCCTGCCGGAAGAGATGATGGCGCTGCTGGTTGCGCAGAAGCTCGGCAAGCCGGTCAAGTGGAACGAGTCCCGCTCGGAGACCATGCTCGCCGCGCACCACGGCCGCGACCAGATCCAGGACATCACCGTCTCGGCCACCCGCGACGGCCGCGTCACCGGTCTCAAGGTCGAGCTGCTGGCCAACCTCGGCGCGTACAACGGCCTGGTCGGACCGGGTGTCCCGATCCTCGGCGCGTTCATGTTCAACGCGATCTACAAGATCCCGGCGTACCACTTCGCCTGCACCAACGTGTACACGACGACGACGCTCACCGACGCCTACCGCGGCGCCGGGCGCCCGGAAGCGACGTTCGCGATCGAGCGGATCATGGACGAGCTCGCCGTCGAACTCGGCATGGATCCGCTGGAGCTGCGGGAGAAGAACTGGATCAAGCACGAGGAGTTCCCGTTCACCACGGTGTGCGGGCTGACCTACGACTCGGGCGACTACGAGGCCGCCACCGAGAAGGCCAAGCAGCTGTTCGACTACGACGGCCTGCGCGCCGAGCAGCAGCGGCGCCGCGCGGCGAAGGACAAGGTGCAGCTCGGCATCGGCATCTCGACGTTCACCGAGATGTGCGGGCTCGCGCCGTCGCGTGTGCTCGGCTCGCTCGACTACGGCGCCGGCGGCTGGGAGCACGCGTCGATCCGGATGCTGCCGACCGGCAAGGTCGAGGTCATCACCGGCGCGTCCGCGCACGGCCAGGGCCACGAGACGGCGTGGAGCCAGATCGTCGCCGACCAGCTGGGCGTCGCCTTCGAGGACGTCGAGATCATCCACGGTGACACGCAGTCCTCGCACAAGGGCATGGACACCTACGGTTCGCGGTCGCTGGTCGTCGGCGGGATCGCCGTCGTCAAGGCCGCCGAGAAGGTCGTCGCGAAGGCCAAGCCGATCGCGGCGCACCTGCTCGAATGCGCCGAGGACGACCTCGAGTTCGCCGGCGGCAAGTTCACCGTCAAGGGCACCGAGACGTCGACGACGATCGCCGACGTCGCGCTCGCGGTGTTCGCGGCGCACAACCTGCCCGACGGGGTCGAGCCGTCACTGGACTCGGACGCGACGTTCGACCCGGAGAACTTCTCGTTCCCGCACGGCACGCACCTGTGCGCCGCCGAGGTGGACACCGAGACGGGCCGGATCAAGCTGCGCTCGTACGTCTGCGTCGACGACGTCGGCGTCGCGGTGAACCCGCTGATCGTCGAGGGACAGGTGCACGGCGGGCTCGCGCAGGGCATCGCGCAGGCGCTGTTCGAAGGCACCGAGCACGACGAGAGCGGCACGTTGACGACGGGCACGTTCGCCGACTACCTGCTGCCGTCGGCGGCCGACCTGCCGTCGTTCACCACCGACCGCACGGAAACGCCGTCGACGACGAACCCGCTCGGCGCCAAGGGCGTCGGCGAGGCGGGCACCATCGCGTCGACCCCGGCGGTGGTCAACGCGGTGGTCGACGCGCTGCGGCCGTTCGGGGTGAACGACATCGAGATGCCGCTGACCCCGATGCGGGTCTGGCACGCCATCCAGCACGGCACCAGCGACGCGGGCGGCCCCGGCCGCGGCGAAGCCGGTGGCGGGCTCGGTTCGATCGACGCGACCGGAGGTGCGCAGTGATCCCGGCTCCCTTCGACTACGTCCGTCCGTCCACAGTGGACGAAGCGGTGCAGGCGCTGGCGTCGGCGGGCGAGGACGCCAAGGTCCTGGCGGGCGGGCAGAGCCTGCTGCCGGTGCTGCGGATGCGGCTGGCCACGCCGGCCACGCTGGTCGACCTCGGGCGCGTCCCGGAGCTGCGCGGCGTGCGCGAGGAGGGCGACGCGCTGGTGATCGGCGCGATGACGACCCACTACGACGTCCAGCGGGACGCGCTGGTCGCCGAGCACGCGGCGTTGCTCAAGGAAGCGACGGACACGGTGGCCGACCCGCAGATCCGCCACCGCGGCACACTCGGCGGCGCGATCGCGCACGCCGACCCGGCCGGTGACCTGCTGGCGCCGGTGCTGGCGCTGGAGGCGTCGCTGGTGATCGCCGGGCCGTCGGGTCGCCGGACGGTGCCCGCGGCGGAGTTCTTCCAGGACCTGTTCACCACGGCGCTGGCCCCGGACGAGCTGCTGGTGGAGATCCGCGTGCCCAAGCACACGGGGTGGCGGGCGCACTACGAGAAGTTCAACCGTGTCGCCCAGGCGTGGTCGATGGTCGCGGTCGCGGTCACCGTCCGTACCGAGGCGGGCGTGATCGAGGAAGCCCGCGTGGCCTTGACGAACATGGGCTCGACCCCGGTCCGCGCGACGGCCGTCGAGGCGGCGCTGGTCGGCGCCCAGGCGACGGCGGAAGCGATCGGCGCGGCGGCGTCCCACGCGGCGGAGGGCACGAATCCGCCGGTGGACGGCAACGCCGACGTCGAATATCGCCGTCACCTGGCCCAGGTGCTGACGGGCCGCGCGATCGCGGCGGCCGCGGGGGCCTGAGCCTGCCGGTTCTTCACCCTGGCCGCCGCCCCGCCGGCGGCTAGGGTGGGGTCCGGCAGGCCCGTCTCGAGGAAGGAGGTCGCGCCGTGCGGCTCGACCACGAATTCACCGTCCCGGCCCCGATCGGCGAGGTCTGGCAGGCGGTGGTCGACCCCGAGCGCGTCGCCCCGTGCATGCCGGGCGCGACGCTGACCCAGGTCGAAGGCGACCGGTTCAGCGGCACGGTGAAGGTCAAGCTCGGGCCGATTTCCTTGCTGTACAAGGGAAACGGCGAGTTCCTGGAGAAGGACGAGCAGGCACGCAAGGTCACGATCAAGGCCTCGGGCAAGGACGCCCGCGGAGCAGGAACGGCGGCGGCCACGGTGACGCTGACGCTGACGGAGACCGACGGCGGAACGCACGGAGCGGTGGCCACGGACCTGTCGATCACGGGCAAGCCGGCGCAGTTCGGCCGCGGGCTGATCAGCGAGGTGGGCGGCAAGATCCTGGACACCTTCGCGGGCTGCCTGTCGGGCAAGCTGGCACCGGAGAAGCCGGCGGCGGAGGAGACTGCGGAAGCCGGCCCGAGCCCCTCGGCCACCCCGGCCGAGCCGTCCGCCGGGGCCGAGCCGATCGCTTCGCCGAAGCCCGCCTCCTCGGCCGAAACCGACCCGGCCGCGACCCCCGAGCCGGTCGCCTCGCCGCAGCCTTCGGTCAAGAAAGCCCCCACCACGGCCGACATCAACACCGATCCCCGGCCCGCCGCCAAGCCCGCGGACCGTCCGCCCCTGCGGAGTGTCCCGGCCGCGCCGGAGACCGAGGCCATCGACCTGCTCGACTACGCGGGCCCCTCGGTCGCCAAGCGGCTCGTGCCCGTGCTGGTCGCGATTGCCGCGCTGGCCGGGGTGGTCGCCATCGTGCGCGCCCTGCGCAAATAACCCACGACACCCACCTTGAGCGGTCCCCCGCGCAGCGGCTTTGCCCGGAATTCCCCCGGACTGGCGACGCCGGTCGTCCGACCGGCTACGCTGGGCTACCTGGTCGGCCGAACTTCGCGCAAGGGGTACGTCACGATGCCGGTCCGTCTCGTCGGTGGCTTCCGCTCTTGAGAGCCCAGGCCGCCGTGCGCCGGGATGCGCTTTCCGCCTGGCCGGGGTGGCCTGCGCGCTGGGAAATGTGGGCCGGGGCGAAACCCAGGTGGATCACCTATGCCCTCGGCTGTGAACTGGTCGCCGTCGTCGCCACCGGGGCCGCGCTGGTGACCGGGTTCGGCGGGCCCGTCCGGCCCGTCTGGTTCGGGGTGCTCGTCGCCCTCGGGGTGGCGCAGGCCGAGATGTCGCGGCGCATCGAGCGGCTGCGGCGGTGGATGAGCGGGCAGACGCACATCAACGTCACCTCCGTCTGGTATCTCGCCGGGGTCGTCCTGCTGCCGCCGGCGTGGGTCGCGCTGCTCGCCGTCGTCCTCTACACCCACCTGTGGGTGCGCGTGTGGCGTCAGGTGCGTACGCGCCCCGCGCACCGCTTCGTCGCCAGCACGGCGTGGGCGATGTTGTCGTGCTTCGCCGCTTCGTCCGTTCTCGCGCTCTTCGGGCTGCACGGGACGCCGTTGCAGACGCCGCGCGGCGTCGTGGCGCTGTGCCTGGCTGCCGCCGTGTTCGAGCTGGTGAACGTCGGGCTCGTCGCCACCGGGATCTACCTGTACACCAGCCAGCGCTCCGCCGCGGACCTGATCGGCACCTGGGAGGACAACGCCTTCGAGCTGGCGACCCTCTGCCTCGGCGGGCTCGCCGCGCTCGCGCTGGTCGAGCAGCCGGTGCTGGTCGTGTTCGTCGTCGCGCCGTTGCTGCTGCTGCACCGCTACCTGCTGCTGAAACAGCAGCTGCAGGTCGCCGCCGTCACCGACGAGAAGACCGGGCTGCTCAACACGACCGGCTGGCACGAATCCGCCGTCCGCGAGCACGCCCGCACCCAGCGCCGCGCCGCGAGCGGCTACGCCGTGCTGATGATCGACCTCGACCACTTCAAGCGCATCAACGACACCTACGGCCACCTGACCGGCGACGACGTCCTCGCCGCCGTCGCGGTGGCGATCACCGGTTCGGTGCGCCAGGGCGACACCGTCGGCCGGTTCGGCGGCGAAGAATTCGTCGTGCTGCTGCCCGGCATCGGCCGCGCCGACGTGCTCGCCATCGCCGAGCGGGTCCGGGTGGCGGTCGGCGAGCTCGACGTGGCGATCTCGACCGGGAGCGGCACCGTCCGGGTGAACGGCCTGTCGGTGTCGATCGGCGTCGCGCGGCACCCCGACGCCGGGCCCACCCTCGACGACGTCCTCCGCTCGGCCGACGCGGCGCTGTACCGGGCCAAGGAAGCCGGGCGCAACCAGGTCGCCGTGTGACGAACGGCGCGAAATAGCCCGCCGGGGCAGCCGTTGAACCCGGTATGAGCGGCGCGGATCACGAGACGGACGTGGTGGTGATCGGGGCCGGGCAGGCGGGCCTGTCCGCCGCCTACCACCTGCGCCGGGCCGGGTTCGCCAACCGGACCGGGTTCGTCGTGCTCGACCACGGGAAACGCGCCGGGGGAGCGTGGCAGTACCGGTGGCCGTCCCTGGTGCTCGGGAAGGTGCACGGCATCTACGACCTGCCCGGCATGGCTTTCGGTTCCCCGGATGTCACGCGGCCGGCGTCCGAAGTCGTGTCCGAATACTTCGCCCGCTTCGAAAGCGTTTACGACCTGCCCGTGCTGCGGCCCGTCGACGTCCAGTCGGTGACGCGGGCGGGGGAGCGGCTCGTGGTGTCGAGCCCGGCCGAGTCCTGGGCCGCGCGGGCCGTCATCAGCGCGACCGGGACGTGGGACCGGCCGTTCTGGCCGCACTACCCCGGCCAGGAGACCTTCGCGGGCCGTCAGCTGCACACCGCCGACTACACCGGCCCGGAGGACTTCCGCGGGCGGCGGGTGGTCGTCGTCGGGGGCGGCGCGTCGGCCGTCCAGCTGCTGATGGAGTTCGCACCGCTGGCCCGCGCGACCGCCTGGGTCACCCGGCGGCCGCCGGTCTGGCGGGACGAACCCTTCAGCGAGGACTGGGGACGCACAGCCGTCGCCAAGGTCGCCGAGCGGGTACGCGCCGGGCTGCCGCCCGAAAGCGTCGTCAGCGTGACGGACCTGGCCGTGACGCCCGAGGTCCGCGCCGCGCGGGCCGCCGGGATCCTCGACCGCAGGCCGATGTTCGCCCGGATCGTGCCGTCCGGCGTGGAGTGGGCGGACGGCTCCCGCTTCGACGCCGACGTCATCCTGTGGGCCACCGGGTTCCGTGCGGCGATCGACCACCTCGCGCCGCTGCACCTCCGGGAACCGGGCGGCGGGATCCGCATGGACGGCACGCGGGTGGTCCGCGAGCCGCGGCTGCACCTGGTCGGGTACGGGCCGTCGGCGAGCACGGTCGGGGCGAACCGGGCGGGCCGGGCCGCCGTCGCCGAGATCCGAAAAGCATTAGCAACTAATTAAGTTCCTGATATAGTCCGGCTGTGCCTGCCGAGTTGAGCGTCGCCGAGCTGACGGCCGTGTTCGAGGACTTCACCCGGATGGTCATCCGGCTGCCGTCGGCGCAGCGCTGGAGCTTCACGACGCTGTCGGTGCTCCACACGCTGGCAGGCACCGGCCCGAGCAGGCTCACCGACCTGACGGCCAGCGAGCAGGTCACGCAGTCGGCGATCTCCCAGCTCGTCACCAAGCTCGAACGGGACGGGCTGGTGGAGCGCCGTCCCGACCCCGCGGACGGCCGGGGGGTCCTCGTGCACATCACCGACGCGGGCCGCGCGGTCGTGGAGGGACGGCGTGCCGAACGCGTGGCGCGTCTCGCCGAACTCGCCGGCCGCCTCGGCCCGAAGGAGCGTGCGGCCATCGCGGCGGCGTTGCCCGCGCTGGCGCGCATGGTCGACCTGAACCGCCAGGGGAGCTGACGATGCGGCCGTTTCCGTTGACACCGGCGCCGATCCACGTGCCCGAGGAGGTGCTCGACGACCTCCGGCGGCGGCTCGACCTGACGCGCTGGCCGGACGACGTGGGCAACGACGACTGGTCCTACGGCGTCAACCGCGCCTACCTGCAGGAACTCGTCGAGTACTGGCGCACCGGCTACGACTGGCGCAGGGCCGAGGCCGCGATCAACGCCTACGAGCACTACCGCGTCGACGTCGACGGCGTGCCGGTGCACTTCATGCGCAAGCCAGGAACCGGCCCGGACCCGACGCCGCTGATCCTCACCCACGGCTGGCCGTGGACGTTCTGGCACTGGTCCAGGGTCGCCGGCCCGCTGGCCGACCCGGGCGCGCACGGCGGCGACCCGGCCGAGGCGTTCGACGTGATCATCCCGTCGTTCCCCGGTTTCGGGTTCTCCGGTCCGCTGCCGCGGCACCCGGACCTGAACTTCTGGAAGGTCGCCGACCTCTGGCACACGCTGATGACCGGCGTCCTCGGCTACGAGAAGTACGCGGCCGCCGGGTGTGACGTCGGCGCCCTCGTCACCGGCCAGCTCGGGCACAAGTACGCCGCCGAGCTGCACGGGATCCACATCGGATCCGGGCTGACGCTGGACTTCTTCAACGACTTCCGTGCGCGGCTGGCCACCGTGGGGGACAAGTTCGCCGTCCACTTCGCCGCGCACGTGCTCGACCCGAGCACGCTGTCCTACGGCCTGTCGGACTCGCCGCCGGGGATGCTCGCCTGGATCCTCGAACGCTGGGTGAACTGGAGCGACAACGGCGGGGACGTCGAAAGCGTGTTCGGCAAGGACGACCTGCTCACCCACGCGATGATCTTCTGGGTCACGAACTCGATCGGCACGTCGATCCGCACGTACGCCAACAACAACCGGTATCCGTGGACGCCGTCGCACGACCGGTGGCCGGTGGTCGAGACGCCGACCGGGATCACCTTCGTGGCCTACGAAAACCCGCCAGGGGTGCGGACTGAGGACCGGGTCCGGCACTTCCTGGAAAGCGACCGCGCCGCCTGGTACAACCACGTCAACCTCACGGTCCACGACACCGGCGGGCACTTCATCCCGTGGGAGATCCCGGACCGGTGGGTCGAGGACCTGCGCCGCACCTTCCGCGGGCGGCGGTAGCTCGGTCATCCCGCGCCGCGGAGCAGTGCCCCGCTCAGCGACACACGGCCTGAGCAGCGCAAACGCGGGCGAATTCACCCTCTTGACCGATTCAAGGACCGGACAAGTCTTGTCAGCCGGGACAGGGCCTCGTTACAGTCCGTTTTAGTTAGGAAACTTTCTTAACAGTAGCCGACGCCGCAGCCCACCAGCCACCGCCAGGCCCGTAAGGAGCGCGACGTGCCTTCGTCACGACTACGACCTCTTGCCCGCATCACCCCGGTGCTCGCCGCCGTGGTGCTGCTGCCGTCGGCCATTGCCGCGGCCGCCACCACCGAAGCCGCCGATGTCCTGCTGTCGCAGGGCAAACCCGTGGCCACCTCCAGTATCGAGGGGTCCTCCTACACCGGCGCGAAGGCCGTCGACGGCAACACCACCACCCGCTGGGCCAGCGCCGAGGGCTCCGACCCGCAGTGGCTGCGGATCGACCTCGGCCAGGCCGCCACCGTCCACCGCGTCGTCCTCAACTGGGAAGCCGCCTACGCCAAGAAGTACCGCATCGAGGTCTCCGACGACGGCACGCAGTTCAGCCCCATCGCCAGCATCGACACCGGCGACGGCAAGATCGACGACCTCGGCGGGCTGAACGGGCACGGCCGCTACGTCCGCTTCGTCGGCCTCACCCGCGGCACGAGCTACGGCTACTCCTTCTGGGAAATGCAGGTCTTCGGCGTCACCGACGCCTCCGGCGACACCCAGCCCCCGACCACGCCGTCCGGGCTGACCGCCGGGGCGACGACCGCCACCAGCGTCGCGCTGACGTGGGGTGCCTCCACCGACAACGTCGGCGTCGCCGGCTACGACATCCTCCGCAACGGCACGGTCGTGGCGACCAGCGCGACGACGTCCTACACCGACACCGGGCTGACGCCGGAGACGAGCTACACCTACGCCGTCCGCGCCCGGGACACCGCGGGCAACGTCTCGCCGTCCGGCACGCCGATCACCGTGAAGACCGCGGCCGGGAGCGCGGGATTCGTCCTCGCCGCGGCCGGGGACATCGCCGAGCGGTGCACCGCGAGCAGCTCCAGCTGCGTCCACCCGAAGACGGCGAAGCTCGTCGAGGCGATGAACCCCGCCGCGGTGATCACCATGGGCGACAACCAATACGACGACGCCCACCTGTCGGACTTCAAGTCCTACTTCGACACCACGTGGGGCCGGTTCAAGAGCAAGCTCAAGCCGATCCCCGGCAACCACGAGACCTACGACGACACACCGTTCAAGGGCTACGAGGACTACTTCGGCGCCATCGCCAAGCCGCAGGGCAAGCGGTACTACAGCTGGGAAATGGGCAACTGGCACTTCATCGCCCTTGACTCCAACGACTTCGCCACCCACGACTTCGGCCCGGCCGAGCAGCTGGAGTGGCTGAAGCAGGACCTGGCGAACAACACGAAGGGCTGCGTCGCGGCGTACTGGCACCACCCGCGCTGGAGCTCCGGTGACCACGGCGACAACGACGACAGCATCGAGCTGTGGAACCTCATGGTGGCCAACAAGGTCGACCTGGTCCTCAACGGACACGACCACAACTACGAGCGGTTCGTGCCCCAGAACGCCGACGGCCAGGCGGACGCGAACGGCCCGGTCGAGATCGTCGGCGGAACCGGCGGGGCGAACCTCTACAACCTGAGCCCCGCGCACTCGACGACCGCGAAGCTGCTGAAGACCTTCGGTGTCCTGAAGCTGTCGATGACGGACACGAGCTTCCAGACGCAGCTGATCGGCGTCGACGGCAAGGTCCTCGACAGCAGCCCCACCTACACCTGCCACTAGTTCCGTCCGAGCGCCCCGGTGTGGCTTGACCAACGCCACATCGGGGCGCTCACCCCGGCCCTCGAACCCGCGACACCAGGAGAACGGGCATGTACATCGCGACAAGCCGGACCTCGGACCTGGCGGCCGGGACCGACCGCAAGCCCGCGCTGAAACGGGTCTCCGCCAACGTCGTCGCGCTGGGCATGGTCAGCCTGGTCACCGACGTCTCCTCCGAGATGGTCACCGCCGTCCTGCCGCTCTACCTGGTGCTCGGCCTCGGGCTGAACCCGCTGCAGTTCGGCCTGCTCGATGGGCTCTACGCGGGCGCCACCGCGGTCGTGCGGGTGCTCGGCGGGCACCTCGCCGACCGGTGGCGGCGGCTCAAGGCCGTCGCCGGGCTCGGGTACGGCCTGTCCGCGGTGTGCAAGCTCGGCCTGGTCGCGGCCGGCTCGTCGGTCGCCGCGATCGGGGTCGTCCTCGCCGCCGACCGCACCGGCAAGGGCGTGCGCACCGCCCCGCGGGACGCGCTGATCTCCCTCAGCAGTGCCCCGGACGCGCTCGGCCGGTCGTTCGGCGTGCACCGCGCGCTCGACACCGTCGGCGCCTTCCTCGGGCCGCTGGTGGCGATGGCGGTGCTCGCGCTCAGCCTCGGCAGCTACACGTCGGTGTTCTTCACCAGCTTCTGCATTGCGGCGATCGCCGTGCTGCTGCTCGTGCTGTTCGTCCGGGACCACCCCGGCAGCGCCGGCCGGGCCGCGGTGTCCGCGCGGGCCGCGTTCGGCCTGTTGCGGGCCAGGGACTTCCGGCGCGTCGCGCTCTGGGCCGCGCTGCTGGGCCTGGTGACGGTCGGGGACTCGTTCGTCTACCTCGTCCTGCAGCGGCGGTGGGAGATCGCGGCGACCTGGTTCCCGCTGCTGCCGCTGGGCACTGCCGGGGTCTACCTGGTGCTCGCCGTGCCGCTGGGCAGGCTCGCCGACCGGATCGGCCGCTGGCCGGTGTTCCTCGGCGGGCACGCCGCGCTGTGCCTGGCGCTGGTGCTGCTGTGCGGCCCGCGGGCCGGGCTCTGGCTCGCGGTGGTCGCGCTCGCCCTGCACGGCGTGTTCTACGCGGCCACCGACGGCGTCCTGATGGCCGCCGCCGGGCCGCTCATCCCGGCGGACCTGCGGGCCACCGGGATGGCCGTCGTGCAGACCGGGCAGGCCGTCGCCCGGATGCTCTCGTCCGTCCTCTTCGGACTGGCGTGGACGCTGTGGGACCTGCGGCCCGCGGTGCTCGTCGCCGCGGGCTGCCTGGCCGCCGTCGCCCTCGCCGCCGCCCTCGTGAAACCGGTGCGCCCGTGAAGAAACTCGTCATCGCCCTCGCCGCCACCGCCGTGCTCGCCGCCGCGGCCGTGACCTACGTCGTCAGCGCGCGGCAGGACACCGCGGAAGCCGGGCCCGCCGCCCAGCTCACCCTCGCGCCGGGGCAGCTGCTGTTCCGCAGTGTCTCGACCGGCCGCGTCGGCGCCGTCCCGCTGACCGACCCGACGGCGAAACCGCAGCTCAGCGGCCTGAAGTGCGACCGGTTCGCGGTGGCGAAGCAGACCGCGGTGTGCCTGGCCGTGCAGCCGGGCACGCTGCCGGCGGTGACCGACGTCCTCGTCCTCGACGGCCGCTTCGGCGTCCGCCACACCGAAAGCCTTCCCGGCACGCCGAGCCGGGCCCGCGTCTCCCCGGACGGCAAGCGCGTCTACTGGACCCTGTTCGTCACCGGTGATTCCTACGCGGCAACGGGTTTCTCGACGCGCGCCGGAATATACACAGTGGACAGCGGACGGCTGACCAAGTCGATCGAGGAGCTGCCGGTGTTCACCGGCGGCAAGCGGTACTTCGCCCCCGACGTCAACTACTGGGGCATCACCTTCGCCGCCGACGGCAACCGCTTCTACGCCACCCTCGGCAGCAAGGGCCGCACGTACCTCGTCGAAGCCGACTACGGGCGCTTCCGCGGCAAGACCCTGCGGGAGAACGTCGAGTGCCCGTCGCTGTCCCCGGACGGCACGCGCGTGGCGTTCAAGAAGAAGACCGCCGAGGGCACCTGGCGGCTGTCGGTGCTGGAGCTGGCGAGCCTGAAGGAAACCGAGCTGGCCGAGACACGCAGCGTGGACGACCAGGCGCTGTGGCAGGACGACCACACCGTGCTCTACGGGCTGGACAACGCCGTGTGGGCGGTCCCGGCCGACGGGTCCGGCACTCCGCGGCAGCTCGTCGCCGACGCGGCCTCGCCCGCCGTCACCGGCTGACGGTCCTGACAGTACTGGCGGTCCGCCATCGTGCGGCGGCCACCGCGACCGCGATGTAGACGGCCTGCTCCGGAAGCCGGGCCCACAGCGGAGGCGGGGCCTGGCCGCCGAGTGCGACGTCCGCGGCGACGGCGTGCACGTTCGCCGGGAGCAGGCAGACGAACAGCGCGGCCAGGCACCATCCGGCCGCCCGGCGGGTGCGTGCCACGACGAGCCCGAGCGCGCCGGCCAGCTCCAGCACGCCGGTCACCCAGACGACCAGTGACGGGAACGGCACGAACGGCGGGACCATCGCGGTCAGCGAGCCGTGGCCCGGCATGAACCCGAGGCCGTCCGGGGCGAAGTGCGCGGACGCGGTCGCCACCAGCATGACCGCGAGGCCGTGGGCCGCGCTCACCGGCCAGGTCGCGAAGCGCCGGACGCCGCGCGCGCCCAGCAGCCGGAACAGCAGGCTCGTCCCGGCGAACAGCGCGAACGTCATGCCGTCTCCTCGAAGAACAGGCACCCGGCGCAGAAGCCGCTGCCGGTGGCGGTGACCGGGGTGCCGCCCGCTTCGACGGTCCGGCGGGCGTGGGCGAGGTCGGCGACCGCGATCGTCATCGCCTCGAGCCGGGAGACCGGACCGCGGACGATCTCCAGCCGCGCGTCCCCCGCCGGCAGCACGGCGATCGGTCCCGGCGGCGCGGACGGGAGGCCGAGCAGCCGGGCGTACCGGTCCACGATCGCGTCGAAGTCGGTGTCCGCGGCCGAGATCCGCACCGCGGCGAGGCGGCGGGCACCGTTCGGGTGCGCCACGCCCCGCACGTGGTCGCGCGTCAGGTGCTGGGCCACGCCGACGTACCCCTCCGGTGTCCGCCGCGGGTCGAGGTGCACCGCGCGCGCCCGCAGCGTGCGGACGCCGTCCGGGGTGCGGACGTCGCGCTCCAGGTCGAGCACGCCGGAAGCCGGGACCCCGGCGGACGCCAGCGCCTCCGCCGCGGCCGCGGCGTCGGGGGTTTCGAAGTTGAGGAGCCGGAAGCCCGTGCCCATGGTGCGGCTGTGCCACGGATCGGGCGAGGTCTCGTCGAGGATGCCCAGCAGCTCGATGTACGCGTTGCCGAGGTAGACGCACTGGTTCGCGGTGCAGCCGGGCACCGGGGGCGAGCCCGGTTCCGGGCTGAGCAGATGGCGCGAGCGCGGGCTCACGGCGAACCCGAGCGCGGTGTACCGGGCGGCGAGCCCGTCGAGGTCGCGGGTCACGACGCCGGTGTGGTGGAAGCCGTCGATGGTCATGGGCTGATCGTGCGGTGGGCGGCGCCGCCGGGGCAGCAGCCGGAAACCCGCACGCCGGAATCCGGCGCCGCACTACCCTGTCCGGGTGGAATCCGTCACGCTCGACCCGCTGGACCGGCGGCTGCTGCACGCGCTCCAGCTGGACGCCCGTGCGCCGTTCAGCCGGATCGCGACCGTCCTGGACGTCTCGGACCGCACGGTCGCCCGCCGCTTCGCCCGCCTCCGCGCGGCCGGCGCCGTCCGCGTCAGCGCCACGCCCCGCGACCGGACCGAATGGCTCGTCCGGCTGCGCGTCCTCCCGCACGGCGCCGCCGGGCTCGCCCGGACCCTCGCCGGGCACGCCGACACGGCGTGGGTGACGGTGCTGTCCGGGGGCAGCGAGGTCGCCTGCGTCTTCCGGACCGGCGACGGCGCGGCCCCGCCCGCCGGGCTGAGCCGCCACCCGCACGTCACCGGCGTCAGCGTGCAGCAGCTCCTCCGCCCCCTCATGGACCGTTCGTGGGCGGGGCGGACCTCGGCGCTCACGGCCGAGCAGGCCGACGCGCTGCGGGTACCGGAGTACGGGCCGCAGCCGGTCCGGACGGCGGAGCTGGACCGGCGGCTGCTGCCCGCACTGGCTGCGGACGGGCGGGCGGCCTGCGCGGACCTCGCCGCCCGCGTCGGCTGGTCCGAATCCGCCGTCCGCCGCCGTCTCGAGGACCTGCGCGGCCTGCTGCGGTTCCACGTCGAGGTGGATCCCGCCCTGTTCGGCTGCCGGGCCCAGTGCCTGCTGTGGCTGACCGTGACCCCGGCGCGGGCCGCCGAGGTGTCCCGGCAGCTGGCCGCGGACGCCGAGGTCGCGTACGTCGCCGCGACGACCGGCAGCCACGACCTGCTGGCCGTGGTGGTGTGCCGGGATGCCGAGCACCTGTACCGGTACGTCTACGAGCGGGTGGGCGTGCGCCCGGGTGTCGAGCGGGTCGAAACCGCGGTGATCTCCGCCTGCACCAAGCGGTTCGCGCCGGCTCAGGACCGCAGGTAGCGGACCTGCCCGCCCTTGCCGCGCTCGTACCCGTCCCGCCCGGCCAGGTGCTCCGGCACGCCGACCTCCCACCAGGCCCCGGCTTCGGTCCACGCCGACGGCTGCGTCTTCACCACGACCACGGCGGGACGCCGCTGCGTCACCGCCGCCTCGCGGGCGGCCGCGTAGGCCTCCCGCAGCGAGTCCACTGTGGACGCCGTGAACACCAGGCAGCCCAGCGACTCCGCGTGGCGGGCGAAGTCCACCCGCGGCGGCGAGGCATGCGAAGTCGTGCAGTCGGCGTAGAAGTTGTTGAACGGCTTGCCGCCCTGGCCCTCCTGCAGCCGGGCGATCACCGCGTAGCCGTCGTTGTCGCACACCACCGCGACGAACGGGTGGCCCGCGAACGCCGCCGAGAACAGCTCGGAGTTCAGCATCAGGTACGAGCCGTCGCCCAGCAGCGTCGTCACCAGGCCCGGCCACGCGATCGCCGCGCCCCACGCGCCGGACAGCTCGTAGCCCATGCACGAGAAGCCGTACTCGACGTCCATCGACAGCGACCCGGACCCGCGCCAGCCGCCGATCAGCTCGCCCGGCAGGCCGCCGGACGCCGTCATGACGTAGTCGTCCGCCGCGGACAGGTCGTTCACCACGCCGACCACCTGCGCATACGACGGGATGTCCCCGGCAGCCGAACGCAGCGAGCCGATGTGCGCGTCCCACGACGCCCGCTCGGCCGCCGCCCGCGCGGTCCACGACGTGTCCACGCGCCAGCTCTCCAACTGCGCCGACAGGTCCACGAGACCGGCGTCGGCGTCCCCGACGACGGCCAGCGCGCCGTGCTTGACCGCGTCGAACCGGGCCGCGTTCAGCGTCACCAGCCGGGCGTCGGGGGAGAAGACCGTCCACGACGCGGTCGTGAAGTCCTGCAGCCGCGTCCCGACCGCGAGGACCACGTCCGCGGCCGCGGCCACGGCGTTCGCCGACGTCGAGCCCGTGATGCCCAGCGGGCCCGCGTGCAACGGGTGGTCGTGCGGCACCAGCGTCCGGCCCGCGGTCGTCTCCACGACGGGGATGCCGTGCCGCTCGGCGAAGTCGAGCGCCCGCTGCCCGGCACCGGAGTACCGGACACCGCCGCCGAGCACGAGCAGGGGCCGGTGCGCCGACCGCAGGACCGCTGCCGCCTCGGTGACCGACCGCCGGTCCGGGCGCGGCCGCAGCGGCCGGTGCAGCACCGGCTCGAACAGCGCCTCCGGGAAGTCGTAGGTCTCCGCCTGGACGTCCTGCGGCAGCGCGAGGGTGACCGGCCCGGCGTCGGCCGGGTCCGTGAGCACCCGGGCGACCTGCGGCAACGTCGAGATCAGCTGCTCGGGCCTGGTGATCCGGTCGAAGTAGCGGGAGACCGCGCGGAAGGCGTCGTTCACCGTGGCCGTCGCGTCGCCGAACGGCTCGATCTGCTGCAGCACCGGGTCCGGTGCCCGGTTGGTGAACGTGTCGCCGGGCAGGAGCAGCACCGGCAGCCGGTTCGCGTGCGCGACGCCCGCCGCGGTCACCATGTTCAGTGCGCCCGGTCCGATCGACGACGTCACGACGCCGACCTGCCGCCGGTGCGTGGCCTTCGCGTAGCCGACCGCGGCCAGCGCCATGCCCTGCTCGGTGTGCCCGCGCCAGACCGGGATGTCGCCGCGGTGCTCCTCCAGCGCGGTGCCGAGGCCGAGGACGTTGCCGTGCCCGAAGATCGCGAACACGCCGGGGAACAACGGGACTTCGCGCCCGTCCAGGGTTTCCGACCGCTGCGCGAGAAGCCAGCGGACCAGCGCCTGAGCCGTCGTGAGTTTCACTGAACACGCCCTTCGTGACTTGTGACGGGACATCTCGGGTCGGGGTCCTGCGCCGCCCACGTGTCGCGGACCCACCCGTGCGCGGGGTCGTCGCAGAACGCCATCGACCGTTCGGGAGCGGGCCCGGCCAGGACGTTCAGGTAGTACATCGGGTAGCCGGGCGCGGCCACGCACGGCCCGTGATACCCGCGCGGGACGAGGAAGACGTCGTGGTCGCGCACGGCGACGTCCTCGTCCAGCTCGCCGTCGCCCGTGTACGTCCGGTGCAGGCCGAAGCCTTCGCGCGAGGGCGTCACGCCGTCGCGGCCGGCGATGCGGAAGTAGTAGATCTCCTCGTTGACGACCTCGCACTCGGACGCCTCGTCGTGCTTGTGCGGCGGGTAGGACGACCAGTTGCCGCCCGGGGTGATCAGCTCGCAGGCGTTGAGCTTGTCGGCGTGGTCCCACACCCCCGGGACGCCGAAGTTGGTCACCTGCCGCGTCGCCTGCCCGGCGCCGCGCACCTCGACCGGGACGTCTTCGGCCGGTCCGTACTTCGGTTCCAGACGGCGGGTGCAGCGTGCCATCGGCAGCGCGACTTCGAGACCGTCCCTTGCCGACACCTCGACTTCGGCTTCGCGCGGCACGTAGGCGAAGTCGGTGACCCGGGTGAAGACCGAGTCGCGGCCGCGGAGTTCGAAGGCCTGGCCGTCGACCCGGACGGTCGCCGAGCCGGACAGGGGCAGCACGAACGCCTCGTACTCACCCGTGTGGACGACCCGCGTCTCGCCCGGCGCCAGGCCCAGGACCCGCAGCCCGGTGTAGGTCCAGCCCGCGCTGTCGGGGGTGAGCCGGACCGGGTCGGCGTCGTCGGACAGTGTCCCGAAAGGACGGTGCAGCTTGCTCACTTCGCGGCCTCCAGTGCCGTTGCGGCGGCTTCGACGGCAGCCCCGGCGTTCCCGCCGAGCCGGGTGTGGTCCAGGACCAGGCCGCGGACGACCGGGTGCGACAGCATCCAGTCCGACGGCGCGTCGCGGAGCACCACCGGCAGCGTCGTGGCGTCCAGGACGGCGGCCGACTCCGGGGGCGGCAGCCGCAGCCAGGTGTGCGCCGACGTCGTCCCGAGGCCGGACGCGACCGCGACCGCCCGCGCTGTCGGCGCCGGGTCCTCCGGCAGCTCGATCAGGGCGATCAGGCCGTACGCGGCCAGCTCGGTGACGGCGTCGGCGCAGGCCTGCAGTGCCGCGGCGGTGCCGGGCAGGCGCAGCAGCAGCCGTCCGCCGTCGAGGCCGCAGTCGACCAGCGTGCGGGCGTCGTAGCCGGTGAACCGGTCGCCGGGGTTCATCGCCCCGAAGACGACCTTGTCGTGCAGGGCGCCGAGCAGGAGCAGCTCCTCGACGACGTCCGGGGTGCCGAGGACGCCGTCGACAGCGGGGTTCTCCAGCGCGGTGAGCAGCCGCTCCAGCAGCGTCCGCCGGCCCTCGCCGTCCCCCTCGGCGGCGGCGACCAGGAACAGGGTGCCCTGGTCGGACAGCAGCCGGGACCGCCGCTTGCGGGTCGCGTAGGCCTGCCGGACCGCGCCCGGGTCCGTGGCGCGGACGTGCAGCAGGTCCCGCCACCGCTCGTCGGTGAGGATCACAGCAGCTCCTCGATCTCCTCCGCGGTCGGCATGGCGTCGGCGCAGGCCAGCCGGGACGCCACGAGCGCGCCCGCCGCGTTCGCGTACTCCGCGATGCGCACCGGGTCCCAGCCCGCGAGGAGACCGTGGATCAGGGCGCCGCCGAAGCCGTCGCCCGCGCCGAGCCCGCAGACGACCTCGACGCGCTGCGGCGGGACGGTCCAGCGGCCGTCCGGGGTCGCCACCAGCACGCCTTCGGCGCCCTTCTTGATCACGGCCAGCCGCAGCCCGCGGTCGAGCATCCGGTCCGCGGCGGTGTCGGGGTCCGCGGTGCCGACGGCGACCTCCACCTCGGTGCGGTTGCCGACCGCGACCGTCACGTGGTCGAGCATCGCCCCGATCTCCGCCCGCGCCTCCTCGACCGAGGGCCAGAACATCGGCCGGTAGTCCAGGTCCAGCACGGTGTGCTCCCGCCGTCCCCGGGCTTCGAGGATCTTCCGCTGGGTGGCCCGCGCGGGCTCGGCGGAGACGCCGGTGCCGGTGACCCACAGCAGCGGCACCGACTCCACGACGTCCCACGGCACGTCGTCGTCGGTCAGGGTGAGGTCCGGGGCGATGGGGGAGCGGTAGAACAGCAGCGGCGGGTCCGCGGGCGGGTTCAGCTCGCAGAACACCACGGGTGTCTGCAGCTCCGGGGAAGTGCCCACATAGGACGGTGAGACCCCGAAGCCGTCCAGTGCCTGCCGGACGTAGTCGCCGAAGCCGTCCGGCCCGACCTTGGTGAGCACGGCCGTGCGGCGGCCCAGCCGCGCGGCGGCGACCGCGACGTTGGTCGCGGTCCCGCCGAGCGACTTGGCGAACGTGCTGACCCCGGCCAGCGGGACCCCGCTCTGCTCCGGGTAGAGGTCGACCCCGACCCGGCCGATCGTCAACGCCTCGATGGTCATGCCGCCTCCGCGGGAAAGAGTGCGTCGGCGGGGCTCACGCCTTCTCCACCTGCCGCAGCTCGTGTTCCAGTGCTTCCAGTTCGGCACCGCCCGCCATCTGCCGGGTCAGCTCGTTGATGCCGATCTCGGACTTCTCGTAGTGCCCGAGCGCGGCACCCCGCTTGAGCAGCAGGAACCGGTCGGCCACCGGGTAGGCGTGGTGCGGGTTGTGCGTGATCAGCACGACGCCGAGCCCGCGGTCACGGGCCTGCGCGACGTACTTCAGCACGACCCCGGCCTGCTTGACGCCCAGCGCGGCCGTCGGCTCGTCGAGGATCAGCACCTTCGCGCCGAAGTAGACCGCCCGCGCGATGGCGACACACTGGCGTTCACCACCCGAGAGCGTCCCGACCGGCTGCTCGACGTCACGCAGGTCGATGCCCATGTCGGACAGCGCCTTCTTGGTCGTCTCGCGGCCCTTCCTGCGGTCGAGCATCCGGAACGGGCCGAACCCGGTCGTCGGCTCGGAGCCGAGGAAGAAGTTCCGCCAGACACTCATCAGCGGGACCACGGCGAGGTCCTGGTACACCGTCGCGATCCCGCGGTCCAGTGCCTCGCGCGGCGAGGAGAACCGCACCGGCTCGCCCTCGACGAGGAACTCGCCGCGGTCGTGCTGGTGCACGCCGGCCAGGATCTTGATCAAAGTGGACTTCCCGGCGCCGTTGTCGCCGAGCACGCAGGTGACCTCACCGGCATTGACCACAGTGGACACATCGCGCAGCGCGATCACGCTGCCGTAGGTCTTCCCGATGTCGCGGACTTCCAGCAGGCTCATCGGCGTACCCTCTCCGCACGGCGCCGGAAGGCGTTGTTGACCAGGACCGCGGCCAGCAGCATGATGCCGAGGAACAGCATGAACCAGTCGCTGTTCCACTGCGCGAACACGATGCCCTGCCGCGCCATGCCGAAGATCAGCGCGCCGATCGCCGCGCCCACCGCCGAGCCGAACCCGCCGGTGAGCAGGCAGCCGCCGATCACCGCGGCGATGATGTACTGGAACTCCAGCCCGATGCCCTGGTTGGCCTGCACGCTGGCGAAGCGCAGGATGTTGATCGAGCCGACCAGCCACGCGCCGAGCGCGGTGCCCATGAACAGCAGGATCTTCGTGCGCACCACCGGCACGCCGACCGAGCGGGCCGACACCTGCGACCCGCCGACGGCGAAGATCCAGTTCCCGAACCGGGTCCGCACCAGCAGCCAGGCGGCGATCGCCGTGACCACGATCCACCAGACGATCGACGACTGGAACTGTGTGCCGCCGATGTCGAAAGTGGACGCGAACAGCGCGCCCGCCGACTCGTAACCGCTGGTCGAGCGCATCCCCGACACCTGGACGGTGTTGGTGACCAGCCGTGTCACGCCGAGGTTGAGCCCCTGCAGCGCGAGGAACGACCCCAGCGTGACGATGAAGCTGGGCAGGCCGGTCTTCATCACCAGCCAGCCGTTGAAGGCGCCGACGCCCAGGGCGAACGCCAGCGACACCAGGAGCGCGAGCCAGACGTTCCAGCCCGCCTGCGTTGCCAGGATCGCCGTTACCAGCGACGTCGACGCCGTCATGACGCCGGCGGAGAGGTCGAACTCGCCGCCGACCATGAGCAGCGCGACCACGACGGCCATGATGCCCAGCGTCGAGGAGTCGTCCAGCCAGGTCGCCACGCCCAGCGGGCTGAGGAACTGGCTGGTGACGACGGAGAAGAACACGAACACCAGCACCGCGCCGAGCAGCGCGCCGATCTCGGGCCGGACGACCAGCCGGTCGATCAGGCTCTTACTGGCTATGCGTTCGTCGGGTTGTGCCTGGATTGCTGCGGTCATCGGGTACCACGCTGGGCGTACGGGGCGATGGTGTCGATGTTGGTCTTGTCGACGAAGCCGGGGCCGGTCTGCACCGGCTTGCCGCCGCCGATGGTGTTGCCGTTCTCCTTGTACAGCTTGAGGAACACGATCGGCAGGTAGCCCTGCTCGTACTGCTGCTGGTCGACGGCGAAGAGGATGCTGCCGTCCTTGATGGCCGCGACGACGTCGGCGTTCAGGTCGAACGTCGCCACCTGGGCCTTGGAGCTCGCCTCCTTCGCGGCGGCGACGGCACGGGCCGCGACCTGCGAGTTCAGCGCCAGCACCGCGTCGATCGACGGGTCGGACTGCAGGGCGCCGCGGATGCGGGCCTGTGCGTCGGTCGGGTTGGAGATGTCGACCTGCAGCGTGGTGACGTTGCCGAAGGTCTGCTTCGCGCCGTCGCAGCGCTGGTTCTGGCCGATGTTGCCCGCCTCGTGGATGACGCACAGCAGCTTGGT
This sequence comes from Amycolatopsis melonis, assembly GCF_040064235.1. Classification (NCBI taxonomy): domain Bacteria; kingdom Bacillati; phylum Actinomycetota; class Actinomycetes; order Pseudonocardiales; family Pseudonocardiaceae; genus Amycolatopsis; species Amycolatopsis melonis. The sequence goes on from NZ_JBDZYD010000002.1 coordinate 450,853, forward strand.
CTTGCCTGCCGCCTTCAGCCGCTGGCCGGCGCCCTGGCCCGCGAGGCCCTCGCTCTGCCCGACGTGCGCGATCGCGCCGAACGCCGCGCTGGAGTCCTCGCCGGAGTTGATCGTGATGACCGGGATGCCCGCCTTGACCGCGTTCTGGATCGACGTCTGCAGGGCCTGCGGGTTGGCCATCGAGACGACCAGGCCGCCGACCTTCTGCGCGACGGCGTTGTCGATCAGCTTGGCCTGGTTGCCCGGGTCGCCGTCGGAGTAGTAGTCGACGCCGACGTTCAGGTCCTTGCCCGCCTGCTCGGCGCCGTTCTTGACGACGTTCCAGAAGGCGTCGCCGGCACTGCCGTGGGTGACGACGGCGACCTTGAGCGGGCCGCCAGCGTTCGGCGCCGCGACGGTCGCGGAACTGGGGTTGTTGTTGCTGTTCGAGTTGTCGGCCGCGGGGCCGCTGCACGCGGAGAGCACGAGGCCGGTGGCGGCGATCGCCGCCACGCCTGCCAGCTTCTTGAGGGAAAACACAGTCACTCCTTTGGGACCAGGGGGGTCTACAGAGAGCCGATGATCTTCGTGAGGTGGGCCAGGCTGCGCTCGGTGTCCCGCCGGGGTAGGTCGTCGGGACTCTCCGCGCCGAGGGCGGTGTCCTGTTCGAGGACGTACCAGCCGTCGTAGCCTGCCGCCTGGACGGAGCGCACCATCGCCGCCACGTCCACATCCCCCTCGCCGAGCGGGGTGTACAGGCCCCGCCCGACCGCTTCGGTGTAGCCGAGCCTGCCCGCGCGGACCTCGGCCGCGAGGTCTTCCCGGACGTCCTTGAGATGCACGTGCCCCACCCGTTCGGGATACCGCTTCGCCAGCTCCACCGGATCCGTCCCGCCGATCATCAGGTGCCCGGTGTCCAGGCACAACCCGAGATCGGAGCCGTCGAGGAACCGCTCGACCTCGGCCTGCTGCTCCACGTGCGTCCCGACGTGCGGGTGCAGCACCGTGCGCAGGCCGTGGCGGGCCGCGATGTCCCGGATCTTGCCGGCGGTTTCGACGAGCGTCGCCCATTCGGCGTCGGAGAGCCGCGGGCGGTCGTCGTAGCCGTCGAGACCGGTGGCGGCGGCGAGCACGAGGACGTCGCCCCCGCAGGCGGCGAACAGCGCGGCCGACTCCTCGGCCTCCTTCAGCGCGTTCTCCGGGTTTTCGTGCAGCACGACGGCGAGGAAGCCGCCGACGAGCGTCAGGCCGTACCGGCCGAGCAGCTCGCGCAGCTGGGCGGGGTCGCGCGGGAGGTAGCCGGGCGGGCCCAGCTCGGTGGCCTGGACGCCCAGTTCCGCCATCTCGCCGAGCACGGTGGCCGCGTCCAGCACGCGGCCCCAGCCCGGGACTTCGCAGACGCCCCAGGAGATCGGCGCGGCGGCTACTCGGAACGTCGCTGTCACAGGGGCCTCCGTTGGTCCGTTGGAGCGCTCTATTGATTAGAGCGCTCTAATCTTGTAGCGTCCGTCACAGCAAAGTCAAGGGTGGGTTTCCGGTGCTCAGGGAGGTGCGGACGGTGCGCCCGACGATGGAGGACGTCGCCGCGCGTGCGGGAGTTTCCCGCGCGCTGGTCTCCCTGGTGATGAACAATTCACCGAAGGTCTCCGAAGCCCGGCGCGCGGCCGTGCTGCGTGCGGCCGAAGAACTCGGCTACCAGCCGCACGTGATGGCGCGGTCGCTGGCCAGCCGCACGTCCACGGTGCTCGGCGTGATGGTCAACGACCTGCGCAACGCCTTCTTCGCCGACATCGTCGAAGAGCTGGACACCGCCGCGCAGGCCGCGGGGTTCGACCTGATCCTCAACACCGGCGGCCGCAGTCCCACGCGGGAGTGGAACGCCCTGCACAACCTGCTTTCCTTCCGCCCGGCCGGGATCATCCTGCTCTCCCCGGTCGTCCCTGCCTCGGCGATCCAGGTCGCCGCCCGGCAGTGCCCGGTCGTGCTGGTGTCCCGGACGACGCGGGCGTCCACAGTGGACACGGTGAACGACGACGGCGAGGCGGGGTCCGCGCTGGCCGTGGACCACCTGGTCGGCCTCGGGCACCGGCGCATCGCGCACCTCGACGGCGGCGGCGCGGCCGGAGCGGCGCAGCGACGGCGCGGTTTCGAGGCGGCGATGCGGCGGCACGGCCTGGAGCCGATCGTCGTGCGCAGCGAGCACACCGACATCGGGGGCGAGAAGGCCGTGCGCGAGCTGCTGGCCGCGTACTCGCGCGCGGAGCTGCCCACGGGCTTGGTCTCCGGCAACGACTTCAACGCCGTGGGGGCGATCTCGGCGCTGGAAGAGGCGGGGCTGCGGGTGCCGGGGGACGTCTCGGTCGTCGGCTACGACAACACCTCGCTCGCCGCGTTGCGGCACCTTTCCCTGACCACGATCGACCAGCCGCGCAAGGACATGGCGCGGCTGGCCTTCGAAGCGCTGATCGAGCGCGTCCGCGGGGAGCGCACGGAGCCGGTCCGGCACCTGCTGCACCCCTCCCTGGTGGTCCGTGCGACCACCGCCCCGTTTTCCGCGACAGGAAGGTCATGACGATGAGGTTGGGACTGGCCGGCACCGGCCGGATCGGCACCGCGCACGCCGAGACGCTCAAGGGCTTCGAGGAGGTCGAGTCGGTCGTCGTGGCCGACGTCGACGCCGCGCGTGCGGCTTCCGCCGCGGCGAAGCTGGGTGTCGAATCGGCTTCCCTGGAGGAGCTGTTCACCGCGGGACTGGACGGGCTGGTCGTCACCGCGGCCACCGACGCGCACCCCGGCCTGATCATCGCGGCGGTCGACGCGGGCCTCCCGGTGTTCTGCGAGAAGCCGGTCGCCGCGGACATCCCGGGCACGCTGGCCGTCATCGACCGCATCGAGGGCTCCGACGTGCCGGTCCAGATCGGCTTCCAGCGCCGCTTCGACGCGGGCTACGCGGCGGCGCGGGCGGCGGTGGCGTCGGGCGAGCTGGGCTGGCTGCACACGCTGCGCGCGACGACGTTCGACCCGGCACCCCCGCCGGCCGAGTACGTCGCCCACTCGGGTGGGTTGTTCCGCGACTGCGGCGTCCACGACTTCGACATCATCCGCTGGGTGAGCGGCCGCGAGGTCGCGGAGGTCTACGCGACGGGAGCCAACCGCGGCGAGCAGTTCTTCGCGGACGCGGGCGACGTCGACACGGCGGCGGCCACGCTGACCCTGGACGACGGAACCCTGGCGACGGTCTCGATGACCCGCTACAACGGCGCGGGCTACGACGTCCGGCTGGACGTGCTGGGCTCGGTGTCGGGCGTGGTGGTCGGCCTGGACGACCGGTCGCCGCTGCGCTCGGCGGAGCCGGGCGTGGCCCCGCTGCCGGGCCCGCCGTACCCGGGTTTCATGGAGCGCTTCCGTGCGGCGTACACGACGGAGCTGCGGGCCTTCCTCGACGTCGTCGCGGGCCGCGCGCCTTCGCCCTGCGGCGCGGCCGACGCGCTCGAAGCGTTCTACATCGCCGAGGCCTGCGAGGTCTCCCGCCGTGAGCGCCGTCCGGTCCGCCTGGAGGAAGTCCGGCGCTGATCACGGCCTGAGCAGCTTCCGGACGGTGCGTTCCACCAGGTCCACGGCCTTCGGCGGCGGTGTGCGGCCGCTCGAGACGTACCGGTGGACCACCGCGCGGGGGACCTCCACCAGGGCCAGGACGACGTCCTCGTCCGTGCAGCCGGTGAGCGGGGGCAGGGTGAGCGTGGCGCGCTTCAGGGCGTCGCGCAGCTCCTGCTCCGCCTCGGCCAGCGCCGCCGTGGCTTCGGCCGACCAGTCGGCGGGGCCGAAGGCGTGCTTGCCCGCGTCGAGGACCCGGGCGCCCGCGGGGTGCTTGCGGCACCAGCGGACGACGCTCACCGCCGCCGACACGGCCGCGTCGAGGGTGGCCGCGTCGCCGAGTGCCTGGATGTACGTCGCCTGGAAGTCGCGCAGCGTGCGGATCCAGAGGCCGGACAGCAGGGCCGGGCGGTCCGGGAAGCGGTGGTAGATCGAGCCGTTCGGCGCGCCCGCGGCTTTCGCCGTCGCGGCCATCGTGACCGCGCGGGCGCCGCCTTCGGCGAACAACGCCGTGGCGGCGTCCAGGAACTGTGCTGTGGTGTGCGTCGCGGGGCGGCCCATGTTGTAGAGACTATGCTCTAATAAGTTCTGGAGGACAGTCTCCAGAACTGGGAGGGCTTCACCGTGGTCCGCAACGTGCACACCCGCCGGTTCCCGGGTCACCGGGACGATCTCGTCCGGCTCCTCGACACCCTCGGCACCCCGGCCGACGAGCTCTGGCCGGTGGCGGACTGGCCGCCGACCCGGCTCGACGGCCCGCGCGTCCCGGGCACGCCGGCCGGACATGGGCCGATCCGCTACGTGCTGGAGGAGGCGGAGCCCGACCGGCTGCGGTTCCGCTTCACGGCACCGGCGGGCGTCCACGGCCACCACGAGTTCACCGTCGACGGCGACGCGCTGACCCACGTCCTGACGGCGTCCCTGCACGGCTGGGCCCGGCTGACCTGGCCGCTGGTCTTCCGCCCCCTGCACGACGCCCTGCTGGAGCAGCTCCTCGACCGCGCGGAACGGGCACTGACCGGCCGCGTCGCGCAGCCGGCCCGATGGTCGTCGTACGTCCGGTTCCTGCGTGGACTGGCGGAAATCCGGTCGCGCCGCACCCGCACGGAGGCGACACTGCGGGCGTGATCCGCCTGACGCCGCTGGACGAAGACACCTTGGCCCGGCTGCTCGAAGCCGCCGTCACCGGGGCCGACCCGCTGGAGGTCATGCCCCCGGTCGACGACCCGCCCGGCTGGACACCCCGGCGCCGCGCGGCGTTCCTGGCCTTCCACCGCGCCCGCTCCCTCGACCCGGCGACGGCGGTGGAACGCACGTGGGTGATCGACGTCGACGGCACGGCGGTGGGCGCGGCCCGGCTGGAGCCGCACGGGGACGCGCTGGAGGCGGGCATCTGGCTGAGCCGCGCCGCCCGCGGCCGCGGCATCGGCAGGCAGGTGACGGCGTTGCTGCTGGCCGAAGCCCGCGAAAGCGGCGCGGCAAGCTTCGTCGCCTCGACGACGGCGGGCAACGGCGGCGCCCGCGCCCTCCTCGGCGGCCTCGGGGCGGCACTCACCACGGAGGGCGACGAGGTCACCGCCGTGCTGCGGCTCAGGCCGTGAATGCCCCGTCGAGGCGGCATTCACGGCCTGAGAGTCAGTCCAGCTGCAGTTCCGGCGAGTACATCTCGATCCAGTGGTACAGGTCCAGCAGCCGGTCCAGGCCGACGCGGGCCGCCGGGTCCATCGTTGCCGGGTCCACTTCGGACACCCGATGCGCCCAGGACCGGTCCACCAGGCCGAAGACGGAGTGGCCGGGCTCGGCCAGTACCTCCTTGACCTGCTGCTGCAGCGCCGCCGCGTAGCCCGGGTCCTGGGTCGACGGGTACGGGCTCTTCACCCGCTGGGCGACCGACTCCGGCAGGACGTGCTTGGTCGCGTGCCGCAGCAGGCTCTTCTCGCGGCCGTCGAACGTCTTCAGCGACCACGGTGTGTTGTACACGTACTCCACCAGCCGGTGGTCGCAGAACGGGACGCGGACCTCCAGGCCCACCGCCATCGACGCGCGGTCCTTGCGGTCGAGCAGCATCCGCACGAAGCGGGTCAGGTGCAGGTGGCAGATCGTCCGCATCCGGGCTTCGACGGGCGACTCGCCGTCCAGGTGCTCGACGGAAGCGACCGCCGAGCGGTACTCGTCGCGCAGGTAGGAGTCCAGGTCCATCTTCGCCATCAGCTCGGGTGTGTAGAGCGACGTCCGCTCGCTCATCATCGCGCTGCGGAAGGCGATCCACGGGAACGTGTCCGCGTTCACCGACGCCTCGTCGAAGAACCAGCGGTAGCCGCCGAACACCTCGTCGGCCGACTCGCCCGACAGCGCCACCGTCGACTCGCCGCGGATCGCCTTGAACAGCAGGTACAGCGACGTGTCCATGTCGCCGAGCCCGGCCGGGATGTCCCGCGCCCGCAGGACCGCGCGCCGCACCTCCGGGTCGGTCAGCTCGGCCGGGTTCAGCACGACGTCCTTGTGCGCCGAACCGACCAGCGCGGCCACGTCGCGCACGAACGGCGAGTCCGCGGTGTCGCGCATCTCGTCCGGCTTGAAGTTCTCCTCCTGGCCGAAGAAGTCGACCGAGAACGTCCGCAGCTGCTCACCCTGCTCCGCCAGACGCGCGGCCGCCAGGCCGGTGACGGCGCTGGAGTCGAGACCGCCGGACAGCAGCACGCAGCGCGGGACGTCGGCGACGAGCTGGCGGTTGACGATGTCGGTCATCAGCTCGCGGACGCGGGCGACCGTCGTCTCCTGGTCGTCGGTGTGCTGCTTGGCGTCCAGCTTCCAGTACGTGCGGGTGCGGACGCCCTCGCGCGACACGGTGACGATCGTGCCGGGCCGGACCTCCTCCATGCCCTTCCACAGCGACCAGCCGGGCCGCTTGGTGAACGCCATCAGCTCGCGCAGGCCGTCGGTGTCGACCACCCTGGCCGCCAGCGGGTTCGCCAGGATCGCCTTCGGCTCGGAGCCGAACAGGACGCCGTCGGCGGTCGGGTAGTAGTAGAACGGCTTGATGCCCATCCGGTCGCGGATCATGACGAGCCGGTCGTCGCGCTCGTCCCAGATCGCGAAGGCGTACATGCCGTTGAGGTGGTCGACGACCGCGTCGCCCCACTGCAGGTAGCCGTGCAGCACCACTTCGGTGTCGCTGTCGGTCTCCCAGGTGTGGCCCAGCTTGGTCAGTTCCTCCTTCAGCTCGGTGAAGTTGTAGGCCTCACCGCTGTAGACCATCGCGATGTCGCCGTTCGGCGTGGACACCGTCATCGGCTGACGGCCGCCGGGCAGATCGATGATGGCCAGCCGCCGGTGGCCGAGCGCGACGTGCGTGCGCACCCAGGTGCCCGAGTCGTCCGGGCCGCGGCAGGCCATGGTCCCCGTCATGGCGTCGACGACGTCCTGGCGGCGGGTGAGGTCGGCGTCGTAGGAAACCCAGCCGGCGATACCGCACATGGGGATACCCCTCCCTGAAATTGCTTAGCCGATACAACTATCGGTAACCCAGGTGTAACACGGTCCGGAGATCTTGTCTGCCCGAATTGCACGTTCCGCGCTCATTTGGTCACGTCCTGTGGTGTGAGTCACTGACCAACTACATGCAGCCACATCGGGGCAAACGCTTGCGTGACCGCCGCCACCGGCCGTCAAGGACGCGTAAACGGCCGTCAGGAAAGCATCAAGGCGCCATCAGCCGGCCTTCGCGACGGCGTTCCGGGGACGCACAGTGACGTCGTCCCCGGTCACCGGATCCGGTGACCTGTCCTGAGAGGTGCCTGTGGCCGACTTGCTCTACGCCGTCCTGCTGATCGGCGTTTTCGTGGTGCTCGCGCTGACGCTGCGCGGGCTGGAGAAGCTGTGAACGGCGCCGGAACCGTGGCCGACGTCGTCGGCGGCCTGCTGGCGCTGGGCCTGCTCGTGTACCTGTTCGTCGCGCTGATCAGGCCGGAGAAGTTCTGAAATGACCGACACCACCGCCGGGCTCATCCAGCTCGGCCTCCTGCTCGTCGCCCTCGCCGCGGTCCACAAACCGCTCGGCGACTACCTGGCGCGCGTCTTCTCCACCGGGAAGCACCTGAAGCTGGAGAAGGGCCTCTACCGGCTCTTCCGCGTCGACCCGGACTCCGAGCAGCGCTGGCCGACCTACGCCGCGGGCGTGCTCGGCTTCTCGTTCGTCTCGGTCGTCCTGCTCTACCTGCTGCAGCGGCTCCAGCCGCTCCTGCCGTGGGACCTCGGCCGCGGCGCGGTGAGCCCGGGCGTCGCGTTCAACACGGCGATCTCGTTCGTCACCAACACGAACTGGCAGTCCTACGTCCCCGAGACGACGATGGGCCACTTCGTCCAGATGGCCGGGCTGACCGTGCAGAACTTCCTGTCGGCGGCCGTCGGCCTTGCCGTGGCGATCGCGGTGACGCGCGGGTTCGTCCGGGCGAAGACCGACCGGCTCGGCAACTTCTGGGTGGACCTCACCCGCGGCACGATCCGCGTCCTGCTGCCGATGGCGTTCCTGTTCGCGCTCGTGTTCGTCGCCCTCGGCGTCGTGCAGAGCCTCAAGGCCGGCGTCACCGTCACCGGACCGGACGGCAGCCGCGGCACGATCGCGCTCGCGCCCGCGGCCAGCCAGGAGGCCATCAAGGAACTGGGCACCAACGGCGGCGGCATCTTCAACGCCAACTCCGCGCACCCCTTCGAGAACCCCAATGCCTGGTCGAACCTCGTCCAGCTGTTCCTCATCCTGGTGATCCCGGTCAGCCTGACCCGCGCGTTCGGCACGCTGGTCGGCAACCGCCGCCAGGGATACGTCCTGCTCAGCGTGATGGGCCTGCTCTGGGGTGCCTCGCTGGCGCTCATCTGGTTCTCCGAAGCCCACGCGAGCAATCCGGCCGCCCTGGCCGCCGGGGCGAGCATGGAGGGCAAGGAACAGCGGTTCGGCATCGGGCTGACGTCGCTGTTCGCCGACACCACCACGGGCACGTCCACCGGCGCGGTCAACGGCGCCCACGACAGCCTGTCCGGCCTCGGCGGCGGGGGATCGATGCTGAACATGCTCTACGGCGAGATCTCGCCCGGCGGCGTCGGCACCGGCCTCTACGGCATCCTCGTGCTGGCGATCATCGCGATGTTCCTGGCCGGGCTGATGGTCGGGCGCACCCCGGAGTACCTGGGCAAGAAGCTCGGCAGGCGCGAGGTGACCTGCGCGGCGATCGCGATGCTCGCGATGCCGACCGTGGTGCTCCTCGGCTCGGCGATCGCACTGCTGCTGCCCGGCACGGCGGGCGCGCTCGGCAACGGCGGCGCGCACGGGCTGTCCGAGATCCTCTACGGCTACGCCTCGACCGGCAACAACAACGGCAGTGCGTTCGGCGGCCTGACCGCGACGAGCGACTGGTTCCAGTCCTCCTTCGGCGTCGCCATGGCGATCGGCCGGTTCGTGCCGATCCTCGCCGTGCTCTGCCTGGCCGGTTCGCTGGCCGCGCAGCGCAAGGTGCCCGAGACCGCGGGCACGCTGCCCACCACCGGGCCGCTGTTCGCCACCCTGCTCACCGGCACGGTGGTGCTCGTCGCGGCCCTCACGTTCATCCCGGCGCTCGCGCTCGGGCCCATCGCGGAGGCACTCGCATGACCGTCACCGAAGAACGCCCCCAGGTGACTTCCCCCGGAACTCCGGGCCGGGTCGGCGCCGGCGTCTTCAGCCCGCGCCAGCTCTGGAAGTCGCTGCCGGAGGCGCTGCGGAAGCTCAACCCGAAGCACCAGCTCGGCAACCCGGTGATGTTCGTGGTGTGGGCGGGTTCCGCGCTCACCACCGTCTTCGCGATCACCGACCCGAGCGTGTTCACCGTTCTCGTCGCGGTCTGGCTGTGGTTCACGGTCCTGTTCGCCAACCTCGCCGAAGCCGTCGCCGAAGGCCGCGGCAAGGCGCAGGCGGAAAGCCTGCGCCGGGCGAAGAAGGAGACCGTCGCCCGGCGGCTCACCGACGACGGCGAAGAGCAGGTACCCGGCGTCGAGCTGCAGATCGGCGACCTGGTCGTCGTCGAGGCGGGACAGGTGATCCCGGGTGACGGCGACGTCGTCGAGGGCATCGCGACCGTCGACGAGTCGGCCATCACCGGCGAGTCCGCCCCGGTCATCCGCGAGTCCGGCGGCGACCGCAGCGCGGTCACCGGCGGCACCACGGTGCTGAGCGACCGGATCGTCGTCCGGATCACCACCAAGCCCGGTGAGTCCTTTGTGGACCGCATGATCGCGTTGGTGGAAGGCGCGTCGCGGCAGAAGACGCCCAACGAGATCGCGCTGACCATCCTGCTCTCGACGCTGACGATCATCTTCCTGCTCGCCGTCGTCGCGCTCCAGCCGATGGCCCGCTACTCCGGCTCCGAGCAGTCGGTGATCGTGCTGACCGCGCTGCTGGTCTGCCTCATCCCGACGACGATCGGCGCGCTGCTGAGCGCCATCGGCATCGCCGGGATGGACCGCCTGGTGCAGCGCAACGTCCTGGCCACGTCCGGCCGCGCGGTCGAGGCCGCGGGCGACGTCTCGACGCTGCTGCTCGACAAGACCGGCACCATCACCTTCGGCAACCGCCGGGCCACCGAGCTGATCCCGGTCGGGGCGTCCACTCCGGACGAACTCGCCCGCGCCGCGCGGCTGGCCAGCCTGGCCGACGAGACGCCCGAAGGCCGCAGCGTCGTCGAGCTGACGTCGGCCTACGCCGACCAGGACGAGCACGGCGAGTTCGTGCCCTTCACCGCGCAGACCCGGATGTCGGGCCTCGACATCGGCAGCCGCCGGATCCGCAAGGGTGCCGCGTCCGCTGTCCGCGCCTGGGTGCGCGACAACGGCGGTGACTTCCCGGAGGAGACCGAGCGCGTGGTCGACGAGATCAGCGCGCAGGGCGGGACGCCGCTCGTCGTCGCCGAAGACACCGTGGTGCGCGGCGTGATCCGGCTGTCCGACGTCGTCAAGCCGGGCATGAAGGAGCGCTTCGAAGAGCTGCGCGCGATGGGCATCAAGACGGTGATGATCACCGGCGACAACCCGCTCACCGCCAAGGCCATCGCCGCGGACGCCGGCGTCGACGACTACCTCGCCGAAGCCAAGCCCGAGGACAAGATGGCGCTGATCAGGAAGGAGCAGGAGGGCGGGCGCCTGGTCGCGATGACCGGCGACGGCACCAACGACGCCCCCGCGCTCGCCCAGGCCGACGTCGGCGTCGCGATGAACACCGGCACCTCGGCCGCCAAGGAGGCCGGGAACATGGTCGACCTCGACAGCGACCCGACCAAGCTCATCGAGATCGTCGAGATCGGCAAGCAGCTGCTGATCACCCGCGGCGCGCTGACGACGTTCAGCGTCGCCAACGACCTGGCCAAGTACTTCGCGATCCTGCCCGCGATGTTCACCGGCATCTACGCCCAGCTCGGCGCGCTGAACATCATGCACCTGGCCACGCCGGAGTCGGCGATCCTGTCGGCGGTCGTCTTCAACGCGCTGATCATCGTCGTGCTCATCCCGCTGGCCCTGCGCGGCGTGCGGTACAAGCCGTCATCGGCCTCGGCGCTGCTGCGCCGCAACCTGCTCGTCTACGGCCTCGGTGGCATCGTCAGCCCGTTCCTCGGGATCTGGCTGATCGACCACCTCGTCCGCCTCATTCCGGGAATCGGGTGACTTCGATGTCCACGCTCGTCAAGCAGACCTGGGCCGGGCTGCGCGTCCTGCTCGTCATGACCGTCCTGCTCGGCATCCTCTACCCCCTGGCGGTGTGGGCGGTCGCCCGCATCCCCGGGCTCGAAGCGAACGCCGAGGGCTCGATCGTCACGCAGAACGGCCAGGCCGCCGGGTCGTCCCTCATCGGCATCGACCCGGTGCCCGCCGACCCGGCGCACGACCCGTGGTTCCACACCCGGCCCTCGGCGGCCGGGCCCGACATGCCCTCCGGGGCGTCCAACAAGGGCCCGTACAACGAGGACCTGGTGAAGTCCATCCAGGAACGGCGTGACCAGATCGCGAAGCGCGAAGGCGTGACGCCCGATCAGGTGCCGCCGGACGCGGTGACGGCGTCGGGTTCGGGCCTCGACCCGGCAATCAGCGTCGCCTACGCCGATCTGCAGGCCCCGCGGGTCGCCCGCAACACCGGGCTGCCCCTCGACCGGGTGAAGCAGCTGATCGCCCAGAACACGAGCGGGGCCGGGATCGGCGTCCCCGGCGTGGCTGTGCTCCCGCTCAACTTGGCCGTGCGCGCCGCGGCCGGAGGGGCACACTGACAGCGTGACCACGGAGAACAGGCCGCGCCGGGGAGAGCTGAGGATCTACCTCGGCGCGGCACCGGGCGTCGGCAAGACCTTCGCCATGCTCGGCGAGGCACGGCGCCGCCGCGACCGCGGCACCGACGTCGTCGTCGGGCTGGTGGAGACCCACGGCCGCGCGAAGACGGCCGAGCTGCTGGACGGCCTGGAGATCGTCCCGCGGCGGCACGCCGAGCACCGCGGCCGCGCGTTCGACGAGATGGACGTCGACGCGATCCTCGCCCGCGCCCCGGAGGTCGCGGTGGTCGACGAGCTGGCGCACACCAACGTGCCGGGGTCGCGCAACACCAAGCGCTGGCAGGACGTCGAGGAACTTCTCGACGCGGGCATCGACGTGCTGTCCACGGTCAACGTCCAGCACCTGCAGAGCCTCAACGACGTCGTCGAGCGGATCACCGGCGTCACCCAGCAGGAGACCGTGCCGGACGAGGTCGTCCGCCGCGCCGAGCAGCTCGAGCTGGTCGACATCACCCCGGAGGCGCTGCGGCGGCGCCTGGCCCACGGCAACGTCTACCCGGCCGAGCGGATCGACGCCGCGCTCGGCAACTACTTCCGCCCCGGCAACCTCACCGCGCTGCGGGAGCTGGCCCTGCTCTGGGTCGCCGACCAGGTCGACGTCGCGCTGCAGCGCTACCGTGCCGAGCAGCGGATCACCGACACGTGGGAGGCCCGCGAGCGCGTCGTCGTGTCGATCACCGGCGGGCCGGAGAGCGAGACGCTCATCCGCCGCGCCAGCCGGATCGCCACCCGGGCCGGCGCGGAGCTGCAGGTGGTGCACATCCTGCGTGGCGACGGCCTGTCCGGGATCGGGCCTGCCGCGATGGCCCGCTGCCGCACGCTGGCCGAGGAGGTCGGCGCGACGTTCCACACGGTCGTCGGCGACGACGTGCCGGCCGCCCTGCTCGACTTCGCCCGCGGGGTCAACGCGACCCAGCTGGTGATCGGCACTTCGCGGCGCTCACGCGTCGCGCGGCTGTTCGACGAGGGCATCGGCGCGTCGGTGGTCCGCCGCTCCGGGCCGATCGACGTCCACATGGTCACCCACGACGAAGCGGGCGGGCGCCTGCGGGCCCGGCTGGGCGCGAGCCCGCTGGGGCTGCCGCGGCTGGTCGCGGGCTGGGTGCTGAGCGTCGTGCTGCCCGTGCTCGTCACCGCCGTCGGTTTCTTCCTGCCGAGCGGCCTGGACTTCGCCACCGACGTCATTTCCTACGTGCTCGCCACGGTGGTCGTGGCGCTCGTCGGCGGGCTCGGCCCGGCGCTGGTGGCGGCCCTGCTGGGGGCCGGGCTGCTCAACTTCTTCTTCACGCCCCCGCTGTACACGCTCACCGTGCACACCCCGCAGAACCTCGTGACGCTGATCGCGATGGTCGTGGTCGCGGTGCTCGTCGCCCTGGTCGTCGACCAGGCCGCGCGCCGGGCCACCCAGGCGGCGCGGGCCCGGACCGAGGCGGCGCTGCTCGCCTCCTACGCCCGGACCGTCCTGACCGACCCGAACCCGATCGAGCGGCTGCTGGCGAAGGTCCGCGAGAACTTCGCGCTGACTTCGGTGACCCTGCTGGAAAAGCAGGACGGCGAGTGGCAGTGCGTGGCGACCGCGGGGGAGCACCCGTGCGCCGACCCGGACGAAGCCGACGTCGACATCGCCGTCACCGCTGACGTCCACCTGACCCTGCGCGGGCGGGCACTGCCGGCGGCGGACCGGCGGGTCCTGGAGGCCGTGGCCGGGCAGGCCCTGCTGGCCCTGCGCCAGCAGCGGACGGCCGCGGCGGCGGCGCGGGCCGAGCGCAAGGCCGAGGCGACCGAGCTGCGCACGACGCTGCTGTCGGCGGTCGGGCACGACCTGCGGACGCCGCTGACGTCGATCAAGGCGTCGATCGGCAGCCTGCGCGCCGCCGACCTGCAGCTGTCCGAAGAGGACACGGCGGAGCTGATGGAGGCCATCGAGCTGTCGGCCGACCGGCTCGCCGGGCTGATCGACAATCTGCTGGACTCCTCGCGCCTGGCGACCGGCGCGGTCCGCCCGCACCTGCGTCCGGTCGGCTACGACGAGGTCGTCGCGCACGCGCTGTCCACTGTGGACGGCTCGGCGGCGGTGCAGGTGGCGGTGGCCGACGACCTGCCCGCGGTGCTGGCCGACCCCGGCCTGCTGGAACGGGTGGTGGCAAACGTGCTCGACAACGCGCTGCGCCACGGCGGCGCCCCGGTGTCGGCGCGGGCCAGCGCGCATTCGGGCCGGGTTGAGCTGCGGATCGTCGACCACGGCAAGGGACTGCGCAAGGGAGCGGCGGATTCGGCGTTCGCGCCGTTCCAGCGGCTCGGCGGCGACCGGGACACGACCCCGGGCGTCGGGCTGGGACTGTCGGTGGCGAAGGGGTTCACCGAGGCGATGGGCGGCACGATCCGCGCCGAGGACACACCCGGCGGCGGGCTCACGGTCGTGGTGTCGCTGCCCGCCCACGTTGTCGAATTCGAGGAGGAGGGGGTGCGATGAGCGAGCAGGGTGCCACCGTGCTGGTGGTGGACGACGAGCCGCAGATCGTGCGGGCACTGAGGATCAACCTCAACGCCCGCGGCTACAAGGTGATCACCGCCCACGACGGCACGGCGGCGCTGAAGGCGGTGGCCGAGACGAAGCCGGACGTGGTCGTCCTCGACCTGGGCCTGCCGGACCTGGACGGAACGGAGGTGATCGCGGGCCTGCGAGGCTGGACAACGGTCCCGATCATCGTCCTGTCGGCAAGAGGCGATTCGGCGGACAAGGTCCAGGCCCTCGACGCGGGAGCGGACGACTACGTGACCAAGCCGTTCGGCATGGACGAGCTCCTGGCCCGGCTGCGCGCGGCGGTCCGCCGCTCGGCGGTGACGGGCGCCGACGGCCCGGAGGCGGTGGTGGAGACGTCGTCGTTCACCGTCGACCTGGCGGCGAAGAAGGTCCGCCGCCACGACGGCGTGGAGGTCCACCTGACGAAGACGGAGTGGGGTGTGCTGGAGCTGCTGGTCCGCAACCGCGGCAGGCTGGTGGCGCAGAAGCAGCTGCTGCACGAGGTGTGGGGCCCGTCGTACGAGACGGAGTCGCACTACCTGAGGGTGTACCTGGCCCAGCTGCGCCGGAAGCTGGAGCCGGAGCCATCGCGGCCCCGCCACCTGCTGACGGAGCCGGGCATGGGCTACCGCTTCGAGGCTTGACGACGGCCGACCGGGGTACCTCCATAGGGTGACGGAGGGGAAGGGAATGCCACCCGCGACGGCCTGCGGGCTGGCGCTGGGCGCGACGGTGGGGGCGCTGGGCGCCCTGATGCTGATCGCCGGGGGCGACGTGGCCGGCTGGCGGAGATGGGTGGGCATCGCGGCGGCCGCCGGGCAGGCCGTGCTCGCGATCGGATGGTGGACGCTGTTCATCCGCAGGCGGCGAGGATGAAGCGGTCTTTCCGGATGGGCGGCGCGAAGAAGCTGGCCGCGCGCCTGCTCCTGGTGGCCGTGACCTACCTGGCGGGCGTGGGGATTTCCGTCGCCTTCGACCGGTCGGACCCGTGGATCTCCGGTCTCAGCACCCTCGGCCCGCTGCTCGGCGGCGTGCTTACGGGCGCGCTGATCCGCAGGAGCGAGGCCAAGCGGTCGGACTGTTGAGGGGGTGACCGCATGCCTGGTTGAATCTCGTGCGCATGCGGTGGGCGTGGGTGTAGGCCCGTAGCCGTGTGGCTGCGGGCCTGTCCCCGGTTACGCTGCGAATGGCAGCGGTTCGTGGAGGTTGTTGCGCCGGGGTTTTCGGCGCCGATCCAGCCAGGTCGGTGGCAGGAATTCCGGTAACCCGTCGGCGGCGATCCGCACGTCCCACCCAGACCGATGCAGCAACCGATGGTGGTGAGCGCACATCAGGACCAGGTTCCCCAGCTCGGTAGGCCCACCCTCGGACCAGTGCCGGATGTGGTGACCCTGGCAATGCCGTGGCGGCCGATGACAGCCCGGGAACGCACATCCCCGGTCCCGCAGATACAACGCCCGGCGGATCCCAGGTGGAACCAGCCGCCGCAACCGCCCCACATCCAGGGGCTCGCTGCTGCTACCCAGCACCGCCGGAATCACCATGCAGTCACACGCATGCAGCCGCGCCTCGGCGGCGGAGATCATCCCGGTATCGCCGAGCAGAGCCTTGCCGACCCCGGTCTTCAAGTCTTCCAGCGAGATCGCGACCATCACATGCGCCCGCTCCCCGGCCTGCATCGGCAGCTGCGGCGAGTTCGCCGCGAGATCCATCGCGTCGGAGAACGCATCGCCGTAGCGTTCCAGCGGCGACCGCAGATCCGGGCCTTCATCGGTGGCACGCCGCTGGGCCAGGGCATCCAGCACCGCACTGGCCCGGGTCCCGGTCTCGTCATCGAACCGGCCGTGCAGCTCCCACACCCCGGATCTCTTGCGCCGCAACGACAACTCCCGATCCGGCCGCGCAGGTTCGGTCTCCACCGGCTCGGGCCCGTCCGGGACAAGGTGAGCCAGAATCCGCGCACCCAACGCGGCGACCTGCTTGTGCCCCGCATCAGCAGCGAACCCCAGCAGATCCCGCTCCACCCGATCCCGGTGCTCAAGAGGAGTATCCCGCAGCACACCGACGATGGTGTCGATCATCGGGTTGCTCAACCGCCCCTCCCGCGCCACCACGCCAACCTCGGGAGCCAAAGCCGGAATCGGCGTGCCATCAAGGCCAAGCCCGGGATGAAGCTGCCGAGCCCGCTTGACCAAAACCTCGGCAGCCTGCCGAGGCAGGTCGGCGAGATGCTCCAGAAACCGCGCCACGGAACGGTATCCGAACATCTCCATGACCCCACGCTGCTCAATCCCCACGGCCACAGCACCGATTGCCGCTTCACAGGACCGCATGAGCGCGAACAGCTCACCGAGGAGGTCGGCGAGGGCCTCCGGTTCGGCGTTCCACACAGCGTTGGTGGTCATGACCCCAGAGTGCCCGGCAATCGAACAAACGTCATCACTCGAACCGGTGAAACCATTTGATGAGTATTTGTCCTTTGTGGACGCACAGACCGCGGTTGCCGGTCGTCCGCACCTGTCCCGAAGGACTTCCGGAAGGTGCGGAAGATCGCCGAGGACGGCGGCGAGGGCTCTTAGCATCGAGGGCGGGGGGAGAATTCCGCAGGCAGAAAGGGTCAATCGTGAAGAAGAGCGCCGTCATCGGCAGCATCGTCAGTGCGTGCACTGTTCTCACCGCGGCCGGTGCCGTTCTGCTCGCGCTCCCGGGGGCGGGAGCCGGCGACGTGAGCGAGCGTGGTGCCGGCGGCAAGCTGTCCGCCGACGACACGTCGATCGTCATCACCCCGCCCCGGGCGCCTGGTCCGGTGGCTCCGGGTCACTGACGCGACCGGTCCTGGAACACGAGGGGGGGCCTGCGTCCGAGACGCAGGCCCCCTTCACTGCGCGCGCGTGGTCCCCGTCGAGCCGGTGGGCGATTCGCTCGGGCTCGCCGACGGCGCACCCGCCGAGCTGGCCCCGCCTCCGGTGGTGCTCGGCGGCGGGTCGTCGGTCGTGGTCGGCGGCGGGGCCGACGTGGTCGTCGGGGGCGTCGGTTTCGAGGACGTCGTCGTCGGCGGCTTCGGCAACGACGTGGTCGCCGGGGGCGGTGTGTCGCCGCGCGGCGGGGGCGGCGGCGACGGCTGGGTGACGACCGTGGTCGTCGTCTTGCCGTCGGGACTCACCGAGACCACCGTCGTCGGGGCGCTGGACGTCGACGGGGCCGAGGTCGGCGTGTCGCTGCCCGGGGTCGACGGGTCCGTGGACGAGGGCGTGTTCTGCAGCGTCTGCACCCCGGCCGGCAGGGTGCCCTGGCCACCCGTGCTTCCGGTGCCGCCCGCGGTCGGGGCGGGGGACGGCCCCGCGAGCTCCGCGACGGCGGCGAACGCCGTCGCCACGACCAGCCCGGCCACCCCGAGCACGACGTACCCGGTGCGGTTCGGCTTGCCGCTCTTCGGCGGCGCGGTGTCGATCCTGGTGATCCGAGAGCTCGAATCCGGCCCGTCGGGGCGGGGCATAGGAGGCTCCTTGGGGATTTCGGGGAGGCGCGGACGAGGTCTGGATCGGGCGCGGCGCCCGCGGCGGGGGACCGACCTCGGCGGGGAGATTATCACCGGCGTGCGGGTATTCGCCCAGCTAGTGGCCTTGATCCGTTACTCTGCGCGGTCGGTTGACCCGGAAGGGAGAAAAGCGTGGGTGAGCAAGAAACGCACATCCGGCTGACGGCGTGGGTGCGCGGCCAGGTGCAGGGGGTCGGTTTCCGCTGGTGGACGCGCAGCCGCGCGCTCGAGCTCGGCCTGGTCGGGAGCGCGAGCAACCTCGCCGACGGCCGTGTCGAGGTCATAGCGGAGGGTAGCCGGGACCACTGTCAGCGGTTGTTGGCCGCGTTACGGTCGGGAGAATCACCCGGAAGTGTGGAGCACGTCGCCGAGCGCTGGTCCGACCCGAAAGGGGGACTCACCGGCTTCGTCGAGCGGTGACCGGTGAGGCTCATGGGGTTGCTGTGGCGCTGCCGGGTGTGCTAGGACGCGCCGAGGAGGGGCGCGTCCGGCAGGCCCCCGCGGGGCCCGGGTAGCCTGGGCCGATTGAAACGCCAGTCTTCGCGGCCAGAGGGGTCAGCACCACGTGCACCTGAAAAGCCTGACGCTCAAGGGCTTCAAGTCCTTCGCCTCGGCCACCACGCTGCGCTTCGAGCCCGGGATCACCTGCGTGGTCGGGCCGAACGGCTCCGGCAAGTCGAACGTGCTCGACGCGCTGCGCTGGGTCATGGGCACCCAGGGCGCCAAGGACCTGCGCGGCGGCAAGATGGAGGACGTCATCTTCGCCGGCACCGCGGGCCGCGCCCCGCTCGGCCGCGCCGAGGTCACCCTCACCATCGACAACGCCGACGGCGCGCTGCCCATCGAGTACTCCGAGGTCTCGATCACCCGCCGGATGTTCCGCGACGGCGCCAGCGAGTACGAGATCAACGGCGACCGCTGCCGCCTGATGGACGTCCAGGAGCTGCTGTCGGACTCCGGCATCGGCCGCGAGATGCACGTCATCGTCGGGCAGGGCCAGCTCTCGGCGATCCTGGAGTCCAAGCCGGAAGAGCGCCGCGCCTTCATCGAAGAGGCCGCCGGCGTGCTCAAGCACCGCAAGCGCAAGGAACAGACCCTGCGCAAGCTGGCCAACATGCAGGGCAACCTCGACCGACTCGGCGACCTCACCACCGAGCTGCGCCGCCAGCTCAAGCCGCTGGGCAAGCAGGCCGAGATCGCCCGCAAGGCCCAGTCCGTCCAGTCCGAGCTGCGCGACGCCCGCCTGCGGCTGCTCGCCGACGACCTGGTCACCCAGCGCGACGCGATCGCGCGCGAAGAGGCCGACGAGAAGGCCGCCCGCGCCCGCCGCGCCGAGGTCGAGCAGCACCTCGAAGTCGTCTCCGCCGAGGAAGCCGAGCTGGAGGCCTCCCTCGCCGAGGACGCGCCGCTGCTGCAGACCGCCCAGGAGACCTGGTACAAGCTGTCCGCGCTGGCCGAACGCCTGCGCGGCACCGTCCGCCTCGCCGTCGAGCGCCAGCGGCACCTCTCCGCCGACGTCGCGACGAACACCGGCGGCCGCGACCCCGAGGAACTGCTCGAAGAGGCCGAACGCGTCGCCGAGCAGGAAGAGGAGCTCAACGAGGCCGTCATGGAGGCCCGGGAGCTGCTCGCCCAGACCGTGCTGCGCCGCGAGGACCTCGAACAGCGTGTCCAGGCCGCCGAGCGGGCGCACTGGGCCGCCGTCCGCGCCATCGCCGACCGCCGCGAGGGCATGGCCAAGCTGACCGGCCAGGTCGAGGCGCTGCGCAGCAAGAACGGCGCGACCACGGACGAGATCGACCGGCTCAGCGTCTCCATCGAAGAAGCCGCCGAGCGCGCCGAAATAGCCGTCGAAGAACTGGAAACGGCCAAGGCCGAAGGCGGCGCCGAGGAATCCGACGACGCCGGCCTGCTGGACCGCCACGACCGCGCGGTCGAGGCCAACAACGCCGCCAAGGCCCGCGTCGAAGAGCTGGTCAAGGCCGAACGCGCGGCCGAGCGCGAGATCGCGTCGGAGAAGGCGCGGGTCGAGGCGCTGTCCATGGGCCTGAAGCGCAAGGACGGCGCGGGCGCGCTGCTCGGCGCGGCGCACGAGCTGCCGGGCCTGCTCGGCTCGGTCGCCGCGCTGCTGACCGTCGAGCCGGGGTACGAGGTCGCGCTGGCCGCGGCGCTCGGCCCGGTGGCCGACGCGGTCGCCGTCGCGGGCGGCGAGGACGCCCTCCGTGCGCTGAAGTACCTGAAGGAAACCGATTCCGGCCGGGCCGGTCTCCTGCTCGGCGGTCCGGAATCCACTGTGGACACAGCTTCGTGGCCGTCGCTGCCGGACGGCGCGCGCTGGGCCCGCGACGTCGTCACGGCGCCGCCGCAGCTGCGCGCCGCCGTCGAGCAGGCGCTCGACAAGCTGGCCGTCGTCGGTGACCTCGACGCGGCACGGCACCTCGTCGCCACCCACCCGGACGTCCGGGCGGTCACCGCCCAGGGTGACGTCTTCGGTGCCCGCTGGGCGATCGGCGGTTCCGGCAAGCGCGAGAGCGTGATCGAGGTCCAGGCCGCCGTCGACGAAGCGGCCGAGCGGCTCCGCCTGGCCGAGCGCTCCCTGGAGCGGTACGCGGCCGAGCTGGAAGGCGCCCGCGCCGAGCAGCAGGCGCGTCGCGAAGAGGTGTCGCAGGCCAAGGACGCCCTCGGCGAGGCGAAGGTCCGGAAGGCGCGGTCGTCGGAGCGGCTCAACCGGCTCCAGCAGGCCGCCCGCCAGGCGCAGGCCGAGGTCGAGCGGCTCACCGGGCAGCGCGCGAAGGTCGAGCAGAGCCGCGTCCAGGCCCTGGCCCAGCTCGCCGAGCTGGAGGAACGGCTCGCCGCCGTCGCCGAGCAGCCCGTCGAGGACGACCCGGACACCGCCGAGCGCGACGCCGCCGTCGAGGAACTGGCCGTCGTCCGGCAGGAGGAGATGGAGGCGCGGCTCGCGCAGCGCACCGCCGAGGAGCGGGCACGCAGCATCGCGGGCAAGGCCGAGGGTCTCCGCCGTGCCGCGCACGCCGAGCAGCAGGCCCGCGAACGCGCCGAGCGCGCCGCCGCGGCCCGCAAACGCGGCGCCGAGATCGCCACCGCCGTCGTCAACGCCGGTGAGCTCGCGCTGGAACGCATCGAGCACTCGGTGCAGCGCGCGGCCGCCGAACGCGACCAGGTCCAGGGCCGCCGCCAGAGCCGCGAGCAGGCGCTGACCGGCGTCCGCGCCAAGGTCCGCGAGCTGACCGGCGAGCTGGAGAAGCTGACCGACGCCGTCCACCGCGACGAGGTGCTGCGCGCCGAGCAGCGGCTGCGGCTGGAGACCCTGGAGGCCAAGATCGCCGAGGACTTCGGCATCGGCCTCGAGGACCTCGTCCGCGAGTACGGCCCGGACGTCCCGGTCCCGCCGAGCGCCGGCGAGATGGCCGAGTACGAGGCGGCCAAGGAACGCGGCGAGGACGTCACCCCGCCGCCGCCCATGCCCTACGACCGCGACACCCAGGCCCGCCGCGCCAAGCGCGCGGAGAAGGACCTGTCGCTGCTGGGCAAGGTGAACCCGCTCGCCCTGGAGGAGTTCGCGGCGCTGGAGGAGCGGTACAAGTTCCTCTCCACGCAGCTGGAGGACCTCAAGGAGACCCGCAAGGACCTCGAAGCGGTGATCAAGCAGGTCGACGAGAAGATCCTGGAGGTCTTCGCGTCGGCGTACGCGGACGTCTCGCGCGAGTTCGAGACGGTGTTCGGCGTGCTGTTCCCGGGCGGCGAGGGCCGGATGGTCCTCACCGAGCCGGACGACCTGCTGGCCACCGGCGTCGACGTCGAGGCACGCCCGCCCGGCAAGAAGGTCAAGCGGCTGTCGCTGCTGTCCGGCGGCGAGAAGTCGCTGGTCGCGGTGGGCATGCTGGTCGCGATCTTCCGCGCCCGGCCGTCACCCTTCTACGTGATGGACGAGGTCGAGGCGGCGCTGGACGACACCAACATGCGCCGCCTGATCGGGCTGCTGGAGCAGCTGCGCGACTCGTCGCAGCTGATCATCATCACCCACCAGAAGCCGACGATGGAGATCGCCGACGCGCTCTACGGCGTGAGCATGCAGGGCGACGGCATCACGAAGGTGATCTCCCAGCGCCTGCGCACGACCGAGGAAGAGCCGGTCCCGGCCGGCTGAGCCGCGTCCCGTTGTCATGAAAGGGTCGTTCATGTCGCCAGACGACATGAACGACCCTTTCATGACGTTCGGGCTGGGCTACCCGGCGACCCAGAAGGCGTAGTCCGTCGAGTAGCGGACCGCCGTCTGCGCGCCCGCCGTGCACGTCCCGGCCGGGGCGACGCCGCCGCGGGTGTGCAAGCGCTGGACGTAGGTCACCTTGCCGAAGATCCCGTCGCCGCTGTTGAGGCTGGCCTTGAGCAGCACCTCCGGGATCGCGCCGGTGCGCGGCGAGGTCGCCACCGCCGCCGCGCCGACCGTGCTTCCGTCCACAGTGGACGTCCAGACCGGGCCCTTGCTGTGCAGGGCCACCGGGTGACCGTGGCGAGACAGCACCGCGGCGGGCTGGACCAGCGTCCACGCACCGGCGGTGCACCCGTAGATCTGCACGCCCTCCGCGGCGTAGGTGACCAGGGGCCGGTTGCCCGCCGGGACCTGGATCGCGTCCGGCACCTTCGGGGCCGCCGGGGTGGCCGAAGCCGTCGCCGCGCCGCCGACCAGGAGGGCGCCGATCGCGAGTGCCACCGTCATCCGCTTCATGGAATCCACCTTCGAAATCCTCCCGCCGCTTTTCGGCGGGCTCCCGCCACCGACACGGGAGCCCGCCGGAAACGGTTCAGAAGAATCAGGCGGCGACTTCCTCCGCGGTCTCCTCCTCCGGCACCGCCTTCGGGTCCGGCGTGCGGTGCCGCAGCGCCAGCAGACCGCCCACGACCAGCGTGATCACCACGCCCAGCAGCGTGTACCACGGGTAGGCCAGCGCCACCCGGTCCCCGGCCGCCTTGCTGAAGTCGACGCCGATCAGCGCGCCGGTCTTCGCGTTGAACTTCACGCCGAGGATGACGAACGCCATGAGCACCACCGTGACGACGAACGCCGCGATCGCGTCCGCCTGCCGGGCCTTCTTGATCAGCAGGCCCAGCAGGAACGAGCCCAGCAGCGCGCCGTACGTGTACCCGGTGATCGCCAGCCCCAGCTCGATCACCGAGTTCTTCGTGGTGGAGAACAGCGAGGCGAACACCGCGAACACGACCGCCCAGATCAGTGTCCACATGCGACCGTGCCGCAGCAGCTTCGAGTCCTCCGGCGAGCGTTTGGTGAACCGCTGGTACAGATCGGCCACGGTCGACGTCGAAAGGGCGTTGAGCGCCGACGCCAGCGCACCCATGGTCGAGGCGAGGACACCGGCGATGAGCAGGCCCGACACCCCGACCGGCAGGTCGTCGATGATGAACCGCGAGAACACGTCGTCCGGGCTCTGCAGGCCGAGCTGAGCCACGGACTTGCGGCCGTTGAACACCCACAGCATGGCCCCGACCAGCAGGAACAGCGAGAACTGGATGGTCACGAGAATCCCGCTGCCGATGAGTGCCTTCTGGCCGTCGCGCAGGCTGCGCGTGGCCATCAGCCGCTGGGCGATCAGCTGGTCGGCGCCGTGGGAGGCCATCGACAGCGCCGCGCCGCCGAGCACCGCCGTGACGAACGCGTACGGGCTGGTCAGCAGGTTCTTCGAGAAGTCGACGAGGAGGAACTTGCCGTCGTCGGACGCCTGCGCCGCCCAGTCCGCGGGCAGCTTGTTCAGCAGCACGATCGCGGCCACCGCGGCGCCGCCCAGGTACAGCGACAGCTGGATGACGTCGACCCAGACGACCGCCTTGATCCCGCCGATGTAGGCGTAGATCAGCGTCAGCGCGGTCAGGATCACCACGATCACCCAGTAGTCCAGGTGGATGTGGTAGTGCGCCAGGATCACCTTGATCGGGATGGCACCGGCGAACAGCCGGACGCCCTCGGCGAGCAGCCGGGTGATCACGAACGTCACCGACGCCGTGCCCTGCAGGCCCGAGCCGAACCGCTTCCCCAGGAACGCGTACGCGCTGACGAGGTTGCCGCGGAAGTACCGCGGCAGCAGCACGAACGCCGCGACCGTCCGGCCGATGATGTACCCGAAGGCCAGCTGCAGGAACAGGAACGCGTTGCCGAAGACCAGCCCGGGCGTGCTGATGACGGTCAGCGTCGAGGTTTCCGTGGCCACCACCGACAGCATCACCGCGCCCCACGGCAGGCTGCGCTCGCCGACGAAGTAGTCGGCCGCCGACCGCTGCTTCCGGCCGACGAGCACGCCTATCAGCGGCATCGCCGCCAGATAGATCACGATGATCGCGAGGTCAACACCGCGCATGGACATCTCCTACGGTCATGCCTTCTCCGCGACTCGCAACCGCGTCACGGTGCCCCCCAGCGGGGCGGGAAGGTTCAGGGGGCCGGCACCCGGGACGAGCGCGCCGAGCAGGCGCGGACCGCGGGCACCGGTCGCCGACGGCACGGTACCGGGCACGCCGCACCAGGTGAGCCAGCCCAGCAGCGCGGTCAGGTACGCCTCCTTGCCCGCGCCGGGCAGGCCGAGGTCGTCGCTGGTCTTGAGCACCGTCGAGGGCAGGTTCCGGCCCAGCGCGGCCATCACCGCCGGGTTCGCGACGCCGCCGCCGGAGGCGATCACGGTCGTCACGCCGTGGCGGCGGCACTGGTCGGCGACGGTCACCGCGGTCAGTTCGGTGAGCGTCGCGAGCAGGTCGCCGGGGTCGACGGGACTGAGCCCGGCGAGGGCGGCGTCGAGGTAGGGCGCGTTGAAGTGCTCCTTGCCGGTGGACTTCGGCGGCGCGGCGGCGAAGTACGGATCGTCGAGCAGCCGGGCGAGCAGGTCCGGGCGCACCGACCCGGCGAGCGCGAGTCGTCCGTCGACGTCGCTGTGCCGGCCGGTGACGCGGTAGGCCGCGATGTCGAGCAGGGCGTTGGCGGGCCCGGTGTCGTAGGCGATCGCGGGACGGCCCGCGGCGACGACGGTGATGTTGGCGATGCCGCCGAGGTTGAGCGCGGCGACCGGGGTGCCGGTGTCCTCGGCGAGGCCGCGCAGCCACAGCTGGTCGAGCGTGCTCGCCAGGGGAGCGCCGTGGCCGCCCGCGGCGACGTCACGGGCACGCAGGTCGGCGAGCACCGGCAGCCCGGTGCGCTCGGCGATCCAGGCGGGCTGGCCCAGCTGCAGCGTGCCGCGGACCTCCCCGTCCTCGACCCAGTGGAAGACCGTCTGACCCAGCGACGCGACCAGGTCCGCGGCGCCCCCGGCGAGTTCGCCGGCGCCGCGCCGGGCCGCGTCGCCGAACGCCTGCCCGACACCAGTGTCCAGGCGCGTCAGCTCACCGGCGGAGCACGGGTTCGGGGGCAGCGCGGCGCGCAGGCCCTCGCGCAGGGCGTCCGGATAGGGGACGTCCAGCTCGCCGAGCGGGGTCAGGACCACGGTGCCGTCCTCGGCGTGCAGGTCGGCGGCGGCCACGTCGATGCCGTCGAGTGACGTGCCCGAAATGAGCCCGATCACCCGGAAGCCGTGGCTCGCGCGTTTCCCCATCCGGAGGGGTTTAGTGCAGCCCCACCTGTGACGCAACCCACGTGGTGAAGTCTTGGCCCAATCGCGACCCAGGTCGTTACGAATTGCCTTGACGGACGGGGTGTCCGGCGGGCGCGGGGCCGGATGAAAGGATGGGCGCGTGTCGAGTACCTGGTTCCTGTTCGTGGTCGTCGCCGTCGTCGTGCTGGTCGCCCTGCTGGTGACCGGCCTGCTGATCGCGCGCAAGCGCCGGATCAGCCTGGACGCCCGCCGCGAGGTGGAGGAGAAACCGAAGGGCGGCAGTTACGCGGCCAGCGGGGGCATCGCGCTCGCGCCCGGCGGCACGGCCGAAGCGCCCGAGGTCCAGCACCCGGTCGAGGACCGGCCGGAGGTCGACGGCCAGCCCGCGGTCGGCGACGACGCCGCCGTGCCGCGCGACTCGGCGCAGCGTACGGTGCGCGACGTCAAGCTGCCCGAAGAGCCCGCGGAAGCCCCGGCGGTCGAGGAGATCGAACCGGCGACGGGCCGCATCGAGCGGCTGCGCGGACGGCTGTCGAAGTCGCGCTCGGTGTTCGGCACGAGCCTGCTGGGCCTGCTCGGCGCCGGCGACCTCGACGAGGACTCCTGGCAGGACGTCGAGGACACGCTGCTGATGGCCGACCTGGGCGCGGCGACGACGAACCAGATCGTCGAGCGGCTGCGCGACGAGCTTTCCCGCCGCGCGGTGCGCTCGCCGGCGGAGGCCCGCGAGGTGCTGCACGAGGTGCTCACGGCGCAGCTGTCGACCGACGGCGAGCGCGCGGTGCGGGCGCTGCCGCACGTTGTCGACGGCAAGAAGCAGCCCGCGGTGGTCCTGGTGGCGGGCGTGAACGGCACGGGCAAGACGACGACCACGGGCAAGCTGGCGCGGGTTTTGGTGGCCCAGGACAAGACGGTGCTGCTGGGCGCGGCGGACACGTTCCGCGCGGCGGCGGCCGACCAGCTCCAGACGTGGGCCGAGCGCGTGGGCGCGGAGGTCGTCCGCGGCAAGGAGGGCGCGGACCCGGCGGCCGTGGCGTTCGACGCGGTCAAGCGCGGCGTGGACACGGGCGTGGACGCGGTCCTGGTCGACACGGCGGGCCGGCTGCACACGAAGACGGGCCTGATGGACGAGCTGGGCAAGGTCAAGCGCGTCGTGGAGAAGCAGGCGAAGGTCGACGAGGTCCTGCTGGTCCTGGACGCGACGACGGGCCAGAACGGGCTGATGCAGGCCCGCGTGTTCGCCGAGGTGATCGACGTGACGGGCATCGTCCTGACCAAGCTGGACGGCACGGCCAAGGGCGGCATCGTGTTCCAGGTCCAGAAGGAGCTGGGGGTCCCGGTGAAGCTGGTCGGCCTGGGCGAGGGCCCGGACGACCTGGCGCCCTTCGAGCCGGGCGCCTTCGTGGACGCCCTGCTGGGCTAGGCGATCGGCTTCCTGGTCAACCAGTCGTGGACGGTTACGCCCAGCCGCAACGCGGAATTGTGCAAGTGGCACAGCCCGTTGCTGCTGGGGCCGGAGACTCGGTTGCCGCAGCGAGGCGGGCTGAGGTCGTTGCGCGCCGCCCGGCACTGCGGAGCTTCGCCGGCATTCGCCCGGGCAAGCGCCTCGTCGGCTTTCGCCCGGACAAAAGCCTCACGGCGGGGTGAGGCCGGGAGCTGCTGCGGCGGAGCGGCGACCGGCTTCGGCAGCGCGGGCTGGAACGGGCCGGTGCCGTCGGGCAGCAGCAGTCCGAGCTGCCTGAGGCGCTCCGTCGTCGGCGCCGTGGTCTCGATGGTCAGCTGATCGGTCCGTGTGCTCGCGACCAGGATCGAGAACCAGGGCGCCGATCAGGTAGTCGTTGCGCGGCAACGTCAGGTACGCGGTCTCGCCGAGCAGCATCGGCACCAGTACTCCCGACGTCGGCCCACCCATGAGCGGGGTGGCCTGGAAGGTCAGCAGCACCCACTCCCCGGCAGGAGGCACGTGCCGCACGACGATGTCGACGTCGCTGGTCACCTCCCCGAGCCGGTGCCGCGTGGGCGCGGCGCTCAGAGCCGGAACAACGGGGTTCCGTCCGCCTTCCGCAGTCCCAGCTGCAGCATCACCGGCGCGGTCGGGCGGCGGGACGAGATGACGCACGGCGAGGTCCGGCGGGCCGTCACCGTGAGGCGGGACCAGCCGATGCCCCGCAGCCGGCGGCCGTCGGGGTCGACGACCATCGCCGCGCCGAAGTAGCCGCCGTCCGGGAGGGCGACGCGGGTCGTGTGGCCCAGCACGGCCGAGAACACCGTGTGGGTGTCGCCGCGGTCCTCCTGCAGCGTGAGGATCACCGGCGTGCGCCCCTTCGCGGTGGCGTGGTGCCGCACCGCGATTTCGACCGTGCCGGCGGGCGCGCGGCCCGGCCGTGGCCAGGCGGGCGACAGCGGCGGCCCTTCGAGCGCGCGGTCGACCAGGCGGTCCAGCAGGTTCGCGGCCGAGCCCTGCGCGAGCCAGGCCAGGGCACCGGTGTGCGGATCCATCGGCTCGTCCCTCCGGCGATATTCGGATGACGGGCGGCCGGGCGGCGGCGCAGAATCCGGGCATGCCCGGTTGACGCACGTCCGCTCGTGCCCCTCCTCGTAACAGACGCCCCGAAGCCGTCAATTGCTACGAGAGAGGACTCAACCATGACCGCCATCCGGGGTGAGCGGGTGCTGCTGCGCCCGCTGACCGAGCAGGACCGCGCCCGCGCCCACGAGATTTTGGCGACGCCGGAGGTCGCCCGCTGGTGGGGTGACCCGGACCGCGAGACCGAGGGCCTGTATGAAGTCGAAGAGGGCTATTCCGTCTACGTGATCGAATCCGGCGGAGTCGTCACCGGCGTGATCCAGAGCTGCGAGGAGCTGGACCCGCAGTACCGCCACGCGGGCATCGACATCGCGGTGCACCCGGACTTCCACGGACAGGGAATCGGCACGGACGCGCTGCGGGCGCTGGCCCGGCACTTGTTCGAGAGTGGCCACCATCGCCTGACGATCGACCCGGCGGCGGCGAACGAAGCCGCGATCCGGGTGTACACGAA
Source organism: Amycolatopsis melonis (assembly GCF_040064235.1). Taxonomy (NCBI): domain Bacteria; kingdom Bacillati; phylum Actinomycetota; class Actinomycetes; order Pseudonocardiales; family Pseudonocardiaceae; genus Amycolatopsis; species Amycolatopsis melonis. The sequence continues at coordinate 479,481 of NZ_JBDZYD010000002.1, forward strand.
GGTGGGATTCCGGCCGGTCGGCGTGCTGCGTGTCTACGAGCGAGGCTCGGACGGCAGCTGGCGCGACGGGCTCTTGATGGACTTGCTGGCAGGGGAGTTGAGCTGAGGGTCAGTGCTTGTCGATGACCTGCTGGAGCAGCTTGACGATCTTCTCCATGGAGATGTTCACCTTGGTGAACCCGCTGGTCATGTCGGCCCTGAGGCTGCCGACCTCCGTCTTAAGAGCTTGGATGTCCTGGCCGTGTTCGATCTGCGTCTCGCGCATCGCGTTCAGCACTTGGGTGTGGCCGTTCAGGGTCTGCTTGAACTCGGAAACGTCACGGTCCGCCGTGCCTGCGAGCACGCGGGCGGCCGCAGCGTCCTGCCGGGTATGCCGCATCTGCTCCTCCAGGACGGTCACGCGGGCTTCGAGATCTTCGAGGCTTGCCATGCCGCGTACTTTACCGGCGGCCGCCAAGCCGACCGCACCGGGGGTCACTTCTGGTAGTCAGATATCACTCTCAGTCACACTGATAGTGCCGCCTGGGACAGGCTCGACCCCAGGGCTCCGGCCACCCGCTGCACCGCCGGGGCGATGTGCGCCACCGCCTCGGCGGTCAGCCGCCCGGACGGCCCGGACACCGAAACCGCCGCCGGCACCGGCGCCCCCGGCACCGCCACCGCGACACACCGCACTCCCAGCTCCTGCTCGGCCTCGTCCAGCGCGTACCCCTGCTCGGCGATCCGCGCAAGCTCGACGGCCAACGCGTCCGGATCCGTGAACGTGTGCTCGGTGTAAGCGGGCATCCCCGTCCTGTGCAGCAAAGAACGGACTTCGTCAGCGGGCAGGTGCGCCAGCATCGCCTTCCCGACACCCGTCCCGTGCGGCAGCAGCCGCCGTCCGACCTCGGTGAACATCCGCATCGAGTGCTTCGACGGCACCTGGGCCACGTACACCACTTCGTCCCGCTCCAGGACCGCCAGGTTCGCCGTCTCGCCGACCTCCTCCACCAGCTCCGCCAGCAGCGGGCGCGCCCACGCGCCGAACTGCATGCTCGCGTTCTCGCCCAGCCGGATCAGCCGTGCGCCCAGTGCGTAACGGCGGTTGGTGTTCTGGCGGACGTACCCCAGGTCGACCAGGGTGCGGATCAGCCGGTGGATCGTCGGCATCGGCAGCCCGGACAGCGTCGCCAGCTCGGACAGGCTCGCCTCGCCGCCGGTGTCCGCGAGGTGTTCCAGCAGCTCGAAGGCGCGCTGCAGGGACTGGACGCCGCCGTCGCGACCGTTCTTCTCCGCCGGCACGGTGGCCCTCCTTACGTCGGCGTTGAGCTTCCGCTATGCAGAAACTATAGTCCGGCTGGTAGAAAACCGTAGGGCCGTTATCCAAAGATCCGAACCCTCGAGGTGTTTCCCCATGTCTTCTGAAGTCCAGGTGCTGGGCGACCCGGTCGAGCGCGGCGACGAGATCCTCACGCCCGAGGCGCTCGACTTCCTCGCCGGCCTGCACGACGCCTTCGCCGGCCGCCGCGACGAGCTGCTCCGGGCGCGGAGCAAGCGCCGCGAGGAGGCCCGGACCACCGGCAAGCTCGACTTCCTGCCGGAGACGAAGGAGATCCGCGAAGGCGACTGGAAGGTCGCCGGCGCGCCGCCCGCTCTGCAGGACCGGCGTGTCGAGATCACCGGGCCCACCGACCGCAAGATGACCATCAACGCGCTCAACTCCGGCGCGAAGGTGTGGCTGGCCGACCTCGAGGACGCCAACACCCCGCACTGGCACAACGTGGTCTCCGGCCAGGTGAACCTCTACGACGCCATCCGCGAGACGATCACCCTGGAAACCGGCGGCAAGAGCTACGCGCTGAAGGACGACGTCGAGCACGCCACGATCGTGGTCCGGCCCCGCGGCTGGCACCTGCCCGAAAGCCACCTGAAGTTCGGTGACCGCGAAGGCGTCGGCGCGCTCGTCGACTTCGGCCTGCACTTCTTCCACAACGCGGCCGAGCTGCTCAAGCGCGGCAAGGGCCCCTACTACTACCTGCCGAAGATGGAGAGCCACCTCGAAGCGCGGCTCTGGAACGACGTCTTCACCCACGCCGAGAAGGCGCTCGGCATCGAACACGGCACCGTCCGCGCGACCGTGCTGATCGAGACCATCCCGGCCGCGTTCGAGATGGAAGAAATCCTCTACGAGCTGCGCGAGCACGCCTCGGGCCTCAACGCGGGCCGCTGGGACTACCTGTTCAGCGTCATCAAGTACTTCCGCGACGCGGGCGAGAAGTTCGTGCTGCCGGACCGCAACTCCGTCACCATGACCGCGCCGTTCATGCGCGCCTACACCGAGCTGCTGGTGCGCACCTGCCACAAGCGCGGCGCCTTCGCGATCGGCGGCATGGCCGCGTTCATCCCGAGCAAGGACCCCGAGGTCAACAAGGGCGCGTTCGAGAAGGTGCACGCGGACAAGTCGCGCGAAGCAGGCGACGGCTTCGACGGCTCCTGGGTCGCGCACCCGGGCATGGTCGAGCTGTGCAAGGAGGAGTTCGACAAGGTCCTCGGCGACAAGCCGAACCAGCTCGACCGCACCCGCGACGAGGTCAGCGTCACCGCCGACCAGCTGCTGGACGTCGCGTCGACGCCGGGCGGAGCGACGGCGGCCGGCCTGCGCGCCGCGGTCGACGTCGGGGTCCGCTACATCGCGTCGTGGCTCGGCGGCAACGGCGCGGCGGCGATCCACAACCTGATGGAGGACGCGGCCACGGCCGAGATCTCGCGCTCGCAGGTGTGGCAGTGGGTCAAGAACGGGACCACTTTGGACACCGGCGACGTCGTGACGGCGGAGCTGGTGCGCGGCGTGCTCGCCGACGTCCGCGGCGAGCTGGCGGGCGAGCTGAAGCCGGAGCTGCTGGAACCGGCCGTGGAGCTGTTCGAGCAGGTCGCGCTGGCCGAGGAGTTCCCGGACTTCCTGACGCTGCCGGCGTACGAGCGGATCAAGTAGTGCGCCTGCCCGAGGACGTCTACGCCGCCGCCGACGCGCGCCTGGCTTCGGCCGACGCGCGCGTCGCGGCGGCGTACCCGGGCGAGCGGCCCGGGCGCCAGCCGGTGCACACGGTGTACGTCCCGGCTTCGCAGTACAGGACGCGCCTGGTCGCCGACTGGGGCAAGCAGGCGATGCGGGTGTTCGTCGAGCACGCGGACCTGCTCGACGTCGACGACGGCGTGTACGAGCGCGTACGGGCGAAGCTGCTGACCGAGCCAATCGAGGACCTGCGGATCGACTTCGAGGACGGCTACGGCCGGGTGCCCGACGACGTCGAGGACGCGGCCGCGCTGGCGGCCGGGCAGACCCTGGCGACGACCGGCGGGACCCCGTTCGTCGGCATCCGGTTCAAGAGCTTCGAAGCGGCGACGCGCCGGCGTGGCATCCGCACCCTGGACCTGTTCCTCGGCGCGCTGCTGGAGAACGGGCCGCTGCCGCCCGGATTCGTCGTCACACTGCCGAAGGTGACGGCGGTCGAGCAGGTGGCGGTGGCCGCGGAAGTGCTGGCACAGCTGGAATCCGCGTACGGCCTCGCTGCGGGAACGCTGCGCTTCGAGGTCCAGATCGAGACGTCGCAGTCCATTGTGGACACCGACGGGACGCTGTCGGTGCCGCGGATCGTCCAGGCGGCGTCGGGCCGCTGTTCGGGACTGCACTACGGGACGTACGACTACAGCGCGGGCCTGGGCATCGCGGCGGCATACCAGAGCATGGACCACCCGGCGGCGGACCTGGCCAAGGGCCTGATGCAGGTGGCGGCGGCAGGCACGGGCGTCCGCCTGTCGGACGGCTCGACCAACCGGCTCCCGGTGGGTGAGGCACTGCCGTCGGCATGGGCGGAGCACCTGAGACTGGTCCGCAGGTCGTTGGAGCGCGGTTTCTACCAGGGCTGGGATTTGCACCCCCACCAGCTGCCGACACGCTTCGCGGCGACGTACACGTTCTACCGATCGGGGTTGGCCACGGCACTGCAGCGGTTGACCGCGTATGCGGAGAAGACGGCCGGGGGAGTACTGGACGAACCCGCGACGGCGCAGGCGTTGGCCGTGTATCTGTTGCGGGGCCTGGACTGTGGGGCGCTGGACGAGGGTGAGCTGCCCTTCGGGCGGGCGGAACTGGAGAAGTACGCGCTACGCCTTGCGTGAGCGAGCGTTCCTGCAGCTGATCAGCGCAGCCGGGCGCGGTCCGCGGCTTCGCGGCCCGCGTCCCAGCCGTCGGGGCTGCGGATCGTCACCGATTTGCTCACCACCTCCGGGAACAGCTCGGTGAACGCCGCCTGGACCTTCAGCTCGTGCGAGGCCAGTACCGGCAGCAGGTCCGGTGCCTGCGCGAGCGTCGTCTCGGTGGCCTGCTCGAGGCGCTCGCCGATGCGGGTTGCGTACGAGACCAGAAACGACTTCCGGAACGTCCGCGACCGGCCTGCCGGGCCGGTGATCATCGCCCGGGTCGCCTGGACGAGCAGGGACGTCGTCAGCAACGTCACCGCGTCCAGGTCGTCCTCGTCGCCGACCAGTGTGACGAAGTCCCAGCGGGGGTCGAAGACCGCGCGGCAGCGGTTGGCCTTCGCCACCACGTGGACCAGCAGGGATTTCGCGTCGGTGTACGGCGTGTCGAGCCAGATCCGGCGGGCCGCGGGCCGGTCGGGGGCCGCGCCGCCCGCCTCCAGCAGCACCCGGTCGAGGGCGTGGCGGGTCATCAGCTCCTGGGCCTTCGCCGAGAGCGCCTCGGCCTCCTCCGGGAACGTGCTCGACTCGGCCTTGGCCAGCAGCGCCCGGACCCGGCTCAGCTTCTTCCCGTCGACGTGGGGGCGCACCGGACGCTCCGTCGTCGTGCCCGGCGCGGGCAGGACGACGGTCACCGGCGGCAGGGTCTTCAGCAGGCCGAACGCTTCGATGACCGCCGCCACCGCTTCGGACGGTGTGAGGATGTGCTTGGCCGCCCACTGTGGCAGGTGGGGTTCGGACGTCGTCCACCACCGGGTGGCGCCTGTCGCGTCGAGCTGTTCCTGCCACGCCGGGTGCACGGTGGTGAACTGCCCGGCGTAGGCCGCGAGAGTGTCGAGCAGGTACGAACCGGCGAACTCGTCCAAGCGGCGCCGGGCCGCCTGGTGGAGGTCTTCGGGCAGCCAGCCGCCGCGGCACGCCCGGCCGGTCAGCTGCGGCCCGAGCCGGTCCGCGGCTTCGGCGAGTTCGGCAGGCAGCACGAGACCCGGTGCCAGCCGGGCGGCTTCGCCCGGCGTGGCCGCGAGCAGCGCGGTGCCGAACTCCTCGGCCGTCGACGGCGGTGGCCCGGCGGGGCCCTGCTTGCGCTTTCCCACGCCGCCAGTCTGCCCCACCCGCGGACGTCGGCTACGTCACTGCGAGCGTTAACACCCCCGGAACATCCGGCACTTAGGGTCCGGCCATGGCGGAGAGCAAGAAGCGCTGGTGGACGTCCCTGTTCGTGCAACTGCTGGTGGCGGTCGTTGCCGGTGTCCTGATCGGACACTTCTGGCCGTCGTGGGGCGCGCAGCTGAAACCGGTCGGGGACGGCTTCATCCGGCTCATCAAGATGATCATCGCACCGCTGATCTTCTGCGTCGTGGTCAGCGGGATCGCCGCCGTCGGGGACATCAAGGCGGTCGGGCGCATCGGGCTCAAGGCCATCGTCTACTTCGAGGTCGTCACCACCTTCGCGTTGCTGTTCGGCCTGGTCGTCGCCAACGTCTTCCGGCCGGGCGCCGGCCTGGACGTCAACCCGGCGACGCTCGACCCCCACGCCGTCGCGGCGCAGACCAAGGGCGGGCAGCTGCCCTCGGCCGGGGACTTCCTGCTGCACACCATCCCCGACAGCGTGGTGAACGCCTTCGCGCAGAACCAGCTGCTGCAGGTGCTGGTGTTCGCCGTGTTCTTCGGGGTGGCGCTGGCCGCGCTCGGGCGGGAGCGCGCGCCGCTGGTGCTCGACTTCGTCGAGCAGGTGCAGAAGGTCATCTTCAAGGTGATGGGCTGGATCATGCGGGTCGCGCCGCTGGGCGCGTTCGGCGCGATGGCCTTCATCATCGGCCAGTACGGTCTGTCCACTTTGGGCACCTACGCGAAGCTGATCGCCGCCTGCTATGGCGCCGCCGTGCTCTTCACGCTCGTCCTCGCGGTGATTTCCCGGTGGTACGCCGGGGTTTCGGTCTGGAAGTTCCTCCGCTACGCGCGGGAGGAGTTCCTGCTGGCGCTCGGCACGGCCTCGACCGAGTCGGTGATGCCGCGGATCATGGGCAAGCTGACCGACGCGGGCTGCTCCCGCGCGGCGACCGGGCTGGTGGTGCCGACCGGCTACTCGTTCAACCTCGACGGCGCGACCATCTACCTGTCGATCTGCACGGTGTTCCTGGCGCAGGCGTTCGGCGTGGAGATGTCGCTCGGCCAGCAGCTGCTGGCGGTGCTGATCCTGATGCTGACGTCCAAGGGCATGGCTGGCGTCCCGGGGTCGAGCTTCCTGGCCCTGTCGGCGACGGCCGCGGCGATCGGGGCGTTCCCGGTGGCGGGCGTGGCTTTGCTGCTGGGCGCGGACCGCCTGATGGACTCGATGCGCGTGTTCGTCAACCTGCTGGGCAACTGCGTCGCGACGTTCGTGGTCGCGAAGTCCGAAGGCCAGCTGGACCGGGACAAGCTGCGCGAAGCACTCGACGGTCACCTTTCCGGCGCGGTCCCCGTCGGGAAGGCATGAACACTGGTGCCGTCCTCGTCACGATCATGCTCAACGCGGCCATCGGCGTCGCCGACCTGCTGAAGGCCCGCTTCGTCCTCACGACGTCGGCCGCGGTCGACGTGCCGCCGGGCTGGCTGCCGATGCTCGGCACGCTGAAGCTCGCCGGCGCGGCCGGGCTGCTGCTCGGCCTGCTCGGCGTGCCGGTGATCGGCGTGGCCGCGGCGATCGGCCTGATCCTGTTCTACCTCGGGGCGATCGCCGCGCACGTCCGGGCCCGCAAGTTCGCCACCGGCGCGGCACCGCTGGTTTTCCTCGGCCTGGCGGTGGCGACGATCGCCTGACGCGGCCGCGGTCAGCCGGGCCGGTCCTCGGAAGCGCGCAACGCGAGGTAGACGTCGAGCTGGTCGGCGAACTCGGTCAGGTCCGCGCCGAGCAGCTCGCTCGCCCGGCCGATGCGGTAGCGCAGCGTGTTCACGTGGACGTGCAGGGCCTTCGCCGCCCGCGTCGGGGAGCCCGAGCACTCCAGGAACACCCGGACCGTGTGCACCAGGTCGGTGTGCTGCTCGGCGTCGTAGTCCAGCAGTGGCCCCAGCACCCGGCGGCGCAACGCCGCGCGCAGCCCGTCCGGGGCTCCGGCCAGCAGCAGCTCGTGCCCGGCCACCTCCCCGGCCGGGACCACGACGACGCGGCCCCGGCGCCGGGCCGCCACGGCCAGCGCGTGACGCGCAGTGTCCCGGGCCTCCTCCCGCGGCGCGGGATCGCTGACGCCGCAAAGGATGCGCGACGCCCGCAGCAGCGGTTCCACAGTGGACAGCTCGGTCGCCGAAGGCGGCAGCGCGGTCGCGGCGTAGGACGTGTCCCCGGTGGATTCGAGCAGGAGCGCGCCGGGCAGCAGCTCGCGCAGGACGTCCCGGCTCTCGTCGCTGCCTTCGGTCCGCAACGCGACCACCCGCGCTTCGTCGGGCACCGGCGTCTCACGCGGGACCGAACGCGCCCGCGTGACACCGACCAGCCCGGCGAGTTCCTCCGCGAGTTCCGTCTGCGCGGTGCTCAGCGCCCCGCCGACGGCGATCAGCCACGGCACCGCGTGCCGTCCCTCGACCGGGAGCACCGTCAGCGGCCCCGGCTCGCTCGCCGCGTACCGGCGGACGGCCTCTTCGGGCGGCATCGGCAGCGGCGCCGTCCCGGCGACGACCCGGCCGAGCCCCGACAGCACCCAGCACGGCAGCGCGAGTTCCGCCGAAGCGCGCTCCAGCAACGTCTCGACCGGGGCTTCCGCGGCGGCCTGCAAACGTTTGCGGGCACTCTCCGACGCGGCCGCCAGCGCCAGCACCACCTGCTCGGTGATCACCGAGAACGACAGGTCGGCGGGCACTTCCAGCAGCGGGATCCGGTGCCGGACGCAGGCGTCGACGACGTCGTCCGGGATGCCGCCGGAGTCGGCGCCGGAGGCGGCCAGCGCCGCCGCACCCGCGCGGGCCAACGCGGCCACGAACGGCTCGGCGTCGCCCGGTTCGTGCCACCACAGCAGGCCGGACAGCACCAGCTCGCCCGCCGACAGGTACCGTCCGGGGTCGGACAGCTCCGTGACGTAGATGCGCGTCACCGGCCGGTCGAGCAGGTCGGTCCCGGCCCGCGGGCGCAGCCGCAGGCCCGGCAGGCCCAGTAGCGTTTTCACGGTCGTCATCAGGCTTGTAGGAAAGCACAAACGACCCGGTTTCGCTGCCGTGCGGTTCATGCGCCGTGCCGTTGCCGCCCGTGCCCGCCGGGGCGTCTACTGGTCTATCGCCTCACGCGAAGGAGCAAGAGTGGAGTTCCTGCGTCCCGCGACGCTGGCCGAGGCCCTGGCGCTGAAGGCCGAGCGCCCCGGCGCGGTGCCGATCGCCGGCGGCACCGACGTCATGGTGGAGATCAATTTCGACCATCGGCGCCCCGAAGCCCTGCTCGACCTCACGCGCGTCCCCGAGCTGGCGCAGTGGTCCACATCGGACGGCACGGTCCGGCTCGGCGCCGGTGTGCCCTATTCCCGCGTGATCGCCGAACTGGGTGAATCCGTCCCGGCGCTGGCCATGGCCGCGCGCACGGTCGGCTCGCCGCAGATCCGCAACCGCGGCACCGTCGGGGGCAACCTCGGCGCCGCCTCGCCCGCCGGGGACACCCATCCCGTCCTGCTGGCCCTGGACGCGCAGGTCGAGGTCGCCTCCGTGCGGGGGAGCCGCCTCCTCCGCACGGAGGATTTCTACGTCGGCGTGAAACGCCACGCCCTCGCCGACGACGAGCTGATCACCGCCGTCCACCTGCCCGCGCACGCCGGGCCGCAGCAGTTCGCCAAGGTCGGGACGCGCAACGCGATGGTCATCGCGGTCTGCTCCTTCGCGCTGTCCCTGCGCGAGGGCCGGGTGGGCGCCGCGATCGGGTCCGCCGCCCCGACCCCGCGCCGCGCCCGCGCCTCCGAGGACTTCCTCGCCGCCGAGCTGCCGTGGACGTCGCCTGATCCACTGCCGGATTCGCTGAAGCGCCGCTTCGGCGAGCTGGTCGCGGAAGCGGCGTCGCCGATCGACGACGTCCGCGGCAGCGCCGCGTATCGGAAGCACGCGCTGGGGGTACTCGCGCGGCGAACGTTGACCTGGGCCTGGGACGAACACCGGACGGGGGAGCGCGCATGCGCCTGAATGTCACGATCAACGGCGAGCACCGCGAGGCGGACGACGTCTGGGAAGGCGAAAGCCTGCTCTACGTGCTCCGCGAGCGGCTGGGCCTGCCGGGCTCGAAGAACGCCTGTGAGCAGGGCGAATGCGGCTCGTGCACGGTCTACCTCGACGACGTCCCGGTGTGCGCGTGCCTGGTCGCGGCCGGGCAGGCCGAGGGCCGCGTGGTGCGCACGGTCGAGGGACTGGCCGACGGCGACACCCTCGACCCGGTCCAGCAGTCCTTTGTGGACGCGGGTGCGGTGCAGTGCGGCTTCTGCACGCCGGGCCTGGTCGTCGCCGCCCACGATCTGCTGAACCGCGTCCCCGATCCGAGTGACGAGGAGATCCGCGAAGCACTGGCCGGCAACCTCTGCCGCTGCACCGGCTACGAGAAGATCCTCGACGCGGTCCGCGCGGCGGCGAAGGGCGGTGTGGCGTGAAGACGCTCATCTCCGGCGCCGCGATCGCCACCGTCACCGGCGACGAGTACACCAGCGGGCACGTCCTGATCGAGAACGACCGGATCGCCGCGGTCGGCGAGGGCGTCTACACCGGCGAGTTCGACGAACGCGTCGACGCGTCCGGGTGCCTGGTGACGCCGGGGCTGATCAACACCCACCACCACCTCTACCAGTGGGCGACCCGCGGGATGGCCGCCGACCACACGCTCTTCGAGTGGCTGGTCGCGCTCTACCCGGTGTGGGGCCGCCTCGACGCGGAGATCACGCACGTCGCCGGCACGGCAGGCATGGCCCGGCTCGCGCTGACCGGCTGCACGACCGTCGCCGACCACCACTACGTCTTCCCGCGCGAGGGCGGCGACCAGGTGGAGGCGCTCGTCGCGGCCCGGCAGCGGATCGGCGTCCGGCTGCACGTCGTGCGCGGGTCGATGGACCGCGGCGAGTCCGACGGCGGCCTGCCCCCGGACCGGCTGGTCGAGACGACCGAGGACGCGCTGACCGGCACCGAAGCGGCGATCGACCGCTTCCACGACGCCTCCCCGGAGTCGCACCTGCAGATCGCCGCGGGCCCCTGCTCGCCGTTCTCGGTCACCGAGCGGCTGATGTCCGGGGCGGCCGAGCTGGCCCGCCGCAAGGGCGTCCGGCTGCACACGCACCTCGCGGAGACCCTCGACGAGGAGCGGCAGTGCCTGGCCGAGGTGGGCTGCACGCCCGCCGAGTACGCCGACAAGCTCGGCTGGCTCGCCGACGACGTCTGGCTCGCGCACACGATCCACCTCGCGCCCGAGGCGATCCGCCGCTTCGGCGCGACCGGCACCGGGTCGGCGCACTGCCCGACGTCCAACGGCCGGGTCGGTGCCGGCATCGCCCCGGTCCGCGACCTGCTCGACGCGGGCGTCCCGGTCGGCCTGGGTGCCGACGGTGCCGCGTCCAACGAGTCCGGCGGCCTGGGCGAGGAGCTGCACCAGGCGTTGCTGCAGGCCCGCCAGCGCGGCGGGCCGCGCGGGCTGACCACGCGGGAAGCGCTGTGGATGGGCACGATGGGCGGCGCCCGCTGTCTCGGCCGGGCGAACGACCTCGGCTCGCTCGAACCCGGGAAGTTCGCCGACGTCGCCGTCTGGGACCTGACCGGGCTCAACTACGCCGGGATCACCGACCCGGTCGCGGCGCTGGTGCTGGGTACGACGCCGCCGCTGCGGCGGCTGTTCGTCGGCGGCAAGGCCGTCGTCGAGGACGGCACGCTGCGCGAAGCCGACGAGTCCGCGATCGCCCGCGAGCTGGCGGCCGCGAGCGCGAGACTGCGGGAGGACCGATGACGACGTCCGTCACGACGCAGACTGCCAACGGCGTCGGCGCTTCGCCGCGCCGCCCCGACGGCACGGTGAAGGTCCGCGGCGAGTTCGCCTACTCCTCGGACCTGTGGCACGAGGACATGCTGTGGGGTGCGACGCTGCGCAGCCCGCACCCGTACGCGCGCATCACGGCGATCGACATCGGCGAAGCCCTTGCCGTGCCCGGAGTGTATGCAGTCCTGACGCACGAGGACGTTCCCGGCGTCAACCGCTACGGCCTCGAGCACGCCGACCAGCCGGTGCTCGCCTCCGACGTCGTGCGGTACCAGGGCGAGCCGGTGGCGCTGGTCGCCGCCGACCACCCGGAGACCGCGCGCCGCGCGATGAAGCGGATCGCCGTTTCCTACGAAGAGCTTTCGCCGGTGACGGACTCCGAAGCGGCCGTTGCCGGCGAAGGGCCTTCGCTGCACGAAGGCGGCAACGTCGTGCGGCACGTGAAGATCCGCCGCGGGCCTCAGGACGTCACGGCCGACGTCGTCGTGTCGGGTGTCTACGAAGTCGGCATGCAGGACCAGGCGTTCCTCGGCCCCGAGTCCGGGCTCGCCGTGCCGGACGGCGAAGGCGGCGTCGACCTGTACGTCGCGACGCAGTGGCTGCACGTCGACCAGCAGCAGATCGTGGCCGCGCTGGGACTTCCGGTCGAGAAGGTGCGGCTGACGCTCGCCGGGGTCGGCGGGGCGTTCGGCGGCCGCGAGGACCTGTCGATGCAGGTCCACGCGTGCCTGCTCGCATTGCATACCGGCAAGCCGGTGAAGATGGTCTACAACCGCGAAGAATCCTTCTACGGCCACGTGCACCGGCACCCGGCGAAGATGTACTACGAGCACGGCGCCACGCGCGACGGCCGTCTGGTGTACGTGCGTACGCGGCTGTACCTCGACGGCGGCGCGTACGCGTCCTCGACGGGAGCGGTGGTCGCGAATGCCGCTACCCTCGGCGTCGGACCGTATGCTGTAGACAGTATCTCGGTCGACTGCTGGGGTGTGTATACCAACAACCCGCCCTGCGGCGCGATGCGCGGGTTCGGCGCGGTCCAGGCAGCATTCGGTTACGAATCCCAGATGGACAAGCTGGCCGCCGCGTGCGGATTGGATCCTGTCGACCTCCGGATCCGCAACGCGATGAGCGAAGGCGACTGCATGCCGACCGGCCAGGTCGTCGACTCCGCGGCGCCGGTCGCGGAACTCCTGGAGCGCGTGCGGGCGATGCCGATGCCGCCGGAGCGGCCGTTCGACCTGCGGCACCTGCCCGGCGGCGTGTCGAACACGACGCACGGCGAAGGCGTCGTCCGCGGTGTCGGGTACGCCGTCGGGATCAAGAACGTCTGCTTCTCCGAAGGCTTCGACGACTACTCGACCGCCCGGGTGCGCCTGCAGCTGGTCGGCGGGGAGCCGTCGGCGACCGTGCAGACCGCGGCCTGCGAGGTCGGGCAGGGCCTGGTCACGGTCCTGCAGCAGATCGTGCGGACCGAGCTGGGCGTCGACCGGGTGACGGTCCTGCCGATGGACACCTCGATCGGCAACGGCGGCTCGACGTCGGCGTCGCGCCAGACGTACGTCACCGGAGGCGCGGTGCAGGCGGCCTGTGCGGCGGTCCGGGCGCGGCTGCTGGCCCGCTTCGGCCGCAAGGCCCGCCTGGTCGGCGGCAAGCTGGTCGCGGCCGACGGCCAGGTGCTGGCCGGCCTGGTGGACGTCCTCGGCGACGACGTCCACGACGAGACGGTGGAGTGGCGCCACCGGCCGACGTACCCGGTCGACCCGGAGACGGGGCAGGGGAACGCGCATGTGCAGTACGCGTTCGCCGCGCACCGGGCGGTCGTGGACGTGGACACGGAGCTGGGCCTGGTGAAGGTGGTCGCGCTGGACTGCGCCCAGGACGTCGGCAAGGCGGTGAACCCGCAGGCGGTCCTGGGCCAGATCCAGGGCGGCTCGGCGCAGGGGCTGGGGCTGGCGGTGATGGAGGAGATCCAGACGGCGGACGGCCGGATCCGCAACCCGTCGTTCACCGACTACCTGATCCCGACGGTGCTGGACATGCCCCCGATGCGGATCGACGTGCTGGAGCGCCCGGACCCGCACGCACCGTACGGCCTGCGTGGCGTGGGCGAGCCCCCGACGATCTCGTCGACCCCGGCGATCGTGGCGGCCATCCGCGCCGCGACGGGACTCGCGCTCACCCGCGTCCCGGTGCGGCCGGAGCACCTCACGGGAACCTAGCCGTGTTCGGCCAGCAGCCGCCGGGCGACGTCCACGGTGGCGGCACCCGCGACGGCCATCGCTTCGGTGTCCCGCAGCGAGCGGCAGAGGACGAACGCGCCTTCGAGGTTGTTGACGGCGGTGATCGTCAACGTCCGGGCGGCCTCGCGGCCGAGACCGAACTTCGTGAACTTCTCGGTCCCGGCCTCGATCCACGCGGTGAAGACGTCGGCGGTGGCCTGCCGCAGGGGTTCGTTGGTGGCGGCGACCTCCAGCGCGACGGTGGCGATCGGGCAGCCCTCGACGTAACCGGTGGCTTCCAGGGTCGCGATCCCGGCGGCGAAGAACGCCTCGATCCCGCTGACCAGGTCCTCCGCGGGCGCGATGAAGAGGTCGAACAGCTGGATGTAGGCCAGGCCCGACGTGCGGATGACCTCCTCGCCGAGCTGCTCCTTCCCGCCGGGGAAGAAGTGGTACAGCGACCCGAAGGGCGCGTTCGCCTCCGCGACGATCTGCTTCAAGCCGGTGCCGGCGTAGCCGTTGCGCCGGAACAGCTCCGCGCCGGCGGCCATGATGCGGTCCTTGGTCCCTGCCACCCCCGCGATACTAGAGCGTTCTATCCAGTCAGTGCAGGTCCCAGGCCGGACCCGGGTCCTCGGCGTCGTCCCGCAGCACCGTTCCCTCGATCAGCCCGTACGGCCGGTCCGCGGCGTAGAACACCTCGTTCTCGTTCTTCAGCCCGAACGGGCTCAGGTCCACCAGGAAGTGGTGCTTGTTCGGCAGCGACAGCCGGACCTCGGCGACCTCCGGCCGGGCCTCCAGCACCGCCGCGCCCATGGCATACAACGTCTGCTGCAGCGACAGGCTGTGCTTCGTCGCGAACGTCTCCAGCAGCACCCGCCGGATCTCGCGGTGGCTCGCCGCCCAGTCGATGCCCTCGCCCTGGTACCGCCAGCGTGCCGTGACGGCCGTGGCCAGGATGCGGTCGTCCGTCTCGGCCAGCGTCGTGTACTTGTCGCGCGGGAAGCCGTGGAACTCCGAGCCCGTCGACTTCAGCACCACCAGTCCGTCCACTCCGGACACCACCCACGCGCGGCCGTCCTGGACCGTCACCGCCGTCGTGCGGCGCTCGTCGCCCGCCCGGCTGAACGCGTGGTCGTGCGGCTCGCCGCCCACCGCGATGCGGTCCCAGCCGTGCTCGTCGATCTTGATGCGCGCGCCCGTGATGTTGTCCTGCGTGCCGGTGAAGTGGCGGGCCAGGCGCAGGCCGAAGTCCTCGATCTCGCCGACCGGCGCCTCCTTGGCGAAGGCGTACACGGTGTTCTTCTGCGTGTCGGTCGCGAGCACCCCGGCGTTGTCGCCGGTCAGGTGCGTCGCGGCCAGCTCGCCGCGCAGCGACGTCGACACCGTCAGGTCCTTCAGGTGGTGCACGGACCCTTCGCGGCGCACCGCCACCAGGCGGACCTCCGCCTTGCCGTACTGGTTGGGGCCCAGGGTGATGGCCACGGTCAGCTCCCTCGGTAGGTCGAATAGGCGAACGGGCTGAGCAGGAGCGGCACGTGGTGGTGCGCGGTGCCGTCGGTGATCCGGAAGGCCAGAGTGACCTCCGGGAAGAACGCGTCCGGGCCCAGGTAGGCGCCGGTGTCGAAGACCAGCCGGTAGACGCCGGGGTCGAGGGTGTCCGGGCCGAGGTCGCGGATGCGGCCGTCGTCGTCGGTGCGTCCTTCGGCGATCGGCGTGCCGTCGGCGGTCTCGAACCGGACGGCGATCCCGGCCGCGGGGCGCCCGGCCGCGGTGTCGAGGACGTGGGTCGTCACGAGGCTCACGCCGTCACCGCCTTGGCCAGCCGGAGCGCGGCGATCTTCAGCAGCTCGCGGCCCGCGATCGCCAGCTCCGTCTCGGGGTCGTTGTCCAGCCGTTCCCGCAGGATCTTCAGCAGTTCTTCGCCGCTGCGGCCGCTCGCGCAGACGAGGTAGACGTGCCCGAACTTCGCTTCGTACTCGGCGTTCGCCGCGGCGAACGCGTCCGCATTGTCCACACCGGACTGTTCGGCGCGGGCCCAGCCGCCCGCCGGCTTCTCCCCGATCCGCGGGTGCGCGGCCATGGCCTGGCGGATTTCGTCGCTGGTCAGCGGCAGGTCGGCGGCGGCTTGCAGCTCGTCCAGGCCGGCGTACGGCCGCCCGGCCAGCACGGCGTCGACCCACCGGGGCACGGCGAGGCACTCCGTCAGCAGCGGGCGGACGTCGGTGGTGTTGAACTCGGTGAGCAGCACGGGCTGACCGTACGTCGCCCGCGGAATTCCGTCAACATTTTGTTGAAAGCGCTGGTCAGTCGGCTTCCCGGTTGAGGTAGTTGTAGACGGTGAACCGCGTGACCCCCAGCGCGTCGGCCACCGACGACACCGACTTCCGCAGCCCGAAGGCGCCGCGTTCGCGCAGCAGCCGCACCGCGCGCTGCTTGCCCGCGCGGTCCAGATCGCCCAGCTTGGCGCCCAGTTCCCGCTCGACGTCGGCGATGAGCCGGGCCAGCGCGTCGTTCAGCTCGACGGCCGGGGTGCCGACGGTGGCATCGGCCCGGCGCAGCTGCAGCGTGACGCGGGTGGCGCCGCCGTCCAGCGCCGCTTTCGCGATGGCCGGGAGTGCTTCGAGCAGCTCCTTCGCTTCGCCGCGGGCGAGGGTCCCGAGCGGCCCGAAATCGGTGTCCAGCCCCGCTTCCGCGGCGGCATCACGGGCGGCGACGGCGTGCTCGGGCGGCGAACCCTCGCCGTGGAACGGTTCGCTGGTGAACTCCGCTTCAAGCCGCACGAGAATGACCGTACTGTGTTGCCTGTTGCCAATTCGACCGGCAGTCACGGCGGAACAGGTGCAGTGGGCGGATCGGCTGCGGATCGCTCCGCCTGCTTTCGGCCGAATTGGCAACGGGCGGCGCACGTCGTTGACGAGCGGCGCGCGCCGTGGTTACTGTCGTTGTGCGAAACCGCCTTTCCGGTCTGTGAAATCGGCGGTGTCAATCCTCCCGGCGAAGGGATTCGGATGGATCTTGTGGTGCGTGCCGCCCGGGCCGTGACGGCCGAGGGCGAAGTCCCGGCGACCATCGGCGTCGAAGGCGGCCGGATCGTCGCCGTCGAACCCGGAGGCGCCGCGCTGACCGGCGACCGCGTGCTCGACCTCGGCGACGACGTCGTGCTGCTGCCGGGCCTGGTCGACACGCACGTCCACGTCAACGATCCCGGCCGGGCCGAGTGGGAGGGCTTCGAGACGGCGACCCGCGCGGCCGCGGCGGGCGGGGTGACCACGATCGTGGACATGCCGCTGAACAGCCTGCCGCCGACGGTCGACGTCGCGGCGCTGGAGGTCAAGCGCAAGGCGGCGGCCGGCCGGGTGCACGTCGATGTCGGCTTCTGGGGCGGCGCGATCCCCGGCAACACTGGCGACCTGCGCGGCCTGCACGACGCGGGCGTGTTCGGCTTCAAGTGCTTCCTGCTGCACTCGGGCGTCGACGAGTTCCCGCCGCTCGACGCGGCCGGGCTCGACGAAGCGTTGCGGGAACTGAGTTCCTTCGGTGCGCTGATGATCGTCCACGCCGAGGACGCGCACGAGATCGAGGAAGCGCCGGAGCCGCACGGCGGTCGCTATGTCGACTTTCTGCGGTCGCGGCCGCCGCAGGCGGAGAACCTGGCGATCTCGCAGGTGATCGAGGCGGCCCGGCGGCACGGCGCCCGCGCGCACATCCTGCATCTGTCCTCTTCGGACGCTCTGCCGCTGATCGCCGCGGCGCGGCGGGACGGCGTCGCGCTGACGGCGGAGACCTGCCCGCACTACCTCAGCTTCGTCGCCGAGGAAATCCGCGACGGCGCCACGCAGTTCAAGTGCTGCCCGCCGATCCGCGAGGCCGCCAACCGCGAGCGGCTGTGGCAGGGGCTCGCGGACGGCGTGATCGACTGCGTCGTGAGCGACCACTCGCCGTGCACGCCGGAGCTGAAACGCTTCGACAGCGGCGACTTCGGGCTCGCCTGGGGCGGGATCTCCAGTCTGCAGCTGGGCCTGCCGGCGATCTGGACGCAGGCGCGGCAGCGCGGGTTCGCGCTCACCGACGTCGTCCGCTGGATGGCCGAGCGCCCGGCCGCGCAGGCCGGGATGCGCCGCAAGGGCAGGCTCGCGGCGGGTTACGACGCCGACTTCTGCGTGTTCGCGCCGGACGAGGCGTTCGTGGTCGACGTCGCGAAACTGAAGCACCGCAACCCGGTCAGCGCCTACGACCGGCGGCCGCTGGCCGGCGTCGTGCGCTCGACGTGGTTGCGAGGCACCGAAATCACCGGCGACGAGCCGCGCGGCGCGCTGCTGACCCGGGGGAACTGCTGAGATGGAGGCCGCTGTGTCCGACCGTCCCGAGTGGACAGAACTGCCCGACCTCGCGTCGCGCCGCTTCGGCGGGACGGTGATGTGGGCGACCGACGAGCTGTTCGCCGAGAAGGAGAACCTGGTCAACCCGTGGGTGCCGGCCCACCGGCCGGAGACGTTCGGGCCGAAGGGACAGGTCTACGACGGCTGGGAGACCCGCCGCCACCGCGAACCGGGCGACGACCAGGCGATCCTGCGGCTCGGCCTGGCGGGCACGATCACCGGCGTCATCGTCGACACGGCGTTCTTCAAGGGCAACTACCCGCCGTTCGTCTCGGTCGAGGGAACGTCGCTGCCGGGCTACCCGTCGGCGGCCGAGGTGTCCGAAGCGGACTGGGACGTCCTGGTCGACCACGCCCCGGCGGCGGGCCACACGGAGAACTTCTACACGGTCAACGGATCGCGCCGGTACACGCACGTGCGGCTGACCCAGCACCCGGACGGCGGCGTGGCCCGCCTGCGCGTCCACGGGACACCGGTCCCGGACCCGGCACTGCTGGACCTGGACGCGCTCGACCTGGCGGCCCTGGAGAACGGCGCGGTCGTCACCGGCTGCAGCAACAAGTTCTATTCGTCCCCGAACAACCTGCTTTCGCCGGGCCTGGCGGCCCACCAGGCGGAGGGCTGGGAGACGGCCCGCCGCCGCGACGACGGCAACGACTGGGTGACACTGCGCCTGGCGGGCGCGGGCGTCGTCCGGTTCGCCGAGCTGGACACGAGCAACCTCAAGGGCAACGCCCCGGGCTGGGCCTCGGTCAGCGGCCGCGACACGTACGGCGAGTGGGTCGAGCTGCTGCCGAAGACCCGGCTGCAGCCGGACACCCGCCACCGGTTCGCCCTGCCGGACGGGCCGGAGGTGACGGAGGCGCGCCTCGACATCTACCCGGACGGCGGAATGGCCCGCCTCCGGCTGTTCGGACGGCTTACCGAGGCGGGGCGGGCCAACCTCAAGGCCCGGTTCGCCAAGACCCGCTAGTCCGCGCCGGGGCGGTTGAGGTAGGCCGACGCCAGCGACAGGACGCACGCGCAGCCGACGATCGCGCTCACCCACCACGGCAGGCCGACCACCATGCTCCAGACGAAGCCCGCCGCCGCGAGGACGGCGACGAGGATGTTCCGGAACTGCAGCGGGGTCGGCTTGGCCATGCCGCCAGCCTCTCACGAGCCGGGGCCGCCCCCGCGCGGCCCCGGCGGTACACCCCGCAGGATCACACCTCCGCGCGCTCCCCGGGTTCGAGCAGGACGAGGCGGCCGGCCAGCCCGGCCGCCTCGAACTCCTTCCGGAGCACGTCCGGGCCCTCGCTGAAGTGCTGCCAGCCCCGGAAGTGCAGCGGCACGACCTTCGCCGCGCCCAGCACCTTCGCCGCTTCGACGGCGTTCTCGCCGGTCAGCGTCAGGGGCGCGCCGTCGAACAGGACCGTCCTCGCCGCCCCGGCGAAGAGCACCGCGACATCGACACGGAACCGCGAAGCGATCTCCCGTACCACGTCGACCGAGGCGTTGTCGCCGCTGACGTACACCGTCGGCAGGCCCTCGCCGGTCAGGACGAATCCCGTGACGTCCCCGGTCAGCCGGGCCGCGCCCTCCGGGCCGTGCTGTGCCGGGACCGCGGTCACCGTCAGCGGGCCGACGCGTGTCTCCTCCCACGGCTCCAGGCCACGCGCCGTGCCGCCGAGGCGGGCCGCTCCGCTGGGCGTGACCAGCGTCAACGGCACCGTCGCCAGGTACGCGCGGCCGCGGTCGTCGAGGTTGTCGGGGTGCTGGTCGTGGGACAGCAGGACCGCGTCCACCACGCCGACCGCGTCCTCGGTGAGCACCGAGTCCTCGGTCTTGACCAGCACGCGCTCGCCGACCGGGTGGTCGCCGGGCGGGTCGAACGTCGGGTCGGTGAGCAGCCGCACGCCGCCCAGTTCCAGGAGGGCGGTCGGGCCGCCGGAAAGGGTGATCCCCAGAGTCATACCCGGCGCAACACCGGGAACGCACGTTCTCTTCCCGTCAGGGCGCCGACTGCCGCCGCGAGCTGATCACGCCGGTGTTGAACCCGGCCAGGTGCAGCCCGCCGGCGAAGCGCGCGTGCTCGATCTTCACGCACCGGTTCATCACGACGTCCAGCCCCGCCGCCCGCGCCCGCTCGGCCACCGGCTCGTGCCACAGGCCCAGCTGCAGCCACAGCGTCCGCGCGCCGGCGTCGATCACCTCGTCGGCCACCTGCGGCAGGTCGTCGTGCCTGCGGAACACGCTGACCAGGTCCGGCTCGCCCGGGACGTCCTTCAGCGACGCGTACACCGGCTTCCCGAGCAGCGTGTCCAGGCGCGGGTTGACGAAGTGGACGTCGTACCGCGTCGAGGACAGCAGGTACGTCGCGACGAAGTAGCTCGGCCGCGCCGGGTTGGCGGACGCGCCGACCAGCGTCACCGACTTCGTCCGGTTCAGGATCGCGCGCCGCTCCACGGCACCGACGTCGTGCGTCATCCGGCCACCGCCTTGCCGAGTGCCTGGTCGAGGTCCCAGAGAATGTCGTCGACGTCCTCCAGCCCGACCGACAGCCGGATCAGGTCGGGTCCGACGCCCGCGGCGGCGAGCTGCTCCTCCGACAGCTGGGCGTGCGTCGTCGAGGCCGGGTGGATGACCAGCGTCCGTGCGTCCCCGACGTTCGCCAGGTGCGACAGCAGCTCCACCGATTCGACGAACTTCTCGCCCGCGGCCCGGCCGCCGTCGATGCCGAACGCGAACACCGCGCCCGGCCCGGCGGGCAGGTACTTCCGCGCCAGCTCGTGGTGCGGGTGCGACGGCAGCCCGGCGTAGGACACCCACGCCACGCGCGGGTCCGCTTCGAGGTACTCGGCGACCGCCCTGGCGTTCGCGACGTGCGCGTCCATCCGCTGGGGGAGCGTCTCGACCCCTTGCAGCAGCAGGAAAGCCGAGTGCGGCGACAGGACCGCGCCGATGTCACGCAGCTGCTCGGCGCGCAGCCGGGTGCAGAACGCGTACTCGCCGAAGTTCTCCCAGTACTTCAGCCCGCCGTAGCTGTCGACGGTCTCGGTCATCCGCGGGAACTTCCCGTTGCCCCAGTCGAACTTCCCGGACTCCACGACGATCCCGCCGAGCGTCGTCCCGTGCCCGCCGAGGAACTTCGTCGCCGAGTGCAGCACGATGTCGGCGCCGTGCTCGATCGGGCGGCACAGGTACGGCGTCGCGAGCGTCGCGTCGACGACCAGCGGGATGTCGTGGGCGTGGGCCAGGTCCGCCAGCGCGGCGAGGTCGGCGATGCCGCCGCCGGGGTTGCCGATCACCTCGGTGTAGAGCAGCCGGGTCCGGTCGGTGATCGCCGCGGCGTAGCCGTCGATGCCGCCGCTGACGAACGTCGTCTCGACGCCGAACCGCCGCAGCGTGCCGGTGAGCTGGGTGACCGTGCCGCCGTAGAGGCCGCTCGCGGACACGATGTGGTCGCCCGCCTCGGTGAGCGCGCTGAAGGTGAGGAACTCCGCGGCCTGCCCGCTCGCGGTGGCGACGCCGCCGATGGCGCCTTCGAGGCTGGCGATCCGCTCCTCGAACGCGGCGACGGTCGGGTTCCCGATCCGGCTGTAGACGTTGCCGTACTTCTGCAGCGCGAACAGGTTCGCCGCGTCGGCGGCGTCCTCGAAGACGAAGCTCGTGGTCTGGTAGATCGGCACGGCGCGGGCGCCGGTCGCCGGATCGGGGGTGCCGCCCGCGTGCAGGGCGCGGGTGCGGAAGCCCCAGCTGCGTTCGCTCATCGGGCTCACCGTAACCGCGTTTTCCCTCCTTTTGCCAGGTCTCCCACGGCGTGGGCGCGGCTACGCTTCCCCCGTGACGGTGCGATGGAGCCTGACGATCGACTGCGCGGACCCCCGCGCGCTGGCGCGGTTCTGGGCGGTGGCCCTCGGCTACATCGAGCGGCCGCCCCCGGCGGGCTTCGCGAGCTGGGAAGCCTGGTTCACGCAGCACGGCGTGCCCGAGGACGAGTGGGACGACGGCGCGTACCTCACCGATCCGGAAGGCGTCCTGCCGAGCCTGAGCTTCCTCAAGGTGCCCGAAGCGAAGGCCGTGAAGAACCGGCTGCACCTCGACGTCCAGGCAGGCGGCGGGCGCGAGGTGGCGTGGGAGACGCGCTGGGAGCGGGTGGTCGAGGCGGTCGCCCGGCTCACCGCCGCGGGCGCGACCGTGCTGCGGGAGCACGAGCTGGACGGCCGTCCCGACCACATCGTCATGGCGGACCCCGAGGGCAACGAGTTCTGCGTGCTCTGAGCCGTCACTTCCAGGGCAGCACGCGGCCGAACCGGACCAGCTCGCCGTAGGTGGCCGGGTCGAGGCCGGCGAAGAGGAGGTCGAGCACCGCCCGCGCGGCCTCGTCGGGCGTCTGGGCCTGGCTGAAGTCGCTGAACCACGGCCGGGACGCGCGGGTGTCGACCAGTCCCGGGCAGACCGACACGACGAGCGTGCCCTCGGCGAGGTCGCGCTCGCGGCGTTCGGCCGCCACCGCGCGCACGGCCGCGACCTGCGCGACCTTCGACGGGATGTTGATCCACTCCGGCCAGCCCTGCGCTTCGGCGGTGCCGTCGTGGAGGGCCGACCGCCAGTCCTCGACGGCCTTCTCGACCTCGTCGAGCGTGACGCCGTCGAAGCGCGGCCGCAGTGCCTCCGGCAGGTGGTCGAGGGTGCCCAGCGAGCTGGCGACGACGAGCAGCCGCCCGCCCGGGCGCAGGATCGGCCCGAACGACCGCAGCACGGCGTGGGTGCCGCCGTTGGCTACGTCGAGGAAGACGTCGGCCTGCTCGGCCTGCGGCCGGTCCGGGTGCAGCGGGCCGATCGCGTTGGAGACGACGATGTCGGCTTCGCCGAGGCCCTCGGCGAAGCGGCCGACGGCCCCGGCGTCGGAGACGTCCAGGACCCGGCCTTCGACCCGGGCACGGGTCGCCGGATCGGCGGCGACGCGCGCGGCGGCGTCGGCCACGCGGCCGGCGTCCCGGCCGGTGAGCAGGACGACGTCTTCGGGAGCCAGCCGGGCGGCGAGACCCCGGGTGAGCGCGAACCCGAGACCCTGGTTGGCCCCGGTCACCACAGCAGTGCGTGTCATGCCTTCACGCTAGGACGGGATCGGCTATGCGGAAAGCGAGAAGACGGCAAGCCTGATATGCGTAATTGTCATGGACTTCGGTGACGTCTCTCTGGTGGCGCTGCGCGTGTTCCGCGAAGTCGCCGAACGCGGCACGCTGACGGCGGCCGCGGCGGCGCTGGGGTACACGCAGTCGGCGGTGTCGCGGCAGATTGCCTCGCTGGAGCGGGCGGCCGGGACACCGGTGCTGGAGCGGCGCCCCGGCGGCGTCCGCCTCACCGAGGCCGGGCACGTCGTGCTGCGCCGGGCGGTCGCGGTTCTGGAGCAGATCGACGCCGCCGGCCGCGAGCTGGCCGGGCTGCCCGCCGACGCGGGCACGGTCCGGCTGGGCTGGTTCCCGAGCGCGGGCGCGGTCCTGGTGCCGCGCGCGATCGCGGAGCTGCGCCGCACGCACCCGGCGGTGACGGTGGTGACCCGCGAGGGCACGACCCCGGTCCTGGTCCGCGCGTTGCGCGCGGGCACGCTCGACCTGGCGGTGCTCGGCTCGGTCCCGCCGTTCCGCCCGCCCGACGCGGAGACCCCGGCGCTGCGCCTGAAGACCCTCGCCGAGCGCAGCCTCCGCCTGGCGGTGCCAAGCGGTCACCCGCTGGCCAGTGCGGACGCGGTCGACGTCGCCGACCTGCGCGGACAGCGCTGGATCGCGGGGCCGTCGGCGGGGGAGGAGACGCTGATGGGCGTGTGGCCGGGCCTGGACGAGCGGCCGGAGATCGCCCACACGGCCCGGGACTGGCTCGCGAAGCTGCAGCTGGTCGCGGCTGGTTGCGGGGTGACGACGGTGCCCGCGTCGCTGACCGGGGCTGTCCCGCCGGGGGTGCGGGTGGTGGATGTGCGAGGCGGCCCGTCGGAGCGGCGGCGGGTGGTGCTGGCGCGGTTGCCGGGGCCGGTGGCCGAGCCCGCGGCATTGCTGGCCGACGCGTTGCGCCGGACCGCCGTGGGGTTTACTGCTCCCGACTGAGGGGACGGGACACAGTGGACACGCTGACCGATCGGTTCGAGCAGGAGCGGCCGCGGCTGCGGGCGGTCGCCTACCGGATGCTCGGCTCGGCGAGCGAAGCCGACGACGCCGTCCAGGAGGCGTGGCTGCGGTTCGACCGCGCCGGTGCCGACGGGATCGACAACGTGCCCGCCTGGCTGACCACCGTCGTCGCGCGCGTGTGCCTGTCGATGCTGCGGACGCGTCGCAACCACCGCGAAGAGCCCCTCGACAGCCAGCCTGAGCCGCTCGAAGACCGCGGGGATCCCGGGCAGGAGGCGGAGCTGGCCGACTCGGTCGGGCACGCGCTGCTCGTCGTGCTCGACACCCTCGGCCCGGCCGAACGGGTTGCTTTCGTGCTGCACGACCTGTTCGCCGTGCCCTTCGACGAGATCGCCCCGGTGCTCGGCAAGACGCCCGCCGCCACACGGCAGCTCGCGAGCCGGGCCCGCCGTCGCGTGCGGGGCGCGACCGCGCCGGACGCCGACCTGCCGCGGCGGCGCAAGGTCGTAGAGGCGTTCCTGGCGGCCTCCCGCGGCGGCGACTTCGAGGCGCTGCTCGCCCTGCTCGACCCGGACGTGGTGCTGCACGCCGACCGGTTCGTCGGCCCCACCCCGGAACCGATCGTGCTGCACGGCGTCGAGAGCGTGCGCCGGGGCGCGGTGCTGGCGTCCGAACGGGCCCGCGCGAGCGAACTCGCCCTCGTCGACGGCGCTCCCGGCCTGCTGCTGGTGCGCGAAGGACGCCTGGCGGTGGTCCTGTCGTTCCGGATCGACGGCGACCGCATCACGGGCATCGAGGTCATCGCGGACCCGGACCGGCTGGCGGCGCTGGAGCTGGCCGTCCTCTAACCCAAGGCAGCGCGAAGGCGGGCTTCGCGCTCCGCGGGCGTCTGACGCGGGCAGCTCACGCACTTGGGGTTGCCCGCTTCGTAGATCAGGCAGCACGACGCCCGGCGCACCGCAGGCGTCCGGCCGACCCGGACGAAACGCGGCTTCGGCAGGCCCAGCCCGATCGCGGCGACCAGCGGTCCGGCCAGTGTCATGGCCCGCTCGGGGTCCGGGGTCCACAGCAGCCGGTTGGCGATCGAGTCCGTGGCGATCGCGCCGAGCGCGCGCTCGCGGGCGCCGGTGACCGCGGCGATGGTCGCGACGGCGGTGCCCAGCGTGCCGGCGAGCGCCGCGCCCAGCTCCGGCAGCCCGCCGTCGAGCGGCCGGGTGGAGCGGGCGCCGAGGAACCGGCCGTCGGCGACCAGGTCGAGTTCCATCGCGTCGAGCGAAGGGTCGGCGAGACGCCCGGCCACCAGTCCGTCGACCGCAGGCGCCACCAGCACCGACGACAGCGAGTACCACCAGATCGTGCCCAGCACCTCCGGCCGCGCGCAGCCGTACAGCTTCGCCGCGCCGCCGATGCGGGCCCGCACCCACTCCGCGTCCGCCAGCAGCGTCGCGGAAGCAGTCCAGTCCGGCTTCATCCCGTCCGCCGGTAGGTGGAGACCGTGAACGACACCGTGACGCGCTGGGAATCGGCCAGCGCGGCCAGGCGTTCCCGCCGCCCGCCGCGGTCCAGGTGGAACGCCGCCGGGCCCATCTCGACCGCCTGGCGGATCTGCCGCGGCGTCAGCTCCACCGTGCGCCGGACCTCCGTGCGGCCCGTGCGCGCGAAGTACTCGCCGAGCGTCCCGGCCAGGCGTTCCTCCTTGCGCTCGTCGACGGCCAGCACCAGGTCGCCCAGCTCGCGCAGGTGGTCCGGGCCCGGTGCCGCCACGACCAGCAGGCCGTCCGGCCGCAGCACGCGGTGGAACTCCGGCCCGTTGCGCGGCGCGAAGACGTTCAGCACCACCGACGCCACGCCGTCGCCCACCGGCCACGGCTCCCACAGGTTCCACACCGCCGCGCCCAGCCGCGGATGTGCACGGGCCGCCCGCCGCAGGGCGGCCGCCGAGACGTCCAGCGCCAGCCCGGACGCTTCCGAAGCCTCCAGGACCCGCGCCAGGTAGTAGCCCGTGCCCGCGCCCGCGTCGATCACCAGGCCCTCGGCCGCCGCGCACGCGCGGGCCAGCTCGCCGGCGAGGACGTCGTAGGCGCCCGACGCGAGGAAGTCCGCGCGGGCGGCGACCATCGGTGCCGTGTCCGCCGTCCCGGCCGGGATTCGCGCGTGCAACAGGTTCACGTAACCCTGGCGCGCTAGATCGAACGAGTGGCGGTTCTCGCAACGCAGCGTGCGTCCCGCTGCGTCGAACGGGCTACCGCACACCGAACATCGCAGTGCTTCCACGACCCGGGGTGGCAGTGGGTCATTCCCGTGGTCGGCCGGTGTCATGGGCATATTCGACCACGACGTTTCGCAACCGGACACTTCAGGACCGGTCACCGGAAACCTGGCCGTAACAAGCGGGCGCGGACAGTTCACGCGGGCGAAACCTCGCGAGCCGCCCCGCGAAACACCGCGCGCCAAAACTGCCAACGCACGAACCCAGGGCACGGGAGGACGATGTGCTGAACGCAGGAGACACCGCGTGGGTACTGGCCAGCGCCGCGCTGGTCATGCTCATGACCCCAGGACTGGCGTTCTTCTATGGCGGCATGGTCCGCGCGAAGAGCGTCCTGAACATGCTGATGATGAACTTCATCGCGCTGGCCGTGGTGGGGGTGCTGTGGGCCCTCTACGGGTTCACGATGTCCTTCGGCGACGACGCCTTCGGCGGCCTGCTCGGTAACTTCCACTTCGCCGGCCTGGAGAACACCTTCGGCAAGGTCGCCGGCTTCGCGGTCGCCGCGACCGACACGAGCCCCGCCGTCCCGTGGCCGGGTTCGGACGGCCTGCCCGTCCTGGCGTTCGTGATGTTCCAGCTGATGTTCGCGATCATCACGCCCGCGCTGATCTCCGGCGCCATCGCCGACCGTGCGAAGTTCTGGGGCTGGACGCTGTTCGTCGTCATCTGGGTGACGGTCGTGTACTTCCCGGTCGCGCACTGGGTGTTCTCGTTCAACGGCTTCGTCGGCGAGAACGCCGTCGGCGGCTGGATCGCCAACAACCTCAAGGCACTCGACTTCGCCGGTGGTACCGCGGTCCACATCAACGCCGGTGCCGCGGGCCTGGCGCTGGCGATCGTGCTCGGCAAGCGCAAGGGCTGGCCGAAGGACACCGGCCGCCCGCACAACGTGCCGTTCGTGCTGCTCGGCGCGAGCCTGCTGTGGTTCGGCTGGTACGGCTTCAACGCCGGTTCGGCGCTGGCCGCCAACGACCTCGCCGCCGTCGCGTTCACCAACACCACCGTCGCCACCGCCGCCGCCGTCCTCGGCTGGCTGCTGGTGGAGCAGCTCAAGTTCGGCAAGCCGACCACCCTCGGCGCGGCCTCCGGCGCGGTCGCCGGCCTGGTCGCCATCACCCCGGCGTGTGGTTTCGTGAGCCCGATCGGGGCCATCGCGATCGGCCTCATCGCCGGTGTGCTCTGCGCGCTGGCCATCTCGCTCAAGTTCAAGCTCGGCTTCGACGACTCGCTCGACGTCGTCGGCGTCCACCTGGTCGGCGGCATCGTCGGCACGCTGCTGATCGGCTTCTTCGGCACCACCAGCGTCAACTCCCTCGGCGCCGACGGCCTGTTCTACGGCGGCGGGTTCACCCAGCTGGGCCGTCAGGCACTGGCCGCCGGTGCGGTGCTCGCGTACTCCTTCGTGCTGTCCTTCATCATCGGCTTCGTGATCAAGAAGGCAGGCGGCTTCCGCGTCAGCACCGAGGACGAGGTCAGCGGCATCGACGAAGCCCAGCACGCGGAGAGCGCCTACGACTTCACCGGAACGGGCGGGGGCCTCGGCCACCCGAACACCATCCCGGTCAAGTCCACCCCGGCCGCGAAACTCGAGGAGAGCAAGGCATGAAGCTCATCACGGCGATTGTGAAGCCGTTCACGCTCGACGACGTCCGCTCCGCGCTGGAGCAGCTGGGCGTGCTGGGCATGACGGTCAGCGAAGTCCAGGGGTACGGCAGGCAGAAGGGCCACACCGAGGTCTACCGCGGCGCGGAGTACTCGGTGGACTTCGTGGCCAAGCTGAAGATCGAGGTCGTCACCGACGACACCAACGTGGAGAAGGTGCTCGACGCCATCACCACGGCCGCGCACACCGGCAAGATCGGTGACGGCAAGGTGTGGGTCACCCCGGTCGAGACGGTGATCCGGGTACGGACCGGCGAGCGCGGCACGGACGCTCTATAAGGCGCCTGGAATGGCCGACGGGGGCGAACTGGTCAAGGCCACCGAGCGCTTGCTCGAGGGCAGGCACGGGAGGCTGGGGGCGTCCGCGCTGCGGGCGGCCCTGGTCGACCTCTACGAGTTCTGGCTGAGCAGGGGAGCCTCGGCGGCCGGCGTCGACACCGCGGAACCGGGTGTCGCGCTGGTCGCCGTCGGCGGGCTCGGCCGCCGGGAGCTGGTGCCGTTCTCCGATCTCGACCTGCTGCTGGTGCACAACGGCAACAGCGGCGTCGGCGAGATCGCGGACGCGCTCTGGTATCCCTTGTGGGACGCGAAAGTCGGGCTGGACCATTCGGTCCGCACGCCCGGCGAAGCGCTGAAGGTCGCGTCGGAGGACCTCCGCGTGGCCATGGGCCTGCTCGACGCCCGGCACCTCGCCGGGGACGCCGAGCTGAGCGGCCGCCTGGTGTCCGCGGCGCGGGACCAGTGGCGGCGCACCGCGCGCAAGCAGATCCCGGACATGACGGCGTCGGTCCGGCAGCGCTGGGCGCGCAGCGGCGAAATCGCGCAGTCGGCCGAACCGGACCTCAAGCACGGCCGGGGCGGGCTGCGGGACTTCGCCGTCCTGGAAGCGCTTGCCGCGGCGCAGCTCACCGCGCGTCCGGGCGAGGAACTGCTGGAAGCGAAGCAGCTCCTGCTCGACGTCCGGACCGAGCTGCGGCGGGAGATCCGGCGGGAACGGGACATCCTGTCCGCGCCGGAGGCCGAGCTGGTCGCCGCCGAACTCGGCTTCGGCGACCGGTTCACGTTGGCGCGCAAGCTGTCCGGGGCGGGGCGCACGATCGCGTACGCGCTCGACGTCGCGCTCCGGTCCACTGTGGAGCCACCGAAGACGCGGTTCGGGCGACGGCCGTCGCGCACGCCGCTCGCGGAAGGCGTTGTCCTGCACGGCAACGAGGTCGCGCTGGCTCGTGACGCGGTCCCGGCGAAGGATCCGGCACTGCTGCTGCGGGTGGCCGCTGCGTCGGCGCGGACGGGCAAGCCGATCGCGCTCGGCACGCTCAAGGCACTGGCGGAGTCGGCGCCGGAGCTGCGGGCACCGTGGCCGTCCGAGGCACTGAACGCACTGGTGGAGCTGCTGGGCGCGGGGGAGGGACTGGTCGACGCGGTCGAGTCGCTCGACCGGACCGGCCTGTGGTCCCGGCTGTTCCCCGAGTGGGGCGCGGTCCGCGACCTGCCGCCGCGCTCGCCGGTGCACCAGTGGACGGTCGACCGCCACCTGATCCGCACCTGCGTCGAGGCGGCGAAGCTGACCACCACGGTGTCGCGGCCGGACCTGCTGCTGATCGGCGCGCTGCTGCACGACATCGGCAAGGGCCGCGACGCGGACCATTCGGAGCTGGGCGCGAAGATCTCCGCCCAGGTCGCGACCCGGCTGGGCCTCGCGCCCGCCGACGCCGCGACGGTGTCGGCGATGGTCCGCCACCACCTCCTGCTGCCGCACACCGCGACGCGGCGCGACATCAGCGAACCGGCCACGGTGGCGCGGGTGGTGAAGACCCTGGACGGCGACATCGTCCTGGTCGAGCTGCTGCACGCGCTGACCCAGGCCGATTCGCTGGCGACCGGGCCCGCGGTGTGGACGGACTGGAAGGCGCGGCTGCTGGCCGAGCTGGTCTCCGGCTGCGAGGAAGTCCTGCGCGGCACCGGGTTCACCGCGCCGGAGCCGATGGACGACGACCAGCGCGAGCTGGTGGCGCAGGCGGTGGCCTCGGGCACCGGCGAGATCCGGATCAGCTCGCACGGCAAGGTCGTCACGGTCCTGCTGGCGGTCCCGGCCCGCGCGGAACTGCTGGCCCCGGCGGCGGGCGTGCTGGCGCTGAACTCCCTGGAGGTCCATTCGGCGGTCCTGCGCGGCCACGACGGCGGCCGGGCGGGCGTTTTCACCGCGTCGCCGAAGTTCGGCTCCCTGCCGGACGCGACGCTGCTGCGCGAGCAGTTCGCCCGCGCGGTGGCGGGCACGCTGCCGCTGACCCAGCGCCTGGCGGCGAAGGAACGCGACTACGGTTCCCCGTCGACGCCGCCGGTGGCGCCGAAGGTGGTGTGGTTCGACGACGAGACGACCGGCCCGGACACGGTGGTCCTGGAACTGCGGGCGGCCGACCGGATCGGCCTGCTGTTCCGGGTGGCGGGAGCCCTGCGCCGCTGCAACGCCGAGGTCCGCTGGGCCAAGGCGTCCACCCTGGGCGGCGCGGTGGTCGACTCCTTCGCCGTGACCCCGCGCACCGGCCGCATCGAACCCGGCTGGCGCCGCGAAGTGGAGCAAGCGGTCCTGGCCGCGGCTTCCTGAGTGCTCCCCAAGCCGTGAATGCCACATTGACGGACTCAATGTGGCATTCACGGCTTTCAGCGGGGCGGGCCGAACCAGCGGGAAAGGGCCTCGGCCAGGCCGGGCTCGCCGGTCCACACGACGTAGCCGTCGGGGCGGACGAGCCGGGGTGCCGGGCCGTCGCGGGTCTCGACGCGGTCGGCCCAGCCGTCGGGCAGGGGCGCGCCGACCAGGACCGCGCGGCCGTCCGGGGCCGCCGGGACGTCGGTGGCGCGGCCGGAGGTGCCGGGATAGGTGACGCCCAGGCCGGACAGCTCCATCGCGACGGCGTGGCGGGCCTCCGGCACGGCGAGCAGGTCCGTGACGATCTCTCGGACGGCCGCCGCGTCCGGGTCCGGGATGCCGAGCACCGCCTGGGCCCGCGTGCTGACCAGCACGCGCGCCGCGACCGGGTGGCGTTCGTCGTGGTAGCTGTCGAGCAGCCCGGCCGGGGCGTGCCCGCGGACCTGCGCGGCCAGCTTCCAGCCGAGGTTCACCGCGTCCTGCAGCCCCAGGTTGAGGCCCTGGCCGCCGACCGGCAGGTGGATGTGCGCCGCGTCGCCGGCGAACAGCACGCGGCCGTGGCGGTAGCGCTCCAGCTGCCGGGCCGCGTCGCCGAACCGTGACGCCCACAGCACTTCGCCGACCTCGATGTCCGGCCCGTGCGCGGCGGTCAGCGCCCGCTGCAGCTCGGCGGCCGTCACCGGCGCGTCGCGGCCGAGCCGTTGCTGCTCCTCGCCGAACACCACCGTGCGGAAGCGCCCGCCGGACAGCGGCAGGAGGTAGCCCGAGCCGGTCGACGGCAGCTGCCAGCCGTCGGCGAGGCCGTCCGGCTTCCCGGCGAGCCGGACGTCGGCGACGACCAGCGACGTCCGTGCCGGCGTGCCGGGAAACGCCGCACCCAGCAGGGCCCGCACCGTGCTGTGCCCGCCGTCGGCCGCGACGAGCCACCCGGCCCGGTACTCGCGTCCGCCCGCGGTGACGGTGACGCCTTCGTCGTCCTGCGACACGGCGGTGACGGCTGCGTCGCGCAGCACCGGCGTGCGCAGCCGCGCCTCGATCGCCGCCGCGACGTGCGCCTGCTCGATGCCCAGCTGGTGCGGGAAGCGCGTCGGCAGGTCCGTGTAGCCGATCGGGACGCCCGAGAAGTGACCGGCGGGCAGCCGCGCCTGGACGTGCGGTTCGA
This sequence comes from Amycolatopsis melonis, assembly GCF_040064235.1. Lineage (NCBI taxonomy): Bacteria > Bacillati > Actinomycetota > Actinomycetes > Pseudonocardiales > Pseudonocardiaceae > Amycolatopsis > Amycolatopsis melonis. Next base: position 511,126 of record NZ_JBDZYD010000002.1, read on the forward strand.
GCGCGCCGAGCAGGTCACGGTCGGCCAGCACCTCGACCGACCGCGGCTGCAGCCCGAGAGCCTTCGACTGCGGCGACGGCCGGGCGTCCCGTTCGAGGACCAGGACGTCGAGCCCGGCGCGTTCGAGTTCGAACGCGGCCAGCAGCCCGGCCGGGCCCGCGCCCGCCACGAGAACGTCAGGCATCGAGGTTTTCCTTGCGGATGTACCAGACGTGCCAGGCGATCAGGACGGCCAGCGCGCCGAACCACACGACGGTCGTGACCACGGAGATGAGGTCGATCGGCAGCGTGTACACGAGCACGATGTGCAGCACCGCGTTCGCCAGCAGCACCGCACCCCAGGCGGCGGTGTCGATCCGCAGCCCGCGCCGGAACCGGGCGTCGGTCTCCCATCGCGCGGCCCACGCGGCCGCGCCCTCGGCGCCGCGCTTGACTTCGGCGATCGTGCGGCCCAGCGTCAGCTGGGCGGGCCTGCCGACGAAGACGCTGACCAGCATCCAGGCGCCGAACAGGCCGCCGAGCGCGGCAGTCCAGCCTTCGCGGATCACCAGGGTGCGCGGGTCGTCCGACAGCAGCCCGAGCACCACCGACAGCACCAGCACGCTCAGCGTGACCAGCGCGACGAGGTCGATCCTGCGGTTGCGCACCACGGTCCAGAGCACGTACGGCGCGGCCACCAGGACGCCCGCCATCAGCGCCCACCACTGGCTGACGCCCGCGGCCCGCAGGCCGTAGAACAGCGCCATCGGCACGACCACCTCGAACACGACGGTCAGCACGTTGGCCCGCACCAGCCGGCGCAGCCCGGCGTCCGGCGCGGTCTTCTCTTCGATCATCATGCGGATTCCCCCTCGGATGCGGGTGCGGTCGCCCGCACGTACAGGTCGGCGAGCTCGCGGCCCAGGCGGGCGAGTTCGGCGGGCCCCGGCGGGTTCGCGGCCGCGGTGGCGACCACGGCGTCGAGGCCGGTGGTGAAGGCGAGCGCGGCGGTCCGCGCGTCGAAGCGGCCGAAGACACCGGCCGCCTGCCCGGTGCGGAAGTGCTCCTCGAACAGCGCGAGCCGCCCGTTGACGGCCTCGCTCTGCGAACCGGCGTTCTTCACCAGGTCGATCAGCGCGCGCACCTCGGCGGGGTGCTCCCCGACGAGCGCGACGTTGGCTTCGACGTAGGCCCGCAGCTGGGCGACATGCCCGGCGGCGGCGTCGATGCGCGGCTGCATGAACGCCCCGGTCACCCGCTCGATCTCGGTGACGCACGCGGCGAGCAGGTCGTCCTTGCCGGCGAAGTGGTAGCTGATCATGCCGGTGCTGGAAAGGCCCGCGTGCTTGGCGATCCGGCTGAACGACGCCTTCGCGTACCCGGCTTCGGCGATCACCTCGATGGCCGCCCGGACGATCTGGGCCCGCCGCCCGGACTCGGTGAACGTTCTTGCTCGCATGAGCAAAATCTAGCTTGAGTGAGCAAATCCGGCAAGTGCGCAGGTAGGCGCCGTGGGCGGCCAAGCTTGGGGAGGCGGTCTGCCGCGGGTTGTCGTGAGTGGTAATTCGCGTGAGAACCCGAATTTCCGCTCACGACCCCCGGGTGGGCTGAAAGGCGCGTTCGTCTCGTCTGGTGCACCGAAAGGGACTTTCGTTGCACCAGACGTCAGGAAAGTCCCTTTCGGCACGCGCCGGGTGGGGCCGGAAGCCGGGGTCTTGAATGACTCATTCAGGGCTTCGGAGGTCCTGAATGAGTCATTCAGGACGTTTGGCGGACGGCCGAAGCCGGGTCAGGCGGTCGCGGTGCCGTCGACCACGCGGTTGCGTCCCGCGTGCTTGGCCCGGTACAGCGCCCGGTCCGCCGCCTGCAGCAGGCGGTCGACGGCCGTGCCGCCGTCCGGGTAGGTCGCCACGCCGATCGAGGCCGACAGGTCGCCGATCACGCGGGTCCGGATGCCGTCCGCGTACTCGACCTTCAGCGTCTCGATCGCCGACCGGATGCGCTCGGCCACCGCCAGCACCGCCGCCGGGCCGATGTCCGGCAGCAGGACCACGAACTCCTCGCCGCCGAAACGGCCGACCGAGTCGTAGTCGCGGACGGCGCTCTTGATCGTCGACGCCACCGCGCGCAGCACCGCGTCGCCAGCCAGGTGGCCGTGCTCGTCGTTGATCAGCTTGAAGTGGTCGAGGTCGATCATCAGCACGCCGAAGGTGCTGCGCGCGTTGCGTTGCGCGCGGGCCAGCTCGCGCGAGGCCAGCAGGTGCCAGCCGGTCGTGTTGAACAGGCCGGTCTTCTCGTCCGTCGTCGCGGCGATCTCCAGCTGCTTGATCAGCACCGCCCGGTGCAGCACCAGCAGCGGCGGCACGATCGCGACGGTCAGCGCGGGCAGCGTCGCCAGCGTCAGCGCCGTGAGCAGGCCCAGGCAGAGCGTCGCGACCTCGAGGAGGTTGTCGCCCAGGCTGCCGAAGAACGCCTTCGCCGAACGGGTCGTGATCGTCAGGGCCGGGATGATCGTGATCGCCGCGACCACGAAGTACGTCACCGCGGCCAGTGCGACGGCGCCGACGCCGCGCCAGCCCGCCGTCAGCGCCGCGTGCATGCCGGGCACGCCGAGCCGGTGCAGCACGAACCCGGCCGCATAACAGGTGAGGACGACCAGCGTCCCGTTGAGGATCGTGCGGAACGGCGGCACCTGGCGCAGCCGGTGCCAGCTGCGGACGGCCAGATGCGCGTACAGCCCCGCGACCAGCACGGCGACGAGCACCGGCGGGAGCAGCAGCACCCCGGCGAAGGTCCAGACCGACGTCATGTTGATGTACGGCGGGCCGTCGACGCGCCGGCGCATCCGCTCGACCTGGCGGCCCAGCTCCGCCTGCAGGACACCCAGCGCCAGCAGCAGGCCGAGGACCACGAAGTCGCGCCGGCCCGGCGGTGCCGTGACGACCGACACCGCCGTGGCGGCGACCGCGGTGGTTTCGACGAGGAGGCAGTAGGCGACGAGACTCCGGCGCTGGCGCCAGAGCGTCCAGTTCCGGAGCGCGAGCGAAGCCGGGAGCCGCCGACGGGGCTGGTCGGCCGCAGCACCGTTGCCCATACTCACCGCACTGCGCCTCGCCTGGCTGCTGGAACAGGTCCGGAAACGTCGACCGAAGAATAGTCGACGACCGGCCGTGCGGTCACGGATCCGGCGCCCGGAACCCGAGAGAGGGGGATGTCATGCGCAACCGTGATTCCTGAACCCGCCCACCGCTGAACCGGATCCGGGTGGGGCCGCGCTAGGCGGCCGCGCCGCCGTCGACCACCAGGTCGTGGCCCACGGTGTAGGCCGCTTCGTCCGAAGCCAGCCACAGCACCGCGGCCGCCACCTCGGCGGTGGCACCCACCCGGCCCAGCGGGACCGACTCCCGCATCCGCGCCGCGCGATCGGCCGCCGTTTCGCCGGGGCGCAGGGACATCTCGGTGTCCGTCGCGCCCGGGCTGACCGCGTTGATGCGGACGCCGTCGCGGATGTGGTCCAGCGCCGCCGTCCGGGTCAGCGCGCTCACCGCGGCCTTCGACGCCGCGTAGGCCGCCATGTTCGGCAGCCTGCGGTGCGCGCCGATGTTCGAGGACATGGTGACGATCGCGCCGCCGCCGTGGTCCCGCATGTGCGCGATCTCGTGCTTGAGACACAGCCAGAGCCCGGTGAGGTTGGTGCGCACGACCGCGTCGAAGTCGTCCTCGGCCAGGTCGGCGGCCGGTGCCGGGGTGCCGAGGATGCCCGCGTTGTTGAAGGCCACGTGCAGCCCGCCGTGCCGGTCGACGACCGTCGCGACCATCCGCGCGACGTCCGCGGAGTCGGTGACGTCCACGGTCACCGCGCTCGCGTCGCCGCCGATGTCCCGCACCGCTTCGGCGAGCCGCTGCTCGTTGCGCCCGGCGACGACGACCGTCGCGCCCTCGGCGGCGAACGCCCGCGCCGTCGCCCGGCCGATGCCCGAGCTGCCGCCGGTCACCAGGACGACCTTGCCGGTGAAACGTGCCCCCATCGTGGTCCTTCTTTCTGGTCCGGTCATTCTCGAATAAGGAGACGCAAGGCCTGCGAGACGGCCGCGTGCACCCGGCTCGCGGCGTCCGTGCCCTTGCCCAGGACACGCAGTCCCTGCAGGACGGTGAGCAGGAACCGGGCGAGTGCCGCCGGGTCGCTGCCCTCAGGCAGTTCGCCCTGTGTCCTGGCGCGCTGCAGCGCCATCGTGAGCGCCACCTCCAGGGTGTCCCAGCTGCGCTCCACCAGCCGCGCGACCTCGGGGTCGCGCGGCAGCAGCTCGATCGCCGCGTTGACGACGAAGCAGCCCATCCGGGTCTCGTCGCCGAGGATTTCCTCGACGTAGCCGTCGAAAAGCCGGCGCACCGCCGCCACGCCGGAACCCGGCTGCGACAGCTCGGCCAGCACGCGCGCGTCGGCTCGCTCGGCGTAGCGCTTCAGTGCCGTGAGGTAGAAGTCGTGCTTCGTGCCGAAGGTGGCGTACAGGCTGGCCTTGGCGACACCGAGGTGCGTGACGAGGTCGCTGACCGACGTCGCCTCGAAGCCTTGGCGACGGAAGAGCGTGAGCGCGGCGTCGCACGCCTCGTCGACGTCGAACTCCTTGACCCGGGACACGATCGGAACCCTACTGCTTTCGAGAACGGTTGGTCAAATAATCGGGCGGCGGTGTGTCGCCTCCGGTGACGGCGCGTGCGGTGGCACTATGGCTGCTCTGACCGGCCCCCGGGGGTGAGCGATGCAGGATCCGCCGCAGCTGACGCTGCCGCCGACGGTCGTCGCCACCCACCTGCGCTGCTGCGCCGAGGAGCTCGCCGCGGGCCTGCGCTGCGGCGGCCCGGGTGCCACGACGAGCGAGCTGACCGACGTCGTCGCCCAGCTGGTGGCGGGCCAGGAAGCCATCTCGCACGCGCTGGCCGGGCTCACCGCCCGCATCGAAGGCGGGACGGCCGCGCTCGCCGCGGCCCCGCCGCTGGACGTCGAGGTGGTCACCGAGGTACTCCGCGCGGCGGCCATCGCGGCCCGCTGTTCGGCGGAAGCACTCGACGAGGTCACGCCGTCGTTCGAATGTGTGAGCGAATCCGTCGCGCCTGACACCCGTTTGTAGCTGTCGGCGTTCGCGGCGGCCTGGCTAGCCTGGGAGCTGCGGAGGTGGCACGCATGCGGGCGGTGTGGACGGGCACGATCGGGTTCGGCAGTTACGCCATTCCGGTGAAGGCGTACAGTGCCACCGAGGAGCGGGAGATCCCGCTGCACCAGGTCCACGAAGCCGACGGCGGCCGTGTCCGGGTCAAGCGGGTGTGCGAGGTCGACGGCGAAGAGGTGCCGCCGGAGGAGATGGTCCACGGCTATCCCGTGCCCGGCGGCGACGTCGTCCTGCTGTCCGGCCACGAGCTGGCGTCGCTGCCGATGCCGGGCCGCACGATCGCCATCCGCGGGTTCGCGCCGCGGGCCGACGTCGACCCGATCTGGTTCGCGAAGAGCTACTACCTCGAGCCGGAGCCGGCGGGCACGAAGCCGTACGTGCTGTTCAGCGAGGCACTCCAGCAGTCGGGCCGGATCGCGCTGGTCACGGTGGCGCTGCGCCGCCGCGAGACGCTCGGGGCGCTGCGGGTGCGCGACCAGGTGCTCGTGCTGGAGACGATGCGGAGGCCGGACGAGGTGCGCGAGCCGGACTTCCCGTTCCGGCACGCCGACGTCGACATCCGCCCCGGCGAGCTGCGCCGCGCGGTGAACCTCGTGGAGGAGCTGACCGGCGGCTTCGACCCCGGCCGCTACCCGGACCGTTACCGCGAGGCACTGGAGTCGTTGATCCGCGCGAAGATCGACGGCGCGGAGGTCGTCCAGCCGACGGCGGCCGAGCAGGCCGAAGGCGTGACGCGGCTGCTGGCGGCGTTGCAGGAGAGCGCGTCCGAAGCGGAGGACGCCTGCACCGCGGCGGTCGCGAAGGCCAAGGCGGCGGCAGCGAGGGCGGCGAAGGCCCGGACGACGGCGAAGCGCGCCGCGTCCCGCGGCCGCACGAAGACGTCCTGAGTATTACTACCCACGGGTAATTGAGGGTTCTCCCACTGCTGGCGGCGTGGCCGGAGCGGCAGACTTTCGTTCTGCCGGCGGATACCGGATCGCCGGCGAGGGGGGATCCGGACGGCCCCTGGGGAGGTGAGCCGTCCGGTGACCAGGGTTCCGGGGCGGGCCGAAGGAGGAGCGGCCCGTTTCCGGAACCCGCGTTCACCCCGCGGGGAGGCGGTGTGAGCGAAGGGGGTGCTCTGAAGGCCGCCGTGGAGGGATCGAGGGGTCTCCACGGCGGCCTTCAGGCGTCCGCGACCCGCACCAGCAGCTCGGCGGCCAGCTTCAGCAGCTGCCGTTCGGTCGGTGACAGCGCCGACTCCATCGCCGAAGCCAGCCAGCGTTCCCGGTGCGCGCTGTACTCGCGCAGCAGCGCCAGCCCGTCCGGGGTGATGCTGATCCGCGAGCGCCGTCCGTCGTCCGGGTCGGGGGTGCGGGTGACCAGGCCGCGGGTGGTCAGCGACGCCAGGATCCGCGTCAGCGACTGCGGCTGCAGCCGTTCCGCCTCCGCCAGCTCGGTCGGCGTCTGCGTGCCCGCCCGGTACAGCCTGCTCAGCACCGCGAGCACCGCGGGCCCGGGGCCGCTCTGGCCTGCTTCCGCGCGCATCCGCCAGCTGAGCCGCCCGACGCCCTCGCGGACCTGCCGGGCCAGTGCGGCCAGTTCGGCGTCCGCTGCCAGGGTGTCGGGGTGCATGGCCCCAGGTTAGAGGGTTCCCCGCACCAGCCGGGCATAACGCCCGCCGCGCGCCAGCAGTTGCGCGTGTGTTCCGCGTTCGGCGATGCGGCCCTCGTGCAGCACCACGATCTGGTCGGCATGCTCCACAGTGGACAGCCGGTGCGCGATCGTCAGCGTCGTGCGGCCCTCGGCGAGCCGGTCGAGCTCGGCCTGTACCGAGCGTTCCGTCCGGGTGTCGAGCGCGCTGGTCGCCTCGTCGAGGATGAGCATCGGCGGGTTGCGCAGCAGGATCCGCGCGATCGCGATCCGCTGCTTCTCGCCGCCGGAAAAGCGGTAGCCGCGCTGGCCGACGACCGTGTCGTACCCCGCGGGCAGCGCCACGAGCGTGTCGTGGATGTGGGCCGCCTTCGCCGCCTGCTCGATCTCCTCGTCGGTCGCGTCCGGCTTCGCGAAGCGCAGGTTCTCCCGCACGGTGTCGTGGAACAGGTACGTCTCCTGCGCGACCAGCCCGACCCCGGCCGCGAGCGACGACGGCGTCACGTCCCGGACGTCGACGCCGTCGATCGTCACCGACCCGGCACTCACCTCGTACAGCCGCGCCACCAGGTACGCCAGCGTCGTCTTGCCCGAGCCCGTCGAGCCGACCAGCGCCGTCGTGGTCCCGGCCGGGATGTCGAGATCGATGTCCGTCAGCGTCAGCGGGCCGTCCTCGTCGTAGCGGAAGCAGACGCCGCGCATCGCAACGTCGCCGCGGCGCACCTCCAGCGGTCGCGCGCCGGGCTTGCCGTCGATCTCCACCGGCAGGTCGAGCACCTCGAAGATGCGCCCGAACAGCGCCTTCGACGTCGCGACGTTCTGCCCGATCGCCTGCATCGCGCTCGCCGGCGTGACCAGCCGGTTGAGCATGCTGGTGAACGCCACGACCGTGCCGAGCGAGATCGGGGACGCGCCGCCGGCCAGCGCCAGCCCGGCGATCCAGTAGACCAGCGCCGGGATGACGGTCAGGCTCATCGCCCGCGACGCGGTCTGCCAGCGTCCCGCCAGTGCCGCGGCGCGTTCGAGCGACGCGATCTCCCGCGACTCGGCGGCGAACCGCTCGCGCATCGCCCGCTCGTTGCCCATCGTCTTGGCCAGCAGCACGCCGGTGACGGACAGGGACTCCTCGACCAGCGTCGTCAGCCGGGCCATCCGCCGGGTGCGGCCGCGGGCCAGCGTCCGCCGTTTCTTGCCGAGGCGCAGCGTGAACAGCAGGAACAGCGGGACGACGACCAGCGACAGCGCCGCGAGCTGCCAGTCGAGCGCGACCAGCGCGACGGCGATCGCGAGCGTCGTGGTCGCGTTCTGCACCACCGAGCCGGCGGTCGTGGTGATGACGTTGTCGACGCCGCCGATGTCGTTGAAGACGCGCGAGAGCACTTCGCCGCTCTTCGTCCGCGTGAAGAAGCCCAGTGACATCCGCTGCAGGTGGCCGTAGACGGCGACGCGCAGCTCGTTCATCACCCGCTGCCCGATGGTGTTGGACAGCCCTGTGGTCGCGACGCCGAGGGAGCCGCTGCCCACCGCGCAGGCGATCATCCCCGCCGCCAGCAGGCTGACCAGCAGCGTGTCTCGGTGCGGCAGGGCGTCGTCGAGGATCTCGCGCAGCAGGAACGGCGAGACGACCCCGAGCCCGGCCTGCAGCACGATCAGCGCGAACAGCGCGGTCATCGGCCCGCGGTGCGGGCGGAACAGCCCGGCGATCCGCCGCAGCGGGACCGGCTCGTCGGCGTCGGTGGCCGGTTCGCGGAGGACGGGCACGGCAGTCATACACGTATGTTTACCAACTCTCCGGCACATCTCCAGTCTTTTTCCGGAAAGCGCCGAAGCGGTAATACGCCTACGCGTAGCATGTGTGCGTGCCCGCGGAGAGCGGGAGCCGGAGCGACTACCCTCGACAAGGCCGGCCGCGTCCGGCGCGCCACCATCGACCCAGCTGGAGCGTGCACACCCGTGTTCGACACCCTCTCCGATCGGCTCACCGCCGCCCTGCAGACGCTCACGCGCAAGGGCAGGCTGTCCGACGCCGACATCGACGCCACCGCGCGCGAGATCCGCATCGCGCTGCTGGAGGCCGACGTCGCCCTCGGCGTGGTCAAGACCTTCATCGCGAGGATCAAGGAGCGGGCCAAGGGCGCCGAGGTGTCCCAGGCGCTCAACCCCGCGCAGCAGGTCGTCAAGATCGTCAACGAGGAGCTCGTCGGGATCCTCGGCGGCGAGACGCGCCGGCTCAACCTGGCCAAGACACCGCCGACCGTGATCATGCTCGCGGGTCTGCAGGGTGCCGGTAAGACGACGCTCGCGGGCAAGCTCGCGCTGTGGCTGAAGAAGCAGGGCCACGCGCCGATGCTGGTCGCCTGCGACCTCCAGCGCCCGAACGCCGTCACGCAGCTGCAGGTCGTCGGCGAGCGCGCCGGCGTCGTCACGTTCGCGCCCGAGCCGGGCAACGGCGTCGGCGACCCGGTCGACGTCGCCCGCCGCGCCATCGCCGAGGCGAAGCACGCGCAGCACGACGTCGTCGTGGTCGACACCGCGGGCCGCCTCGGTGTCGACGAAGAGCTGATGAAGCAGGCCGCCGACATCCGCGACGCGGTCGAGCCGGACGAGGTCCTGTTCGTCGTCGACGCGATGATCGGCCAGGACGCCGTGACCACGGCGGAGGCGTTCCGCGACGGCGTCGGCTTCACCGGCGTCGTGCTCACCAAGCTCGACGGCGACGCCCGCGGTGGTGCCGCGCTGAGCGTCCGCGAGGTCACCGGCCAGCCGATCCTCTTCGCCTCCAACGGCGAGAAGCTCGAGGACTTCGACACCTTCCACCCGGACCGGATGGCCTCGCGCATCCTCGGCATGGGTGACGTGCTCACCCTGATCGAGCAGGCCGAGCAGGCCTTCGACCAGCAGCAGGCCGAGAAGGCGGCGGCGAAGCTGTCGAGCGGCCAGCTCACCCTGGAGGACTTCCTCGAGCAGATGCTGGCGGTCCGCAAGATGGGCCCGATCGGCAACCTGCTCGGCATGCTGCCCGGTGCCGGCCAGATGAAGGACCAGCTGGCCCAGGTCGACGACAAGCACCTGGACAAGCTGCAGGCGATCATCCGCGGCATGACCCCGGCCGAGCGCGAGGACCCGAAGATCATCAACGGCTCGCGGCGGCTGCGCATCGCCAACGGCTCGGGCGTCACCGTCCGCGAGGTCAACGACCTGGTCAACCGGTTCTTCGAGGCCCGCAAGATGATGGCCCAGATGGCAGGCCGGTTCGGCTTCGGCGGCGGGGGCGGCTCCAAGCGCAAGGGCAAGAAGGGCAAGAAGGGCGGGCGCGGCCCGACGCCGCCCAAGGTCCGCGGCGGCTTCCCCGGTGGCATGCCGATGCTGCCCCCGGGTGGTGGCATGCCGGGCGGGATGCCCGACCTGTCGCAGCTGGGCGGCATGAACGACGTCCCGGGCTTCGACCCGTCGAAGTTCAAGCTGCCGAAGAACCCCAAGGACAATTGAGCACGGCACTGCACGCCGCCGGGGTGATCCTGCCCGGCGGCGAGCCGGGGGAGCTGTGGATCACCGGCGGCCGGATCTCGTTCGAGCCGGTGCCGGACGCCGAGACGCTGGGCCGGGACGTCTTCCTCGTCCCCGGCCTGGTCGACGCGCACTGCCACCCCGGCATCGGCGTCGGCGGTCCCGTGTCGCTCGAAGAAGCGGCTTCGCAGGCCGCGGCCGACCGCGACGCGGGCACGCTGCTCATCCGCGACTGCGGCCTGCCCATCGACGTCCGGCCGCTGCAGCGCCGCGCCGACCTCCCGACGATCATCCGCGCGGGACGGCACCTGGCCCTGCCCAAGCGGTACATCCCGGGCCTCGGCCTCGAACTGGAGGACCCGGCGCAGCTGCCGGACGCCGTCGCCGAACAGGCCCGCGACGGCGACGGCTGGGTCAAGCTCGTCGGCGACTGGATCGACCGTGGCGCCGGCGACCTCGCACCGCTGTGGCCGGACGACGTCCTCGCCGAAGCCGTCAAGGTGGCGCACGACCACGGCGCCCGCGTCACCGCGCACGTGTTCGGCGAAGCCGCGCTGCCCGGGCTGATCGCGTCCGGCATCGACTGCCTGGAGCACGGCACGGGCCTGAGCGACGGCCAGCTGGCCGAACTGGCCCGCAACGACGTCGCGCTCGTCCCGACGCTGATCAACATCGAGAACTTCCCGGGCATCGCCGACAAAGCGGGCAAGTACCCCACGTACGCGGCGCACATGCGCGCGTTGCACGCCGGAGTCGGCGAGACGGTCGCTTCGGCCATCGAAGCCGGCGTCCGCGTCTTCGCGGGCAGCGACGCGGGCGGCATGGTCGAGCACGGCAGGCTCGTCGACGAGATCGAGGCCCTGCACCGCGCGGGCATGAGCCGCGAGCAGGCCCTCGCGAGCGCGTCCTGGGCGGCCCGCGACTGGCTCGGGCACCCCGGCATCGCCGACGGCGCGCCCGCCGACCTGCTCGTCTACCCGGCCGACCCGCGCGAGGACCTCGGCGTGCTGCGGCACCCGTCGCACATCGTGCTCGGCGGCGTCGTGTACGCCTAGACCCCCGCTGTTTTCCTTGCGGGGTCGGCACTTTAGCGTTGGGGACGTGACGGACGACGACGGCGCACGGCGCGTGCTGGGGGCGCACTGGTGTTTCGTGGCGTTCTTCGCGGGCATCGCCGGCTACTACCTGGCCAACTTCGTCATCGCCGCGGCGGTCAACCGCAACGTCGGCGAGTTCGACCCCCTCGAGCTGCGCGACGTCGGCCCGCTCCTGCTGCTGGCGTTCGTGCCGAACCTGCTGCTCGGCCTCGGCCCGGCGGCGGGCTCGTGGCGCTGGGGCGGCGGGCTGCGCGCGGACTTCGGGCTGAAGCCGACCTGGCGCGACGTCCGGATCGGCCTCGCCTGCGGCGTGCTCGCGCTGGTCGTCGGCTACCTGCTGAACCTGATGCTGATCGCGGTCTACGGCGCCGACGACGTCTCCGACAGCCCGCTGACCGACCTCGCCGACACCTACGACGGCGACACGGTGTGGCTGGTCCTCGCCGCGGTGATCGTCATCGCCGGCGCCCCGGTCACCGAGGAGCTGCTGGTCCGCGGCACGCTGTGGAACGCGCTGTCGCTGCACCGGATCCCGCCGTGGGTGGTGCTCGTGCTCACGTCGCTGGTCTTCGCCCAGCTGCACGGCGAACCGACCCGCACGCTCGCGCTGTTCGGCCAGGGCATCGCGATCGGGCTCGCCCGGCACCTGTCCGGCCGGGTGAGCGCGGGGGTGATCGCCCACGCGGCCAACAACCTGCCGCCGGCGGTCCTGCTCTTCGTGGCGCACTGACCATTACGAAGATCGATGGACAGTAGCCGGGCGGATACTGTGCGATCACAGCGCGGCGGCTAGGCTCGGATCACGAGCCGACCGAGCGCGCGGAGGGGCAAGGCGTGACCACTTCCCAGCCTCGGGACCCGGCTGCCGACGCCACGCCGCTGCCCGAACCCGAGGAGCCCGCCGCGACCGCGTTCCTGCCGCCCCTGCCGCGGCACCGGTGGGGCTTCGGCGCGTTCCTGCTCGTCGAAGCGGTCCTGCTGGCGTCCGCGGCCTTCGTGTCCGTGCTGGTCGGCGACACCGGCCCGGGCCCGCTGCCGATCCGCGTCGTGCTGCTCGGCACGATGCTGCCCACCATGATCGCCGCCGGCGTCGCCGTCCTGATCACGTACGTGCGCGGCAACGGCCCGGTCCTCGACCTGCGGATCGAGTGGCGCTGGGCCGACGTCCGCACCGGGTTCCGGTACGGCTGCGTCGGGCTGGTCTTCACGACGCTGGGCGCCTACCTGTGGACCCAGCTGGTCGGCGACTCCAACGCGACGTCGGCGATCAGCGCGCTGGTCGAGAACCGCACGATGTCGGTCCCGGCGGCCGTGGTGATGTTCGTCTACCTGTGGCTGCTCGGCCCGATCTGCGAAGAGATCATCTACCGCGGCCTGCTCTGGGGCGCCGCCGAGCAGCTGCAGTGGCGCAGCGAGCGCTGGGGCCGGGTGGGGGCGTTCCTGCTGTCCACGGCGGTGTTCGCGGCCAGCCACCTCGAGCCGCTGCGGACGACGTTGCTGCTGGTCATCGCGGTCCCGATCGGCCTGGTCCGGCTGGTCACCGGACGGCTGCCGGGCAGTATCGTCGCCCACCAGGTCAACAACTTCCTCCCGGCGCTGGCCATCCTGCTCGGCGCGCTCGGGGTGGCCTCTTTCTGAGCCTCTTTCCGGGGCCGCGGGTGCCGTCTGGCAGAATGGGTCACTGCCTGCTTCCGCCGGACCCTCTCACCGTGCGAAAGCTCCTGACCTCCGGGTGCCCGCGTCCGTGTCCCCACTCGGCCCGCGTGCGCCCAGCCCAGCACCAGAGAGACTCGAGGAGAACCCACACCCGTGGCCGTCAAGATCAAGCTGCAGCGCCTCGGCAAGATCCGTGCGCCGTACTACCGCATCATCGTCGCCGACGCGCGCACCCGCCGGGACGGCAAGGCCATCGAGACGATCGGCAAGTACCACCCGAAGGAAGAGCCGAGCCTGATCGAGGTCGTCTCCGAGCGCGCCCAGTACTGGCTGGGTGTCGGCGCGCAGCCGACCGAGCCGGTCCAGCGCCTGCTGGAGATCACCGGTGACTGGCAGAAGTTCAAGGGCCTGCCGGGCGCCGAGGGCACCCTGAAGGTGGCCGAGCCGAAGCCGTCCAAGCAGGACCTGTTCAACGCGGCGCTGGCCGCGGCGGGCGAGGAGCCCACCACCGAGGCCACCACGCCGAAGAAGAAGTCCGCCCCGAAGAAGGCCGAGGCCGAGAAGGCGGAGGCCGCTGAGGGCGAGAAGTCCGAGTGAGTTTCCTCGCGGACTCCCTCGAGCACCTGGTGCGCGGGATCGTCGACAACCCGGACGAGGTCCGGGTCGAGCTGCTGACCACCCGCCGTGGCCGCACGCTCGAGGTGCACGTGCACCCCGACGACCTCGGCAAGGTGATCGGCCGGGGTGGTCGCACGGCGACCGCCCTGCGCACCGTCATGGGTGGCATCGGTGGCCGCGGCGTCCGGGTGGACGTCGTCGACACCGATCGCTGAACCTCGTTTCGGAAGCACGGTCAGGATGGACGTCGTAGTCGGCCGCATCGCGAAGGCGCACGGCATCCGCGGTGAACTCGCGGTGGACGTGCGCACGGACTCGCCGGAAGAGCGCTTCAAGGCGGGCGCGGCCGTCACGGCGAAGCTGCGCGACGGCAGCAAGAGGGAACTCACCATCGCAGCCGCCCGCGAACACAGCGGGCGGCTGCTGGTGCGTTTCGAGCAAGTCCCCACCCGCGACGTCGCGGAGACACTGAGGGGCGCGCTGCTCCTGGCCGACACGGCCACCCTGCCGCCGACATCGGACCCCGACGAGTTCTACGACCACGAGCTGGCGGGCCTGCGAGCCGAGCTGACCGACGGCACGATCGTCGGCAAGGTGATCGAGGTCGTCCACTCACCGGGCGGCGAGCTCCTGGAACTGGACGTCGACGGCCGTTCGGCGCTCGTGCCGTTCGTCCGCGCAATCGTCCCCACGGTGGACGTCGCGGGCGGCCGGGTCGTGCTCGACCCGCCGGAAGGGCTCCTGGACGCCTGACATGCGGATCGACGTCGTCACGATCTTCCCCGAGTACCTCGACCCGCTGCGCGCCGCGCTGCTGGGCCGGGCGATCGACCGCGGCCTGATCGAGGTCGGCGTGCACGACCTGCGCGACTGGACCCACGACGTCCACCGCGCGGTCGACGACGCCCCGTACGGCGGCGGCCCCGGCATGGTCATGAAACCGCAGATCTGGGGCCCGGCCCTGGACGACGTCTGCGGGCCGGAAACGCGGCTGGTCGTCCCGACGCCCGCCGGGCGGCCGTTCACCCAGGAGCTGGCCCACGCGTACGCCGAGGAGAAGCACCTCGTGTTCGCCTGCGGCCGGTACGAGGGCATCGACCAGCGGGTCGTCGACGACGCGGCCCGCCGGATGCCGGTCGACGAGGTGTCGATCGGCGACTACGTCCTGGTCGGCGGCGAGGCGGCGGTGCTGGTCATCGTCGAGGCCGTCGTCCGGCTGCTGCCGGGCGTGCTCGGCAACGCGCGGTCGGCCGCCGAGGACTCCTTCTCCGACGGCCTGCTCGAAGGGCCCAGCTACACCCGCCCGGAAGTGTGGCGTGACCTGGCGGTGCCGGAGGTGCTGCGGTCGGGCAACCACGCCCTGATCGACCGCTGGCGGCGTGACCAGGCCCTGGAGCGCACCGCGCGGCGCCGCCCCGATCTCCTGGCGCGGCTGCCGGAAGGTAGTCTCGACAAGCATGATCTCGGGGTCCTGGAGGGCTTGGCCCCCGAGCAGGCGCAGGGGCCGGTGCTTCCGCCGGAACCCGGTCTGTAATACTTGACAGGTTGGCGTGAGTGGACCTCCTCGTCCACGAGCCCGCCATCAGCCCCCCGGGTCGCCCGCAGCGGCACCGTTGCGCGCCCGGGATCTGTACGCAAGCCATACGAAGACGAGGACGGACCACCGATGAACACCCTGGACGCGCTGGACAAGCAGTCGCTGCGTTCCGACATCCCGGACTTCCGGCCGGGCGACACGCTCAAGGTGAGTGTCCGCGTCATCGAGGGCAACCGCGAGCGCAACCAGGTCTTCCAGGGCGTGGTCATCCGCCGTCAGGGCGGGGGCATCCGGGAGACCTTCACCGTGCGCAAGGTTTCGTTCGGCGTCGGCGTCGAGCGCACCTTCCCGGTGCACTCGCCGAACATCGCCTCGATCGAGGTCTTCAAGCGCGGTGACGTCCGCCGGGCGAAGCTGTACTACCTGCGCGACCTCCGCGGCAAGGCCGCCAAGATCAAGGAGCGTCGCGAGAACCGCGAGACGGCTTCGGCTAACTGAGTCACAACCCGGTTACCGGTAGCCTGACGACGTGGCCGAACCCGTGTCCCAGAACGCTCCCGAGGATGACCCCGACCGCTCCGAGGAGGACAAGCCGCGGCTGTCCCGCTCCGAGGAGCGCGGGGGATCCCACCGGCGGCGAGCCAAGCCCGCCAAGAAACGGTCGTTCTGGAAGGAACTGCCGATCCTGCTCGTGATCGCCCTGGTGCTCACGATCCTGATCCAGACATTCCTCGCGAAGGTCTTCATGATCCCCTCGGGATCGATGGAGGCCACCCTGCACGGGTGTCCGGGCTGCCACGGCGACCGGATTCTCGTCGACCGGGTGACCTACGACTTCACCGAGCCCTCCCCGGGTGACGTGATCGTCTTCAAGGGCCCGCCGGCCTGGGTCAACAACGAGGTCTCGGAGCCGGAGTCGAGCAACTTCGTCGTCCGCGCCCTCCAGGGCCTCGGCTCGCTGGTCGGGTTCGCCCCGCCGGACGAGCGGGACTTCGTCAAGCGCGTGATCGCGGTCGGCGGCCAGACGGTCCAGTGCTGCGACACGCAGGGCCGGGTCGTCGTGGACGGCAAGGCGCTCGACGAGCCGTACGTCCACTGGGAGACCGCCGACCAGGCGGAGAAGCCGTTCACCCCGGTCAAGGTCCCCGCCGGGACGGTGTGGGTCATGGGCGACAACCGCAACAACTCCGACGACTCCCGGTTCCAGGGCGGCGGCGGCGTGAACGGCGTGGTCCCCGTGGACAACATCATCGGCAAGGCGCGGATCATCGTCCTGCCGCCAAGCCGGTGGGGCGGGATCACCGACCACAACCCGCAGGCCTCGGCCCAGCCGGCGGCGCTGAGCGCCCCGGCCTGGCAGAGCGGGCTCCCGCTCGGCGCCGGGATCGCGGCGGCCTGGCCGGCGCTGTTCCTCGGGCGCAAGCTGAAGTCCGGACTGCGCCGGAAACGCTGACCACACCCCGATCCGTGCCGGCAGACGGGTGAACAAGCCTTGACTCTTCCCGTTCCCCTCACCGCGGCCGAGCCGATCCGGCCCCCGCGGGCCGTGGTGCGCGGCGACCTCTTCTGGGGTCTGCAGGGCGCGCTCGACCGCCGTGGCCTCGGCCCGGTCGCGGGTGTGGACGAAGCCGGGGCCGGTGCCTGCGCCGGCCCGCTGGTGGTCGCGGCCTGCGTGCTGAAGCAGACCGACGCGGCGAAGCTGCCGGAGCTGACGGACTCCAAGCTGATGACGGCCAAGGCGCGCGACCGGGTCTACGACCTGGTCCTCGCCCGGGCCGTCGACTACTCGGTGATCGTCATCCCCACGGCCGAGGTCGACCGCTACGGCATCCGGGTGATGAACCTGGAGGGCATGCGCCGCGCCGCGGCGGCGTTGCGCGTGCAGCCGGGGTACATCCTCACCGACGGATTCCGGGTCCCGGGCCTGACGGCCCCGAACGCGGCGGTGATCAAGGGCGACCGTTCGGTGGCCTGCATCGCGGCGGCGTCGGTGCTGGCGAAGGTGACGCGGGACCGCATCATGGCGGGTTACCACGAAGATCTCCCGCACTACGGCTTCGACGTGCACAAGGGCTACAGCACGTCCGACCACCTGGCGGCGCTGCGCGAGCACGGCCCGAGCGACGTCCACCGCTGGTCGTACACGAACGTGGCGACGGTGGCGGTCAAGCGCGGCCTGCGGCCCACGCGTCCGGTGCTGCTGACGTACGCGGCGCTGGAGAAGGCCATGGAGGCCGGCGCGGCCGCAAACCTGGCCGCGGTCCTCGACGAGGCACTCGAGCCACAACTCAGCCTGCCGCTGCATGCCCCGGTCGCGGGTGTGGGTCACAATGAACGCTCCGCCGGCGGAGCAGCAGCACGATCCCGAGGAGGGGCGCGGATTTCATGAGCGCAGAGGATCTCGAGAAGTACGAGACCGAGATGGAGCTCTCGCTGTACCGCGAGTACCGCGACATCGTCGGCCAGTTCTCGTACGTGGTGGAGACCGAGCGTCGCTTCTACCTGGCGAACGCGGTGGACGTCCAGGTCCGCGACGGCGGCGGCGAGGTGTACTTCGAGGTCCGCATGTCCGACGCGTGGGTCTGGGACATGTACCGCCCGGCCCGCTTCGTCAAGCACGTCCGGGTCATCACGTTCAAGGACGTCAACGTGGAGGAGCTGGACAAGCCCGACCTCCGCCTCCCCGAGGACGGCCCCTTCTCCGGCTGACCAGCCTTCCGCGCCGGCCCACCCGCCAGGATGGGCCGGCGCACCCATTCCACCCTCTCGCCGCCTAGCACACCCCACCGACAATTTCGGTAGGAATCCGGCTGCCCGGGGACAGGTTGTCCACATACCCCCGGTTGTCCACAGGTCCGCGATCCGGCTCTGGCTTGCCCTCTCCCGGGCCTGGCATCGTCGAAGGCACACGCACCGTGACCGCCGGGACCGCCCCGGTGACCGGCGCGCACCGACGAGGGGGCGAACACGATGACGGTCACCGACCAGCTCGCCAGACACCGCCGCGACCTGGGCGCGTGGGGCGAGGACATGGCTCTCCGGTACCTGCAGGAACGCGGGCTGGTCCTGCTGGCCCGCAACTGGCGCTGCCGCGAAGGCGAGCTGGACCTGGTCTTCACCGACCGCACCGGCGTGGTCTTCTGCGAGGTGAAAACCCGCACGAGCACCGAGTTCGGCCTGCCATCCGAGACGGTGACGGAGGAGAAAGCCGGCCGGGTCCGCCGCGCCGCCCAGCGCTGGCTGCGCGAGTTCCGCATCGGCTGGTGCCCCGTCCGCTACGACGTCGTGACGATCCTCGCGGAGCCCGGAAAGCCCCCGCAGCTGCAGCACATCGAGGCGGCGTTCTGATGCCCATCGCAAAGGCATGGTCGGTGGCGTTGCTCGGCATCGACGGCCGGGTGATCGAAATCGAGGCCGATCTCGGCGGCGGCCTCAGCCGCGTCACCCTCGTCGGCCTGCCCGACGCGGGGCTGCGCGAGGCCAAGGACCGCGTCCGCTCCGCCGTCCGCAATTCCGGCCAGCCCTGGCCGGAGGGAAAGGTGACCCTCGGCCTGTCCCCGGCGAACCTGCCGAAGGTCGGCTCGGCCTACGACCTCGGCATCGCCGCCGCGGTGCTCGCCGCGACCGGCGCGGTCCCGGCGACGCGGCTGATCGGCACGGTCCTGCTCGGCGAACTCGCCCTCGACGGCCGTGTCCGTCCCGTCCGCGGGATCCTGCCCGGCCTCCTCGCGGCCCGCACGGCCGGCTACGCACGAGCCGTCGTTCCCGCGGACTCGCTCGTCGAGGCGGCGCTGGTCAACGGCATCGACGTCGCCGGTGCCCCGCACCTGCGCGATCTCCTGGCGTGGCTGAAGAACGAAGCCGCCCTCGTGGCCCCGAAACCACCGGAGCCCGCCACCACACCACCGGTGCCCGACCTCGCCGACGTCGTCGGCCAGCCGGAAGCGCGCTGGGCCCTGGAAGTCGCGGCCGCCGGCGGGCACCACCTGCTGTTCACCGGGCCACCCGGCGTCGGCAAGACCATGCTCGCCCGCCGGCTGCCCGGCCTGCTGCCAAGCCTGTCTCCCGAGGAATCCCTTGAGGTCACGGCAGTGCACTCCGTCGACGGCTCGCTGTCGAAGTCCTCACCGCTGGTCACGGTTCCGCCGTTCGTCGCCCCGCACCACTCGATCTCGATCGCGGCCCTGATCGGCGGTGGCAGCGGGCTCGCCTCCCCGGGGGCGATCAGCCGTGCCCACCGCGGTGTCCTGTTCCTCGACGAGGTCTGCGAGTTCGGCGGCCAGCGTCTCGAGTCACTGCGGACGGTGCTCGAAGAAGGCGAGGTACGCATCGCCAGGGTCAAGGGCTCGATCACCTACCCCGCACGGTTCCAGCTCGTCCTGGCCACCAATCCCTGTCCGTGCGCCCCACCGAAGGACGCCGACTGCGTGTGCTCGCCGACGGCCCGCCGCCGCTATCTCGGCAGGCTTTCGGGTCCGCTGCTGGACCGCGTCGACCTTCGGGTCCGCCTGCGCCCGTTGAGCGCGCTCAGCGCACACGACACGGGAACGGCGGAGCGGACCGAAACCGTGCGTGCCCGCGTTCTCGAAGCCCGCGAACGGGCCACGCGGCGCTGGCAGGAGCACGGCTGGCGCTCGAACTCGGAAGTGCCCGGCCCGGCGTTGCGCCGCCAGTTCGGGCTGCCCGCGGATGCCACGGTGCTGCTGGACCGGGCACTGGAGCGGGGCGTCCTGAGTGGCCGCGGCGCCGATCGCTGCCTGCGTATCGCGTGGACACTGGCCGACCTGGACGGTGAACCCCGTCCCGGTGCCGAACAGGTCGGCGCCGCTCTCGCCTTCCGTGAGCGGGTGGCGGCATGAGCGCCGACGAGCTGCGGCGGGCGCGGGCCTACCTGCTGCGCGTGGCCGAACCTCCGGCGCCCGCCCTGGTCGCCTTCGTGGCCGAGCACGGGCCAATCGACGCCGCCGGGCGGGTGCGTTGCGGCGACTGTCCGCCTGAGGTCCTGAAAGTCACCGAAGCCCGGCGGGAGTACGACCTGGTCAGTCAGGACTTCGCCCGGGCCGCCGAGGCGGGCGCCCGGCTGGTCGTGCCCGAGGACGACGAATGGCCCGCCTGGCCACTGCTGGCCCTGGAGCAGGCGGCCCGGCGCGGGGTGGCCGAGGCCGTCCCTCCGCTGGCGTTGTGGGTCTCCGGCGAGGTCACGCTCGGCACCGCCGCCGATCGCGCCGTCGCCGTCGTCGGTGCGCGTGCGGCCACCGAATACGGCGAGCACCACGCCGCCGAGTTCGCCTACGGGCTGGCCGGCCGGAACGTGCCGGTGTTCTCGGGTGCGGCCTACGGCATCGACGGCGCGGCACACCGCGGTGCCCTCGCGGCCGACGGCGTGACCGTCGCGGTGCTGGGCTGCGCTGTCGACGCCGGCTACCCGGCCGGGCACGTCGGCCTGCTGAACCGGATCGTCCGTTCCGGTGGTGCGGTCGTCAGCGAATACCCGCCGGGCACCCCGCCGGCCCGGCACCGGTTCCTCGTCCGCAACCGGCTCATCGCCGCCCTCACCGAGGGCACGCTGGTGGTCGAAGCGGGACGGCGCAGCGGGGCCCGCAACACCGCGAGCACCGCCGGCGCCCTCGGCAAGGTGGTCATGGCGCTGCCTGGGCCGGTCTCGTCCGGGATGTCCGTCGGCTGCCACCAGCTGATCCGTGACGCCCGGGCGACGCTGGTCTCGACAGTCGACGAGGTGCTCGAGACCGTCGGCCGCTTCGGCATCGCCGAGGACCCCGCCCGGCCGAAGCGGCCGACGGACCGGCTGGGTGCCGAGGCGCTGCGGGCCTACGAGGCACTGGCCGTGCGCGCCGACCGGTCCGACGCCGAGATCGCGGCCGAATCCGGCCTCCCGCTGCGGAAGGTGCGGGCGCTGCTGCCGGCGTTGGAAATCGACGGATTCGCCGTCCGCGGCGAGGCAGGTTGGCGACGACGGAAGGAAAGCGCGTGAACATCACGAAATCCCGGCGAAATCGTCGATGGTGTTCGGCCGGTCCGGTGGGCCCGCGTGGCGATCCTTGACCGGCGGCGGTTGTTCGCGCAGCGTGACATCCATGCCGTCACCACGCTCCGGCCGGGCCCGCCGTCCCGATCTGCGCGCGCTCCGGGCTTCGCTGCCCGAGCCCGTCCAGGCCGTCGTCGCCGGGTACGAACGGCACCTCGGGTTCGAGCGGGGACTGTCCACGCACACCGTCCGCGCGTATGTCGGTGACGCGGTGTCGCTGCTCGGGTTCGTCGTCGACGGCGGGGCAGAGGTCGCCGAGCTCGACCTCGCGCGGCTGCGTGCGTGGCTCGCGGCGCAGCAGTCCGCCGGGGCGAGCCGGACGACGCTGGCCCGGCGGGTCGCTTCGGCCCGGACGTTCACCTCCTGGGCACTCCGCACGGGGCTCATCCCGAGGGATCCGGGCGGCCGGCTGAGCGCCCCGCGGGCGCACCGCCCCCTGCCCGGGGTGCTGCGGGTCGCGCAGGCGGAGGACGTCATGCAGGCGTCGGCGGCCGGAGCGGCGCAGCGCGATCCGGTCGCGCTGCGTGATCGCGCGATGGTCGAGCTGCTCTACGCCACCGGCATCCGGGTGTCCGAGCTGTGCGGGCTGGACGTCGGCGGGGCCGATTTCTCCCGTCGTGTCGTGACGGTGCTCGGCAAGGGCGGCAAGGAGCGGGTCGTCCCGTTCGGCGTGCCGGCGGCGGAAGCACTGACCGACTGGATCGAGGAGGGACGCCCGAAGATCGTCGCCGAATCCGGAGGTGACGGCACCGAATCCGCACTTTTCCTCGGTGTCCGGGGCAAACGCGTCGATCCGCGGACGGTGCGGCGCGTGGTCCACGACGCCGTTTCGGCAGTGCCCGGAGCGGCCGACATGGGGCCGCACGGCCTGCGGCATTCGGCCGCGACGCATCTGCTCGAAGGCGGCGCCGACCTCAGGAGCGTTCAGGAACTGCTTGGTCACGCTACGCTTGCCACGACGCAGCTCTACACTCATGTGACCGTCGACCGGTTGAAAGCGATCCATGACCGAGCGCACCCGCGGGCCTGAGGGGGCCGGGGAAGGCTCGCCGGGGTCGTCGCCAGCAGGTCCGGCGGCGCACGCGCATCCGCACGAGCACGGAGACGACACTGAGCAGCATGCCGAGAACGACTGTGCAATGACCGCAGGGCCGCACGTGACCGAAGCCACCGGAGTGAGCACTCACGGTGACGCTGCCGCGCCCGCGGACACCCGGGCCGGCATCGACGTCGACGCCGGGATCGCGGCGCTGTGGCAGCAGTTCGCCGACAGCCCCGATCAGGCGTCACGCGATCGGCTCGTGCTGCACTACGCCCCGCTGGTCAAGTACGTCGCGGGCCGGGTCGGCACCGGCCTGCCCACCCACGTCGACGTCGGCGACCTCGTGCAGTCGGGCATCTTCGGGCTCGTCGACGCGATCGAGAAGTTCGACCCCGAGCGCGGGCTGCGCTTCGAGACGTACGCGATGCAACGCATCCGGGGCGCGATCCTCGACGACCTGCGGTCCCAGGACTGGGTGCCGCGCGCCGTCCGCAGCAAGGCCAAGGAGGCCGAGCGCGCGCTGGAGCGGCTCGGCGCCCGCCTGCACCGCACGCCGACCGACGCGGAGCTCGCCGCCGAGCTCGGCATCGGCCTCGACGAGCTGCGCGACTTCTACGGCCAGCTGCAGCTCACCAGCGTCGTCGCGCTGGAGGACCTGGTGGCCGCGGGCAAGGACAGCGGCTCACTGGTCGACACGCTGCCCGACGACGGCGCCGTCGACCCGGTCGCGGTGCTCGTCGACCAGGACAACCGCCGCCAGCTCGCGCAGGCGATCGCGCAGCTGACCGAGCGCGACAAGATCGTCGTCAGCCTCTACTACTTCGAGAGCCTGACCCTCGCCGAGATCGGGAAGGTCCTCGGTGTCACGGAATCGCGGGTCAGCCAGCTGCACACCCGCGCGGTGATGCGGCTGCGCGCCAAGCTGGTCGAGCAGTCCGGCAGCTGATCAGCGATCACCTCCCCACGGCTTGAGCCGGTATTCGCCCACCTCGCCGACGAGGGCGAGGGGATCGACGTACTCTTCGCCCCGCCGCACGCCCCAGTGCAGGCAGGCGGCCACCGGACAGCCGGGATGCCCGGCGAGGACGATCCCGAGCACCTGGCCCCGGTAGACCTGCGCGCCCACGGACACTTTCGCCGCAACGGGCTCGTAGGTGGTGCGCAGCCCACCGTCGTGGTCGACGGAGACAACGGGCCGCCCGGCCACGGCCCCGGCAAAGACGACGACACCGGTCTCGGCGGCCAGCACATCCTGCCCGGGCACGGCGGCCAGATCGACCCCGCGATGCCCGGCACCGAAGGGCGTTTCGGGAGCGTCGAAGTACTTGGTCACCACCGGATCGGGTGAAAGCGGCCACGCCATCCGAGCTTGCCGCGCGCTCCGCGAGACGGACGCAGGGCCGGACGAGGGCGGCCACAGCGGAGTAGCGCCGAGCAAGGTCGGCGGTTGCGCACGGGCGGAGGGGAAAAGGGGCCACGGCCCGTCTGCAGACGAGCGGAGTGGCGGCCACGGCGGATCCTGCGGCCAGGTGGGCCCCGGTGCATGAGCCGACGGCTCGGGTGGCCACGGTTCGCTCGCCGACCATGTCGACCCCGGCTCGTCGGCCGTCAGCGCAATGGACCGCGCCGCATCTGACCGTGCCGTTGTCGCCCCATCCCACTCCGGTGGTGACGTTCGCCCCGGCCCTGCACCCGCCGGCGGCCCCAGACTCCCAGCCCATCCGGCAGGCATCCCCTCCCCAGCCTCCGCGGACAGCCCGCTCTCCACCCCCGCAACCACCCCTCCCACACTCACGAACACCCCGCTGACCAGGGCAATCACCATCACGAACCACCTCGGCGCCCAGCGCCGGAAACGCTTGATCGACTCCATCTCCCCAGCCTGGGACACCCAGCCGCCTCGTGGGGGGCCGTGGGCAAATCTGTGGACAACTCGAGGCGATGTGGACAACTTCGGCTCGGAGCGGCCGCCGGTGGGGGCGGGGTCGGTGGCAGGGGGTAGAATCTTCTGCGCGGTCCGCGTCAGCGGGCTGACTTCGCGTGCACGTGCGCGTTCCCCGGTCTCCAAGCACGGGCGAGTCGCACGGGGTCCGGCGGTCCCTGGGGTTCTTCACCACCCCGGGGTCCGGGCACCGGCACGGGCACCAGGGCGAACGGCCACCCGGCCGCGAGCGACAAACCGAGCAGCGCTCCGCCACCAGCGCGGCGCGCACTACACAGAAGAGGTGTGATTCCGGCAATGGCCGTCGTCACCATGAAGCAGCTGCTCGACAGCGGCGTGCACTTCGGGCACCAGACCCGCCGGTGGAACCCGAAGATGAAGCGCTACATCTTCACCGAGCGCAACGGCATCTACATCATCGACCTGCAGCAGACGCTGACCTACATCGACCGTGCGTACGAGTTCATCAAGGAAACCGTCGCGCACGGCGGCACCATCATGTTCGTCGGCACCAAGAAGCAGGCTCAGGAAGCCATCGCCAACGAGGCCGCGCGCGTGGGCATGCCCTACGTCAACCAGCGCTGGCTCGGCGGCATGCTGACCAACTTCCAGACCGTGCACAAGCGCCTCCTGCGCCTCAAGGAGCTCGAAGCCCAGGAGCAGACCGGCGGCTTCGCCGGCCTCACCAAGCGCGAGATCCTGACGCTGACGCGCGAGAAGGAAAAGCTCGAGAAGACCCTCGGCGGTATCCGCGACATGGCCAAGGTGCCGAGCGCGGTGTGGATCGTCGACACGAAGAAGGAGCACATCGCCGTCGGCGAGGCTCGGAAGCTGAACATCCCGGTCGTCGCGATCCTGGACACCAACTGCGACCCGGACGAGGTCGACTACCCGATCCCGGGCAACGACGACGCGATCCGCTCGGCCGCGCTGCTGACCAAGGTCGTCGCCGAGGCCGCGGCCGCCGGCCTGATGGCCCGCTCCAGCCGCAACGGTGCTTCCGCCGACGCGAAGCCGGAGCCGGGCGTCGCCTCCGACGAGCCGCTGGCCGAGTGGGAGAAGGAGCTGCTCGCCGGCTCCGAGACCGCCGCCGCCGACGCGACCGAGGCGGAAGCCGCGACCGAGGCCGCCACCGAGCAGGCGACCGCCTCCTCCTGATGCCCCACCGCCCGTGGGGGCGGGCCCCCCCGGCCGGCCGCCCCCCCGCGCCCCCCCCCCCCACTCCACCCCCCCCCGCGGGCGGGGCCGCCCCCGGGGGCCGCCCCCACCGGCGTAGCAACCCACAGATTTCCTGCAAAGGACGGATCCACCACAATGGCGAACTACACCGCCGCTGACGTGAAGCGCCTGCGCGAGATGACCGGCGCCGGCATGATGGACTGCAAGAAGGCGCTGGAGGAGAACGACGGCGACTTCGAGAAGGCCGTCGAGTTCCTCCGCATCAAGGGCGCCAAGGACGTCGGCAAGCGCGCCGAGCGCGCCACCGCCGAGGGCCTGGTCACCGGGGACGGCGGCGTCCTCATCGAGCTCGACTCCGAGACCGACTTCGTCGCGAAGAACGCCGACTTCCAGGCGCTCGCCGCGAAGATCGTCGAGGTCGCGAAGACCCTCAAGACCAGCGACGTCGAGGCGCTCAAGGGTGCCGAGCTCGAGGGCAAGACCGTCAACGAGGTCGTCCAGGAGCTCTCCGCCCGCATCGGCGAGAAGCTCGAGCTGCGCCGCGTGGTCTCCTTCGAGGGCCAGACCGCGACCTACCTGCACCGCCGCGGTTCCGACCTGCCGCCGGCCGTCGGCGTGCTCGTCGAGTTCACCGGTGACGACGTGGAGGCCGCCCGTGGCGCCGCCATGCAGGTCGCCGCGCTGCGCGCGAAGTACCTGACCCGCGACGAGGTGCCGGCCGAGATCGTCGAGAACGAGCGCCGCATCGCCGAGCAGACCGCCCGCGAGGAAGGCAAGCCGGAGCAGGCGCTGCCGAAGATCGTCGAGGGCAAGGTCAACGCCTACTACAAGGACAACGTCCTGCTCGAGCAGCCGTCGGTCAAGGACAACAAGAAGACCGTCAAGGCCCTGCTCGACGAGGCCGGCGTCACGCTGACCAAGTTCGCCCGCTTCGAGGTCGGCCAGGCCTGAGGCCAGGTCCGGGCGTAGGTTTCACCAGTGCCCCGTCTCCGTCCATCGGGGACGGGGCACTGTCAGGTCTGGATATGACAAAAAACGGTCGAGGGGCGTAGGAGGCGACATAGATGGGTGACCGGGTCGAAGGTGGCTACCGGCGGGTGCTGCTGAAACTGGGCGGCGAAATGTTCGGCGGTGGTTCGATCGGCGTCGATCCGGATGTCGTCCACTCGGTCGCGCAGCAGATCGCCGACGTCGCCCGCACCGGCGTCCAGGTCGCCGTCGTGATCGGCGGCGGCAACTACTTCCGGGGCGCCGAACTCTCGCAGCGCGGCATGGACCGCGACCGCGCCGACTACATGGCGATGCTCGGCACCGTGATGAACTGCCTGGCGCTGCAGGACTTCCTGGAGAAGGAGGGCCTGCCCACCCGGGTGCAGACCGCCATCACGATGGGTCAGGTCGCCGAGCCGTACATCCCGCGCCGCGCCGAGCGGCACCTGGAGAAGGGCCGCGTGGTGATCTTCGGCGCCGGGGTCGGCATGCCGTACTTCTCCACCGACACCGCGGCCGCGCAGCGGGCGCTCGAGCTGGGCTGCGAGGCCGTGCTGATGGCCAAGGCCGTCGACGGCGTCTACACCGCGGACCCGAAGAGCGACCCCACCGCCGAGATGTTCCGCGAGATCACCCACCGCGAGGTGCTGGAGCGGGACCTCAAGGTCGCCGACGCGACGGCGTTCAGCCTCTGCATGGACAACAACATGCCGATCATCGTGTTCAACCTGCTCACCGAGGGGAACATCGCCCGCGCGGTGAGTGGTGAAAGAATCGGCACGTTGGTCAGCACCCCCGCCGACGGGGTGCCGGCCTAGACCTGCTGGGATCAGCAAGCGCCACCCATCACAACAACGGGAGTGACCGTGATCGACGAGACCCTCCTCGATGCCGAGGAGAAGATGGAAAAAGCGGTGTCCGTCGCCAAGGACGAGCTGCAGTCGGTTCGCACCGGCCGGGCTTCGTCGGCGATGTTCTCGCGGATCGTCGTCGAGTACTACGGCTCGCCGACCCCGCTGAACCAG
The DNA here is from genome assembly GCF_040064235.1 of Amycolatopsis melonis. Lineage (NCBI taxonomy): Bacteria > Bacillati > Actinomycetota > Actinomycetes > Pseudonocardiales > Pseudonocardiaceae > Amycolatopsis > Amycolatopsis melonis. The sequence continues at coordinate 538,544 of NZ_JBDZYD010000002.1, forward strand.
CTGGCCAGCGTGAACGTGCCGGAAGCCCGCATGGCGCTCATCAAGCCGTACGACCAGTCGCAGCTCGGCGCGATCGAGAAGGCGATCCGGGAATCCGACCTCGGGGTCAACCCGAGCAACGACGGCCAGGTCATCCGCATCGTCATCCCGCAGCTCACCGAGGAGCGGCGCAAGGAGATGGTGAAGGTCGCCAAGGGCAAGGGCGAGGACGCCCGCGTCTCGATCCGCAGTGTCCGCCGCAAGGCCAAGGACGAGCTCGACCGCATCGCCAAGGACGGCGAGGCGGGCGAGGACGAGGTCGCGCGTGCGGAGAAGGAACTGCAGAACCTGACCGACACCTACGTGCACAAGGTCGACGAGCTGGTCAAGCACAAGGAAGCCGAGCTGCTCGAGGTCTGATGGCACAGGTGAGCGAGGAACGCGAGGACCGGGTGGACGCCACCGGGACAGAACACCCGGAGGCCGTGCCCGGGACGCCGGAGCCGGCCGGGGCAGCCGCGCCGGCATCGGCGGCGGTGCCCGAGACCCCGGGCACCGGCGGGGTTCCGGCGACCGCGGAAACAGGTGCGCCGGAGGCCGTCAAGAAGGCCTCCAAGGCGGGCCGCAACCTGCCCGCGGCGATCGGGGTCGCGCTCCTGCTGGGCGCCGCGATCATCGTTTCCCTGCTCACCGTCCGCTATCTGTTCATCGGGATCATCGCGATCGCGATCGCGGTCGGCACCTTCGAGTTCGCCGGGGTGCTGCGCCGGGTCGCCGGCATCCGGGTCGCGGTGATCCCGGTGATCGTCGGCGGGCAGGCGATGATCTGGCTGGCCTGGCCGTTCGGCCGGGAGGGCGCGCTCACCGCGTTCGTCCTCACCGTGCTCGCCTCCCTGCTGTGGCGGCTGCCCGGCGGCGCGAAGGGCTACCTGCGCGACATCAGCGCGTCGACGTTCGCCGCCGCTTATCTGCCGCTGTTCGCCGCCTTCGCGGCCATGCTCGTCCCGCCGCCGGACGGCGTCGGGCGGGTCCTCACCTTCCTCATCGGTGTTGTCGCCTCGGACACCGGCGGCTACATCGCCGGGGTGCTCGGGGGCAAGCACCCGATGGCCCCGACCATCAGCCCGAAGAAGAGCTGGGAAGGCTTCGCCGGGTCAATGGTCGCCGGGATCGTCGCCGGGGCGCTGACGGTCAGCCTGATGCTGGACGGGCACGCCTGGCAGGGCGTCATCTTCGGCGCGGCGATCGTGCTCACCGCGACCCTCGGCGACCTCGTCGAGTCGCTGATCAAGCGCGACCTCGGCGTCAAGGACATGGGCACGCTGCTGCCCGGGCACGGCGGGATCATGGACCGCCTCGACTCGCTGCTGCCTTCGGCGGTCGTGTCCTGGCTGCTGCTTTCGGCGTTCGTGCCGGTCTAGTCGTCGTAGGGGTCGTCGACCTCCGCGCGGCCCCAGTCCTGCGAGACGCGGGAGTGGTCGATCACCGCGAAGACCGCCCCTTCCGGGTCGGCGAGGATCGACATCCGGCCGAACGGCGTGTCGTACGGCTGGATCACGACGGTCCCGCCGTGCATGATCGCCTCGCCCGCGACCGCGTCGACGCCGCGGGCCGGGTCGATGTCGAAGTACACCAGCCAGTGCGGCGGGGTGTCGAGGCTGTACTCCGAGCCCATCACGTACCGGTACAGCACCGGCTCGTGCTCGATGAGCCATTCGACGTAGTCCAGCGATTCGCCGTCGCCGATCTGATGGCTCGAGTAGGTGAACAGCTTGGTGTAGAAGTGATCCGCCGCGACGCCGTCGTGGGTGTTGAGGTCCGCGCCGCTGAAGGTGTTGGGGATGCCGGTGACGAACTCCCAGTCCGGCGGCACCTCCCAGAACACCACCGGCGCGCCGCACGCGTCGAAGGCGTGCATGATCGTGCCGCGGTCCGGGATCGCCATCGGGCCCAGGGTGATCCGGCCGCCGAGGTGCTCCACCCATTCGGCCGCGCTCGCGGTGTGCGGCACGGACAGGTGCGGCATCCAGCCCAGCGGCGCGCCCTGTGCGGCGCGGTAGAGGCCGCCGACCGGGACGGTGCCGAGTGTCGCGATGGCGTACCGGCCGTCGGAGGTCGCCGGATCCCGCTGAGTGGTGTACGTCCAGCCGAAGAGCGCCCCGTAGAATCTCTCCGCGACGGCCTGCTCGCGGCAGGCCAGCTCGATCCAGCACGGAATTCCGGCCGGGACCGGGGACGGGGTACTGGACGGGCCGAATGCCATGGGTGCTCCTCCCGATACCCACCGGATTCTAGGCGTGATCCGTGAGTTTTCCGCCAAGATTCTGGCGCCGGAAGATCACTTCCGGCGCCGAGAACCCGGAAGGAGCAGCGCAGGTGCGGTGGTTGCGGCGCACGGAGGTCGTGCCCAGCCCGAACATCTGGTACTACCAGGCCGACTACGAGCTGGAGAACCGGGCGCAGGACAGCGGCGGCGAGATCTGGCGCGTCCTGCGTGAAGAGGGCGACTGGGCCGGCCGCGACGTGCTCGACGTCGGCTGCGGCGACGGGTTCCATCTGCCGTACTTCGCCCGCGACGCGCGTTCCGTGCTCGGGGTCGAACCGCACCAGCCGCTGGTGCGAAGCGCGCTGAAGCGCGTCGAAGGTCTGTCGAACGTGGACGTCAAGATGGGACGCGCTCAGCGGCTGCCCGTCCGCAGCGCGAGTGTCGACGTCGTGCACGCGCGGACGGCGTACTTCTTCGGGCCCGGGTGCGAGCCGGGGCTGGCCGAGGCCGAGCGGGTGCTGCGCCCGGGCGGCGTGCTCCTGATCGTCGATCTCGACGTGACGAGCGAGCCCTACGGCCGCTGGATGCGCGCCGACCTACCGCACTACGACGCGGCGGCGGTGGAGCGGTTCTTCGCCCGCGCCGGGTTCTCCTGCCGCCGCGTCGCGACCGAATGGCGGTTCGAGACCGCGGCGGACCTCGAAGCGGTCCTGAAGATCGAGTTCAGCAAACCGGTTGCCGAACAGGCGATCGCGGAGTCCTTGCAGCGTAACGGGAATCGGGTACAGGACCTGACGTTGCCGGTGGGCTACCGCGTCCACGCGCGGGTCAAGCCCACCGGCCTCGTCCTGCCAGGTCACTCGGCGGCCTCTTCCGGTGCCGAGGACTCGTCTTCGTCCTCGCCCAGGATTCCGTAGAGCGCGCGCCGGGCGTCGTTGAGCACCTCGGCCGCGCGGGCCTGCTGGCTCTCCGTGCCCGCCCGCATGACCTGGACGACGGCCGCGGCCAGGTTCTTGCCCGCCTTGACGAGCCCGACCTCGACCGGGTCGACGTCCTGGGCGATCTGCTCCCACGGCGGGGTGCTGTCCTGCTCCTGGGCGGCGGCGCGGCCGGCGTCGGTCAGCTCGAACAGCTTCTTGCCGTGCTCGTCCTTGCTGAGGACCAGGCCTTCGTCGGCCAGCAGCTGCAGCGTCGGGTAGACCGAGCCGGGGCTGGGCCGCCAGAACCCGCCGGAGCGTTCGCCGATCTCGCGGATGATCTCGTAGCCGTGCCGGGGCTGCTCGGCGAGCAGCGCCAGGATCGCGGCGCGGACGTCACCGCGGCGGCTGCGCCGTCCGCCGTGACCGCGACGGCCCGGACCGTGGCCGCGACCGCGTCCACCGGGGCCGAAGCCCGGAGGGAACTCGCCGAAACCACCGAAGGGGCCGAAAGAAGTGCGCCCGTGCTCGTGGGCGAAGGGGTGTCGATGCCTACGCATGTCGTTGTCCTTTCTTCGAACTGTTGCGACACGTTCACGATATATCGGAAACTGTCGGCTGGCAACCCGCTGCCGGTGATGCCGCTCACGGAACTTGAGCCGTCAAGATCGGGGGACCTAGATTAGGCATGCCTAATCACCTGTTAGCAAAGGTAACGACCAGTGCGGACCCGCTCGCTCTCGCTGACGGCCGGGCTGCTGGTCCTCGCCGCGGCCCTGGCCGCCGCCGTGGTGCTCAGCATCGCCGTCGGCACCCGCGGTCTCGCGCCGTCGACCGTGCTGGACGCGCTCTTCCGCTTCGCGCCGGGCAACCCCGACCACCTGGTCGTCCGCGAACTCCGGCTGCCGCGCACGCTGGCCGGGGTGCTCGCCGGCGTCGCGCTCGGCCTGTCCGGCGCGATCATCCAGGGCGCGACCCGCAACCCGCTGGCCGATCCGGGCCTGCTCGGCGTCAACGCGGGTGCCGCGCTCTTCGTCGTCGTCGGCATCGGGACGTTCGGTGTCGCGAGTGTCGGCGGCTACGTCTGGTTCGGTTTCGCGGGCGCCGCGGCCGCCGGGGCCGTCGTCTACGGCGTCAGCTCGCTCGGCCGCGCCGGGGCGACGCCGGTGAAGCTCGCCCTCGCCGGAGCCGCGGTGACGGCGGCGCTGGCCTCGGTGACGAGCGCGCTGCTGCTCACCGACCAGACGACGTTCGACCAGTACCGGTTCTGGCAGGTCGGCTCGCTGACCGGCCGGGACGCCGCGACGATCACCCAGGCCGTGCCGTTCGTGCTCGCCGGTGCCGTGCTCGCGCTGGTCGCCGCACGGCTGCTCAACGCACTGGCCCTCGGCGAAGACGTCGCCCGCTCGCTCGGCCAGAACGTCCCGCTGGCGCGGGCGGTGTGCGCGCTCGCCGTGGTCGTCCTGTGTGGTTCGGCGACGGCGATCGCCGGGCCGATCGCGTTCGTCGGGCTGACCGTCCCGCACGCGGCCCGCCTGCTCACCGGCCCGGACCACCGCTGGCTGCTTCCGTACTCCGCGTTGCTGGCGCCGCTGCTGCTGCTCGTCTCCGACGTCGTCGGGCGCGTGGTCGCCCGCCCGGCGGAAGTGCAGGTCGGGATCATCACCGCGCTCGTCGGCGCGCCCGTGTTCGTGTTCCTGGTGCGCCGCCGGAAGGTCGTGGCGGTGTGAGCGCCATCGAGGTGGTCGCGGCCGCACGCCGCCGCGGCGTCGGCCGGGCCCGTGCCGTCTCGGTGGTGCTCGTGCTCGCGATCGTGGCCGTCTTCGCGGTTTCCCTGGCGGTGGGCGACTTCTCCGTCCCGCTCGGCGATCTGCCCGGCCTGCTCTTCGGGAACGGCACCGGCCGCGCCGCCTACGTCGTGACGGAACTGCGGCTGCCGAGAGCGGTCACCGGCGTCCTCGTCGGCGTCGCCTTCGGGACGTCCGGCGCGCTCTTCCAGCGGCTGCTGCGCAATCCGCTGGCCAGCCCGGACGTCATCGGCGTGACGCAGGGCGCGAGCGCGGCGGCGGTCGTCGCGATCATCCTCTTCGGAGCTGCGGGCGCGGTGGTCTCCGTCGCGGCGCTGGGCGGCGCGCTGCTCACCGGCGCCACGATCTACCTCCTGTCCCGTCGCGGCGGCGTTCACGGCTACCGGCTGGTGCTCGTCGGCGTGGGCGTCGGCGCGGTGCTGACCAGCGTCGTCTCGTACCTCATGACCTGGGCCGACGTCACCCTCGCGCAGCAGGCCCTGGTGTGGCTGACCGGCAACCTCAACGGCCGCGGCTGGGACCACGCCGCCCCGCTGGCCGCCGCGCTCGCCGTGCTGCTGCCCGCGGCGCTGCTGGCCGGCCGCGTGCTCACCGGGCTTCAGCTGGGCGATGACACCGCGGCCGGGCTCGGGGTGCGTGTCGAACGCAGCCGGCTGGCCCTGCTGCTGCTCGCCGTCGCGCTGGCGGCGTTCGCGACGGCCGCCGCGGGGCCGGTCGCGTTCGTCGCCTTCGTGGCCAACCCGATCGCGACCCGGCTCGTCGGCGGCGCCCGCGCGGGTCTCGTCCCCGCGGCCCTGACCGGGGCACTTGTGGTGCTGCTCGGCGACTTCGCCGCCCAGCACCTGCTCGGCAGGCAGCTGCCCGTCGGCGTCGTCACCGGTGCCGTGGGCGCGCCGTACCTGCTGTGGCTGCTCGCGACGGCCAACCGCGCCGGACGCGTGTGAGAGGAACGCCGTGACACTGCACACCGAGAACCTCGACCTCGGCTACGGACCGGTCCGCGTGGTGAAGGACCTGTCGGTCCGGATCCCCGAGGGCAAGGTGACCATGATCGTCGGGACCAACGCCTGCGGGAAGTCGACGCTCCTGCGCGGCCTCGCCCGGCTGCTCACGCCCACGGCCGGCGCGGTCTACCTCGACGGCAAGGCCATCACGACGATGCGCAGCAAGGACGTCGCGACCGTGCTCGGGCTGCTGCCGCAGTCGCCGTCCGCGCCCGAGGGCATCACCGTCGCCGACCTCGTCGGCCGCGGCCGCTACCCGCACCAGGGGATGTTCCGCCGCTGGAGCGCCGAGGACGACGACGCCGTCGCCAAGGCGATGGTCGCGACCGACACCGTCGACCTCGCCGACCGCCCGGTCGACGAGCTGTCCGGCGGGCAGCGTCAGCGCGTCTGGATCGCCATGGCGCTGGCCCAGCGGACGCCGTTGCTGCTGCTCGACGAGCCCACGACGTACCTCGACATCGCCCACCAGGTCGAGGTCCTCGACCTGCTCGCCGAGCTGAACGCCGAGGACGGCCGGACGATCGTCATCGTCCTGCACGACCTCAACCTGGCCGCCCGCTACGGCGATCACCTGATCGCGATGAAGGACGGCCGGATCGCCGCCGAGGGCGCGCCCGCCGACATCCTCACCGCCGGTCTCGTCGCCGACGTCTTCGGCCTGCCCTGCCACGTCATCGAAGACCCGGTCTCCGCCACGCCCCTGGTCGTCCCGATCGGCCGTCGGCGGGCCGTCTCGAAAGGAAAACCCGATGCGTCCTAAGTGGACATCTTTGACCGCCGTCCTGGCGTCGGTCACGCTCCTCGCCGCCTGCGGCCAGCCCGAGAAGCCGAGCAGCTCCGGCGTCGGCGACCAGGAAGTCGCCACCGGCGGACGCCTGTTCTCCACCGCGGACACCGAAACGGCCAAGCTCGGCGCCGACGCCGGCCCCGGGGTCTTCCCGCGCACGGTGACCCACGCGCTGGGCAAGACGAAGCTCGACAAGAAACCCACGCGGGTCGTCGTGCTCGACAGCGGTGAACTCGACGACGTCCTCGCCCTCGGCGTCACCCCGGTCGGCATGGCCACCACCGCCGGGCAGAGTGGCGTGCCGTCCTACCTGGCCGGCCGCGTCCAGGGCATCACGACGGTCGGGGAGATCAACAACCTCAACCTCGAGGCGATCGCGGCGCTGACCCCGGACCTGATCGTCGGCAGCAAGCTGCGCGCGAAGGACCTCTACCCGCAGCTGTCGAAGATCGCGCCGACGGTGTTCAGCATCCGGCCGGGGTTCCCGTGGAAGGAGAACCTGCTGCTGGTGGGCGCCGCGCTCGGCGAGGAGACGAAGGCCGTCGGGCTGCTCAACGACTACCAGAAGCGCGCGAACGAGGTGAAGGCCGCGGTCAAGGGCGCGCCGAAGATCTCGCTGCTGCGGTTCCTGTCCGGCAACATCCGCCTCTACGGCAACCTGTCCTTCATCGGCGTGATCCTCAAGGACACCGGCCTCGCGCGGCCGGCGAACCAGGACATCAACGAGCTGGCCACGCAGATCTCCAAGGAACGCATCGACCAGGCCGACGCCGACTGGATCTTCTACTCCAGCTACGGCGCGGGCCCGAGCCCCGACGAGAAGGCCGTCACGAGCAGCGGGCTGTGGGCCGGGCTGAGCGCGGTCAAGGCCGGGCACGCGATCCCGGTGGCCGACGAGGTGTGGTTCCTCGGTCTGGGCCCGATCGGGGCGATGAAGGTCCTCGACGACCTCCGGAAGCACCTGGGCTGAACCCCGGGGGCCGCAGCGCGGCATTCTGCGCACCCGGAGAGCTGAGCCGTCCGAATTCGGTGGGCATTCTGCTCACTTTCCGCGGTATCGGTTGTGCGATGCGTCCACTCCTGCTGTGCTGGTCGGCGCTTCCTGCACGAAAGGTGTCGACGATGACCCAGGCCTCCGCGACCGTTCCGGCGACGGGCACCCTCGCCGAAATCGAAAAGCGGGTGCTGTGGCTCGCCACCGCGATCGTGCACCAGGCCAACCGGGTCCGGCCCAACCCGTCCGGGCTCAAGGTCGGCGGGCACCAGGCCTCGTGCGCGTCACTGGTGTCGATCATGACTTCGCTGTGGTTCCGGCACCTGCGTCCCGAGGACCGCGTCTCGGTGAAGCCGCACGCGTCGCCGGTGCTCCACGCGATCAACTACCTGCTCGGCGAGCTGGACGAGGCCTACCTGCCGACGCTGCGCGAGTTCGGCGGCCTGCAGAGCTACCCGAGCCGCGCCAAGGACCCCGACCCGGTGGACTACTCGACCGGCTCGGTCGGCATCGGCGCGACCGCCCCGATCTGGGGCGCGCTGGCGCGCCGCTACCTGACCACGCGCGGCGCCGAGGCCGGGACCGGGCGGCAGTACTCGCTGGTCGGCGACGCCGAGCTGGACGAGGGCGCGGTCTGGGAGGCCATCCTCGACCCGGCCGTCGCCGAACTCGGCGAGATCGTCTGGATCGTCGACCTCAACCGCCAGTCGCTCGACCGCGTCGTCCCGAACATCGCCGCCGGGCGGCTGCAGGGCATGTTCGCCGCGGCCGGCTGGCAGGTGCTGACGCTGAAGTACGGGCGCCTGCTGGAGGAGCTGTTCACCCGGCCCGGCGGCGCCGAGCTGCGTGCCCGCATCGACGCGATGCCGAACCCCGAGTACCAGCGCCTGCTGCGCTGCGACGCAGCGCAGGTGCGCGACCGGCTGCCCGCGGGCAACGCGGCGCTGGCCGCGCTGGTGGCGTCGCTGGACGACGAGACGCTGCTCGCCGCCATCCGCAACCTCGGCGGCCACGACCTCGGCTCGCTCGACGAGGTCTTCGCGGCCATTTCGGACGACCGGCCCACGGTGATCTTCTGCTACACCGTCAAGGGCCGCGGCCTGCCGACGCAGGGACACCCGCAGAACCACTCGTCGCTGCTGACCGTCGCGCAGATGGAAGAACTCGCGGCTTCGCTCGGTACCGACCTTTCGACGCCGTGGCAGCGCTTCGCGGACGGCTCTCGCGAAGCCGCGTTGTGCCGCGAAGCTGCTTCGCGCCTCCGCCGTCCCGAAGTGCCTTCGCTGCCTTCGGTGAAGCTGCCGGTCGACATCGGGCGTACGCCGTCCGGGACCGCGACAACGCAGGCTGCGCTGGGACGCGTCCTGCTCGACCTGACGCGCGAAGCGCCCGAAGCGGCGAAGCGCGTCGTGACGGTCAGCCCCGACGTCAGCTCGACGACGAACCTCGGCGGCTGGGTCAACAAGGTCGGCGTCTGGTCGGCGACCGAGCGCCGCGACTGGTTCGAAGACGACCCCGAGACGATCATGCACTGGCGGGAGAAGCCGACCGGCCAGCACGTCGAGCTGGGCATCGCCGAGACGAACCTGGTCGGCCTGCTCGGCGAGCTGGGTGCCACCTGGAGCCGCTGGGGCGAGCCGCTGCTGCCGATCGGCGTGATGTACGACCCGTTCGTCGAGCGCGCGCTGGAGCCGTGGTCGTTCGGCATCTACGCGGGCGGGCAGTCGATCCTGATCGGCACGCCGTCCGGGGTCACGCTCGCCCCGGAAGGCGGCGCGCACCAGTCGATCACCACGCCGTCGATCGGCATCGAGCAGCCCGGCTGCGTCAGCTACGAACCCGCGTTCGCGATCGACACCGAGTGGACGCTGCTGGCCGCGCTGGCCCGCCTGGGCAAGCCGGGCGGGACGTCGTCGTACTTCCGGCTCTCGACACGGCCGGTCGACCAGACGCTCGCGGCGGTGCCCACCGACCAGGCGGCGCGCGAACGCCGTCGCCGCCAGGTCGTGGCGGGCGCGTACCTGCTGCGGCGCGCGGCTGCCCCCGCCGTCACCCTGGCGGCGATGGGCGCGCTGGTGCCGGACACCCTGGCGGCGGCCGACCGGCTGGCCCAGGTCGGCGTCGAAGCCGACGTCGTCTGCGTGACCAGCCCCGGCCTGCTGTTCGAAGCGGTGCAGGCCCGTGCCGGGCGGGGCGGCGCCGAGTCGTGGATCCTCGACCAGGTCTTCCCGGCGGCACGGGCGAAACCGCTGGTCACGGTCCTCGACGGGCACCCGCACACGCTGGCGTTCCTGGCCGGGATCAACCGGGTCCCGTCGGTCGCGCTGGGCGTCACCGGCTTCGGCCAGTCGGGATCGATCGAGGACGTCTACCGCCACCACGGCATCGACACCGACGCGATCATCCGGGCGGCGCTGGACGTGACGGCCTAGAGTTCCCACTCGGCGAGCGGCTTGTCCAGGGCGTCGGTCCAGATCATCTTCGCGCCCGGCACCAGCTGGGCGTCGAGCAGCACCTTGCCGCTCGCCGTGTCGCCGGGGCCGAGGTCCTTCAGTGGCAGGTCCGGGTCGGCGGTCGTCAGGGGTGCCGTGCCGTCGGTGCCCTTGACCGTCTTGCCGTCCGGCGTCTTCATCCAGACGTAGAGGCCGTTCGAGCTGAACTCGCCCTTCTTGCCGACGATCTTCAGGTCGAAGACGGCGAAGCTGCCGCTCTTGGCCTTGACGCCGGGCGTCGTGCCCTCCTGGACCGTGCCGACGGAGACGAGCGTGATGTCGGCGGCATCCTCGTCGTCTTTGACGGTGATGGTCTTGCCGATCGGCTTGACGGCCGGCTTGTCGGCGGTCTTTTCCACCGGCTTGGCGTCGGCGGTGCCTGCCGAGGCCGGAGCCGGTGCCGAGGTGGCGGAGCAGCCGGTGACGGCGAGGAGCAGGCCGGTCGCCAGGGCGGGGATCAGGGCGTGACGCATGAACAGACCTTTCGTACAGCAAGAAAATCTCCCTCGATCGGGGAGGAAGGTGATCTTGGGGCGTCCCGCCACACGGAACGTACACAGCGGCGTCCCCGGTGACCTGGAGTACACCGGGGACGGGTGGCCGGGGTGCGGCCGGCGGGGGCGTGGGACACTGGGTGAGCTATGACTGCCCTCCCCCTCGTGTTCGATGCGCCCAAGCGCGGCCTGCCGCCGCGCCACCTCGCCGACCTTTCGCCGGCCGAGCGGGCGGAGGCGGTGGCCGAGCTGGGGGAGAAGCCCTTCCGCGCGAAGCAGCTGTCGAACCACTACTTCTCCCGCCTGACGGTGGACCCGGCCGAGATGACCGACATCCCGGCGGCTTCGCGCGACCGCCTGGTCTCCGCGCTGATGCCGCCGCTGCTCACCGAGGTCCGTGCCCTGGCGGCCGACGGTGGCGCGACGCGCAAGACGCTGTGGCGCGCCCACGACGGCACGCTGCTGGAGAGCGTCCTGATGCGCTACCCGGACCGCGCGACGCTGTGCATCTCGAGCCAGGCGGGCTGCGGCATGGCGTGCCCGTTCTGCGCGACGGGCCAGGGCGGCCTCGACCGCAACCTGTCGACGGCGGAGATCGTGGACCAGGTCCGCTCGGCGGCCGCGGTGATGCGCGACGGCACGATGCCGGGCGGCCCCGGCCGGCTGTCGAACATCGTCTTCATGGGCATGGGCGAGCCGCTGGCGAACTACAAGCGCGTGGTGGCGGCGGTCCGGCGGATCACCGAGCCGGCACCGTCGGGGCTGGGGATCGGCCAGCGGTCGGTGACGGTGTCGACGGTGGGGCTTGCCCCGGCGATCCGGAAGCTGGCGGACGAGAAGATGCAGGTCCGGCTGGCGGTGTCGCTGCACACGCCGGACGACGAGCTGCGCGACACGCTGGTCCCGGTCAACAACCGCTGGTCGGTCGACGAGGTTCTCTCGGCGGCGCGCTACTACGCGGACACGTCTGGGCGCCGGGTGTCGATCGAGTACGCGCTGATCCGGGACATCAACGACCAGCCGTGGCGGGCGGAGCTGCTGGCCCGCCGCCTGCGGCAGCACCTGGGCCAGCTGGTCCACGTGAACGTGATCCCGTTGAACCCGACGCCGGGCAGCAAGTGGGACGCCTCGCCGAAGCCGGTGGAGCGCGAGTTCGTCCGGCTGGTGAACGCGGGCGGAGTCGCCTGCACGGTCCGGGACACCCGTGGCCAGGAAATCGCGGCGGCGTGCGGCCAGCTGGCTGCCGAAGGCTGAGTTGTTCGTTTCGATGATGGAGAAAGTGCGTTGATTGCTGCCCCTAGCCTCCTCGACCCGGCGGCTGACGAACTCAAGTCGACGGACACCGCGGGCCGCAGCGCGGTGGAGATCGCCCGCACGGCACGCGACCTGCTGGGCGACCGATTCAGCTCGGCAACGTTCCTGTACGTGCTGATGCGAGCGTTCGAGGTGGACTACCACGCGGCCACAACGGCGGCCCGCTGGCACGAATGCCAGCAAGGTCCGCGGGCGCTGTCGGATGCCGATCTGGAGAAACTGCTCGCTCCCTGGCTCAACCGCTGACGTTGGCGCCGCCGTCGGTAACGCCTGTTCGCCAGTGGACGATCAAGCTGGCGACCAGGGGGAGAACATGTCCAAGATCGCCGTAGCTGCCTGCCTGGCGGTACTCCTCGCCGGCTGCGCCGGTACCGAGACCGCTACGGCTCCCGGAAGCCCGTCCGCCTCGCAGACGCCCACATCGACAACGGCAACGACTGCGCCGCCCGTCGTGAAGGACGTCACAACCTATTTGCCGACCGATGACGAAGTGACCAAGGCGGGTATGTCCGTCGCACGGCAGCCGGTCACGTACGTGATCGGTTCGACCACGCCGTTCCATCTCATCGAGGCGTGCGGTGGCCTGCCTTCGGATTCCTCGGCGCAGAAGGCGGCGCAGGGTGTCACCTACGTGCCCGGCGGCGGAAAGGGCGACGTCCACCAGCTGGTGGGTGAATACGCGGGACTGACCGGAGCAGATGTGGTCGCCAGTGTGAAGCAGGCGACCTCGTGCCGGAAGGTGACGTTCGAACATCAACAGCTGTCGATCATCGGAGACTTTTCGGTTCCAGGACTGACCGACCCGCAGGCGGGGTTCTGTGCGAACCTTCGCGCCGGCAGCCTGGTTCACTGCGTTCTGATCCTCGGGCACGCCAACCGAGCCACAGCGATCACCTTCGCAGGTGCCTGGGACGACAACGTGAACGCAGTGAAGGCCCTGGCGACAAGATTGGCACCGGTCTACGCGACAGCCTTCGACCGCGGCTGACCCTCGCAGCTGCAGGCCGTCGCCGATCGACACGAGATGTCTGATTTGTTCCATTAGTCCCAGGTTGGCGTTTTTGGTTAACGATTTGCGGCGATATGTACGCCTGATGGTCTATTTCGCATCGTCAGCGGATTTGGCAGTGTGATCACGGGTCGTCGGGGGCCCGGCTGTGTGCTGGTTGCTCTTGGCGAGGGGGAATCTCGTGCGTTTCGTTGGCGTGCCTTGGTGCGCTCTTTTGCTCTGCGCGGCGGTGGTCGCGGGAACTGCGGTGACAGTAGCGCCCGCTCAAGCTGCAACATCAGTCCCCGACTCGGCTCCGGACGAAGTCACGGCCGCTGCTTACGCTCGCGAAGGCGGCAAGCCGGTCGAGGTGAGTTCGGAGACCACCGAGACATCGCAGACCTTAGCCAATCCGGACGGTTCGTGGACGATGACGCAGTACGTCCATCCGGTCAGAGTGAAGCAGGCCGGCGAGTGGGTTCCGGTGGACACGACACTGGTACGCCGGGCGGATGGGTCGATCGGACCGAAGGCGGTCACGGTCGACGTGGCGCTCAATCCGGGGGGCTCCGGATCGGCGAACTTGCCCATCGTCCAAGAAGGTCAGGGCGGCAAGGAAGTCGGGCTGAAGTGGGCCAATGATCTCCCGGCGCCTACGCTGGATGGTGACACCGCCGTGTACGCGGAGGTGCTGCCCGGCGTAGACCTCACGGTGAAGGCCGCGCCTCAGGGATACACCGAGAACCTGATCATCAAGTCGCCCGAAGCGGCAAAGAATCCGCGGCTACGCGCAATCTCGTTCGGACTGCACACCAGGAACACGACGGTTTCGGTCGTCGAAGGGGAAGGCCGCGGTACTCCGGCACAGAGCGCTCCGACCGACGGCCTCGAGGTCAGGGACGCTGCAGGAGAGGTGGTTTTCGCTGGTGACGCGTCTCGCATGTGGGATTCGAGTGGTGCCGGTTCGCCTGCGGAACAGCAGCTCGGCGAGGGTGGTGGCCGTCGTGAGGCGGTAATGGATGTCGCCTTGGCGCACGACGAAGTGACGATCAGTCCGGACCAGGCGTTCCTGGCCGATCCGGCTACGCGGTACCCGGTTTCCCTGGACCCCGACAACTGGTGCACCTCGTGCGGAATCCAGTCGCACGTGGTGGTCCAGTCCGGTTATCCGGGCGCAAAGAACTGGAACGCGTCGACCGGAGACCTGTCGAATCTCAAAGCAGGCTACGAGAACTACGACAGCGCAGGCACCGTCGTGCACAGCGCCACGTTGAACACCACGATCCAGCACAGCTACAGCTGTTCGCCGCAGCCGACCGGTTTGTGGCTGTCGAATCCCGCGAACCCCGACACCACCTGGGCAGCGCAGCCAGGCTGGGTGTACCAGGTTTCGACGATGAACGTCGCGAACTGCAACGACGCCGGGAACGTGATCGGCCAGTTCGATGCGACGAGAGCGGCCAAGGACGCCGCCGCGAATCGTTGGGCGAACACGTGGTTCGTGCTCGCAGCCGCCAACGAAGGCGATGGGGTGGCTGCCTGGCGGCGGTTCGACCTGAACCCCTACTTCCAGGTGAACTACGACTCCTACCCGAATCCGCCGGCGAGCCTGTCGATGCAGAACGGTCTTTTGCCATGCACTTCGGGGGCGAATCGTCCGTGGGTCTACACGAAGACGCCTCAGATCGCCGGCCGTGTGTCCGATCCGGACGGTGGCACGGTGAAGGCGAAGTTCGCGGTGGCCTTCGGAGCGCTCGGCCACAATGTCTACACCCACGACAATGGTGCAAACCTGGTATCAGTGGGAACTGCGGGGCCGAATCAGCAGGCGACCGCCCAGCTGGCCGCGTTGCCCGCTGGATGGGTCAACGAGGATGGGATCTACAACTGGTCGATGCAGGTCACCGACGGCGAGCTCTGGTCGAGCTGGGTCGGCAACTGCGAATTCACGGTGGACACGAAGATTCCGTTACCGCCGAGCGTGGCGATGGCGTCTTCGACCGATCCGAAGGTCCAGGGTGACGCGGTCGACTTCAGCGTGTGGGCGTCGATGGCGACTGAAGGGCTTTACGACATCGACCACTTCATCTACACCACGGACGGCTCGGAGCCGCAGCCTCAAGGGTCGCCGACCGCGGCTGCGGTACAGGGTACCGACGCGAACGGCAGGATGGTCGCTACGGCAAGCCTGAAGACCGTCGCGCTGAGCGGCAACCAAAATCTGATCAAGGTGAAGTCGGTCAACAAGGCCGGTACACCCAGCCCGAACGCGACGTGCGTGGTGCTGCCGGACTCCAATCCCAAACTGGACGGCCCGTCCTGCTCCTACCACGTCCAGCCGCTGACGCCGGGCACGAACCTGCTCGCAGCGTGGGGCGCGGACGAATCCTCCGGCACGACACTGACCGACACCGCGTCCTCCACGCCGGGAAACGCGACTCTGCCTGCCCACACGGCGACCGCGTCCGGCGGAGTGACCCGGCAGCCGGGCTATAACCACGGCAACAGCTGGACGCACCCCGACACCGGTGGCTACGGCGAGGGAGTGAAGGGCGCGATCGACCTCGACGGCACCAGCGGTTACGTCCAGACCAGTGATCGCGTGATCGATCCGTCGAAGTCGTTCTCAGTGGCGGCATGGGCGAAGCTCACCGATACGACGCATTCGCAGACTGTCGTCAGCCAAGACGGAACCCAATCCGCGCCTTTCATGCTTCAGTACAACAAGGAACGCAACGCTTGGGCGCTTCGGATCACAACAGGCGATCAGGCCGCGCCTGGCGACGCACGTGCTGTCTCCCTGAGGCCACCGCAAGTGGGAGTGTGGACACAACTTACCGCGACTTACGACGCCTCGACCCGGACTGCGACGCTGTATGTCGACGGTGCCAAGCAAAGCACGGTCATCGCCCAGCCCTGGACCACGAACGGTCCGACCGTGCTGGGTGCGGCGAAGTGGGCCGGTGCCCGCGCCGACTTCTTCCACGGCCGGCTCGATGATGTTCAGGTCTGGCAGCGAACTCTGTCATTGCAGGACGTGCACGATCTCGCCGGCGTCTCGGTCCTGCTGGCGAACTACGGCCTTGCCGAAGGATGCGGACCGGAGCTGATCGCCGGTAATTCACGGGTGTCCTCCCTTCGTGCGGCGTGGACGTTGGGACAGACCAGCGGGAACGTCGCTGCGGACAGCACGGGGTACAGCCATGCGATCACCCTCACCGGTGGATACGCCTGGGTGCCTGGTCACGGTGGTGGAGGCCTGCAGCTCGACGGCACGAGTGGTTATGGCGCCACCGGTGGCCCTGTGGTGAACACCGCGGACTCGTTCACGGTGTCCGTCTGGGTCAATCCCGCAGACCTCAACACCGGTTACACCGTTTTTTCCCAAGCCGGCAGCAATGCAGCGAACTTCGTCCTGCGCTACGACAAAGCCGCAAATCGCTGGGCGTTCGGCATGGCGCAGGCCGACGAAGTCACCGCCGGTTGGACCTGGGCGACCGGCATGTCCGCGCCGCGAGCCGGTGAGTGGACGTTGCTCACAGCGTCGTTCGACCGGCCGACGTTGCGTATCCGCTTGTCGGTGAACGGCCTGCACGAGGCGGATGTCAGCGTTCCCGCGGCCTGGACAGCAAACGGGCCGCTGCTGCTCGGAGCCGAAGCCGGCGGCAAGAATCCGTTCAAGGGCGTGCTCGATCAGGGGCGCATCTGGTCCGCGAAACTGACGGACGATCAGATAGCGTCGATGAACGGGCTGCGCTACTTCGAATCTGTCACGCAGACCGCGGCCACAGCGACCGGCGGGGTGTCGCTCGTGACCGAAACCGAAGGTGCAGGAATGCCGGCTGGTTGTGCGGCGCAGTTCACCGTCAACGGTGGCGAAATCACGGCCACCAAACCCGCCACCTGGCGGACCGACAAGTCGTTCACGGTCGAGGCATGGGTCAAGCACACCTGGACCGCCTCCGATGCGTCTGTCAACGGGCCGGTCGACCCGTCACCCCGTGCCGTCGTCAGCACGTCCGATTCCCAGTTCTCGCCACTGCTCCTCGGCTACCGGCCGTGGGCCGACGGCGCGGGCGTCCAGCACGGCAGGTGGAGTTTCCTGCTGTCGCCGTCCGCGACCGGCAATGACAGCCGCATCATGTTGAGCGATGCCGACGCGGCCGACAACACGTGGACCCATCTGGTGGCCACCTATGACGCCGCGACCGGCTACATGGCGCTCTATGTCAACGGCACAAAACAGAAGCTTGCGGTGAACACGCCCGATGGCGGTGGGATAGTGGCCCGGGATTCCGTCGGTGGTCTCCTGCTTGGCCACGGGGTATGGACGGGACAGCGCAGCGATACGTGGTACGGCGGTCTGGCAGGCGTGCGCGTGTACTCCGGATTGCGCAGCATCGTCGACGCACGGAACGACTCGGTAAACGACGATCCCCGGCTGCTCTTCCAGAGCTGACTCACCGCGATCACTTCGAATCTTCCTAGGGCAGGACAGGTAATGCGCACACACTCGAGGGCGAGCAGACGCGTCAGAGTCGTAGCAGGGGCAGTCGTCGTCGTGCTGCTGGGTGCCGGCCAGCAGGCGACCGCGGTCCCGGCAGCCGCAGCCGGCTGGCATGGCCTGGGCTGGGATCTTCCCCCCTTGCAGGAAACGAGGTCGGTCGACGTCCAGCCCGGCGGTCTCAGATCGCAACCGGCCACGACGGCGACCGCACCGACGCCGTCGGTGTCGTGGCCTGCGGCCGCGAGCGCGGATGTCGAACTTCCTCCCGTGGCCGCGGACGCATCGGTAGGCAAGGCAGCGGCGGCACCTCCGGTGACGATCGCGCGCGGAGGACGCGATACGGCAACGGGTGCCCCGGTGGCGCACGCTGCGGGATCGGTCCGGGTGGAAGTCCTCGCGAAGGCTGATGCGGACCGAGCCGGCGTCCAGGGAATGCTCGTCCGGCTGTCCAAGTTGCGCGGCGACACAGGAGGCCCGCTCGACTTCGACGTCGACTACAGATCGTTCGCCTCCGCCTACGGTGGTGACTACCGTGGCCGGCTTCGGTTGGTCCGATATCCGGCGTGCGTCCTCACCACTCCGGACGTGCCCCAGTGCCGGCAGAAAACGCCGTTGTCTTCACACAACGACTCGAAGAGTGGTCACGTCACCGGACAGGTGGCCTTCGCGACGGCTGAGACGTCGGCCGTGGTCGCGGCCGAAGCCGGCGACAAAGGGGACGGCGGGGATTTCAAGGCGACCGATCTCAAGCCCGCCGGCTCGTGGAGCTCCGGCGGATCCACCGGAGCTTTCACCTATTCCTATCCCATCAAGACGCCGGCAGGTCCGAGCGGCACCGGGCCGGTGTTGAGCCTGGACTACTCCTCGGACGCCGTGGACGGATTGACCTCCGCGACGAACAACCAGGCGTCGCCGATCGGGGACGGTTGGGCTCTGTCCGGTGGCGGATTCATCGAGCGGTCATACAAGTCTTGCGCGGACGACCTGGGAGGGAACAACGGTCAGAACAAGCTGAACGGTGATCTCTGCTGGTTCTCGGACAATGCGACCCTGTCGTTCGGCGGGGCCAACGACATGCTGGTGCACGATAAGGACCACCCTGAAAGCTGGCACACCAAGATCGACAAGGGCGCGAAGATCGAGAAGCTCACCAACGCCGCGAATGGTGCGCAGGGTGGTGAGGCGTGGAAGCTCACCACCCTCGACGGAACACAGTACTTCTTTGGTCTGAATCACCTTCCCGGCTGGCAGCAGGGCAATCCGGAAACCCGCTCCACATGGACCGAACCTGTCTACGGCAACAACAGCGGAGAGCCGTGCTATCACACGGCCTTTGCCGACTCGTTGTGCGCAAACACGGCGTGGCGTTGGAACCTCGACTACGCGATCGACACCCACGGCAATGCCACTGCCTTCTACTACGACGTCGAGAACAACGCCTATGCGGTCAATGGGAACACCGGCTCTCCGAGCTCGTACGTCCGGGGCGGCTATCTCTCGCGCGTCGAGTACGGCTTCAACACTCGCGTCGCCAATGTGTATTCGACCGCACCGGCGCGAGTGGTCTTCGGTACCTCGGAACGGTGCCTGCCCACCAGCACCTTCACCTGCGACCCGGCCCAGTTGACGAAGGACACCGCCACACGCTGGCCGGACGTTCCTTTCGACCGCATTTGTGCCACCGGCATCAAATGCCTGAACGCATCTCCGACCTTCTTCAGCCGCAAGCGCTATACGACCATCACAGCGCAGGTCGCCGACGGTGCAGGCGGATGGAAACCAGTCATGTCCTGGGCGCTCGGCCAGTCCTATCCTACTCCCGGGAGTGGCGGCAGCCCGGCCCTCTGGCTCGATTCGATCACCGAGACGGGCCTGGCCAACACGTCGAGTACTCGTCCGCCGATCTCGCTGCCGTCCACGCGATTCCACGGTGTCCCAAAGGCCAACCGCGTCGACACCACGACCGGCTACACGGCCTTGACCCGGCAGCGGATCGACTCGGTCACCAGTTCGACCGGTGGAGTCACAAGCGTCACTTACGCCGAGCCCGAGTGCGTTGTCGGCGTCAAGATGCCCGCTTCGCCTGAGGACAACAAGCTCGCCTGTTACCCCACTTTCTGGACTCCCGGCGGGGCGACCGACCCGATCCGCGACTGGTTCAACAAGTTCCCGGTTGTCGAAGTCAAGGAAGACGGAAACACACCATTGTCCCAGGCGATCGTCACCCATTATGACTACTTTGGTGGCGCAGCCTGGCACCACGACGACAACCCGCTGGTCAACCCGAACTATCGGACGTGGTCGCAGTTCCGGGGTTACGGCGACGTCAAAACGACCAAAGGTGCGGCCTCCGGCGATCCGTCCGGTCCCCGCACTGTCACCGAAACTCGGTACCTGCGGGGTATGGAGGGTGTCTCCGTGCCGAGCTACTGGGGAGAGAGCGTCACCGATCTCGACCAGTACGCCGGATTCGTCCGTGAGGAGCTCACCTACCTCGACGGCAAGGTCATCGAGGAGAAGATCAACGATCCATGGCGGAGCAAGGAAGCCACCGCCACGGACGGCAACGGATTCCAGTCGTTCTACACCGGCACAGCCGTACAGCGGACCCGTACCTGGATCGACGCGACACAGCAATGGAGGGTTGGTCGGAAAAAGACCACGTTCGGTGACTACGGGCTCGAGATCGCCACGGAGAACGCAGGCGTCGTCGTCGAGGACACTCCCGTACCGGATCAGGTGACTTGCACGACCACCACGTACCTGGCAAATCGCGACATCTGGTTGCTGAACGCGGTCCAACGGTCCAGGACATTTGCTGGTACTTGTGATGCGCCGGTGACAAGCGCGAACATCGTCTCCGACACCAAGAACTCCTTCGACTCGACGCCGTACGGAACGCCGCCGACAGTCGGAGATGTCAGCCAGACCGACGTCCTCGACAGCTGGCCGTCCGGCGGAGCCGAGCAGTTCCAGAGCCCGGCGCACATGGCGACGTTCGACGAGTACGGCCGTAGCGTGACGGTGGCCGATCACCGCAACCTCCCGACGCGCACGGTGTACACACCGAAAACCGGTGGCCCCGTTACGAGGATCGCCACGACCACACCTCAGGTCAGCACCACTGACCAGAGGACGTTCACCTCGACCAAGGAACTCGATCCGGTGAGCGGAGCAATTCTCGCCGAGACGGACAACAGCGGCCTTCGCACGGACGCTGCTTACGATCCGCTGGCCAGACTGACCGCGGTCTGGAGTCCTGGGCACAGCAGGGCGCAAAACCAGCCTGCGTCGACGCTCTACGAATACTCGGTCACGGCGGACACCGGGAAGGTCAGCTCGATCGCGACCAAGACGCTGCTGGCCAACGGTTCGTACACCACCAGCTACGCTCTTGTCGACGGACTGGGCAGAACTGTTCAGACACAGACGCCGACGCCCTACACGCAGGGCGGCAGGACGATCACTGACACCCTCTTCGACTCCCAAGGTCGCCTCTACATCACGCACAACAACTACTGGAACGGCGCGTCGGGCCCTTCGGCAACGCTGCAGGTCGTTCAGCACAACGCCGTGCCCAACTCCACGTTCACCACCTACGACAGTGCCGGCCGGACGACCGGTTCGGCGTTCGTGCTCAACGGTGCCGAGCAGTGGCGCACGACGACCCGATACGACGGCGACCGCGCCGTGACGATTCCGCCCGCGGGAGGCATCGCGACCGCGGCGGTGACCAACGGCCTGGGGCAGAACGTCCGGACCGTCCAGTTCCACGACCGCGACCACACCGGTCCGAACGACCCGGGTGACGTCACCGCCTACACCTATACACCGGGCGGCCAGCTCGCCACGGTGACCGACTCCACCGGCAAGAACGTCTGGTCCGCGAGCTACGACCTGCGTGGACGCAAGACCGTCACCACTGATCCGGATACCGGGAAGACGAGCTACTCCTACGACGACGTCGACCGGCTGGCCACGACCACGGACGCCCAGAACCGGACTCTCGCGTACAGCTACGACAACATCGGCCGCAAAACCGGCGAATACCAAGGTGCCGTCACCGGCACCAAGCTCGCCGAATGGACCTACGACACGGTGCTGGCCGGTCAGCCGGCCGGCTCCACGCGCTACGTCGCGGGCCGCGCTTACTCGACTGCCGTCACCGGTTACGACGCTGCCGGTCGCGTCACCGGCCTCCGTTACACGATCCCCGCTTTCGAGACCGGCCTTGGCGGCACCTACACCTTCAATACCACCTATGACGCGCTGAGTGGCGCGGTGACCGACACGACGAGCCCGGCCAAGGGCGGTCTTCCCGCCGAGACCATCCACCACGACTACGGCACGCTCGGTCAAGCGACCATGCTGAACACCGCGGTCGTCGGCGGCTCCCCGCTCCATCTGGTGTCGAACACCCAGTACAACCCGCAGGCACAAGTCCTGCGCACCGACTTCCAGGATCCCACCAGCCCTTACCAGGTGGCGGTGACCAACACCTACGAGAACGGCACCGGCAGGCTCGCCACCACGCTGGCCCAGCGTGCCACGACCACCGGACACGACATCACGAACCGGACGTACACCTACCGGCCCGACGACAACCTGACCAGGCTCGCCGACACACCGCAGGACGGCACTGCCGACGTGCAGTGTTTCCAGTACGACCGGCTGCAGCGGCTCACCGGGGCATGGACGCCGAAGGCGGGGGACTGCGCACCCGACCCGGTGGTCAGCGGACTCGGCGGTGCAGCGCAGTACTGGACGTCGTGGGACTACGACCTCAATGGCAACCGGATCAGACAGGTCCAGCACACGACCGGTGGCGATGCGACAACGACCACCACCTACCCGGCCCCGGGCAACCCGCGGCCGCACGCTGCACAGACTGTGACCAGCTCGGCGGGCACGACCAGCAACACCTACTACGACGACGGACGTACGAAGACCCGTGGTTCCGGTACGGCCGGTCAGACGTTTTCCTACGACGCTGAAGGCAAGCTCGCTTCGGTGACCGAGGCCGACGGCAAAACCAGCACCTATGTCTACGACGCTGACGGCAACCGGCTCATCGCCCGGGACCCGTCCGGAGTCACCCTCACCGTCGGCGACCTCGAGCTGCGCGTGCCGGCGGGTGGCAGCTTCGCCACCGGCACTCGCTACTACAGCTACAACGGCCATCCGATCGCCGAGCGTACGGCGGCCACCGGGGTATCCTGGCTGCTGACTGACGAGCAGGGGACGGCGTATGCCAGCGTTGATGCCGCCGACCTGACGGTACACAAGCGATTCCAGGATCCCTATGGTGTCCCGCGCGGCACGCCGACGGGGCCGTGGGTGGACAACCACGGCTTCCTCGGCGGTTACCAGAACCCGACCGGGCTCACGCACTTGGGAGCCCGCGAGTACGACCCCGCCATCGGCAGCTTCACAACGCCGGACCCGCTGCTGGAACCCGGCAATCCGGCTCACCTCAATGCCTATACCTACGGGTTCGACAACCCGCTGGCGAACCCGGATCCGACCGGACTCGAACCGATGCTCGACACCTGCAAGAATGCCGAGGACCGCCGGGCATGTGCCAACTACGGCTACACGGCGAGCACGGGCAATGCCAGTGACGACCGCTATTACGGACAGTACCGGTCGTCCTCGATCTGGGCTTGCAACTGGAGCCGGTATTGTCTGGCGAAAAACCAGGACGTGACGAGAAAGGGCAGTAAGCCGCCGACGCGGGAGCGCGCCGCGGCGATCTACCGCGAGTTCCACAATGAGGGTATGACAATCCAGGAGATCCTGGAGCTCGGCTGGCAGATGACCGGCATCCCCGACATCGTCGACTGCAGCAGTGACCCGACGTGGGGTGCCTGTCTGGGCGCTGCGTTGACGGTGGCGCCGTACCTCAAGGCAGGCAAAGCCGTCGAAGCGTTGGCGGCTTCCGAGAAGCTGGGACGCGCCGCGCGCTTCGTGGGTGTCGTCGATGACGCGGCCCGGGGTGAAGACGGTCTGGCGGATCTGGCCCGCACGGCGTGCGCGGTACCGCACAGCTTCACCGGCGACACGCGGGTCTTGATGGCCGACGGGACGGCGAAGCCCATCTCGGAGATCAAGGTCGGTGATGAGATCGCCAACACGAGTCCCGATGCCAAGGCGGTCGAGCACCACAAGGTGACCGCAGTACACGTCACCCAGGACGATCACGATCGGGTAGACCTTCTTCTGGACGGCAGCCAGGAGCCGATCCGCACGACCGAGCACCACCAGATCTGGGAAACTCGTTCTCATCATTGGGTCGAAGCAGGCCAGCTTCGGGCTGGTGACCAGGTTCAGGCTCTCGGCCGCGAAGCCACGATCGGAGGGGTCGATCACCACGACGCCGGTGACGCCACATACGACCTGAGCGTCGGCGGCCTGCACGCCTACTACGTGTTGGCCTCAAAGATTCCTGTCCTGGTGCACAACAATGACCCCTGTCAGGCTGGAAAACTGTCGGATGCGCTCCCTCTTGGAATGAACCACAAGATCGCGGAAGCCTATGATGATGTCAAGGCAGGACGGCTCACCTCGCATGACATCTATAGTGGTCAGGAATATCCTTGGTGGACTGGATCGAAGGAGTACCGTGTTCCAGGAAGGCCTAACACCGAAAGAATTCTCGAAAAGACGCTACCTAATGGAGTTAAAGTTTATGGATGGACTGCGACACACTATCAGAAGATCCAGCGCTTCGGTGCGCCCCACTTCCCTGGTTGGGGATGGAAATAATCTCGTTAATGTTCGGCTTACGTGCTGATCTGTGGTGACTGGAATTAATGACTGCATACACTGGAAAATTCGAGGTGCCCGAGGTTGACTTCGTAATGTTTTCCCTGTTCGACGAGAGTTCTGGACTGTTAATTCTGAGCGCGCGAGAGATCGATGGCTTTTTCGGGGTCTCGGCGGGTCGATATCCCGACGTTGTTTTTCGCGGTGTTACCGAGTTTCAGTCGGGACGCGTCAAGGTTGAAGAAGCAACGCTTCACATTATTGACCGGAAGCGAACAAAGATTGGTGAATATTGGGTTGGCCGGGCAATTTCTGACAGAGCGATGAACTCGTCGTCGGGCCCGGTACTTGACAGTGTTGTGTTCCGGCAATTCGATGGTCGATGTGAGTGTCGTGATGCAGTGGCGGTGTGGCGTCGCTGGGCATCTGCTGAATTAAAGAGTAATGAGTGGGCGCATTGGCCGGCAAGCTACCATTCTGCATGGCTTCATGTTGCGCAGAACTCTTGGTTTTTCGGCGAGCGTTTGCATGTCGCAACTGAGGCGGATCGGAGTGTTGTTTATCTGGCCGGAAAAGTAGTGCTGACCAAGGCGTCTTTCTTTTGTGCTCTAGGTGAGGCGGTAAATGGGCCGGGGGGGTATTTTGGGTCAAATCTTGACGCGCTTGTCGACTGTATTCGATCTAATCTTGGCGGAGCTTCGTTGTCGAAGATCGTGTGGCGTGATTTCGATACTTCTCGGCAAGTTCTCGACGCAGACTTCTTGGATTCTCTCATTGCTGTGATGGATGAGTTTTCCATAGTGTTAGAATTCGTATAAGTGGGGCTTTGTTAATTGTCGATCATTGGTCATATGGTAGTGAGGTTTGCCCGGCTGGCGCGGAAGCTGGTGAACGAGGAGATGTGCCCGCCGTCGATCGCCCCTGGCGTGGATGTAGCAATAGAAGGTTGGTAGCTGACTTCTCTGCGATGCTTGAGTAATATTGGATTTGGAACTCTGTTGAAGCCGTGAATTGATAGAATGGCACAGGTCGATCGCTAATCGGCTTCAATGAGGTGATCTCACCAAGACTGGGCGGGCGTGGGCGGGTGGTACCGGGCCGGTGCCCCGTCGGGTCCGGGAACCCGTTCTCGTCATTGGTCGAAGCAGGCTGGCTTCGAGCTGGTGACTAAGTTCAGGCTTTTTTGGATACTGCGCCACGATCGCCGAGGCCGTCCACCGCCTCGACGCCGGCGCTACCGCGACTCAAGCATTGAAGCCTGCGCATGTACTGTGCGCTCGTGCACATTTCTAGGCGTTTGTACGCAACTGCCCGCTTCGGTCCACGATGGCGCTCATCGGGGCGGGATCAAATGCGACGATATCCAGGTCGACCAGAATGAAACCGCTCAACCTGAAGGGTTAATCGTAAGAGCATGGTTGCACGTCGGTTAAATTCACAAGGTGAATTATTGTGGTTTCCTGCTCATTTAGGTAAAGGTTGAGATTCATGGCCGAAAGGCTGGGTGGCGGCGGTGCTGACCTTGAAAGTGGTCACGCTCGCTGGGAGATATACGCCCGGGCGATCGAAATTCCCGACGAGTGGCCAGCGTTGCTGGAGCTGGTCAGGTCCGAGCCGGATATCTCGATTGCTTCCTCTGTGGTCTTGAAGGTCATGGAAGTCGTGCCGGCTTCGCAGAGACCGGACTATGTTGCGGCGCTTCCTGCCGGGAAGTCCCGCGAATATGCGGCGACACGGGCTCGTGAGCTGTCGATATGGGAAACCATCACAAAGACAAGCGCGACGTCCGGCGAAGAGGAGTTCGATACTCGGAGTTGGTCGACCTGGCTGCAACTGCGGGCCGCCGATTCGGCTCGGGATGAGGCCATTCTCGAAGCCCTGAGTGCGACGGGGGCCACGAAGCGAATCAGGGCTGCGGCCGAACGGCGTCTGCTGTCGATTCGTGCCTCTGGCGACTGAGTGGCTCGCGCTGAGAACGGCACAGATCAAGCGGTAACCGGCTTCAGCGACTCCGAAAGCGCCACCAGTTCCCGCACGTCGTCGTCGAGGCTGCCGCCCTCCGGGAGGGCTACCGGCATCCCTTCCTCCGGTACCGGTTCCCGCCGGGCGTGGGCGCTCAGTGCTTCGGTGAGGCGTTCCGCCAGTGACCCCTGCTTCACCTGGGCCAGGTACGGGCTGATCCGGACCAGCCCGTCCCGGCACTCGATGACCCTCCGGTAGTAACGGCGGTGCACGCCCAGCACGCTCAACCTGTCCCGCCATCCGCTCAACGGCGTGCGGGTCAGCGCGTCCTCCGGGAATGCCTCGTGCAGCCTTGTCCACAGTGGACCCAAACGGTGGTACGCGCGCAGGTGCTGCCACCACACGCGGGTCGCGTCCACGCGGGTCGCGACGCCCGGGTACGACAGGCCGACCACCAGCAGGATCGCGCTCGGGAACACCAGGAACACCGTGGCCTGCACCAGCAACCACGGAATCGCCGCGCCTGCCCAGTGGACCAGGATCACCGCGATCAGCGTTGCTCCGCCGACCGCGCCGAACGCGAAACCCACCGAGGCCACCAGCAGGCCACGGGCCAGGCGAGGGGCCGCGCCGCCGGCGTAGCGCCAGGCGAAAACGCAGGCGCTCGCGATGCCGTACGTCAGGTACAGGTCCGCCGCGAGGTAGAAGATCGAGACTCCGGTGCGGGGGTACGCCGATGGCGGGACGTCGGGCATCAGCACCGTGACCGCCGCCATCACCAGGATCGCCGCCGCCAGGGGCACTGCCTCCAGGCGGGCCCGGCGGCGGGCTCGGGCCGCCGGGAGGGCCGAAAACAGGAAGAAGCAGGCCAGGGAATACACGAGTCCGCACAGGAAGATGTGCTGGAACAGCAGCGGGACGATCAGCCCCGGATCCGGCTGGTTCACGTCACCCGCCAGGAGGCCGAGCGGGTACGCCGCCGCGAAACAGGCCAGGCAGGCCGTCACCATCCAGCGGGCCACGTCCTTCGGCGCGCGGGTGGCCTGGTAGGTCTTCCACACCAGGGCCGGGAAAAGGACGAGGCCCTGGATCACGATGAGCGCGATCTTGCTGTTCACAGCCACCCCAGCCGCTCGCTCAGCGCCGCCTCGATGCGCTGCGCCGTGTCCTCGTCCGAGGCCTTCGGCGCGACGCGGTCCAGCACCGACGCCCACTCCAGGATGATCGTCGCGACCGTCTCGGCTTCGCGCTCGTGGTCGCTGTCGTAGGACGTCCGCAGCAGGGTCTGCCGGACCGACGCCGGGGCCACGTCGGGGGTCAGCTGGGCGAGCAGGCTGTCGTCCTCCACCGTGCCCTGGTGGCCTGCCAGCATGTGGCCCAGCTCGTGCAGGATGATGTGGCGCTGGTGGGCCTTGCTCGTGTCGCGCTGGTACACGATGTAGTCGGCCTGGGCGGTCGCGATCCAGGCCCCGAACGGGCCCGGCACCGGAATCCGGTGCGCGAGCAGCCGGATCGGGCGGCCGCGCAGGTCCCCGACACTGCGGCACAGGTCACTGACGTCGAGCGGCGGCCGGATGCCCAGCTCGTTCAGTAGCCGCCTGCAGCGGCGCCGTAGCTCGCGTTCCCTCACCAGTCATCCTGCCGTTCGACGTGCTTCGTCCAGCGCCGGCCCCTACGGTAGACGACCCCCTGCCGCGGATCTCAGTAGCGTGGAGATCATCATGCCCCCGCCGGAAGGAGCCCCCGCGTGCCCGTCACCGAGTACCCGCCACGGCGTCGCGCACTCGCTCTCGGCGCGCTCGCACTCGGCGCCTTCGGGATCGGGCTGACCGAGTTCGTCGTCGTCGGGCTGCTCGGCCCCCTCGGCCACGACCTCGGCGTCTCCCTGCCCACGGCCGGGCTGCTGGTCACCGGCTACGCCGCCGCCGTGGCCGTCGGCGCGCCCGTGATGACCGCCGCCGGGGCGCGGCTGTCGCGCAAGACCATGCTCGTCGTGCTCATGAGCCTCTTCATCGCCGGGAACGTCCTCGCCGCCCTCGCGCCCGGGTACGGCCTGCTCATGGCCGGGCGGGTGGTCTCGGCCCTGTGCCACGGCGCGTTCATGGGCATCGGCCCGGTCATCGCCGCGAGCCTCGTCGCGCCGGAACGGCGGTCGCGGGCCATCGCGCTCATGATGACCGGGCTGACCGTGTCGAACGTCGTCGGCGTGCCGTTCGGGACGGCGCTGGGCCTGCAGCTCGGCTGGCGCTCGGCGTTCTGGGCCATCGCCATCCTCGGCGGGGTCGCGCTCGCCGCGATCGCCGCCTTCGTGCCGGCGCGGCCGGACGACACCGGCGGCGGGCTCCGCGGCGAGCTGGCCGTCTTCCGCCGCCCGCAGGTCTGGCTGGTGCTGGTCACGACGATGCTCGGCTGGGGTGCCGCCTACGCTGCCATCACCTTCCTGGAGCCGATCCTGACGCGGGTGGCCGGCTTCGGCGCTTCGGCGGTGCCATGGCTGCTGGTGCTGTTCGGTGCCGGGCTGACCGGCGGCAACCTGCTCG
Source organism: Amycolatopsis melonis (assembly GCF_040064235.1). Taxonomy (NCBI): domain Bacteria; kingdom Bacillati; phylum Actinomycetota; class Actinomycetes; order Pseudonocardiales; family Pseudonocardiaceae; genus Amycolatopsis; species Amycolatopsis melonis. The sequence continues at coordinate 567,364 of NZ_JBDZYD010000002.1, forward strand.
GCGGGCGGCTCGCCGACCGGGCGCTCGGGCCCGCCCTCTACGGCACGATCGCCGCCGCGGTCGCCGCGCTGGTCGTGTTCGCCTTCGCGGTGCACCAGCCGGTCACGGCCGTGGTCATGGTGTTCGTGCTGGGTGCCGCCGGGTTCGCGATGGTTCCCGTGTTCCAGACCCGCGCGGTGGAGGTGGCCAGTGAAGCGCCCTCGCTCGCGTCTTCGGTGAACGCGTCGGCGTTCCAGACCGGCATCGCGCTGTCGGCCTGGCTCGGCGGCCTGGCGATCGACGGCGGGCTCGGGCTCGTCGCCCCGGTGTGGATCGGCGTCGCGCTGGGTGTCGCGGCGTTCGCCGCCGCCGTCGTCTCCCGCGCCGCCGAACGCCGGGCGGCCTGGTGATCAGGACGGCTTGCGGGCCACCAGCGCCAGCTGGCTCGACTGCTCCGGGTGCGGGCCGACGTCGGCGGGGTCGTCCGGCCGCCACTCCGGCGTGTACACGATGCCCGGCGGGACCAGCTCGAAGCCGGTCAGCAGGGCCTGCAGCTCCGCGCGGGACCGCGGGAAGACGTCCGTGCCGCTCTGCTTGTACAGCTCGGCCGCGCGGCGCACCTCTTCGCCCTGCCCCTCGAACGTGCCGGACGACAGCGCGAGGTAACTGCCGGGCGCCATCGCCCGGCGATAGGTGGCGATCATCCCGGCGGGGTCGCGGGCGTCCGGGATGAAGTGCACGAACGCGGCCATCACGACCATCACCGGCTCGCTCAGGTCCAGCAGCCGCGTCGTCGTCGGGTGCTCCAGGATTTCGCGGGGATGCTCGCCGTCGCCGTGCACCATGCCCGCGTTCTCGTTGTCCTGCAGCACGATCTTGCTGTGCGCGACGGCGATCGGCTCGATGTCGACGTAGACGACCCGGCACGCCGGGTCGATCGCTTGGACGACCTCGTGCACGTGCCCGACGGTGGGCATGCCGGAGCCGATGTCGAGGAACTGGCGGATGCCCTGCTCGGCGCCGAACCGGACCGCCCGGCGCAGCCAGCGCCGGTTCATCAGCGCCAGCTTCCGCGACTCCGGCCGCAGTGCCAGGATCTTCCGCGCGAACTCGCGGTCGATCGCGTAGTTCAGCTCGCCGCCGATGAGGTAGTCGTACACGCGTGCGGCGTTCGGGCGATCGAGGTCGATCCCCTCCTGCGCCTGCTGCCGGTCGTCCATTCCCGCTCCCCGCTCCCGGTCCGAGAATAACCGCCGGGCGGCGGTTTCCGCTGCCGGTGTCACCCGGTGGCCACCGCCGGCGGCTCGGCGGCGGAGAGGACCGCCTGCTCGTGCAGGCCCAGGAAGCGGAGCGCGGACGCCACCGGCAGCGAGCCGCCGACCGCGTCGAGCCGCTCACGCCACCGTTCGACGTCTTCACGCCAGAGGGTCACGTAGGACGCCAGCTGTTCGCCGGTCGTGCGGGACAGCCGGTCTGCCGCCGCTTCGAGTGCGCGCAGCGCGGGTTTGGCGTGGTCACGGGCGCGCAGCCGCCGGGCGAGGTCGCCGAGCAGGTCACCGCGCTCCCGTACGACGGCGGTCCAGTCGGCTTCCGACGCTTCGGTCGCGTGCAGCCCGGCCTCGCGGAACCGGACGAGGCCCTCGGCGAGGACGTCGCCGAACTCCTCGGCGGCGGCACGGGCGGGCCGGGCGAACGGGTCGTAGGGGAGCTGGCGGACGGTGCCCGCGTCGGCGGGCCCGGGAGCCGCGCTGTCGTAGAGGAACAGCCAGTCTTCGTTGTAGACCTCGGGGAAGAACGTCGTCCCGGCGTCGAGGCGCACGGCCGCGGTGCCGATGCTCGGGGAGATCGCCGGGGTGCCGCCCGCCAGCTGCTCGGCGTGCCGGACCACCGACCGGTCCGGGAACTCCTCGGCGCGGAACGCCGCGACGCGGTGGGTGCGCAGGGCCGCGCCCGCGGCCCGCGCCTGTGCCGGGCCGAGCAGGTGGTCGTCGTCGAGGAAAAGAATGCGCGACCAGCCGCTCATCCGGGCGATCAGCAGTCCCAGATTGCGTTTCACGCGGACGTCGGTGAATTGCGCGTCGGCCACGGCGGGGTGTTTCGAGGTCGCGAAATCGAGCAGCGGATTCCGGTATCCCGGCGGAATGTCGATCGCGGCGACAGTGAGACCCGTGGCCGCCGTGCGGGCTTCGGCCGCCCTCACTCTGCCGCTGCACAGCAGCACGAGCCGGGTGCCGAGATCCTGGGCCAGCCGGATCGCCGGGGTCAGGCCGGCCACCGAGCGCCACGCCGGCACGACGACGGCGTCGAGCACCGGATCCGGTTCTGCGCATTCTGCGGAATCCGTTCGTTGATCCACCGGATCACCGTAACCGCCGTTCCCGCGGGGGTGCGGATTGTTCCGTGGAAACGGGATTCGCCGTCCGTCGTTTTCGGAAATCCCGGCCCGCGAAATCGTTTCGCTGCCACGATGCCCGGGTGTTCGGACGACGGCGCACACCCGCTCCTGGCTCGGTCGCGATGTTCGTGGTCTTCGCGGCGAACGGTGCCCTCAACGGCTCCTGGACGCCGCGCGTGCCCGCGCTGGCCGCCCGGGTGGCGGCCGGGCCGGGCGTGCTCGGCCTGGCGCTGCTGGCCATGACCGCGGGCATGCTCCTCGTCGCGCCGCTGGCCGGGCGGCTCGCGGAACGGTTCGGTGCCCGCGCCGTCGTCGTGACCTCGACGCTGGTGTCGTGCGCCATCCTGCCGCTGCTCGGACTCGCGGGTTCGGTGCTCGCGCTGGGGGTGCTGCTGTTCGGGCTCGGCCTCTCGCTCGGGACGATGGAAGTGGCGATGAACGTCGGCGGCGTGGCCGTCGAGCGCCGCGCGGGCAGGCCGCTGCTGTCGCTGCTGCACGCCGGGTACAGCGTGGGCGGTTTCGCCGGTTCGGCGGCGGCCGGCCTGGCTGCCGGGCACCACTGGCCGCCGTCGCGCCACCTCGCGGTGGTCGCCGCCGTGGCGACGGTGGTCCTGCTGGCCGTGTGCCGTGGCGTTCCCGCCGGTGCCGCCCCGGCCGACCGGCCGGAACGTCCCCGCGTCGCGCTGGTGAAACAGCCGGTGCTGTGGCTGCTGGGCGGGATCGTCGTGTTCGCGGCGATCGCCGAAGGGGCGAGCGCGGACTGGTCGGCGCTGCTGCTGGTGACCCGGCACGGCGCGGGCGAGGGCGTCGCGGCGCTGGCGTACACGGCGTTCTCGCTCGCCATGGCCGTGAGCCGGTTCGGCGGATCGTGGGCGCAGCGGCGGTTCGGGGCGATCCGGCTGCTGGTCACTGGCGCCTTGGTCGCGGGGACTGGGCTGGCCCTGGCTGCCCTGGTCCCGTCGGCGGGCGTGGCGCTGGCCGGTTTCGTGCTCGCCGGGGCGGGCCTGTCGACGTCGTTCCCGGTGGCGCTGAGCCTGGCCGGGTCGGCCGGGCACGGCGGCGGGGAACGCGAGGTCGCGTTCGTCTCGACCATCGCCTACGGCGGGTTCCTCGCCGGGCCGCCGCTGGTCGGCGGCATCGCGCAGGCGACGTCGCTGTCGGTGTCGTTCGTCGTGGTCGGGCTGCTGGCCGCGCTCATCGCGCCGGCCGCCGTGAGCGCACGCCGCCGCGAACCGCAGGCCGCTTCCGCGCAGTAGCCTGCACCGGTGGCGGACGAGTGGTACGCGGTGCGCTGTGTCTTCCGGTGGGCCGGTTCCGCCGGGCAGCCGTACGAGGAACGGATCACGCTGTGGCGTGCCGCCGGCCTCGACAACGCCATTGCGCTGGCCGAAGCGGAAGCGCAGGAATACGCGGAAAACACCGGCGTCACCTATCTCGGGCTCGCCCAGGCCTATGCGATCGGGGAGAAGGAACTCACACCGGGCAGCGAGGTGTTCTCGCTGCTGCGCGAGAGCGAACTGCCGCCGGAGAAGTACCTGGACCGCTTCTTCGACACCGGCGACGAGCACCGGACGGGCAAGTCGGAGTTCGCCGGGCGCGTCGCCGCGCTGCACCGGGGCGGCCGTGCCTGCGGCTACCTGTTCGTCGGCCCGGCGTCCCTGCTGGAGTTCCTGCGCAGCGGCGACGACGGCACCTGGTACTACAGCGACCGCGCCGACCCGGACGACTACGACACCACCGCCGAGCTGGCCTCCGGCGAAATCGACTGGTACGGCACGGCGTACTCGGCCCGGTGGCTGCCCGACGGCGAGGCCCGCGAGGTCAGGGCGTTCTTCGACACCGGACGGCCGAAGGTGCGGTCCGACACCGGACCCTGATCAGGGCCGCGCCGGCGCCCACAGATCGTCCGCGTCACCGGCTTCCAGGCGGCCGCGGTACACGCCGATCTTGCGGTCGATCAGGGCCAGGTTCTCCTGCAGCTCGGCCAGCTTCGCCAACACTTCCGCACGGTGTTCCTCCAGCAGCGCCAGCCGTTCCTGCTCGTTGCCGCGCCCGGCCGACACCAGATCGGCGTAACGGCGGATCGTCTTGATCGGCATGCCCGTCGCCCGCAGCTTCGTGCAGATCCGGATCCAGTCCAGGTCCAGCTGCCGGTAGCGGCGACGGCCGCCGGACGTGCGATCCACCTGTGTCACCACCAGGCCCGCCCGCTCGTAGTAGCGCAGCGTGTGGGCGCTGACGCCGGTGCGGCGGGCCGCGTCCGCGATCGTCAGCCCCTCCGGGGGAATCGGCGGTTTGACTTCGAGCACGCTCTAAATCCTAGCGTCGATCCCATGAACGTTCCGCCTCCGGCGCGGCCCGGGCTCGTGCTCGCGACCTGCTGCGCCAGCATCGTCGTCGTGGTGATGGACATCTCCATCGTCACCGTCGCCCTGCCCGCCATCCGCCGTGATCTCGGCGCCTCCGTCTCCGGTCTGCAGTGGACGGTCGACGCCTACACGCTCGTGCTGGCCGGGTTCCTCGTGCTCGCCGGTGCCACCGCCGACCGCGTCGGGCGCAAGCGCGTCTTCCAGTGCGGCCTGGCGGTCTTCGGCCTCGGTTCGCTGCTGTGCAGCCTGGCGCCGGACATCGGCTGGCTGGTCGCCGCCCGTGCGGTGCAGGCGATCGGCGGCACCATGCTCAACCCGGTCGCGATGGCCATCGTCGCCACCACCTTCCCCGTGCCCGCCGAACGCGCCCGCGCCATCGGGGTGTTCGGCTCGATGTCCGGACTGGCACTGGCACTCGGGCCGATCCTCGGCGGCGCGCTCGTCGACGGCTTCGGCTGGCGTGCCGTCTTCTGGGTCAACGTCCCGGTCGTCGTCCTCGCGCTCGTCGCCACCACGCTGGTCGTGCCCGAGTCCCGCGCGCCGCGGGCCCGCCGGTTCGACCCGGTCGGGCAGGTCCTCGTGCTGGTGGTGCTCGGCAGCGTCGTCTACGCCCTCATCGAGGCACGGTCGCTGGGCTGGACGTCGCCGCCGATCCTCGCCCTGTTCGCCGTGGCCGCGCTCGGCGTGGCGGGCCTGGCCGCCTACGAGCCGCGCCGCGCCGACCCGCTGCTCGAACTGCGCCTGTTCCGCAGCATCGCGTTCAGCTCCGCGATCCTCATGGCGCTGGTGGCGCTGTGCGGGTTCGGGATCTTCCTGTTCACCGCCACCCAGTACCTGCAGGAGACCCGGGGCCTGACGGCGCAGGCCGCCGGGCTGTGCCTGCTGCCGGTCGGGGTGCTGGTGCTCGTGCTGTCCCCGTGGACCGGGCGGCTGGTCGGCACGCGCGGCCCGCGGTGGCCGCTGGTCGTCGCCGGGACCGCGCTGGCGGCGGGCGGCACCGCGGCGGCGTGGCTCGGCCCGGCGACGCCGCTGCCGCTGGTGCTCGCCACCTTCGTGCTGTTCGGCGTCTTCCTCGGCACGGTCAACCCGCCGATCACCAACACCGCCGTCTCCGGGATGCCGTCGTCGATGGCCGGGGTGGCCGCCTCGGTGGCGTCCTCCGGACGGCAGACCGGCACGACACTGGGGGTCGCGCTCGCGGGCACGGCTCAGGGGGTGTGGTGGCTGGTCGCGGCGCTCGGGGCCGGCCTGTTCGCCCTGGCCCTGCTCGGCACCGGGCGCCGGGCCGCGGCGACGGCCCGGCGCGCGGCGGCGCTGTCGGCCGAACTCAGCCTCCCGCGACCGACGGGATGACGTGCACTTCGGCGGCGTCGCGCAGGACCGTCGCGGCGCCGTCGAGCCGTCGGCACTCCTCGCCGTCGACGTAGAAGTTGACGTACCGGCGCAGTCCCGCCTGCTCGTCCCGCAGCCGCCGCTCCAGCGCCGGGTAGCGGTCGGCGAGCACGTCGAGCACCGCGCCGAGCGTGGCGGGCTCGGCGACCTCGACCTCCACGCGGGACTCGCCGCCCGCCTTCTCCCGCAGCGGGCCGGGCAGCAGCACCGTGATCCGCATGGTCACACCGTCGCCGCGCGGACGCTGAGCACGTCGGGCAGGTGTGCCGCGACGAGCTGCCAGCTGTCGCCGTCGTCGCGGCTGGCGTAGACGTCACCGGTCCGCGAGCCGAAGTACACCCCGGCCGGGTCGGCGTCGTCGGTGCACATCGCGTCACGCATCACCCCGGCCCAGTACCCGTCCGGCAGGCCCTGGCCCAGCGCCTCCCACGACTTGCCGGCGTCCTCGCTGCGGTACACCCGGCACCGGCCCTCGGGCGGGAACCGCATGACGTCGGCGACCAGCGGGAACGTGTAGATCACCCCGGGCCGGTGCGGGTGGACGACCATCGGGAAGCCGAAGTCGCTGGGCAGGCCGTCGGCGATCGACTGCCAGGTCGCGCCCGCGTCGTCGCTGCGGTAGACGCCGTGGTGGACCTGGGCGTAGAGGCGGTCCGGCTCGCTCGCGTGCCGGGCGACCTTGTGCACGCAGTGGCCGTACTCGGGGTAGGGGTCGGGCACGTGGACCGCGCGGATGCCGGTGTTGCTCGGCGCCCACGTGTCCCCGCCGTCCTCGGTGCGGTAGACGCCGCCGGTGGACATCGCCACGGTGATCTTCGCCGGATCGTCCGGGTGCGGCAGGACGGTGTGGATGGCCTTGCCGCCGCCCCCGGGCGTCCAGTGCTCGCGGTGCGGGTGGTCCCACAGGCCGCGCACGAGCTCGTAGGTGCGGCCGCCGTCGGTGGAGCGGAACAGCGCCGACGGCTCGGTGCCGGCGTAGACGACGTCCGGCTCGCTCGCCGGGCCGGGCACGAGCTGCCAGGCCCTGGCCAGGGACTCGCCGGTGTCCGCCGGGAACGCGATCGGCGCGTGGTCGGGCTCGGTCCAGGTCGCGCCCAGGTCGTCGCTGACCGCCACGCTCGGCCCGAAGTGCTCGCTCTGCACGCCGGCCAGCAGCCGCGGCGTCGCGCGGCGCGTGTCGATGCCGACCGCGTACACGTCGGTCATCGCGTGGTGCGGGCCGGTCACCTCCCAGGTCGTCCGGTCGTCGCTGGTCGCCAGCCACAGTCCCTTGCGCGTCCCGATCGCGAGCAGAACAGACATCCGACACCTTTCTCCAAGGGGTGAGCCACGTCACAGTACTCTCCCCGGAAAAATGCCGGGACGAAATGTCGAGCGCCGCGTGCGGCCGATCGACGCGGGGGTGAAGGCCGGTCACCGCGTCCGGGAACACACCGGACCCCGGCCTGGAGAACAGGGAGAAAGCCATGCGTTTCCTCATGATGCACCGGGTCGACGAGCAGGACCCGCAGGCGTGGAACCCCACTCCGGAGTTCGCCGCCGAGATGGGCGCGTTCATCCAGGAGTCGGCGGAGAAGGGCATCCTCATCACGGCGGAGGGCGTGCACAAGACGGACAAGGGCGCGCTGGTCCGCAAGCCGCGCGGCGCCGCGATCCGCGTGACCGACGGGCCGTTCGCCGAGGCCAAGGAGGTCATCGGCGGGTTCGCGCTGATCAACGCCGCCGACCGCGCGGAGGCCGTCGAGTTCGCCAAGCGGTACGTCGAGCTGTTCGACATGGAGATCGAGGTCGAGATCCGGCAGGTCGTCGAGTTCGACGAGCTGCCGCAGGGCTGACCCCGGCGCCGGTGGCGCTACGCTGGCCGGACACGACTCTGGGGGTAGAGCGATGTATCTGGTCACCGGCGCCACCGGCAATGTGGGCGCGGAAGTCGTTGCGGCGCTGGCGGAAGCGGGCCGTCCGGTGCGGGCGCTGGTGCGCCGTCCGGACGCCGCCCTGCCCGAGGGTGCCGAGGCCGCCGTCGGCGATCTCAACGATCCCGCCGGCCTCGGCGACGCACTCAAGGGCGTCGAAGGCGTCTTCCTCCTGTCCGGCTACAACGACATGCCCGGCATGCTCGCGCGGGCGCGCGAGGCGGGGGTGCAGCGGATCGTGCTGCTGTCCGGGGGTTCGGCCGCGCTGGAGAACCTGGACAACGCGGTCTCGCGGTACATGACGCTCGCCGAGCGCGCGGTGCGCGAGTCCGGGCTGGACTGGACGTTCCTGCGGCCGCGCGCGTTCATGTCCAACGCCCTGCGCTGGCTGCCGCAGCTGCGCGAAGGCGACACGGTGCGCGTCCAGTTCGCCGGTGTCCCGGTCGCGTGCGTCGACCCGGCCGACATCGCGGCGGTGGCCGTGCACGCCCTCGGCGGCGGGCACGAAGGCCGCGTCCACGACCTGACCGGGCCGGTCGCGCTGCGGCCCGCCGAGCAGGTCGCCGTCCTGGCTCGCGTGCTCGGGCGCGACCTGCGCTGCGTGGAACTGACGAACGAAGAGACACGCGCCGAGCTGGAAGCGAGCATGCCGCGCGAGTACGTCGAGGCCTTCTGGGACTTCTACGTCGGCGGGACGCTGGACGAGGCGACGGTGTACCCCACCGTGGCCGAGGTGACCGGACGGCCGGCGCGCACGTTCGCCGAGTGGGCGGCCGCGCACGCGGACGCCTTCCGGTGACCGCGGGGTCAACCGTGGGAGCAGGCGCGGGCACTCCTCCGGTATGACGCCCCCGGCCCGCCGGCTGGTTAGGCTCGGACCGTGGAAGGCGCCCGCAGGCTCGTGACGCGCCGGGTCCCGAGGTGGGCCGTCGACGCCGGGGTCGCCGTGCTGATCTTCGCCATGATGAGCCTGGTCGGCGGCGGGTTCCGCGAACAGCCGTGGCGCTGGTTCGACGGCTGGGCCTACCTGCTCACCGCCGCGGTCTGCCTGCCGCTGGCCGCCCGCCGGACGGCGCCGGTGCTCGTCCTGGTGCTGACCTCGGCCGCCTACCTGGTCTACCTCGCCCGCGGTCACCTGCCGGGCCTGCACCTGTGGGGCCCGGTGCTCGCGCTCTACAGCGTCGCGGCCATGACGACGGTGCGCATCAGCCTCGCGGCCGTCGTGGTGGCCGGTCCCGTCCTCTACGCGGGCGCCGCGGCGCTGGGTATCCCGCCGGTGGGCGCGGTCGCGCAGACGGTCGTCATCTGCGGGGTCGCCATCGTGCTCGGCGGGCTGTCGCGGCAGCTGGCCGAGCGCAACCGGCAGCTGGCCGAGGCGGCCGAAGAGCTGCGGCGCGAGCACGAGCACCGGCTCGAACGCGCGATGGTCCAGGAACGGCTGCGCATCGCGAGGGAACTGCACGACGTCATCGCGCATCACATGTCCGTGATTTCGATGCAGGCGGGACTGGCCGGGTACGTCTTCGACAGCGACCCCGCGACGGCGCGGGCCGCGGTGCAGACCGTCGGCGACGTCAGCCGGGAAACCCTCGACGACATGCGCCGGGTGCTCAACCTGCTGCGCCTGCCCGCGGCGGCCGGTCCCGAAGGCGACGTCGAGTTCACCGCGGCGCCCGGTCTCGCGCAGCTGCCGGAGCTGGCCGAACGGATCCGCGCGCTCGGCGTCGAGGTCGAACTGTCGGCGACCGGGCCGTTCGGCGACCTGCCCTCGGCACTGCAGCTCACCGCCTACCGGGTGGTGCAGGAAGCACTGACCAACGTGGTGAACCACGCCGGGGTGTGCCGCACGACGGTCACCGTCCGCCGGGAACCGGCGCGGATCGTCGCGCGGGTCGAGAACGACGTGCCCGCAAGGAAAGCGACCCCGCCCCGGGGCACGTCCGGCTACGGTTTACTGGGCATGCAGGAGCGCGCCAAGCTCTACGGCGGGCACGTGACCGCAGGTCCCCGGCCGGACGGGGGATTCGCCGTCGAACTGGTGCTGCCCACGGCTTGAGTCCGCAGGTCACGATTGCAGGGGAGCAGGTCATGACCACCGTTCTCGTCGTCGACGACCAGCCGCTCGTGCGCGCCGGGCTCACCGCGCTGCTCGCGGCCAGTCCCGGGTGCGAGGTCGTCGGCGAGGCGGGCGACGGCGCCGAAGCCGTCGACCGCGCCCGCGAAACGCGGCCCGAGGTGATCCTCATGGACATCCGGATGCCCGGCGTCGACGGTGTCACCGCGACCCGCCGGATCCTCGGCAGCGGGCTCGACCCGGCGCCGAAGATCCTCATCCTCACCACGTTCGACCTCGACGAGTACGTCTACGAAGCCCTGCAGGCCGGTGCCTCGGGATTCCTGCTCAAGGAGGCCCAGCCGGCCAGCCTGCTCGCCGCGATCCGCTCGGTGGCGGCGGGCGACATGCTGTTCGCGCCGACGGTGACGCGGCGGCTCATCGACGCGTTCGTCGGCCGCTACCGGCCGCCGTCGCTGCCCGCCGACCAGGAGGAACGGCTCGAACCGCTGACCACGCGCGAGCGCGAGGTGCTGAGCCTGGTGGCCACCGGCATCACCAACGGCGACATCGCGCGCAGCCTGATGATCAGCGAGGGCACGGTCAAGACGCACCTTTCGCGGGTGATGGCGAAACTCGACCTGAACAGCCGGGCACAGGCGGTCGTCGTCGCCTACGAGACAGGTCTGGTCGGCACGTCACAGTCGTGACGGAAAACTGCTCCCGTGGTTGACCCCGTGCTTCCGCTACCCGCGTGGGGGTACCCGGAAATCCGGTGTGCGGCAGACGACCGCGGCGTTTTCCCCCGGTAGTTTTTCCGTATCCGGGAAGTAACCGGAGAATCCACGGGAAAAGGGGAAACAATGATCACGACCACGGGCAAGCGGGTCGCCGGAGCCGTCGCGGCGTCCGCGGTGGGGCTGACGCTCATGGCGGTTTCCGCCGGTACCGCGTCCGCCGCCGACGTCACCGGTTCCTGCAGCAGCAAGGGCAGCACCGCCAACTACTCGGCGACCTACAAGACGGCGTCGGGCAAGGACTGGATCACCAAGCTGAGCTGGCAGCTCGGCGGGGCCAAGAAGGTGGGGAACAAGAACAACGTCGAGGCGCGCGCGAAGTACGACAAGACGCTCGGCCACGACACCATCAAGCACACCTGGATCTCCGGCGACAACGCCAAGGCGAACGGCTCGAAGAACGTCAGCGGCTGGGACATGAAGCGCTCGGAGAAGTCGTACGTCGAATTCAAGTTCGCGATCGACGTGAAGGGCGCGGACCCGCACTGCAGCGGCCACACGGCCTCTTTCTGACCGGGGGTGGGGTGGGGCCCGGATTCCGGGCCCCACCCGTGGGGAAAGGGGATCGGCAATGCACCGGAAACGGGTGCTCGGCCTGACGGCCGCGGCCGTGCTGCTCGCCGGGTGCGGCGCAAGCCCGCCGCCCGCACGTGCCGAAGCGGCGCTGGTGGCTGTGGACGGCGACGGCGCCGTCGTCTACGACCTGGCCGACGGCAGCTACCGCGGCGTCGACCGGTCGGGCAGGCAGGTGTGGCGCTTCGGCGCCGAGCTGGGGGACCCGGCGGCCGTCGTCTGCCTGCGCCACTGCCCGGACGCCGTGTTCTCCGGCGGCGGCCCGGCTTCTCGTGTCACGAACGGCAAGCTGGAGCGCTTCGACGTGGCGGGCCGCGTGCTCTCGGCCCACGACGACCATCTGGTGCTGGGGGAGGAGAACGCGGTCCGGGTCACCGGCGCGGCCCCGGAGCCGTCGGCAGGCTGGGTGGAGAACGCCGCGGGCACCAGCGCGGTGACGGTGTCGCCGGGGGTGCGGTGGTTCGACCGCGACGGCACCGGCTGGCGGCCGGGCACGCGAGCGGACCGGCCGGGCGAGGACGCCTGCCTGAGCCCGGACGGCCGGACCGCCCTGGTCCTCGGCGAGGCCGCGGCACTGGTCGGCCGCGACGGGCCGCCGTCCGTCCTGGCCACGGACCTGCCCGGCGCGCCGGAGTGCGTGTTCGGCGCGGCCGGAGCGGTGCTGGTGGAGCACACGGTCCGCGGAGAAGGCGCCCGGCACACGGCGATGCGGGCCGTCGACCGCGCCGGGAAACCGTTGTGGGCCCGGGACTTCGACAGCGAGATGTTCGTGGCTGCGGACCCGCGCTCGCCCCGGTTCGCGCTTTCGGGAGCGGCGCGGTTCGAGCTGCTGGACGCGGGCGGCCGGGTCCTGGAAACGCGCGACGACGTCGTGAGCGCGTCCTTCACCGGTGACGGGGAGCTGGTGACGGTGCTGGACAGCGGAGCCGTCACGCGATCCTGAAGTTTTCTGCGAAGGTGTGTCCAAGGGGCCGGTCGCCGTTCGTGGTGGTGGCGTACGGCAACCAAGCCACTGGAGGATCCCGTGAAGTACCTGATGCTGATCAACGCGAGCCTGACCGCGGGCGGCGAAGTCGCCGGCGGCTGCACGCCGGAAGGCTGGGAGCTGTTCTACAAGGAGATCAAGGAGGCGGGCGTCCACCTGCACGGGAACCCGCTCGCCGACGTCACCGCGGCCACCACGGTCCGGGTCGGCGAGCACGGCGAGCGGGTCGTCACCGACGGGCCGTTCGCCGAAACCCGGGAGGTGCTCGGCGGCTACTTCGTCGTCGACGTGCCGGATCTCGACGTCGCGCTCGACTGGGCGGCGCGCTGCCCGGGCGCCCGGGACGGCGGGTCGATCGTGGTGCGCCCGCTCGCCGACTACCCGGGCTGACCGCGGTGATCGGGCGGGCGGTCGAGGCGGTGTTCCGGGAGGAGCGCGGGCTGCTGCTGGCGGCGCTCGTCCGCCGCTTCGGCGACCTCGACCTGGCCGAAGAGGTGACGTCGGAGGCGATCGAAGCGGCGCTGGTGCACTGGCCGGCCGAGGGCGTGCCGCCGAAGCCGGGCGCCTGGCTGATGACGACAGCCCGCCGCAAGGCCGTCGACCGGCTGCGCCGCGACCAGGCCTACGCGGCCCGGCTCGCGGTGCTGCAGGTCGAGGCCGAGCGCGCGCCCGCCCCGCCGCCCAGCCCCGGCGGCGACCTGCCGGACGAGCGGCTCCAGCTGTTCTTCACGTGCGCGCATCCGGCGTTGCCCGCCGAGGACCGGACGGCACTGACGTTGCGCTGCCTGGCCGGTCTCACCACGGCCGAGGTGGCGCGCGCGTTCCTGGTGCCGAGCGCGACGATGGGCAAGCGGATCGTGCGGGCGAAGAACCGCATCCGCGCGCTGCGCATCCCGTTCCGGGTGCCGGATACCGCCGAGCTGCCCGGCCGGCTGCCGGCCGTGCTGCAGGTCGTGTACTCGATCTTCACCGAGGGCTACGCGGCCAGCTCCGGCCCGGACCTGCAGCGGCTCGACCTGGCGGAGGAGGCGATCCGGCTGGCCCGCATCCTGCGCCGCCTGCTGCCTGCCGAGCGCGAGGTGGCCGGGCTCCTGGCGCTGATGCTGCTGATCCACGCCCGCCGCAACGCGCGCACGGGCCCGGACGGCGAGCTGGTCCTGCTCGACGACCAGGACCGCGGCCGCTGGGACCGCGCGCTGATCGAGGAGGGCGCGGCCCTGGTGGTGGCGGCGTTGACGGGCGGCCCACCGGGCCTGTACGGAGTCCAGGCGGCGATCGCGGCCCTGCACGACGAGGCCCCGGACGTGGCGGGGACGGACTGGCCGCAGATCGTCGCGCTGTACGACGTGCTGCGCGGGCTGGCCCCGTCCCCGGTGGTGGAGCTGAACCACGCGGTGGCGGTGGCCATGCGCGACGGCCCGGAGGCGGGCTTGGCCCTCCTGGACGGCCTGGCCGCAGAGCCCCGCCTCCGCGAGTACAGCCCCTACCCGGCGGCCCGGGCCACGCTGCTGTCCCGCCTCGGCCGTGCGGCCGAAGCGGCCGCGGCGTACCGCCAAGCCCTGGCCCTCGCCGGAACGGAACCGGAGCGCGTCCACCTGCGCCGCCGCCTCACCGAGTGCGAAAGTGCGTGAAGGCCACCTTGAGGAACTTCGGCAAGGGGGCCTTCACGAACCACGGCCCCGGCTTTCGCCCCGGAACTGTCGGTGCCCGCCGGTAAGCTGGAAACCGGGGGCCGGAGGCCCAGCCCGTGGATCACAAGCCGCGGATGCCGGCATCGGCTCGGCGGCCTGCGCGCCAAGGTGGCGTTCAACCAGGATCCACCGGCCGGCGTGCGCTGAAGGGCACCTTCAGTGCACGTGACGCAAGGAAGGTGCCCTTCGGCCACCGGATCCCGCGGCGGCTAGCTCGCCCGCAAAGCCGCGACGGCCGGAGCGAACATCGTCGCCTTGATCGCGCCCAGGGTGCCGCGGTCCTTCCCCGCCAGCGCCCGGACCCGCTCGCTAGCCACCTTGACCACCTCGCCCTCGGCCGCGATCTCGTCCACCAGCCCGGTTTCGAGGGCTTCCGTGCCGCCGAAGCGGTGGCCCGTCGTCATCGACGCGACCGCCGCCGCCGGGGTCAGCTTGGCCTGGATCAGGGCCGCCATGCCCGGGGTGAACGGGATGTTGATGTCCGCCTCGGGGAAGCAGAAGTAGCCGCGGTCGGCGCGCATCACGCGGAAGTCGTGTGCCATCGCCAGCATCGCGCCCGCGCCGAACGCGTGGCCGTTGATCGCCGCGACCGTCGGCACCGGCAGCGTCAGCACGCGCGCGAACAGCTCCTGGACGTCCGTCACGTACTGCGTGGCCTGGTCGCCGTGCGCGGTCAGCCAGTCCAGGTCGAGACCGTTCGAGTAGAACTTCCCGCCGCCGGTGGTCACCAGCGGGCCCTCGACACCGTCCAAAAAGGAATGGACGCGCTGCAGCCAGTCCGGGGAGAAGCGGTTTTCGTCGTCGCCGAGGTCCAGCACGGAAACGGGGTCGGTCACGGTCGGTCCTTTTCTCGAGGAGGCACGGTCAGCACGGCCCGCACCGCGGCGGCCAGCCGGTTCCGCACCAGTGGGTCGGTGAGGTCGCGGCGGAAGAACGCCGTCGGCAGGTCGACGACGCACGTCGTGACGACCTCCACGGCCAGTCCGTCGCCGCGGTCCCAGAGCATCCGGGCCAGCCGGACGAGCAGCTGGACCAGGCGTTTGTCGAGCGCGTGCAGCGCGTCCGCCAGCTCGCCGGGCAGTTCGGGCCCGAAGAACCGGTCCTGCTTGACGGTGAGCAGCATCCGCGCCGCGTCGGGCTGCCGGTCGGCGAACACCGCCGGCGCGCCTGCCGCCGCGACGACGGCCTCCACCGGCGTCGGCGCCGCGTCCACGAGCGCGGTCTGCAGGTCGAGGAACGCCGTCGCCGCACGCAGCCAGACCCGGGCCAGCAGCGCGTTGAGCGAGCCGAACGCGTGGTAGATCGTGCCGTTCGGGACACCAGCGGCCGCGGCCAGGGCGCGGACGGTGACGTTCCCCGCGCCGGACTCGGCGACGAGCCGCTCGGCGACGTCGAGCAGCCTGCCGAGGTCGTGGACGCGGGGGCGGGGCATGGCGGCGACAGTAACAGAACACGTGCTCCAAAACCAGGGCGGTAAGCTCCCGCCCGTGGAGATCTGGGTCAACCCGGCGTGCTCGAAGTGCCGGTCCGCGGTGTCGATGCTGGACGAAGCGGGCGCGGAGTACACCGTCCGCCGCTACCTCGAGGACCCGCCGACGACGGCGGAGCTGGAAGCCGTGCTCGACCGCCTCGGCCTCGAACCGTGGGACATCGCGCGCACCGGCGAGCCGGTCGCGAAGGAGCTGGACCTCAAGTCGTGGGGCCGCACGCCCGCGGACCGGTCCCGCTGGATCGCCGCGCTGGCCGAGCACCCCAAGCTCATCCAGCGGCCGATCATCACCGCCGACGACGGCACGACGGTCGTCGCCCGCGACCCGGAAACGGTGCGCTCGGTCCTCTAGCCCGGAATCGCGTCGGTCTTCGCGAGCAGCTGGACGTCCAGCGGCACGGTCTCCGGGTACTTGATCCCGGCGCCGGTGTTGAGCACGACGACGTCTTCGCCGCCGTCGAGCCAGCCGGACTCGCGAAGGTGCCGCAACGCGGCGAAGCACGCTCCGCCCTCCGGGCAGACGAAGGTGCCTTCGCGCTCGGCGAGTTCCCGTTGCGCGGTCAGCAGTTCGTCGTCGGTGACGGCGACCGCGGTGCCGCCGGTGTCGTACACGGCGTCGAGCACGAGGAAGTCGCCGAGCGCCTTGGGCACGGTGATGCCGAAGGCGGCCGTCCGCGCGTCCGGGAACGGCGTGCTCTCCCGTTCGCCGCGCAGGAACGCCGTGACGATCGGCGCGCACCCGGTGGCCTGCACCGCCACCAGCTTCGGCAGCGGCCCGGAAATCCAGCCCAGTTCCCGCATTTCCCGCAGGGCCTTGTGGATGCCGATGATGCCGACACCGCCGCCGGTCGGGTAGAGGATGACGTCGGGCAGCCGCCAGCCGAACTGCTCGGCGATCTCGTATCCCATCGTCTTCTTGCCCTCGATGCGATACGGCTCCTTCAGCGTCGAGACGTCCTGGACGCCTTCGCGCCGCCGCACCGCCGCGGCCACGAGCTTGCCCGCGTCGCCGATGAGACCGTCCACCCGGTACACCTCGGCCCCGGCGGCAACGCACTCGCGCAGGGTGATCGGCGGCGCGTCATCGGGCATGGCGATCAGGCTGCTCAGCCCCGCGCGGGCCGCGTACAGCGCCCACGCGGCGCCGGCGTTGCCGTTCGTGGGCATCGCGATCCCGCGCACGCCCAGCTCGGCCGCCCGCGAGACGCCGACCGCGGCCCCGCGTGCCTTGAACGTGCCGGTCGGGACCAGGCTTTCGTCCTTCATCCACAGCCGGGACAGCCCCAGCTCGCGCCCGTAGCGCGGCAACCGCAGCAGCGGCGTCATGCCTTCGCCGAGGCTCACGACGTGCTCGGGCGAGCGCACCGGCAGCACCTCGTGATAGCGCCACAGCGTCGGCTCCCGGCCGGCGATCTCCTTCGGCGTCACGGCTTCCCGGACACCGTCGAGGTCGTACCGCGCGAGCAGCGGCGCCCCGGCGGGGGAGAGGCCCTGGACGACGTCGGCGTCGAGCCGCTCGCCGGTCCGCGAGCAGTCGAGGTGGCTGAGGAACGAATACGGCACGGCGCCGATCCTAGGTCCTAGAGTGAGGGCATGGACGCGCTGCGGGTGTGCCTGTACGTCTTCGCCGGGGTCACCATCGGCACGTGGCTGGCCTCGGTGCTGACCAGGGAGTACTCCTGGGTGGACCGGATCTGGTCGATCGTTCCGGTGGTCTACCTGGGGATCTTCGCCGGCGCCGCGGGGTTCGCCGACGCCCGGCTCGACGTGATGTTCGCGCTGGTCGCGCTGTGGGGCGCCCGGCTGACGTTCAATTTCGCCCGGAAGGGTGGTTACGCACCCGGCGGGGAGGACTACCGGTGGGCGGTGCTGCGCGAGCGGATGGCGCCGTGGCAGTTCCAGGTGTTCAACTTCTTCTTCATTGCGCTGTACCAGAACGTGATCCTGCTGCTGATCTCGCTGCCCGCGCTCACCGCACTGGACCATCGCGGCGGCTTCGGCGTGGCGGACGTCGTCGTCGCGGTGGTGTTCCTGGCGTTCCTGGCCGGCGAGACGATCGCCGACCAGCAGCAGTGGGAGTTCCACCGCGAGAAGCACGCGGGCCGGGCACCGACGCGGTTCCTGCAGACGGGCCTGTTCCGCTATTCCCGCCACCCGAACTTCTTCTTCGAGCAGGCGCAGTGGTGGGCGGTGGCGGCGTTCGGCGTCGTCGCGGGCGGTCTGCAGTGGACGGTCGCGGGCGCGGTCCTGCTGACGCTGCTGTTCGTGGGGTCGACCCGGTTCACCGAGAGCATCAGCAAGGCGCGGTACCCGGAGTACGCGGACTACCAGCGCCGCACGTCGGCGGTGGTGCCGTGGTGGCCGGCGCGTGCTGAAAGGCGCTTTCCTGGCGTCTGACGCGACGAAAGTCCCGTTCGCCGCACCAGGTGAGCCGAAAGCGCCTTTCAGCTCATCGCCGGCTCACACCGCCGCGCGGCCGCCGTCCACCGGCAGCACCGCGCCGTGGACGAAGCTCGCGTCACCGGCAGCCAGGAACGCGATTGCCGCCGCGATCTCCTCCGGCGTGCCCACGCGGCCCGCCGGGGCCGCCGCGGCCAGCTCGTCCAGGCCGTCGCCGAAGACCGCCGTGCCCTCCGTGCGGGTCGGGCCGGGGCTGACCGCGTTGACCCGGACTCCCGACGGCCCGAACTCCGCCGCCCACGCCTTCGTCAGCAGCTCGATCGCGGCCTTCGACGCGCCATAGGCGGCCATGCCCGGCATGCCGATCTTCGCGACGATCGTGGACACGTTGACGATCGCGCCGTGGCCGCGGCGGGCCATCTCCGGGGCCAGCTCGGCCACCAGGAAGAACGGCACCTTCACGTTCGTCGTGAAGATCGCGTCGAAGTCCGCTTCGGCAAAGGACTCCGTCGGCCCGGTCGGGAAGATCCCCGCGTTGTTCACCAGCACGTCGATCGGCCCGCCTGCTTCGCGGGCCCGGGCCGCGAGGGCCCGCGCCGACGCCGCGTCCTTCAGGTCCGCCGCGAGGAAGTCGGCCTTGCCGCCCGCCGCTCGGATGCGCTCGACGGCCTCGGCGCCGCGGACGGCGTCCCGGCCGGACAGCACCACGTGCGCGCCGAGCCCGGCCAGCGCGGCCGCCGTCGCGCGGCCGATGCCGCTCGTCCCGCCGGTCACCAGCGCCGTCGACCCGGACAGTTCTGCACTCATCGCTCAACTCCCGATCCCTTGCCGGGGTGCTTCCCCGGTCACCGGGTGCAAGGCGCAGCGGCTCGGCGGGCTTCCGGCCGGGCGTTCGGCACTGCTTATGCCCGTGATTCGTCCCGCCGATACTCCTCCAGCGCGGCGACGAACGCGGCGACGTCGCGGCGGCGTGACGTCGCCGGCCACACCGCCCAGGTCCGCCGCACGATCGGGTTGCCCGCCAGCGGTACCCACCGGACGGTGTCCGGCATCGGGTACGGCCACTCGGGCGGGGCGAACGCGAAGGCCCCGCCCGCGCTGACCGCCGGGATCTTCAGCTCGACGATCAGCCGCTGCTCCTCCGGCACTTCGGGGCCGACGTCGAGGCCGTGGCTGCGCAGGATCGCCGCCAGCTCGTCGTACCAGGCCGGGCTGCCCGCGCGCGGGAACGCGAACCACTCCAGCCCGGCCAGCTCCTCCAGCCGGACCGGGGAACCCAGCTTGTCCGCCACGTCCGCGGCCAGCAGCACGCCGACGTTCTCGGTGACCACCAGCGCCGCGTCGAGGCCGGGCCCGGCCGGGCGCTCGCGGACCAGCCCGACGTCCAGCTCGCCCGCCCGCAGCGCGGCCACCTGCGCCACCGACGAGAGGTGCCGGGCCTGCACCCGCGTGCCGTCCAGCCGCGCGAGCGCCGACGGCAGCAGCTGCGGCGGCAGTTCCAGCGGGACACCGACGCGCAGGACGCCGGACTCGGTGTGCCGGGCCATGACGGCGAGCGCCTGGTCGTGGCGCGCCAGCACCGCCCGCGCTTCGCCCAGCAGCGTCGTCCCCGCGTCGGTCGCCTGCACGCCGGTGCTCGTGCGGACCAGCAGCTGCACGCCCAGCCGCCGTTCCAGCGCGGTGATCGTCTGCGACAGCGCCGGCTGGCTCACGTGCAGCTGCCGCGCCGCCTTCGACATCGCCCCGGCCTCGACGACCGCGACGAACGCCCGCAGCTCCCGGATCTCCATCAGCGGGCCCACCGGATCGGCAGCGCCTTGAGGCCGTTCTGGAAGTTCGACCGCAGCCGCACCGGTTCCCCGGCGAGTTCGGCTTCGCCGAGCAGGTCGAGGACCGCGGCGAACATCGCCCGCATCTGGACGCGCGCGAGGTGCGCGCCGAGGCAGAAGTGCGGGCCGTGGCCGAAGGTCAGGTGGTCGTTGGGCGTGCGTCCGATGTCGAAGACGTCCGGATCGGCGAACACCGCCGGGTCGCGGTTGGCCGAGGAGAACCAGACGACGACCTTGTCCCCGGCCCGGATGTCCACATCGGACAGACGGGTGTCCACAGTGGCCGTCCGGCGGAAGTGCATCACCGGCGTCCACCAGCGGAGCATCTCCTCGACCGCGGACGGCAGCAGCGACCGGTCCTCCCGCAGCCGCCGGTACTGGTCCGGGTGGGTCAGCAGCGCGAGCATCCCGCCGGGCAGGCCGTTGCGCAGGGTTTCGTTGCCCGCCACGGAAAACAGCCAGAACAGGTTCTCGAACTCGGCGAGCGAGACGCGGCCGCCGTCGTCGCCGACGTGCCGCATCAGGTTGCTCATCACGTCCTCGCCCGGATGCGAACGCTTGTAGTCGCCGAGTGCGTTCGCGTACGCGTAGAGGTCCGGCATTCCCGCGCGTGTCCGCGGATCCGGCATCGAGCCGTCCGGTCCCGGTGACGGCCGGACGGCGAGTGCCGCCCGCGCGAGATCGGTGACGTCGGCCGCGGAGACGGTGGCGCTGACGGCGTAGTCGGCGTCCTGGTAGCCGATCACCCGGTTGCTCCAGTCGTACATCAGCCGCCGGTCCTGGTCCGGCACCCCGAACACCGCCGAGAGGGTGCGCAGCGGCAGATCGGCGGCCACCGCGGCGAAGTCGCACTCGCCCCGGCCGGCGACGGCGGCGACGAGTTCCCGCGCCCAGCGCTCGATCTGCGTGGTCAGCTTCGCGACGGCGCGCGGGGTGAAGGCCTTGGTGAGCAGCCCGCGGAGCCTGCCGTGCTCCGGCGGGTCCATGTTGAGCATCATCCGGCGCACGTAGGCCAGGTCCGCCGCGTCGCGGATCTGCGTGCCGCCCAGCTGCGAGGAGAAGGTCGCCGGATCGCGCAGCACCCGCCGCACGTCGGCGTGCCGCAGGACGGCCCAGAAGTCGTCGACGCGCGCGACCGGCGCCGTGTGCCGCAGCCGGGCCAGCTCTTCGTACGGGACACCCCGCACGTAGGTGTCCGGATCGGTGATCCCCACGAAACCGACCCTAGCCGGGCCCACCGACAATAAGGGAGGCTGCCGGGATGGACTCGCTGAACATGCGCACCGGCGGCCAGGGCGAACCGGCCGTCCTCCTCCTGCACGGCCTGGGCGCGACCGGCGCCGTGTGGGCCCACTTCTCGCCCCTGCTCGAGCGGCGCGTCCTGGTGCCCGACCTGCCCGGCCACGGCCTGTCGTCGCCGCTGCCGCACTACAGCTTCGCCACCCTCACCGCGGCGGTCGCGCGGGCACTGCCCGGCACCGGGCCGCTGGTCGTCGCCGGGCACTCGCTCGGCGGGGTGCTCGCGCTGGAACTGGCGTCCGGCCGGTACGACGTCGAGGTCGCCGGGGTGCTGGCGATCGGGGTGAAGGTCGAGTGGAGCCAGGACGACCTCGGCCGCGCCGCGTCGTTCGCGGCGAAGCCGCCGCGGGTGTTCGAGACGCGGGAGGACGCCGAGCAGGCCTACCTGAAGGTCTCCGGGCTGCTCGGGATCGCGCCCGCGGACCCGGCCGGGCTGCGCGAGACCGAGGCGGGCTGGCGGCTGGCGATGGACCCGCCCGCGTTCGGCGTCGGCGCGCCCGACATGCCCGCGCTGCTGGCCGCGGCGAAGTGCCCGGTCGTGCTCGCGGCGGGGGAGACCGATCCGATGAGCCGCCCGGAGCAGCTGCGCGCACTCGACCCGGACGCGGTCACGCTCCCCGGCCTCGGGCACAACGCCCACGTCGAGGACCCGGCCGCCGTGCGGGCGCTGCTGAAGCGGTTCGGCGTCTGAACGTCCGGGTGCAGCCGTCGTACCCCAGGCGACGGCTGCCTCCGCGACCCCTCGCCACCACCGGACACCCGAAAGCCTAGGAAACCGCGGTGGACGCAGGCCTGTACTGCGCTCCCGCCCCGACGTCACCCTCGGTACCTGCGGAAACGGACATCCCGGCCGTTCGGTGGTACAGCCGGAGAGGCACGTTTGGCGATGCTGGAGGGGTACGTTCGATCCGGGAGGCCGCGGAGGACGCCTGTGGACGAAGGCCCGTCGTTCGCCGGATGGCTGCGCGAGCGGCGCGTGCTCGCCGGGCTCACCCAGGCCCAGCTCGCCGCCCGCGCCGGGCTGAGCCTGCGCGCGGTGCGCAACGCCGAGCTGGGCAGCGTCCGGCGGCCCCGCCCGGAGACCGAGCGCCGCCTGCGGGACGCGCTGGCCGAAGCGCCGCCCGAGCCGGTGCGGATCGGCGTGCTCGGCCCGCTGACGGTGACGCGCGGCGGTGAGCCGGTCGGGATCGGCGCAGGCAAGCAGCGCCTGCTGCTGGCGTTGCTGGCCCTGCAGCCGAACCGGACCGTCCGGCGCGAGGACCTCGTCGACGTCATCTGGGACGAGCCGCCGCCGTCGTGCCTGGAGCTGCTCCACACCTACGTGGCGCGGCTGCGGCGGGCGCTGCGCCCCGCCGAGCCGATCGTCACCGACCCGGGCGGTTACCGGCTCTGCGTCGACGAAACCGGGCTCGACCTGCTGGAGTTCGAGGCGCTCCTGGCCCGCGACGCCCACCGGGAGGCCCTCGGCCTGTGGCGGGGCCCCGCGCTCGCCGACCTCGGACGGCTCCGGCAGCACCCCGCCCGGCTGGCGCTGGCGATGCAGCGCGCCCAGGCCGTCCTGGCCTACGCCGAGGTCGCGGAGCCCGCGGAGGCGGCGGTCCGGCTGCGCGAGCTGACCGCGGAGGAGCCGCTCAACGAGTCGGCGCACGCCCGGCTGATGCTGGCGCTCGCGGCGTCCGGGCGCCAGGCCGCCGCGCTGGACGCCTACGCCGAGGTGCGCCGCCGGCTGGCCGGGGAGCTGGGCATCGAACCGGGGCCGGAGCTGCGTGCGGCCCACCGCCAGGTGCTGCGGCAGGACTTCGGCGTCCCGGAACCGCCGCCGCGGGTGCCCGCCCAGCTGCCCGCGGACGTCTCCGGCTTCCGGGGCCGCGGCCCCCAGCTGGCCGGGCTGGACGCCCTGCTGCGCCGCGAAGACGGCGACACCGGCGCGCGCATCGCCGTCCTGTCCGGAACCGGCGGCGTCGGCAAGACCGCGCTCGCGGTGCGCTGGGCCCAGCGTGCGGCGGGCGAGTTCCCCGACGGCCAGCTCTACCTCGACCTCCACGGCTACGGCACGGTCCGGCCGGTGGAGCCGGGCGACGCGCTGTCGGGGTTCCTGCGCGCCCTCGGCGTCGCCGGGGCCGACATCCCGGCCGAGCCGGACGAGCGGGCCGCGAAGTTCCGCACCACGCTCACCGGACGGCGGATGCTGCTGGTGCTCGACAACGCGGGATCGGTGGCGCAGGTCCGCCCGCTGCTGCCCGGCTCGCCGTCCTGCGTGGTGCTGGTGACCAGCCGGGACGCGCTGCCGGGGCTGGTCGCCCGGCACGGCGCCCGCCGGATCGCCGTCGACCTGCTGACCGAGGACGAAGCCCGCGACCTGCTGCGGACGCTGCTCGGCCCGCGCGCCGACGCCGAGCCCGATGCCACCGGCGCGTTGATCGGGTACGCGGCCCGGCTGCCGCTGGCGCTGCGGCTGGTCGCCGAGCTGGCGCTGAGCCGTCCGGGGGAGCGGCTGGCCGCGCTGGCGGCCGAGCTGGCCGACGAACGACGGCGCCTGGACCTGCTCGACGGCGGCGGCGACCCGCTGACCGCCGTCCGTGCCGTGTTCTCGTGGTCCTACCACCATCTGGCGCCCGGCGCCGCGCGCGTGTTCCGGCTCTGCGGCCTGCATCCCGGCCGCGACCTGACGCCCGCCGCGATCGCCGCGCTCGCCGGTGTCCCGCTGCCGGAGGCGGACCGGCTGACCGGCGCGCTGGTGCGTGTCCACCTCGCCCAGCAGACCGGCGGCGACCGCGTCCAGCTGCACGACCTGCTGCGTGTCTACGCCGCCGAGCTGGCCGCCGCCGACCCGGGCGAGAGTCACGCGGCGCAGCGGCGGCTCTTCGACTTCTACGTCTCTTCGGCCGCGCAGGCGATGGACGTCGTCCTCCCGCAGGAGCGCCACCTGCGTCCCCGCGTGCCGGAGCCGGAGGTCAAGGTGGCCGACGCGTCGGCGTGGCTGGAAGCCGAACGCCGCAACCTCCTGGCCGTCGCCGCGCACGCGGCCCGGCACGGCTGGCCGGACCACCTGCGGCTGCTGTCCGGGATCCTGTGGCACTACCTCGACGTCGGCGGCTACCACGAAGAGGCGCTGGTGCTGCACACGCACGCGTCGGCGCTGGCCCACGACGCGGGCGACCGGGCGGCCGAGGCCGAGCCGCTGACGCTGATCGCGCTGGGCCACTGGCGCGTTGGCCGGTCGCGGGAAGCGTTGCGGTACCTGGAAGAAGCGCTGGTCCTCGTCCGCGAGACCGGCGACCGCCGGACCGGGATCCACGTCCTCAACACCCTCGGCCTGGTCTGCCGGGCGCTGGGCCGGTTCGCCGAGGCGATCGCCTACTCGACCGAAGCCCTTGCGGTGGCCCGGAAATCCGGCGACCGCACGAGCGAGGGCCTGGTCCTGGTCGTGCTCGGCTGCTCCTGCCGCGGCATCGGCCGCTACCGCGAAGCGGCCGGGTACCTGCAGGAGGCGCTGGCGCTGGCTCGCGAAACCGCCGACCGCACCAGCGAGGGCTACGCGCTGGTGAACCTGGGCGACGCGCTGTCGGCGCAGGGACGGCACGACGAGGCCGCGCAGTGCCTGGCCGAAGGCCTGGCGCACTTCCGCGCGATGGGCGTGCGGGTGAGCGAGGGCTACGCGCTGGGCATCCTCGGCGACGTCGAGCACGCGCGCGGGCGGTACGCCGAAGCCGCGGAACACCTCGAACGGGCGCTGGAAATCGCGCGGGAAACCGGAAGCCCGACCAACCGCAGCGTCGCGCTCAAGCACCTCGGCGACGTCCGGCTGGCACAGGGGAGATTCGCGGAAGCGGCCCGGCACCTCGGCGAAGCGCTGGGCCTGGCCCGCGAATGCGGCGACCGGGGCGTGGAATCCCGTGTGCTCAACAGCCTGGGCGCGCTCGCCGCCGCCCGCGGCGCTCCCGCGGACGCGCTGCGGTACCACCGCGAAGCACTGGCCGTGGCCAAGGAAACCGGCTGCGGCCCCGAACAGGGCCGGGCCCACTACGGGCTCGGCGAGGTCCACAGTGGACTCGGTGACGCCGGGGCCGCGCGCGAGCACTGGGACCGCGCGCTGGCCTGCTACGCCGGGGAGTCCGCGCCCGGCGCGGCCCGCGTCCGGGACCGGCGTGCTGCGACAATGGCCCGATGGACAGAGCCGAAGCAGCGCCGCCGGAGGGGGCCATAGGGTCGGATTTCCTCCAGCTGGACGTCCGTGCGGCGCCCCCGGGCGGACGGGCGGACTGGCTGGCCGGGCAGCTGCGCGCCGCGATCGCCGACGGCAGGCTCCCGGTCGGCGGCAGGCTGCCCGCGTCCCGGGTGCTGGCCGCCGAGCTGCGCGTGTCGCGGGGCGTGGTGACCGAGGCCTACCGGCGGCTGATCGACGACGGCCACGCGGCAGGCCGCGGCCGGGCGGGCACGGTCGTGGTCGCGGCGCCCGTCTCGGCGCCGGAGCCCGCGCCCGCCCGGCCGTCGTCGGCGGTGATCACCCGGGCACCAGGGCTTGAGGTCTTCGACGAGATCCGCGCGTCCCCGGCCCGGATCGACCTGACGCCGGGGGTGCCGGACCTGACGGCGTTCCCGCGCGCGGCCTGGCTGCGGGCCGAACGCGCGGTGCTCGCCGAGCTGGAGCCGTCCCAGTTCGGCTACGGCGACCCGCGCGGGGCGCCGGCGATGCGGCTGGCGGTGTCACGCCGGCTGGCCCGTAGCCGCGGGATCCGCGTGGATCCGGGCGAGATCATCGTGGTGGCCGGGGTCGCGCAGGCGCTGACGCTGCTGGGGGAGGTGCTGCGGCAGCACGGCGTCACCGAGATCGCGGTGGAGGACCCGGGTTCGCTGGGTGCCCGCCAGCACCTGCACCACTGCGGCCTGGCGACGCCGCCGGTCCCGGTGGACGACGACGGCGCGCAGATCGCTGCACTGCGGGCACCGGCGGTGCTGCTGACCCCGGCCCACCAGTTCCCGACGGGCGTGGTCCTGGGCGGCGGGCGCCGCCGCGACCTGATGCGCTGGGTGGCGGGCGGCGGCATCGTCCTGGAGGACGACTACGACGCGGAGCACCGCTACGACCGCGCACCAGTGCCCGCGGTGCGCTCGATGCTCCCGGAAGTGTGTTACATGGGCAGCGTGTCCAAGCTGCTGGCACCGGCGTTGCGCGTCGGCTGGCTGCTGGCGCCACCGCGGTTCCGCGACGAGCTGGTGGCGGCCAAGCGCTTCGCCGACCTCGGCAACGCGGTACTGGCCCAGCTGGTCCTGGCCCGCCTGATGGAGAACGGCGAGCTGGAGCGCCAGCTCCGAGTCGTCCGGACCAGGCATCGCCGCCGTCGCGACGCAATGATCCGCGCCCTGTCGGCGTGGGTGCCGACGGCGGTGGTCCACGGAGCGGCGGCGGGCCTCCACCTGACGATCACGTTCGACGGAGAGGTCGACGACGTGGAGCTGGCGGCGGCCGCACTGGCGGAGGGCGTGAAGGTCCAGCCGCTGTCCTGGCACCGCCAGCTCCCGGGCCGCCCGGGCCTGGTGCTGGGCTACGCGGCGAGAACGGCGACGGAGATCGCCGAAGGGGTCGCCGTACTGGGGAAACTGCTGCGCTGACCCGGCCTTTCCCGCCCCCCGGGCCGCGAGGGGGACCCCCGATTTCAACGTTACCAGCGGGCACCGACAATTCCGGCGTCCCGCAGCCGGGTTGTCCACAGGCCCGATCTCTCGCGAACGGCGCGTTCACTCCGGCCTGAAGCCACCGGATGACAGGAAGGTGCCCTTCAGCGCACCCGGCCCACCCGGCAGGTGTCCGGATCGCCGGGAGACCGAGCTGGCCGCCGTCGCCGCCGGAATCCTGAGCCCGGGCCCCGGAGTAAAGACTCCACAAAGGACAGTCAAGCGACTGTGATCACGCTCTCCGAAGCAATCCGGAACATTGGTTGCCATCCGCAAGCAAGTTGCTTAGCCTTGCTAAGGGACTGGCGAGCAGAAGGGTTGCACAGTGGCTGAACGCCGGACGTATTCGACCGCGGAACTGGGGCCGCGGTACAAGTGGATCGCGCTGTCCAACACGACGCTGGGCATGCTGATCGCCACGATCAACTCCTCGATCGTGCTGATCGCGCTGCCGGACATCTTCAAGGGCATCGGCATCAACCCCCTGGAACCGGCCAACACCAGCTACCTGCTGTGGATGATCATGGGCTTCCTCGTGGTCACCGCGGTGCTGGTGGTGAGTTTCGGCAGGCTCGGCGACATGTACGGCCGCGCGAGAATGTACAACCTCGGCTTCGCCGTCTTCACCGTTTCCTCGATCATGCTGGCCATCACGTGGTTCGACGGCGACGCGGCCGCGTTGTGGCTGATCGGCTGGCGGATCGTGCAGGGCGTCGGCGGCGCGTTCCTGATGGCGAACTCCTCGGCGATCCTCACCGACGCCTTCCCGGCCAACCAGCGCGGGCTGGCGCTGGGCATGAACGGCGTGGCGGCCATCGCGGGCTCGTTCCTCGGCCTGGTCGTCGGCGGGGTGCTCGCCCCGGTCGACTGGAACCTGATCTTCCTGGTGTCGGTGCCGTTCGGCGTGATCGGCACGGTCTGGGCGTACCTGAAGCTGCACGACACCGGCGTCCGCAAGCACGCGAAGATGGACTGGTGGGGCAACATCACCTTCGCGGTGGGCCTCATCGCGGTGCTGATCGGCATCACCTACGGCATCCAGCCGTACGGCTCGTCCCCGACCGGCTGGGGCAGCCCGTTCGTACTGACGTGCCTGATCGGCGGCCTGGCCGTGCTGGCCGCGTTCGTGGTGATCGAGTCGAAGGTCGACAACCCGCTGTTCCGCCTGTCGCTGTTCCGGATCCGCTCGTTCACGTGGGGCAACATCGCGAACCTGACGGCGTCCCTCGGCCGCGGCGGCCTGCAGTTCATCCTGATCATCTGGCTGCAGGGCATCTGGCTCCCGCAGCACGGCTACACGTTCGAGCAGACCCCGCTGTGGGCGGGCATCTACATGCTCCCGATGACGGTCGGCTTCCTGGTGTCGGCGCCGGCCTCGGGCATGCTGTCCGACCGCATCGGCAGCCGCCTGCTGGCCTCGGGCGGCCTGTTCATCACGGCGGTGACGTTCCTGCTGCTGATCCTGCTGCCGGTGAACTTCGCGTACTGGGCGTTCGCGGCGATCCTGCTGCTCAACGGAATCGGCATGGGCATGTTCGCCTCCCCCAACCGCGCGGAGGTGATGAACAGCCTCCCGGCGGACGCCCGCGGCTCCGGCGCGGGCATGATGACGACGTTCCAGAACGCGGCGATGGTCCTGTCGATCGGCTTCTTCTTCAGCCTGATCATCGCGGGCCTGTCGGCAAGCCTGCCCTCGACGATGAGCCAGGGCCTGATCGCCCACGGCGTCCCGGCGGCCTCGGCATCCCAGATCGCGAACCTGCCGGCGGTGGCGGTGCTGTTCGCGGCATTCCTGGGCTACAACCCGATCCAGCAGCTCCTGGGCGGCCAGCTGTCGGCGTTGCCGCCCGACCAGGCGTCCTTCCTGACGGGCCGCAGCTTCTTCCCTAACCTGATCTCGGGCCCGTTCCAGTCGGGCCTGGCGGTGGCGTTCGGCTTCGCGATCGTGGTGTGCGTGATCGGCGCGGTGGCCTCGCTGCTGACGAAGGACGCCCGCAGCGTCGAATCGGTGGGCGAGGAACTGGCCGCGGTCGCGGGCGAGTCGGGTGGCGGGCCGGGCGAACTGGTGTCGCCTTCGCGTGAGCGCTGACCCGGACGTCGGGCCGGGCGTCACCACGTTGGTGGCACCCGGCCCGTCGCCGTTTGTGCCGTTTCCCGCCGTAAGAAGTAGGCCGAATGGTGCAACTGTCAAAGAACGGGTAACGACCTCGTCAACGCAGTTCTGGGCGGATCGATCTGTGCTGTTCGACACTTCTTTGACATGAGGGGAAATCCATGCGCCTGAGATCCTCCGCCCGGAGATCTGCAGTCTTCGGCTGCGCTTTCACCGTCGCGCTCACTGGTGCGGTGAGCGCGACCGGTGTGAACGTGGCCGCCGCGGCCGACGCGATCACCTGCCGGGCCGGCGCGGGCGTGTTCTACACCCTCCCGGACACTCACCTCGACCTCGACCGCCACAACGAACCCGAGACCGGCGCCACCTCCTGGACAGGTCGGACGACGATTGGGAACACGTGGAGCGGCAGGACGCTGGCCGGCCCCGATGGTCGGATGTACTCGATCCTGGACAACGGCGACGTCATCCGCCAGCGACGGCTGGCCACAAGCTGGGGAGAACGGGGGGATCAGCCAGAAGATCGCGACCGGATGGTCCGGAGTTACGCTGGCGTCGCAACGTAACCGCATCACGGTCGATGCCACAGGCGACTTCCTTTGGACTCACGACAACATCCTCGCCTGGCTGCCGCGTCAAGGTACAATCGATCAAATTTACGTGAATACAGCTAATGGATGGGTCGTTTTTCCAGGATGATAAATGTCTCTTGAATACGAAGCTTGGTGCGTTTCGCGGCCGGATGTGCTTGTGGTTTCGCGCACTTCATCATTGCTGATGAAGTTGGTCCTTGGTGTCGACGATCGCATCGTTGTCCCTGAAAAGATTGGTGAATTGTGGCGTCTTACCTGGGGGGTTTCGGTGTTTGCTCAGGTGGACATCATGGGGCCGGAGTTGGCGGAGATTCCAGGAAGGTGGACGCTTTCGGCGGCGATGGGTCGGCGTGGTGAGTCTTTCGATGAGCTTCTTTCATTGATTGTGGTTGCTGCCGCGGCGACCGTATATGGCGGGGAAGTTGTCGATGAATCGCGCAGGCTGCCGAGCCGGCAGGTTGATCCAGCGAGGCTGGTTCTCATGCTGGCTCGCTCGGGAAAGCGCGACCCTGGTGGATTGCTGCGTCTTTCGCGGCTGGCGACCGCCGAGGACGAGTGACCTACCAGCTGACTGATGCCCGCTGGATCTTCACCGGCTTGGCGGGAGCCCCGTCCAGCGGCCCGTTCGGATCGGTGGGGATGATCCCGTCCGCAACCATCCGGTCCAATGCCGACATCCCCCGGACCACCGTCCCCAGCACGGAATACTTCGGCGAGATGTTCGCGAACGAGTGCACGATGAAGAACTCCGACCCGTTCGTCCCGGGCCCTTGGTTCCCCATGGCGACGGTCCCGCGCGGATACGTCTCGGACCCGGTCACCTCGTCGTCGAACCGGTACCCCGGGCCGCCCTTCTCGACCTCGTAGATGTCCCCGCACTGCAGAACGCCGAGACGAGCGGAATTCGTCAGCCGCCAGCACTGCGACCGGTCGTAGAACCGCTGGGCGATCAGCGAAACCATGTTGTGCACCGCGCAGGGCGCCGCCCCGGCGCGGTTCAGCCGCACCGTCACGGGTCCGTAGTTGAACCGGAACGTCACGTCCACCGTCCCGCGAGTCGACGCGAACGGCAGCGGGCGCACCACCGGCCGGGCCGCGGGGTTGTCCGGGGTCGGCGTGAACGTGCACCGGACCACCGGCGCCGAGGCCGAGGCGGGGGCCGCGGGAACCAGCAGCGAACCCAGGACAGCGACCACGGCCAGACCCCAGCGCAGCTTCATGCCGGGGACGTTAGCGAATGACGAACTACTTGCGCCAGGCCGTGCGCTGCTTGCGGATGTCGAGGACGAGCAGCAGGACCAGGAACGCCGACAGGCCGACCAGCCAGACGTTCTCGGTGTTGTTCTCGTGGTTGCCCTTGATCATCACCAGCAGGATGATCGCGCTGACCCAGCCGGCGATGCGGGTGGCCTTCGGGAACGAGCCGTGCCAGCCCCAGGCCGCGGACGGCTCGTCGCGCGGGTCGACCTCGGGCCGCCTCTTCTCGACCGCCTTGCCTGCCACGATGAACTCCTCAAACCCCGTGAACCTCGGACCCGCCGATGATCCCACACCTCCGGGTGCGCCCCGGACACGCCCCGCGTGGTGACGACAGCGCTCGGCCCACGCCTCCAGGACTCCGCGCAGCGATGACCGCGCCCCGACCTCCGGGTGCGCCCGCGCAGCGACGACCGCGCCCCGACCTCCGGGTGCGCCCCGGAGACGCCCCGCGCGACAATGACCGGCGATGACTACCTCGCGAAGCGTTCTCGTGCTCGGCTCGACCGGGTCCATCGGCGTGCAGGCCCTCGACGTCGCCGCGCGCAACCCGCACCTCTTCCGGGTCGCCGGGATCGCCGCCGGCGGGGCCGATCCGGCCGCGCTGGCCGCGCAGGCGCTCGCCCACGGCGTCGAGGCCGTCGCCGTGACCAAGGCCACGGCCGCCGAAGACGTGCAGCTCGC
Organism: Amycolatopsis melonis; assembly: GCF_040064235.1. Taxonomy (NCBI): domain Bacteria; kingdom Bacillati; phylum Actinomycetota; class Actinomycetes; order Pseudonocardiales; family Pseudonocardiaceae; genus Amycolatopsis; species Amycolatopsis melonis. The sequence goes on from NZ_JBDZYD010000002.1 coordinate 598,851, forward strand.
GCTGTACGCCGAAGCCCAGAAGCGCGGCTACGCCCAGGGCGAGTTCAAGCTCCCGCGGCTCTTCGCCGGCTCCGACGCCGTCACCGAACTGATCGACGCCGTCCCCGTCGACACCGTCCTGAACGCCCTCCCGGGCTCCCGCGGCCTCGAGCCGACGCTCAGGGCGCTCGCCACCGGCGCCACCCTCGCCCTGGCCAACAAGGAGTCGCTCATCGCCGGGGGCCCGCTGGTGCTCGCCGCCGCGAAGCCCGGGCAGCTCGTGCCCGTCGACTCCGAGCACTCCGCCATCGCGCAGGCGTTGCGGGCCGGGAAGGAAAGCGAGGTCGCCCGGCTCGTGCTCACCGCCTCCGGCGGCCCGTTCCGCGGCCGCAAGCGCGCCGAACTCGCCGGGGTCACCGTCGAGCAGGCCATGGCGCACCCGACGTGGTCCATGGGCCCGCTCATCACGATCAACTCCGCCACCCTGGTCAACAAGGGCCTGGAGCTGATCGAGGCCGCCCTCCTCTTCGGCATCGCGCCCGAAAAGATCGACGTCACCGTGCACCCGCAGTCGATCGTGCACTCGATGGTGACCTTCGCCGACGGCTCGACGATCGCCCAGGCCAGCCCGCCCGACATGCGGCTGCCCATCGCGCTCGCGCTGCACTGGCCCGACCGGGTCCCGGGCGCCGCGCCCGCCTGCACCTGGGACACCGCCGCCACCTGGACCTTCGAGCCGCTCGACGACGACGCCTTCCCGGCCGTCGAGCTGGCCCGGCACTGCGGCACCGCCGGCGGCTGCCTGCCCGCGGTCTACAACGCCGCCAACGAGGAGCTGGTGGCTGCTTTCCTCGCGCAGAACACCAGCTTCACGTCGATAGTGGACACTGTTTCCGAGGTGGTGGGAGCCGCCGACGAATGGCGTCGCGAACCACGCGACGTCGAGGACGTTCTCGCGGCCGAGCGCTGGGCTCGCGCCCGGGCCGGTTCGATCATCGAGGGGAAGTAGCGGGTGCTCGCCTACATCATCGGTGTGGTGCTCTTCGCGCTGGGGATCTGCGTCTCCGTCGCACTGCACGAGGCCGGCCACATGCTCACCGCGAAGGCGTTCGGCATGAAGGTCCGCCGGTACTTCGTGGGCTTCGGGCCCACGGTGTTCTCCTGGCGCCGCGGCGAGACCGAATACGGTCTCAAGTGGATCCCGCTCGGCGGGTTCTGCGACATCGCCGGCATGACCGCGCTCGACGAGGTCACCCCGGACGAGGCGCCGCGCGCGATGTGGCGGTTCAAGACCTGGAAGCGCACGGTCGTGATGTCGGCCGGGTCGATCACCCACTTCATCCTCGGCTTCGTGGTGCTCTACCTGATGGCCGTGACCATGGGCCTGCCCAACCTGGGTCCCGTCGACACCTCGCCGGTGCTGGCCTCGACGTCCTGCGCGCGGCCGGCGACGACCGAGGCGCAGGCCCAGGACACCAGCTGCCCGCCGGGTGCGCCCCGCCCCGCGGAGGCGGCCGGCCTGCGGGCGGGGGACAAGGTCCTCTCGGTCGGCGGCAAGCCGGTCGCGACCTGGACGGAGATGCTCGCCGCGGTGCAGGCCACCAGCGGCCCGACGGCCTTCCGGGTGCAGCGCGGCGGCCAGACGCTCGACCTCACCGTCGACGTGCCGAAGGTGCAGCGCTGGACCAGCGCCGGCGTCAAGGAGGTCGGCATGATCGGCGCCTCGCCGCAGCGCCCGGCCATGACCACGCAGTACGGCCCGGTCGCCGCCGTCGGCGCGACGTTCAGCTTCACCGGCACGATGTTCGCCGAGACCGCGCAGCGGCTGGTCGAGTTCCCCGAGCGCATCCCCGCGGTGGTCAGCGCGATCTTCGGCGGTGAGCGCGACCCGAACACCCCGGTCAGCGTCGTCGGCGCGAGCCGGATCGGCGGCGAGGCCGTCGAGCAGGGCGTCTGGGTGCTGTTCTTCTTCCTGCTGGCCAGCCTGAACTTCTTCATCGGCGTGTTCAACCTGCTGCCGCTGCTCCCGCTCGACGGCGGGCACATCGCGGTGGTCTGGTACGAGCGCGTCCGCGACTGGATCCGCGGCCTGCGCGGCAAGGCGGCAGGCGGTCCGGTCGACTACACGAAGCTGTCCGGGATCACGATGGTGCTGGTGCTCATCGGCGGCGCGGTGACCCTACTCACGGTGACGGCCGACATCGTCAACCCGATCCGGCTGCAGTAGCGCCCCGCCACGGAGGGGTTCCGGCCCCTCCGTGGCGGCTCGCACAGGCCGTAATGCTGCTCACCGTGACGGTTGACATGGTGAAGGTGGCCCGGTCGGGGTAGGTACCCTGGAAGCCGTGACCGTCGCACTCGGTATGCCCGCCCTGCCCCCGCCCGTCCTGTCCGAGCGCCGCAAGACCCGCCAGCTCCAGGTGGGCTCGGTCGGCGTCGGCAGCGACTTCCCGATCTCCGTCCAGTCGATGACGACGACGCTCACCTCCGACGTCAACGCGACCCTGCAGCAGATCGCCGAGCTGACCGCGGCGGGCTGCGACATCGTGCGCGTCGCGTGCCCGTCGGCCGACGACGCCGAGGCGCTGCCGGCGATCGCGAAGAAGTCGCAGATCCCGGTGATCGCCGACATCCACTTCCAGCCCAAGTACGTCTTCGCGGCGATCGAGGCGGGCTGCGCGGCGGTGCGCGTCAACCCCGGCAACATCCGCAAGTTCGACGACCAGGTCAAGGAAATCGCCCAGGCGGCGAAGGACCACGGCACGCCGATCCGGATCGGCGTCAACGCCGGTTCGCTCGACAAGCGGATCATGGACAAGTACGGCAAGGCGACGCCGGAGGCGCTGGCCGAGTCGGCGCTGTGGGAGGCGTCGCTGTTCGCCGAGCACGACTTCCACGACATCAAGATCTCCGTGAAGCACAACGACCCGGTGGTCATGGTGCGGGCGTACGAGATCCTCGCCGAGCAGTGCGACTACCCGCTGCATCTGGGCGTCACCGAGGCCGGGCCGGCGTTCCAGGGCACGATCAAGTCGGCCGTGGCCTTCGGCGCGCTGCTGCGCCAGGGCATCGGCGACACGATCCGCGTCTCGCTGTCCGCGCCGCCGGTCGAAGAGGTCAAGGTCGGCATCCAGATCCTGCAGTCGCTGAACCTGCGGCCGCGCAAGCTGGAGATCGTGTCCTGCCCGTCGTGCGGGCGCGCGCAGGTGGACGTCTACACGCTCGCCGAGCAGGTCACCGCCGGGCTGGAGGGCATGGAGATCCCGCTGCGCGTCGCGGTGATGGGCTGCGTCGTCAACGGCCCGGGCGAGGCCCGCGAGGCCGACCTCGGCGTGGCGTCGGGCAACGGCAAGGGCCAGATCTTCGTCAAGGGCGAGGTCATCAAGACCGTGCCCGAGCACGCGATCGTCGAGACGCTCATCGAAGAGGCCATGCGCATCGCCGAAGAGGCGGGCGAGTCGATGGGGGAGGGCAGCCCCGTCGTCACCGCGGGCTGAGTTCCTCCGCCGAAGCCCTCCCCGCCGGATCCGCCGGATCCGGTGAGGAGGGCTTCGGCGCGTCTTCAGCCCTGCAGGTGGTGCTGGGCGGCGTCGCGGATCTGCAGGCGGACGTTCTCCAGCGCGGCCGCCACCTCGTCGATCTGCTGGGCGGCCAGCTGGATGGCGCCCTGGATCGCGGTCGCGGTGGACGTCTCCCCGAGCAGGCCGAGCACCTGGGCCTGCAGGTCTTCGAGGTCGCTCTTGGTGGCGAGCGCGATGCCGGTCGGCACCTGGTCGGCGAGCAGCTCCAGCTGCTGCGCCTGCTCCTGGATCGTCATTCGGGGTTCCTTCCACGGTGGGGACGCCTCCCGTGTTAGCAGACCCGGAACTGTCGGTGGTGACGGTTACGCTGGCATTCGTGACCGTGACCTGGGCCGTCCGCGCACCGCACCCCGTGGTGCGGCCGCTGGTCACGCGCTATGTGGGCTACGCGCAGGACGACGTGACGCTGGCCGTGCACCGCGGCCTGCCCTCACGGCATGTGACGCTCGTCATCAGCCTGGCCGGGCCGGTGCGGATGGCCGGGCACAGCCTGCCGGGGCTGGTCGGCGGGCTGCACACGCGCGCGGTGCTGATCCGGCAGGACCGCGTGCAGGAGGGGCTGCAGCTGGAGCTCGACCCGCTGGGCGTGCGCACGCTGTTCGGCGTCACCGCGGCCGAGCTGAGCGGCGAGGTGGTGAGCCTCGCCGAATTCGGGCTCGGTTCGCTGCCGGACAGGCTGCGCGAGCTGCCGGGCTGGGACGACCGGTTCGCGCTGCTGGACGACGTCCTCGCGGCCCGGGCCGTCGAGCCGGTGGCGCCGCCACCCGAGCTGGGACGGGCGTGGCGCCTGCTGCGCGGCGCCGACGGGCGGGTGCGCGTCGCCGACCTCGCGCGGGAGGTCGGCTGGAGCCGCCGTCACCTGGGCGAGCGGTTCCGCGCGGAGCTGGGGCTGGCGCCGAAGCAGGCGGCGCGGGTGCTGCGGTTCGAGCGGGCGACGCGGCTGCTGCGCCGCGGTCACACCGACCTGGCGGCGCTGGCGGTGGAGTGCGGCTTCTACGACCAGGCGCACCTGACCAACGAGTGGCGGGCGCTGGCGGGCTGCACGCCGGGGCGGTGGATGGCCGAGGAGCTCCCGTTCCTCCAAGACCAGGAGGTGGCGGCCGGGCCAGACTCGCCGGCATGACTCCTGAACCGAACGTGTGGCCTGCCCTGCGGTACGACGACGCCCCGGCGGCGATCCGCTTCCTCGTCGACGTCCTGGGCTTCACCGAAGCCCTGGTGGTGCCCGAGGGCGACCTGATCGCGCACGCGGAGCTGCGCTGGCCGGAGGGCGGCGCGGTGATGCTGGGCAGCGTCCGCGGGCCGGACGGCGTCCACGACGCGATGAAGCCGGGCGCGTCCGCGGTGTACGTGGTGTCGGACAAGGTGGACGAGATCCACGAGCGCGTGAAGTCCGCGGGTGCGGAGGTCACGGCGGAGCTGACGGACACCGACTACGGCTCGCACACCTTCAGCCTCCGCGACCCCGAGGGCAACTCCTGGACGATCGGCACCTACCGCGGCGCCCCCTGACCGGATCACGTCCTGGCCGCCATCTCACCGTGTCGACGGGCTCGCGTTCCGTTTACCCGCGGAATCTGGCACCCTGGAGGCCGTGTTGCGGCTTGCAGGTGCACGGCTGCTCGATGATCGGGACTATCCGGCGGTCCGTGCCGCGCTCGCCGCCGACCCGGTGGGCAGCTGCATGGTCAGCGCCCGGGTCGAGGCTGCCGGTCTCGACCCGTGGCGGCTCGGCGGCGAACTCTGGGCTGCCGACAGCCGTCCGGTCCGGGCCGGACGGCTCCAAGGGCTGTGCTTTTCCGGGCCCAACCTCATCCCCCTACGCGGCAACGCTCCCGCCCTGCGGTCCTTCGCCGACCGCGCGCTGCGCCGTCAGCGCACGTGCTCGTCGCTGGTCGGCCCGGCCGAGCAGGTGCTCGGGCTGTGGGCCGAGCTGGAGGACGAGTGGGGTCCCGCCCGCGAGATCCGCGACGACCAGCCGCTCATGGCCCTGGACACGCTGCCGCTGATCCCCGCCGACCCGCTGGTCCGCCCGGTGCGGCCGGACGAGCTGGAGCGGTACCTGCCCGCGGCCGTCGCGATGTTCATCGAGGAGGTCGGCGTCGACCCGCGCAGCGGGGACGGCGGCGCCAGCTACCGCGCCCGCGTCACCGAGCTGATCGGGGCCGGGCGCGCCTTCGCCCGCTTCGAAAACGGCGAGGTCGTGTTCAAGGCCGAGATCGGCGCGATGTCGGCGAGCGTCGGGCAGATCCAGGGGGTCTGGGTGCACCCGGACCGCCGCGGCGACGGGCTCGGCACCGCCGGCACGGCCGCGGTCGTGAACCGCCTCGTCCGCGGGCTGGGCCGCACGGCGAGCCTCTACGTCAACGCCTTCAACACCCCGGCCCTCGCCGCCTACCGCAAGATCGGCTTCAAGCAGGTCGGCCAGTACGCGACAGTGCTGTTCTAACCACTCTTCCGTGACGGTGTTGCGTGGCCGCGGCACCGCCGTGACCAGGCATCATCCGGCCATGAGTGCACGTCGACGTCGCAGTGCGCTCGCGGTGCTGCTGCTCGCCGCCGCGACCACGGCCGGGTGCTCGGGCGACGGTCCCGAGGACGCCCTCTCCGCCTTCCTCGACGCCCTCGCGTCCGGGGACGTCGCCGCCGCGGCGGCGAACACCGACTCGCCCGAAGCCGCGAAGACCGTCCTGACGCAGGTCCGCGGGGTGCTCGACCCGGAGTCGGTCGACATCGACGAGGAGGAGGTCAAGCAGCCGGACGGCGACGTCGTCACGGCCGGCTACCGGCTGACCTGGCACCTGCCGCACGATCGCACCTGGTCCTACCGCGCCGACGCCCAGCTGCGCGCGGCCGAGAACGGCTGGCAGGTGCACTGGCAGCCGACGGTCGTGCACCCGCAGCTGGCCGTCGGCCAGACCCTCGGCGTGCTGCCCCAGCTGCCCGAGACCGCGCCGGTGCTCGACCGCGACGGCGTGCCGCTGCTGCGCCCGCAGACGGTCATCGGCGTGGTCGTCGACCCGGAGAAGGCCGGCGACCGCAGCTCGGTGGCCGGGACGCTCGCCAAGGCACTGCACCGCTACGAGCCGTCGGTCACCGGCCGCGCGGTGCTGGACGGGATGAACAAGACCAAGCCCGGCGACGCCTATCCCGTGATCACCCTGCGCGCCGGGGACTACCAGCGGGTCAAGCCGGTGATCTACGACCTGCCCGGTGTCCGGTTCGCCAGCCAGGAACGGTTGCTGCCGGTGACCCGCGGCTCCGGCAGGCAGGTGCTGCCGGGCATCCGCGCGCTGGTCGAGCAGCAGCTGGCCGGCGCGGCGGGCTGGCGGATCGTCACCCGCGACGTCACCGGCGGCGAGGTCTCCGAGCTGAAGGCCGAGCCGCCGCGCCCGGCGCCCGCGGTGACCAGCACACTCAGCTCCCGGATCCAGGCCGCCGCCGAGAAGGCCCTCGCCACCGAGCCCTCCTCCGCCGCGCTGGTCGCGATCCAGCCGTCGACCGGCGACGTCCTGGCCGTGGCGCAGAACGACGCCGCCGACGAAGAAGGCTCGCTCGCGTTGTCCGGCCGCTACCCGCCCGGCTCGACGTTCAAGATCATCACCGCGGCGGCGGCCATGGCGGGCGGCGACGTCGACGCCGGCAGCCCGGTCGACTGCCCCGGCACCACGACCGTCGAGAACCGCGTCGTGCCGAACGAAGGCCGGTTCGACCTCGGGCGCGTGCCGCTGAAGACGGCGTTCGCGCGGTCCTGCAACACGACCTTTGCCCGGCTCGCCGCCGGCCTCCCGGGTTCCGCGCTCACCGACACCGCCCGCTCCTTCGGCATCGGCGCCGACTTCGTGGTCCCGGGCCTGACCACGGTCACCGGCGACGTCCCGGCCAGCGACTCCGCCGTCCAGCGCGCGGAAAACGGCTTCGGCCAGGGCACGGTGGTGGTCAGCCCGTTCGGCATGGCGCTGGCCGCGGCCACCGTGCAGGCCGGGAAGGTGCCGACGCCGTCGATCGTCAAGGGCATGCCGGCGACCACGAAGAACGTCGGCGACCCGCCGTCGCCGGAGGTCCTCGACGCCCTGCGCGGGATGATGCGCGAGGTCGTCACGGCGGGCACCGCGACCGGCCTGCGCGACATTCCCGACGTCGCGGGCAAGACCGGCACCGCCCAGTTCGGCGACGGCTCCCGCGCGCACGGCTGGTTCGTCGGCTACCGCGGCGACCTGGCGTTCGCGGTGCTGCTGACCGAGGCCGGGTCGTCGAAACCGGCGGTGCAGGCCGCGCACCGGTTCCTGGCGGGGCTCGGCTGAGGACGCCGTCGTAAGGTGGGGGGCATGTCCGTTCGTGCCCCGCTCGTTCCCGGCGTCCAGACGCCGCGCCGCGCCGTCCCCAGCTCCATCGCCCGTCCCGAGTACGTGGACAAGCCGGCACCGAAACGGGACACCGGCAACGGCGTGCGCACGCCCGAGGTGATCGAGAAGATGCGCGTGGCCGGGAAGATCGCGGCCCAGGCGCTGGAGGAGGGCGGCAAGGCGGTCAAGCCGGGCGCCACCACGGACGACATCGACAAGGTGATCCACGAGTTCCTGCTCGACCACCACGCCTACCCCTCGACGCTGGGCTACCGCCGCTTCCCGAAGTCGTGCTGCACCTCGCTGAACGAGGTCATCTGCCACGGCATCCCGGACTCGACGGTGATCGAGGACGGCGACATCTGCAACATCGACGTCACCGCCTACATCGGCGGCGTCCACGGCGACACGAACGCGACCTTCCTGGCAGGCGACGTCTCGGAGGAGGCCCGCCTGCTGGTGGAGCGCACCCGCGAGGCGACGATGCGGGCGATCAAGGCGGTCCGCCCCGGCCGGCAGCTGAACGTCATCGGCCGGGTCATCGAGTCCTACGCCAAGCGCTTCGGCTATGGCGTGGTCCGCGACTTCACCGGCCACGGCGTCGGCCCGGCGTTCCACACGCCGCCGACGGTCCTGCACTACGAAGAGCCCTCCGTCGACACGATCATCGAGGAGGGCATGACCTTCACGATCGAGCCGATGATCACCCTGGGCACCATCGACTACGACATCTGGGACGACGACTGGACCGTCACCACGAAGGACAAGAAGTGGACGGCCCAGTTCGAGCACACCCTCGTGGTGACGGCCGACGGCAGCGAGATCCTCACGCTGCCCTGAGTCAGTGGCTGGTGGCCTTCTTGTAGCAGCGCACCGACAGCGGCACGAAGATCACCAGCAGCAGCGCGATCCACAGCACCGAGGCGAGCACGGCGTGCTGCATCGGCCAGACGTCGTGCACCGGCATCGCCGCGCTCGTGTTGCCGAACAGCTCCCGCGCGGCCTGGGTGATCGCCGAAACCGGGTTCCAGTCGGCGATCACCCGCAGCGGCGTGGGCAGCCGTGCGCTGTCGACGAACGTGTTGGCCAGGAACGTGAGCGGGAAGATCGCCACGCTGGAGACGTTGTTGAACACCTCGGGCTTGCGCACCGCCAGGCCGAGCGTCCCCATCACCCACGACAGCGCGTAGGCGAAGGCGAGCAGCAGGAGCACGCCGCCGAGTGCCTCGAAGACGCCGGTGTGGATGCGCCAGCCGACCAGCAGGCCGACGAGGCCCATGATGAGCAGGCTGGTCACGTTGAGGATCAGATCCGCCGTGGTGCGGCCGATGAGCACCGCGGCGGGGGACATCGGCAGCGAGCGGAACCGGTCGATGATGCCCTTCTGCAGGTCGTCGGTGAGCCCGTACCCGGTGACGATGCTGCCCATCGCCACCGCGAGGGTGAAGATCCCCGGCAGCATGAACTCGCGGTAGGACATCCCGGGAATGTCGATCACGCTGCCGAACACGTAGCCGAACAGCAGCACGAACATCACCGGCATGAACACGATGGACCCGAGCAGGTCCAGCGACCGGACGATCTTGATCGAGTTGCGCTTGGCGACGGTCACGCCGTCGTTCACGGCCATCTGCACCGCGTTCATCACACGGCCTCCTTCGCGGGCTCGGCCGTCTCGTGGCCGGTGAGGGTGAGGAAAACGTCGTCGAGGGTGGGACGGCGGACGCCAACGTCGCGGACGTCGACGCCTTCCGCGGCGAGCAGCGCCAGCGCTTCGGTAAGCGCTTTCGCGCCGTGGGTCACGGGCACGGTGAGCCGGAACGCCTCGGCCTGCGGCTCGCCGCTGGCCAGCCGGGCCAGTGCCCGCTGGGCGACACCGACGTCGGCGTGCGTGCCGACGGTCAGCTCGATCCGCTCCCCGCCGACCAGGTCCTTCAGCTCGTCGGCGGTGCCGCGGGCGATCACGCGCCCGTGATCGACGACGGCGATGCTGTCGGCCAGCCGGTCGGCCTCCTCCAGGTACTGCGTGGTCAGCAGCAGCGTCGTGCCGCCCTTGACCAGCTCGGTGATGACGTCCCACAGCTCGGTGCGGGCCCGCGGGTCGAGCCCGGTCGTGGGCTCGTCGAGGAACAGCACCGGCGGGTTGGCCACGAGCGCACCGGCCAGGTCGAGCCGGCGCCGCATGCCGCCGGAGTAGCCCTTCACCGGGCGGTCGGCGGCCTCCTCCAGGCTGAACCGGGCCAGCAGTTCCCGGCCGCGGGCCTTGGCCCGCCTGGTGCCCAGGTGGTACAGCCGCCCGACCATCTCGAGGTTCTCCGCCCCGGTCAGCTCCTGGTCGACGGCGGCGTACTGGCCCGACGCGCCGATGTGCGACCGCAGCTCGTGCGCGTCCCGCACGACGTCGAACCCGGCGACCGTCGCGCGGCCCGCATCCGGCTTCTGCAGCGTCGTGAGGATCTGGACCGTGGTGGTCTTCCCGGCCCCGTTCGGCCCGAGCACCCCGAGCACGGTGCCTTCCGGGACACGCAGGTCCATCCCGTCGAGCGCGGTGACGCTCCCGTATTTCTTGACGAGCCCTTCGGCCACGATGGCGTCCGGCATCGGATTTCCCCTTTTCCGTGTGGAGTTTCAGGCCCGGCGGATGACGATGTCGCCGGTGTAGGTGTGGGCTTTGACCTCGACCGTCTCGGTGGTGCCGCCCGGCCCGTCGGACGGCGTGAGCGTGTTGCGCACCGAACCGGTGAGGGAGTTGAGCTCGAGCCAGGCGGCACTGCCTTCGCGGATGCCGACCTCGATCTCGCCGACGGCCGTCTCGAGGACGACCCGGTCGCGGATGACCTCGCCGAGCCGGATGTCGCCGGCCGCGGTCTTGGCGTGCACGCCGGCGTGCGCCCGGTCGACGAGGATGTCGCCGTTGGCGGTGTTCACGCGCAGATCGCCGGTCACCTCGCCGACGCGGGTCTCGCCGTTGGAGTTCTTCAGCACGGCGGTGCCGTCGATCTCGCGGATCCGCAGGTCGCCGGAGCCGGTGCCGATCTCGGCGTGGCCGGTGGCGCGTTCGGCGAAGACGTCACCGGTGGCGGTGTTCGCTTCGAGCCGGGCGGCCTCGTCGAGGTGGATGTTGCCGACCGACGTCTTGATGCGGCTGTCGCCGATGCGGCCCCCGATGTGGAAGTCGCCCATCGCGGCGGTGGCCCGGATCCGCGAGCCGGCAGGCAGCTCGACCGTGACATGCAGTGCGCCGCCCTTGCCGAACAGCTTCGTCGTGTACTTCGGGCCCTTGACCAGCAGCTCGCCGTCGGAGAACTCGACGCGGGTGCGGGCGGCGGCCTTGACGTCCTCGGTGTCGGCCGGGTCGGCCGGCGCGACCTCGACGGTGGTTTCGGCGCGGTCCCCGGCGACGATCCGGACGTCGGCGACGCTGACGTCGATCGCGGCGGTGATCGGCTCGGGGGTCGGGAAAACGGGCATGGCTGCGCCCTCCTGGGGTGCTCGGATGGCGTCTCCGCAGGTCGGAGACGTGAAGGAAAGAGAGAGAAAGAGTTACTGGACCCAGCCGGTGTACTTCTCACCGAAGACGGACCGCCGATGCTCGGACCGGCTGCGGCCGGAGCCCAGCGCGGCGTTCGCGGCCCGGACGAGCCAGGCGTTGATCGACAGCTTGTCTTGGTTCGCGGCCTCTTCGACCCGCTGCTTGAGCTGCTCGGGCAGCCGCAGGTTGATCCGGGAGACGGCCCCGTCGTCGGCCTCGGGCGGCGGGGGCGGCGCGGGCTGGGACGCCGGCTCGGCCGCGGCGGGCAGCGTGACGGCGAATTCGGCATCCCGCCGACGCAGACGCACCTCGACCGAGCCGGGTGCCAGGTCGCGGGTGATCTCGTCGGCGGCGGTGGAGAGCGCGTCGAGCAGGATCAGCCGCATCGCCGCATCGAGCGGCGCGGTGAGCCGCTCGGCGAGGGCGACGGCATCCTCGCCCGCTGCCTCGGCGGCGACCGAGAGTTCCCGGCGGAGTTCGTCCACGAAGGGCGTCAGGTCCATGGCACAACTATGGCGCCATTGTGGCACCACGACAACCCTGAAATGGCACCCTTAGGGGTCAGAGTGGCGCCACATCAGGCGCGCTCGATGCGCTCCAGCAGCTCGTCCAGGAAGCCGCACGCTTCGGCGGCCGCCCGGTCGGGATCACCGTCGGCGATGGCGTCGGCCAGGCCTTCGTGGCCGATCTCCGGCACGAAGTCCACGCCAGGCGTGATGCTGGACGTCGCCGCGACGCTGGCCGTGATGACCTCGGTCAGCCCGCGGTACAGCTCGGTGAGCAGCCCGTTGTGCCCGGCACGCACGACCGTCAGGTGGAACTCGGCGTCCGTGCGCGCGAAGTCCTCCCAGCGTCCGTCACGCAGGTCGGCCTCCCGGCGCGCGAGCAGCGCCCGCAGCTCGGCGACCTCCTCCTCGGTGCGCGAGGCGGCGGCCAGCCGGGCGCCTTCGACCTCCAGCGTGCGCCGGACCTGCAGGACCTCGCGCAGCTCCGACCCGCAGAGCCGGCGGATCGCACCGGAGACCTCACTGGTGGCACGGACGTAGGTGCCGTCGCCCTGCCGGACCTCCAGCAGTCCCGTGTGCGCGAGCGCGCGCACGGCTTCGCGGACGGTGTTGCGCCCGACGCCGAGCTGCTCGACGAGTTCCGCCTCGGTCGGGATGCGCTCGCCGATGGGCCATTCGCCCTGCGTGACCGCGGTCCGCAGCTGCTCGATGACCTGGTCGACGAGGCCGGCCCGCCGGGTCGTGGCCAGAGGCACAGGGTTATCCCTTCATCCAATCATCCTACGTATGCGATAGTAGCGGGCATGCGCGTCGAACACCGTGAACCCGAACTGGACGGCTCCCTGGAGACGCGGACGCCCGGGGTGGTCGCCGCCGGGGCGTTGCTCGCGGTCGCGGTCGTGCTCATCGCCCTCAACCTGCGCCCGGCCATCACCGGCGTCGGCCCGATGCTCGCCGAGATGCGCGCGGACCTGGGCACCTCCGGCGTCTGGGCGGGCGTGCTGACGACGTTGCCGACGCTCTGCTTCGCCGGTGCGGGGCTGGCCGCGCCGCTGCTCGCCCGCCGCGCGGGCCTGGGTGCCGCCATCGCGCTCGCCCTCGGCGCGCTCGCGGCCGGGCTCGTGCTGCGCGTGCTCGACGGCCCGGCCGTGGTGCTCGGCGGGACCCTAGTGGCGACCGCCGGGATCGCCCTGATCAACGTGCTCATCCCGGTCGTCATCAAGGACTCCTTCCCGGCCCGCATCGGCGTGCTGACCGGCGTCTACACCGCGGCCCTGCAGGGCGGCGGCGCCCTCGGGTCGGCGGTGACCCCGCAGCTCGGCGACGCGTTCGGCGGCTGGCGGCCGGCGCTCGGCAGCTGGGCGGTGCTGGCCGTCGTCGCGCTGCTGGCGTGGATTCTCGCAGCCCGCGGCACCGGCCGGGCACCGCGGCACGACGACGCCGCCCGGGGCGGCCGGTCGCTGCTGCGCAACCGGCTGGCCTGGATCGTGACGGCGTTCTTCGGCCTCCAGGCGTTCTACGCCTACGCGGCGATGGGTTGGTTCCCGCAGGTGCTGATGGACGCGGGCGTGTCCCGCGACCGGGCCGGGCTGCTCTTCGGTCTCGTCTCGCTGATCGCCGTGCCGATCAGCCTGTTCATCGCCCCGATGGCCGCGCGCAGCCGCGGTGGCCAGGGCCTGTGGACGGTGACGCTCGGCGCGTTCGGCGTCGCGGGCACGACGGGGCTGATGCTGGCCCCGGCGTGGTCACCGCTGCTGTGGAGCATCCTGGTCGGGCTCGGGATGAGCGTGTTCTCCCTGGCCCTGACGGTGATCGCGTTGCGCGCCCGTACCGGCGCGGACACCGCCCGCCTGTCCGGGATGGCCCAGGGCTTCGGCTATCTGTTCGCCGCACTCGGCCCGTTCCTGTTCGGCCTGCTGCACGACCTCGCGGGTGGCTGGACCCTCCCGCTGGGCATGCTCCTCGGCCTGCTCGCGGTCCAGATCGTGTTCGGCGCGCTGGCCGGCCGCCCGCGGTTCGTCTGACCCCGCGTCAGTCCAGCGGCAGGTTCAGCAGCGCGTTCTCGATCAGCTCCGGCATCGCCGGGTGGATCCAGTACTGGCCGCGCGCCATGCTGCGCGCGTCGAGGCCGAAGCTCATCGCCTGGATGAGCGGCTGGATCACCGACGACGCCTGCGGCCCGATGATGTGGGCGCCGAGCAGCTGCCCGGTCGCCGGATCGGCCAGCAGTTTCGCGAAGCCCGTGGTGTCCTCCATCGCCCAGCCGTAGGCGATGCCCGCGTACTCCTGCTTCGAGACCACATAGGACACACCCAGCTCGCGCGCCTTCTGCTCGGTGAGCCCGACGGAGGCGACCTGCGGGTGGGTGAACACCGCGTGCGGCACGAACCGGTGGTCGGCGGTGACCGGCTCGTCCGGGTGCAGCAGGTTGTGCTGCACCACGCGGGCTTCGTGGTTCGCGACGTGCTTCAGCTCGTGCGGCGACGAAAGGTCGCCCAGTGCGTAGATGCCCTCGACCACGGTCTGCTGCCGGTCGTCGACCACGACGTGCCCACTGTCCATTGTGGTCACTCCGGTGGCGGCGACGTCGAGCAGGTCGGAGTTCGGGCGGCGGCCGGTGGCGATCAGCAGCAGGTCGCCCTCGACGGTCTCGGCGCCCTGCGGCCCTTCGAGGTCCAGCGCGACGCCGGTGCCGGTCTTGCGTGCGCGGACGGTCTTGCGGTCGAGGCGGACGTCGAAGCGTTCGGTGGCCAGCTCGGTGAAGCGTGCGCTGACCTCTTCGTCCTCGGACCGCAGCAGCCGCCCGGACCGGTTGACCAGCGTGACCTCGACGCCGAAGGACGCGAAGACGTGCGCGAACTCGGCCGCGATGTACCCGCCGCCGAGGATGACGATCCGCCCGGGCAGCTCGTCGAGCCGCATCACCGTGTCGGACGTGTGGTACTCGACGGTGTCGAGGCCGGGGATCTCCGGGATGACCGGACGCCCGCCCGCGGCGAGCACGAACTTGTCGGCGGTCAGCACCTCCTCGGGCCGTCCGTCGGCGAAGCTGACGCGCAGCTCTTTGTGCCCGGTGAAGCGCGCGGTGCCTTCGTAGACGTCGACGTTCGCGTTGTCCTCGTGGCTGCGGCGGTATTCGGCGCCGCCTTCGGCGATCGGGTCGATCCGGCCGAAGATGCGGTCGCGGATGTCGCGCCAGCGCACGCCCTTCAGCTCTTCGTCGACGCCGTAGCGCGCGCTGTGCGAAGGCGTGTACGCGACGTCAGCGGCGTACACGAACATCTTCGTCGGAATGCAGCCGACGTTCAGGCAAGTCCCGCCGAAGGTGCCCTTCTCCACGATCGCCGTCTTCATGCCGGCGAAGTCCGGGCCGAGGATCGAGTTCCCCGATCCCGTCCCGACGATCACCAGGTCGTAGTGGGGCACTGCATCCTCCGCGGGGTCGTCCGGTCGCTTCACCCTAGCCAACCGGGGCCGCGTGGCCGATGTTCCCTCGTGTGCCCGACGTCGTGTTCGGTGGTCAGTGGCCGGTCGCGGTGAAGTGCATGCGATCGGTCGGGCTGTGCCAGGACCCGCCCCAGCTCCACCCGATCGCCGCGAACGCGCGCACGGTCGCGTCGCCGGCCAGCACCATGCCGGGCCGCACGCGCGAGCGGTCGACGTAGGCCGAAGCCAGCTCGGGCAGCACGAGATCGCCCTGCGTATAGGGATTGCAGAACGGGTTGACGTCCACCGCGAGCCCATACGCGTGCGCGGACCAGGTCGTCTGCCCACGCGCCGGGCGGCAGACGAACGCGCTGGTCGAGTTGCCGTCGCCGGTCGGCGGCGCGGTGAGCTCGGCCGGGCTGGTCACCCGCATCTCTTCGATCGGGAAGCGGGCGGCGAAGAGCTGCCCGAACACCCGGCTGATCCCCGCGGCGCCGGACGCGTTGACCAGCATCTCGCCGGTGTGCGGGCGGCCGTCGAAGCCCCAGAACGACATCGTCAGATACCGCAGGTCCGTGACCTTGACCGGGCACGCAGGCTGCCAAGTGCTGCGCGCCAAGACGTCGGCGGGCACTGTGTTTATGGTCCAAGCATACCGCCCGCCGGCGGGCGGCGGCAGCAAGTCTTTGGTCGGAAGTGCCCGGTTCACCAGTTCGGGTGGCGTCGGCTCGACCTCGCCGAAGCCGTCCGGGCGGCGGGGGAGCGGACGGGCCCCCACCTGCCAGGTGACGGCAGGCGCGCTCGGCACGGTCGACGGAGCCGGCCAGGCCGCCGTGGGCGTCGTCCGGACGGTCGTCGTCGGCGCGGGAGCCGAAGACGCAGGCTGAGTCACCCCCGGTGCTTCCGGAGAACACGAGGTCAGGACAAGGACGGCGACCGCCCACCACGCTGCCGCCGCTGTCCGCCGCATCCGGCCAGCTTGGCAGAAGCGTTCGGTGAACGCGGAGTCCACCCGTTCCAGTGACACCGTTTCGGGCCCACTCGGATTAGGGTATTCAGCGCCACTCGTTCACGCACCGGAGTCGCCCGGGTGCCGAGTGCTCTGCTTTCTGCTGCGTCGAAAAGGGGAGACCCATGTCCGTGAAGTCCCGCCGATCCCTGCTGCTCGCGAGTGGCGTGCTCCTCGCGGTCGCCGCGGTGGCCGTCCCGGTCGTGGTGGGCACGGCGTCGGCGGAACCCGGATCCGGCAACCAGGCGCGGATCGTCGGCGGCAACCAGGCGTCGCTCGCCGACCACCCGTACGCGGTCTTCCTGACCGACGCGGGCGGCAACCAGTTCTGCGGCGCGGTGATCGTCAGCTCCACGGCGGTCGCGACGGCGGCGCACTGCGCGAAGGCGGTGGCGAAGCAGGACGTCCGCGTGGTCGCCGGCCGGGAGGACAAGCGCACCGAAGACGGCCAGGTCCTTGGTGTGTCGAAGGTCTGGATCAGCCAGGGCTACAGCGACCCGACGCAGGGCGACGACGTCGCGGTCCTGACCGTCCGCGGCCAGCTCGACTACCGTCCGGCGAAGCTGCCCGACAGCGGTGACGCGGGGCTGTACGCCCAGGGCACCCAGGCGACCGTGCTCGGCTGGGGCCGCATCGCCGACGGCGGCGCCCGTTCCGACTACCTGCGCAGCGCCGAGGTCCCGGTGGTCTCGGACAGCGAATGCCGGTCCGACTACAGCGTCTACGACCAGAAGACGATGGTGTGCGCGGGCTACCGCGAAGGCGGCATCGACGCTTGCCAGGGCGACTCCGGCGGCCCCCTCGTCGTGGGCGACACGCTGATCGGGATCGTGTCCTTCGGCGACGGCTGCGGCAAGGCGGGCAAGCCGGGCGTGTACACGCGGGTGTCGGCGTACGCGGACGACATCAAGTCCCAGGCCAGGACGCGCACGCTGTTTCCCTGAGCCGTGGTAAGCAGGGGACCATGCCGACCCTGCACGACGCGACCGGCCCCGAGCTGACGGCCGCCCAGCTGCACGACATCCTCCGCCTGCGCGTGGACGTGTTCGTGGTGGAACAGAAGGCCGCATACCCGGAGATCGACGGCCGCGACCTCCGCCCGGACACCCGCCACCTGTGGTTCGAAGGTGAAGGAGGAGTCGCGGCCTACCTGCGCGTCCTGCTCGCCCCGGACGGCATCCGTCGCATCGGCCGAGTGGTGACGGCGGCCTCCGCCCGCGGCCAGGGCCTGGCGGCCCGCCTGATGGAGGCGGCCCTGACGATCCCGGGCGAGTACGTCCTCGACGCCCAGACATACGTCCAGGGCTTCTACGCCCGCTACGGCTTCGTCCCCGAGGGCGAGGAGTACACCGACGACGACGGAATCCCCCACATCCGCATGCGCCGCCGCCCGTAACCCCCGCCAGCCCGCGTGATGCCCCTCCAGTCACGCGTGATGCCTCCCCAGTCACGTGTGATGCCCTGCCAGTCACACGTGATGCCTCGCGAATCACACGCGATGCCTCCCGGGATCACGCGAGATCCGCGCCCAATCACGCGAGTCCCGCGCCCAATCACGCGAGTCACGTCCCCGATGACGCGAGATCCGCGTCCGATCACGCGAGTCCCGTCTCGGATCACGCGCGGGTGCCCGAGTCGTCCATCCCGGCACGCATGCCGTCCGCCGGAGTACGCGGGTCGTCCGGCCGGGTAAGGCTCAGGCGATCGCACCCCGCGGAGCCGTCGCGGTGATCACCTTCACCGCGCGATCCACGTCGGCCTCCGTGAGGTCGGCGCGCGCCGTCAGCCGCAGCCGGGAGATGCCGTCCGGCACCGACGGCGGCCGGAAGCACCCGACGCGGATGCCCTGCTCCGCACACGCCGCGGCCCACGCGACGGCCGTCTCCGCGGACGGCGCCTGAACCGAGATCACCGCGGCGTCCGGCAGGCTCGCCTTCAGCCCGGCCGCCTTCAGCGACATCGCGAGATTGCCCGCGTTCTCCAGCACCTTCTCCGCCAGCCCCGGCTCTTCTTTCAACGCGTGCAACGCCGCCAAGGCGGCCGCGGCGCTCGCGGGCGCCAGCGCGGTGTCGAAGATGAAGCTGCGAGCCGTGTCCACCAGGTGCTTGATGACGCGACGCGGTCCCAGTACCGCCCCGCCCTGCGCACCGAGCGACTTCGACAGCGTCAACGTCGTGACGACGTCGGGTGCGCCCGCGAGCCCGGCCGCGTGGACCGCGCCGCGACCGCCCTCGCCCAGCACGCCGAAGCCGTGGGCGTCGTCGACGACCAGGGCCGCGCCGTGCTCACGGCAGATTCCGGCCAGCTCGCCGAGTGGGGCCAGGTCGCCGTCGACCGAGAACACCGAGTCGGTCACCACCAGCGCCCGCGGCTTGCGGCGGGTCGCCAGCGCGTGCTTGATCGCCGACGGCGTCGAGTGCGCGACCGCGGCGACGTCGGCCCGCGACAGGCGGCAACCCTCGATCAGCGAAGCGTGGATGTACTTGTCGGTGACGATCGCCGACTCGGCACCCGACAGCGCCGTCACTGCGCCGAGGTTGGCGGTGAAGCCGGAGGAGAACACGAGCGCCGCCTGCGCGCCGCAGAACCGGGCGAGCTCCATTTCCAGCTCGGTGTGCAGCTCGGTCGATCCGGTGACCAGCCGGGATCCGGTCGCCCCGGCGCCCCAGCGCAGGGCGGCGGCCGCCGCGGCCCCGGCGACGCGCTTGTCGCGGGCCAGCCCGAGGTAGTCGTTGCCGGCCAGATCCAGCTCGTCGGCCTGGGCGGGACGCGGCCGCAGCTGCCGCACGAGCCCGGCGTTCGCCCGCTTCTCCGCCTCGGCGTCGAGCCAGTCGAAAACCTCATCGGGCAGGGGCGTCGGCGGCGTAGTCACGTCCCGCAGTCTCGCATCCGCGGCTCGCGCCACCGTGAAGCGGGCCCGGAAACGCCGGAAGCCCCCGGACCGGCGGTCCGGGGGCTTCCGAAGGGAAACTCAGCTGTCGTAGCCGCGACGCGGGCCACGGCTCGGGCGGCCGTAGCCACCGCCGTTGCCCGAGCGGGGCTGACGGCCGCGGCCGCCGAAGCCGCCGGGACGGCCCTCGCGGGAGCCCTGGCCGTAGCCGCCACGGTCACCACCCCGGTCGCCGCCGCGCTCACGGTCGCCGTAGCCGCGGTCGCCGCCACGGCCGTAGCCGCCACGCTCGCCGCCGCGGCCGGAGCCGCCGAAGCCACGGTCACCGCGGAAGCCGCCGCCGCGACGCGGGTTCTCGCGCCGCCGCTCGACGACCGGCTCGCCGCTGGGCTCGCGGGCACCGGTGATGCGGGACAGCTCGGCGTCGCCCGGGCGGACCGTGGTCGACTCGGCGCGCACGCCGGCGCGGTCGGTCAGCCGGCGGACCATCCGGCGCTGGTCGTTCGTCGCCAGCGTGACGACGACACCGGACGCCCCGGCGCGGGCCGTGCGGCCGGCGCGGTGCAGGTAGTCCTTGTGGTCGGCCGCCGGGTCGACGTGCAGCACCAGCGAGATGTCGTCGACGTGGATGCCGCGCGCCGCGACGTCCGTGGCGACCAGCACCGGGGTGTGGCCTTCCTTGAAGTCGGCGAGGACGCGGTTGCGCTGTCCCTGCGTCTTGCCGCCGTGCAGCGCCGCCGCGTGCACGCCCTGCTCGCGCAGCCGCTCGGTGAGACGGTCGACGTGGTGCTTGGTGCGCACGAACATGATCGTGCGGCCCTCGCGGGCACCGATCTGCGTGATGATGTCCTGCTTATCCTGGTGCGAGACCTGGAGCACGTGGTGGTCCATGGTCGTGACGCTCGCGGTCGACGGCGCGACCGAGTGCGTCACCGGGTCGGTCAGGTACTGCTTGACCAGCCGGTTCACGTCACCGTCGAGCGTCGCGGAGAACAGCAGTCGCTGGCCGCCCGGCGGGGTCAGGTCGAGGATCTCGCGGACCTGCGGCATGAAGCCCATGTCCGCCATCTGGTCGGCCTCGTCGAGGGCGACGAAGTTGCAGTCGCCGAGGTGCGCGGTGCCCTGGCGGACGTGGTCCGACAGCCGGCCCGGCGTGGCGATCAGCAGGTCGACGCCGCGGGACAGCGCGTCCGCCTGCCGGGTGAAGGCCATGCCGCCGACGGCGGTGCGGCACCACAGGCCGAGTGCCTTGGCCAGCGGGGTGAGCGAGTCGGCGACCTGCATGGCCAGCTCGCGGGTCGGGACGAGGATCAGCGCGCGGGGGCGCTTCGGGCGGGCCTTGCCGCCGTCGAGCCGGGCCAGCATGGCCAGGCCGAAGGCGAGCGTCTTGCCGGAGCCGGTCTGGGCGCGGCCCAGCACGTCCCGGCCCGCCAGCGCGTCCGGGATGGTCGCGGACTGGATCGGGAAGGGCTTGTCGATGCCCGCCTCGGCGAGCGCGCGGAGCAGCGGCTCCGGCAGGCCCAGCTGGGCGAACGTCTTGGTGACCACGGTCTCGACCGCGTCGTCGCGCAGCATGTCCCCGCCGGCCGGGCGGGTGCGCGGCTTGCGGTCGGGACGGCCCGCGCGAGCGGACGTCGAGGAGTGGCCGGAGTTGAACGTGACTGTCACAGATGCCTCTCGGACGCGGTTCGTCACAAGGAGGCCCGGGCTGCCCGCGCGCAGGCAGGGCAAGATGGTGTGCGATGGGCGTTCACAGGGACGGACCCGGCACACCGTGTCTTTCGCATGCCGACACTGCGCGCCGCTTGGGGGTTACGGATCACCGCGAGCCATTCGGTTGGCTTTGGAGGCGACGGACACCAACTCATCCACGCCGCCGGTTGCGGTCTGTACATACTGTACCCGAGGTGGAGTCGGGACTTCGCATCGAGGTCACCGGTTGTGGGCGGCGTCGCAGGCGTGGCGTGTGCCACACCCGCGACGCCGCGCCGTTCCTACGTGAGCCCGGCGGCGGAGACCAGCTCCGCCAGCAGCTCGTCGGTGCTGGTGACGTACTCACCGAGGCCGCGGCCGTGGAACCAGCCGGCCAGGTTGCGCACGTCCCGCGCCAGGAACTCGACGCCGCCGGGGTTGGCGACGACGTCGACGACCTGGGGCAGGTCGATCACCATCAGCCTGCCTCGATGCACGAGCAGGTTGTACGCCGAGAGGTCGCCGTGCGCGAGCCCCTCGGAGGCGAGCAGCTCCAGTGCCGCGGTGGCCTGGAACCACAGGTCCTTCAGCTCGTCCGGGTCCGGACGGACCTGGGCCAGCCGGGGCGCGGCGGTCCCGTCGTCCTCACCGAGGAACTCGAGCAGCAGCTCGGTCCCGTTGCGCTGCACGGGGTACGGCACCGGCGCGCCGAGTGTCCACAAACGACTCAGCGCGGCGAACTCCGCGACCGCCCACTGTTCGGCGATAAGGTTGCGGCCGAACGCCGTGCGGTGCTCGATCGCGCGCATCTCGCGGGAACGGCGCATCCGCCGCCCCTCGAGGTAGCCCGCGTCGCGGTGGAACAGCTTGTGCTCGTCGCTGCGGTAGCGCTTCGCGGCGAGCAGCGTGCCGGGGGTGCCGGGCACGCCGCGCCGCAGCAGGTGGACGTCGGCCTCCTTGCCGGTCTTGAGCACGCCGAGGTCGGTGTCGACCGCGGCGAGCTCGGTGACCACCCAGTCCGGCCGGGGCAGCGGGCCGTGTTCGGCGTCGTCCCAGGTGGACCAGCGGTCGGCGCCGTCGGGCAGCTGGTTTTCGGTGTAGGCGTCGTCGCGCAGTTTCGCGAGGCGGACGCGTTCGCCTTCGGTCAGCCGGCCACGGCGGGCGGGTTCGGGTTCGTCGTCGAACCGCGCACGGCGGTTCGGCCGGGTTTCGTCGTCGTGGCGCCCACGGCGGCGCGGGGCCGTCCGGTAGGCGTCCTCGTCGTACCGCGGTCCGCGGCGGGACGAGTTGTCGCTGAACAGGTCTTCGAAGTCGTGCTGGCGCACTGGTGGGTTCTCCTTGGCAGGGGTGCCCCACCGGGCGCGTGGTCAGCGTCGGGGGGCGGGTGGGCGAGGGCGCGAAAGGGCCCGGACAGTCATCACGTCAGGCACCTCCCGTTCTCGCACCACCGGCACCCTGCCGGCCGCGCCCAGCTTGCCGGACCCATCCCGCGCAGCGCAAGCGAATAGCGCGAAAGGACCGTTCGCGACGTTTCCTTGAATTCGCCCTGCCGCCGTGGTCACGATGAACGGGCAGGCCGAACGAGGAAGGGCGGCGGATGAACAGCTACGACGTGGTGATCGTCGGCGGCGGGCACAACGGCCTGGTGGCGGCCGCGTACCTGGCGCGGGCGGGCCGGTCGGTGCTCGTGCTCGAACGGCGGGACGAGATCGGTGGCGCCGCCGTCTCGTTCCGTGCGTTCGAGGGCGTGGACGTCCGGCTTTCCCGCTACTCGTATCTGGTCAGCCTGCTGCCGAAGAAGATCGTGGCCGATCTCGGCCTCGACGTGGAGCTGCGGCGGCGCCGGATGTCGTCCTACACCCCGTCGGGCGGCTCCGGTCTGCTTGTCGACACCGACGACGCCGTCCGGACGGCGTCGTCGTTCCGGGCGGTCACCGGGTCCACTTCGGATTTCTCGGCCTGGCAGCGGTTCTACGAGCTGACCGGACGCGTCGCCGGGCGCGTGTCCGGGACGCTCACCGAGCCACTGCTGTCCGAAGTGGACTTCCGCGAGCGCGTCGGCGATGCCGAGGCGTGGTCCCTGCTGTTCGAACGGCCGATCGGCGAAACGCTCAGGTCGTGGTTCGGCCACGACACGGTGCGCGGCGTGGTGCTCACCGATGCGCTGATCGGCACGTTCGCCCCGGCGGACGGCGAGGACCTGCGGCAGAACCGGTGCCTGCTCTACCACGTGATCGGCAACGGCACCGGCGACTGGGACGTCCCGGTTGGCGGCATGGGCGCGGTCACCCGCTCGCTCGCGGCGACGGCAGCCGCGGCGGGCGCGCGCCTGATGACCGGTGCGGAAGTGCTCTCGGTCGACCCGGACGGCGAGGTGCGGTATCGGCGTGACGACACCGAACTCGCCGTCCGGGGCGGGCACGTCCTGGCGAACGTCGCGCCGGCGACGCTCGCGAGGCTGCTGGGCGAAGAACCGGCGGAACACCCGGAAGGTGCACAGCTGAAAGTGAACATGGTGCTCAAGCGGCTGCCGAGGCTGCGCGACCCGGACGTCGACCCGGCTGAGGCGTTCGGTGGCACCTTCCACGTCAACGAGAGTTTCACGCAACTGGAGACGGCGTACCGCGAGGCGGCGGCGGGCAGGATCCCCACGCTGCCGCCCTGCGAAATCTACTGTCACTCGTTGACGGATCCGTCGATCCTCGGCCCGGCCGAACGCTCGGCCGGCACGCACACGCTCACCCTGTTCGGCCTGCACATGCCGGCACGTCTCTTCCAGGGGCGCAACGAAGAGGCGCGAGAAGCGGCGTTGCGCGCGACGCTGGCTTCGCTGAACAGCGTGCTGGCCGAGCCGATCGAGGGCTGCCTGCTGTCCGCACCGGACGGAAAACCCTGTGTGGAAGCCAAAACTCCGCTGGACCTGGAGGCCGAGCTGGGTCTGCCGGCGGGGCACATCTTCCACCGGGACCTTGCCTGGCCGTTCGCCAGGGACCCGGCCCAGGCCGGCCGCTGGGGCGTGGAGACGGCACACGAACGTGTCCTGCTCTGTGGCGCGGGAGCCGTGAGAGGAGGTGGTGTCAGCGGCATTCCCGGCCACAACGCGGCCATGGCCGTCCTGGGCTCGGGGTGATCCGGGTCAGGCGTCGTGTTCGGTGCACAGACACGCGACGCCTGGCTCGATCCACTCCCGTCCGGCCCATTCCGGGTGGCGCTCCACGAGCAGCGACCGGACCTCGGCGGTGATTTCGTCCACGCCCATCGCCGAGTCCCGGCGGCGCCAGGTCTCGTCCCGCAGTTCCCGCAGGTAGGCCCGGACGTCGGTGAGCACCGCCCGGCCACCGACCTCTCCGTGCCCGGGAACGACCACCCGGTGCCCGGCGGCGGCCAGGCGGTCCAGCACCGTGAGCCAGCCGACGCCCGAGACGTCGGTGTCGTGCGGCGGGAACCACGGGAAGATGGCGAACTGCCCGGTCTCGGCCAGGTCGCCGGTGAACAGCACGCCGGCGTCCGGCACCTCGACCACCTGGTCGCCGCGCGTGTGGCCGCGGCCGGTGGGACGCAGCCGGACGAGCCGGCCGCCGAGGTCGAGGACGTACTCGCCGTCGTAGACGACGTCGGGCGCAGGCAGCCGGACACCGTCGAGACGACGGGCGATCACCTCGCCGAGGCCGCGGAACATCGCCAGATAGCCCGGCCCCTTGGCGGCGAGGTCGGCCGCCTGGTCGCGGTTGACCAGGTAGGTGGCCTCGCCGGTGAACACCTGCGCGCCGAACGCGTGCTCGGGGTGGAAGTGCGTCGTCGTCAGGTAGAGACGGCGGCCCTTCGCCACCTCGGTCGCGAACGCGAGCACCTGCTCCGCGTTGACGGTGCCGAGCCCGGTGTCGACGACCAGGACGGCGTCGGTGCCGCCGACGACGCCGATGTTCGGCACGAGGTCGACCCGGTTGTTGGGGATCACCAGCAGATCGGGCGCGATTTCGCGGGCTCCGGAGACCTGCACGGCGGGATCGGTCAGTACGGTCATGGCCCGATTCCACAGCCGTCCGCGCCAAGGTGTCCAAGACCGGTTCGGTGGCGCCGATACCGGGCGAATATCGTCGCCGGTCATGGAGCTGCGCACGCTGCGGTACTTCGTCGCGGTCGCCGAGGAACTCCACTTCGGCCGCGCCGCCACGCGGCTGCACATGAGCCAGCCACCGCTGAGCCGGGCGATCAAGCAGCTGGAAGCCGACGTCGGAGCAGTCCTGCTGGTCCGCTCCGCCGCGGGCGTCACGCTCACCCCGGCCGGGGTGACGTTGCTGGCCGAGGCGCGGGCGCTGCTCGACCATGCCGACCAGGCGCGCGTGCGCGTGGCCGCGGCGGCAGGTGCGTCCACGCTCACCGTCGGCATCCTCGGAGACAGCGCCGACCCGGGCGCGGCACGCCTCGCCGATGCGTACCGCCGGAAGCACCCGGGCGTCGAAGTGCGCGTCCGCGACACAGACCTCACCGACCCGACCTGCGGACTGCGGGCCGGGCTGGTCGACGTCGCGCTGACCCGCGGGCCGTTCGACGAGACCGGCCTGACGGTCCACCGCCTGCGTGCCGACCCGGTGGGTGCAGTGCTGCGCGCCGACGACCCGCTGGCCGGTCGTGCCCGCCTCACGCTCGCGGACCTGGCCGGACGACGCTGGTTCCGCTTCCCGGACGGCACCGATCCGGTGTGGCAGGCGTACTGGCACGGCGGCGAGCCGCGCGAAGGCCCGGTGGTGCGCGCCGTCCAGGAATGCCTGCAGGCCGTGCTCTGGAACGGCACGGTCGGGCTGATGCCCCTCGGACATCGGCCGCCGGGCGACCTGGCTGTGGTGCCGCTCGCCGACCTGGCGCCGAGCCCGGTGGTGGTCGCCTGGACGGGCACCGGCCCGCTGATCCGGTCGTTCGTGCAGCTCGCTGCGGCTGCGTACCGCAGCTGATCCCGGGTCAGCGTTCGCGCGGCGGCGGCAGGCGGAACAGGCGGTTGAGCGCGCGCAGCACAGTCTTGTCGCCGGACGCCGACGCGGCACCGGTCTCGATGGCCTCGGCGAGGCTCAGCTCCCGTGCGGTCACCCGCACGAACGTCGCCTCGTCGATCGAGATGGTCGCGTCGGGATGCTGTGCCGGGCCGTGCACGGTTTCGATCGTCCCGTCGTGCACGCGGGCATGGAAGACCTCGTCGTCGATGCGGAACTCGTACACCGCGCGCAGCCCGGCCGCGGCTTCGGCGTCGAAGCACGCTCGCAGGCCGAGCACGGCCCAGCCGGGGTGGAACGTCTCGGTGGCGCGGCGTTCGCCCATCGCCCACTTCATGCCCCAGCGCGCCAGCGCCAGGACGGCCGGGCCGAGCTCCTCGCCGGCTTCGGTGAGGGCGTACGCGGGCGTCCGGGCCGGTGGCGGCAGCGTGATCTTGTGCGTGAGGCCGTCGCTTTCGAGCTTCTTCAGCCGGGCGGCCAGCAGCCCGGTGCCGAGGCCGCGCAGGGCGGCCTGCAGGTCACCGAAGCGCTTGGGGCCGGTCAGCAGCTCGCGGATCAGCAGCAACGTCCAGCGCTCGCCGACCAGGTCGAGTGTGCGCGCGGTCGCGCAGTACTGGTTGTACGTTCGCTGCTCCACTTCATCATTTTAGACTTCGCGCTTCCTGTTCTCGAACTCCCAGCAGGACGCGGGCGACGAGTGCGGGATGGGTGAGCACCCCGTCGTGTGGGCAGTCCACGGTGATCGTCCGATAGCCGGCCGTGGCGGCGAACGCCTCGAACGGATAGGCCTGCGGACGGCAGCAGACGGCCGTGCCGGGTATTTCGTCCACGGCTCCGCTCAGGCGGGTGGCCTCGGTCAGCGTGCGCAGGGGCTGGGGGCGCAGGCGCTGTGCCAGCCAGGCCGCGTCTCCGGTGCTTTCGACACCGAAGGCGGACGGCGGTGGGGCGGGGACCAGCCCGCTGTCCGCGGCTGCGGCGTGCATGGCCTGCCCGAACGGGCCGGGAGCGAGGTCGAGCAGGCTGGTGCCGTCGGCGCCCGCCCAGCCGTCCATGAGGACGACGTGGCGGACGGCGCTGGGCCGCAGGTCGGCCGCCTCCCGGACCACCAGGCCGGCGTAGCTGTGGCCGATCAGCACGACCTCGTCACCGGCCACGCTGTCGAGGGCGGCGGCGACGATTCCGGCGTCGTCGTGGAGTCCGTGGCCTGCGGCCGAGCCTAGCTCCGGGGTCAGTGTCCGTGCCCCGGCGGCGTGCAGCAGCGGGACCAGCCGGTCCCAGGCCCACGGGCCGTGCCAGGCGCCGTGGACGAGAACGAACGTGGGCATCGGGTTTCCTCCTCGCTGTCGTCGGGCACCGTATCTCATTGACTTCCTGTTTTTGAAGTGCCAAGTTCTAATTCAGGTAGTCGACAACGAGAGGACCACGGATGACTCAGGCGCTGTACACGGCAGAGGCCCACGTCGCCGGCGGGCGGAGCGGTCGCGGCCGGACCGCCGACGGACGGCTGGAGCTGGATCTGCGGCAACCGAAGGAGCTGGGTGGCGACGGCGAGGGCGCCAACCCCGAGCAGCTCTTCGCGATCGGTTATGCGGCCTGCTTCGGCACGACGCTCGCGCTCGCCGGTCAGCGGGCGAAGCTCAAGGCGGACGACGCGGAGATCGCCTCGTCGGTGTCGCTGCTGCCGATCGACGGCGGCCGCTTCAAGCTCGGGGTCGAGTTGCGGATCACCCTGCCGTCGGTCACCGGTGAGCAGGCGGCCGGACTGGCCAGGACCGCGCACCAGGTCTGCCCGTACTCGAACGCCGTGCGCGGCAACGTCGAGGTCGGGCTGACGGTGAACGGCACCCGGCTCTGAGGTTCAGACCACCGGCGCGCGGTGGACGTCGTAGAGGTCCCAGTCCAGCTGCCAGAACGCGTCGATGCCGTGGTCACGGATGTACTTCCGCTCGGTGTCGTGCACGGGGTAGCAGCCGGCGATGCTGATCGGGGCGCCGCCGACGTCGATCAGCGTGTACTGGTACGCGTCGAGGCCTGCCGGCGCCGACACGGCGAAGGCCGTCATGGCGGAGTCGGGCGCGATCGGCTGCCCGAAGTCGATCGTGTCGCCGTAGACGAACGGGCAGGTGCCCCGCAACTGCTCGGCGAGATAGCCGATGGCCAGCGCCCACGTCGGGTCATCGGACCGGACGCTGATCCACAGCTCCGGTTTGACGCCGTGCCACTCGGGGTGGTCGGCCAGGGACAAACCGTAGGTCGCGCCGGTCACGTACCGCGGTTCGGGCTCGTCGGCGTAGACGAACGCGATGACGTCGTCGAGCCCGTCGTGCGTGGACGGGATGGGCTGCAGCCGGGGGTCGGCCCCGGTCAAGGTGTCGAGATGGGCGAAATACCGCTCGGCACGGCTCGGCATGGCGCGCAGCATACGACCGACCGGGCCGGCGTGAGGCGTAATGCCGTTGGCCCGGGCGCGGCACGATCGGGCAGGGTGGGAACCATGCGAGTGCTCGTGATCGGCAGCGGAATCGGCGGCGCGGCGACGGCGTGGCACCTGGCGGCCCGCGGCGCGGAGGTGATCGTGGCGGACGCGGCCCGCCCGGGGACGGCGACCGAGGCAGGCGCCGGGATCGTCAGCCCGTGGACGTCACGCTGGAACGACGCGCTGTACCCGCTCGCATCGGCCGCCGGTCGTTACTACCGGGAATTCGCGGCGGAGCTGGAGGGCTCGTCCTTCGAGGTCGTCGGCGGGATGATCGTCTCGGCCGACGAGACCGAGCTGGCGGAAGCCCAGGAGCGGCTGACGAAGCGGGCCGCGGACGCGCCCGAGATCGGCGAGGTCCGCCGGCTCGACCCCGCCCAGGCCCGCGAGCTGTTCCCGGCACTGGCGCCCGGGCTCGGCGCGGTGCACCTAGCGGGCGCGGGACGGGTCGACGGACACGTGCTGCGCCGCGCGCTGCTGTCCGACGCCGAGCGCCGGGGCGCACAGTTCGTCGAAGGGGAGGTTGCGTTCCGTGCCGATGGCACGGTCGCGAGCCCGGAAGGTCCGCTGGAAGCCGACAGCGTGGTGGTTGCGGCGGGCGCATGGAGCCGCGAACTGCTGGCGCCACTGGGAATCGACCTGCCGGTGACGCCGCACCGTGGTCAGATCAGCCACTTCGACCTGTCGGACACGGACACGTCGGCGTGGCCGGTGGTCCTGCCGCACAGCAGTCACTACCTGCTGGCGTTCGCCGGGGGCCGGGTGGTGGCGGGCGCGACCCGTGAAGCGGACGCGGGCTTCGACTACCGTGTCACGGCGGCGGGACAGCGCGAGGTGCTGGACAACGCACTGACTGTGGCACCGGGCCTGGCGGACGCAACGCTCGCGGAGACACGGGTCGGCTTCCGCCCCGGAACGCCGGACGGCCTGCCGGTGCTGGGCCTGCTGCGGCCGGGCCTGGCAGTGTCGACGGGCTTCGGCGCGGGCGGGCTGACGAACGCGCCGTTCGCGGGCAAGCTGGTGGCGGCGCTGGCGCTGGGCGAGGACCCGGGCTTCGACCTGAGCCCGTTCGCCCCGGACCGGTTTTGAGCGGATCCCGCCCACGCCGGGTGACAGAGGAGTCCGACCTGCCGGATGGTCTCCGGCTGCGCCGGGCGATGGAGGAGGCTGGCTTGCCGGATGGTCTCCGGCTGCGCGGGGCGGCGGGGAAGGCTGACTTGCCGGATGGTCTCCGGCTGCGCCGGGCGACAGAGGCCGACCTGGCGGCGCTCCTGGCGATCCTCGACGGGGCGGCGGCCTGGCTCGGGCGGCAGGGGACCGACCAGTGGGCAGGTTCGCCGTGGCGGGCGGAGGAGCTGCGTCCGGGGCTGGCGACCGGGGCGCTGCGGGTCGCGGAGATGCCGCGGAACTCAGGAGTGCCGGGTGAGGCGGGGGCTCCGGTCGCCGCCGGGTCCCTTGGCGAGGATGCGCTCCCGCGCGCGGGTGACGTGGTGACTCCGATCGCCACCATGACCCTCGGCGACGTCGCCCCATCCCTGTGGGCGGCCGGGGACGATCCCTCCTGCGCGCTCTACGTCAGCCACCTTGCGGTCGACCGGCGCCTTGCCGGGCTTGGCGTTGGTGCCTGGGTGCTCGACGAGGCTGCTCGCGAAGCCGCGCGGCGGGGAAAGCGGGCGCTGCGGCTGGATGCCTGGACCTCGAACACCCGGCTGCACTCCTACTACCGGCGTCAGGGCTTCCGGCTCGTGCGGGTCGTCGAGGGCGGCAGCTCCGGTGCTCTCTTCGAGCGGGCCGTCAGCCCTCGGTGACCAGCTCCAGTGCGTGCTCGCCCGTGCGGTCGACCACCAGGCCCGCCTTCGTGATCACCTTCACCAGCTGGTCCACTGTGGACGGCTCCGCGCGGGTGGCCGCCAGGACGTGGGCCAGGCGGCCCTTGTAGGCCTTGTTGAAGTGGCTGACCGTCACGCGCTCGCCGCGGGCGTTCTCGGTCACCACGCGGACCGTCACCGCGTCCGGGCGCAGCTTGGCGAATGCCGAGTACGTGCCCGAGCGCAGGTCCACGACCAGGCCCTCGACCGCCTGCAGCACCGGCTCGAGGACCGGTTTCCACATTCCGCGGACGGTCCCCAGCGAAGGCAGCGAGTTCCCGCCCGAGAGCCGGTACGCCGGGATCGGGTCGGTGGCCGAAACCACGCCGAACAGCGACGACGTCACCGCCAGGCGTCGGTGTGCCTTCTCCAGGCCCGCCTTCGTGAAGCTCTTCACGTCGAGCGCGTCGTACAGGACGCCGGTGTAGCGGCGCAGAGCCGGCATCGTCGGTGACGTCCACAGCTGCGCGTTGCGCGTGACCTCCCCGGCCTGCCGCTCGGTGATGCCCAGGGCCGCGATGCTGGCCGGGACGTCCGCGGCCAGTTCGGCCAGCGCGTCCACGAGCTTCGCGCGCGTCGGGTTCAGCTCGGGGAACGACAGCGCGTCGAGGTTCAGCGGGCCGCCGCGGCCGCCGTCGGCCTTGGTTTCGGAAGGGGGGAGGAGCACCAGCACGCCCCGAGCGTAAATCGGGGTGCGGGACCGCTGCCGCCCGCCCTAGCCTCGCGGGATGGACCTGACCTGGCGCCCGCTGACCCTCGACGACGTCCCGGCCCTCACCCGGCTGTACGCGGCAGCCGAGGAAGTCGACCGGACGGGTGACCACTTCAGTGAGGACGACCTCCGCGAAGAGCTCCGAGCACCCAACGTCGACCTGGCCCGCGCCACCGTCGGCGCCTGGGCGGGTGACCGGCTCGTCGGCTACGGCCTGATCCGGCGGCGTGATGCCGCCAACCCCGTGCACATGCTCCGGATCCAGTCCGTCGTGGATCCCGCGTACCGCGACGACGCCGTCGGCGCTCACCTGACCGGGTGGTTCGCGCGGACGAGCCGCGAAGTACACGAACGTGCCTTCCCAGGCGCGCCGAGTGAACTGCATCATGGACTCCACCAGAACGAGCGCTGGATGGCCGGGGTGCTCGCCGGCGCGGGGTACACGCACCGGCGCACGATGGTGAACATGCGCGTCGGCCTCGCCGACCTGCCGCCGCAGCCGCCGCTGCCGGACGGCTTCGAAGCGGTGCCGTTCGACTTCGAGTACGACCTCGCGGCGCTCGACGCGCGCAACGACACCTTCGCCGGTCACTGGGGCAGCACGGTCTACCAGCCGGAGGCCTGGCGACACCTGGTCACCGGCTCGAAGGACTTCCGGCCGGACCTGTCGTTCCTCGTCCTGGACGGCGACAAGGTCATGGCGTTCGTGCTCAGCCACTTCTACGCCTCCGAGGCCGAGGCGACGGGCGTCCGCGAGCACAACGCGACGTGGGTGGGGACGCGCGCGGCGCTGCGTGGCCGTGGGGTGGCGGCCGGGCTGCTCGGGCACACGCTGCTCGCCGCGAAGGCGGCCGGGTTCGACCGGTCGGCCCTGAACGTCGACGTCGACAACGCGCACCGCGCGCTGGGTGTCTACGAGCGGTGCGGGTACCGCGTCGACGACGAATGGCACGTCTACGTGCTGTCCTGACCGCCGCCGGTCAGCGTTCCACGAGGTTGAGCAGCTCCTCACCCTTCGCGTACCGCCGCAGCTGTTCCGCCGCCAGCTTCTTCGCGCGGGGGTAGAACGACGCCGACCCGCCCGCGACGTGCGGGGTGATGACCACCCCCGGGACCGTCCACAGTGGATGATCCGCCGGGAGGGGCTCGGGGTCGGTCACGTCGAGGCCCGCACGCAGCCGTCCGGTGCGGGTCTGGGCGAGCAGTGCCTCCGTGTCGATCGCCGTGCCGCGGCCGACGTTCACCACCAGCGCGTCGTCGGGAAGCGCCGCCAGCTCTTCCGCGCCGAGGAGGCCGCGTGTTGCGGGCGTGTCCGGCAGGACCAGGACCACGATGTCGGCCTCCGGCAGCAGGGCGGGCAGCTCGCCGACGCCGTGCACGCCCTCGTCCGGGCGGGGACGGCTCGCCACCCTCGTCACCACCGCCTCGGCGGCCACGAGCTGACGCTCGATGGCCTGTCCGATCGAGCCGTATCCGACCAGGAGCACGCGGCTGTCGGCGAGTGAGCGCGTGTGCTCGCGCACCCACTCGCCCCGCGTCTGCTGCGCGAACCAGCGCGGCAGGTCACGTTGTGCCGCGTGGATCAGCGCCATCGCGTGCTCAGCGACGCTCAGGTCGTGCAGGCCACGCCCGTTCGCCAGCTGGACACCCTCCGGCAGCAGCGGCACGATCGTCTCGACCCCGGCCGACAGCGACTGGACGACGCGCAGGGACGGCAGCTCCCGGATGAGCTTCGGCGGCTCGGGCCCGCGGTCGTAGGGCAGCACGTAGAACTCGACCTCGCCGAGGTCGCCAGGTGGGGATCCGACGCCGTCGTAGTACGCGGCTTCCAGCCCTTCCGGCACCTCGATGTCGGTCCAGGGCAGCAGTACGCGAGCGCTCATGCCGCCTTTCTACCCGCTGCCCGGCAGGCCGGTCGCGCAGGCCGCGAATCCGGGTGGCCGGTGCACTGCCCGGCACGAATTCCGGAAAACCGCCACGCTATTTCCGATTATCCCGTCGAAATCCGAAAAGGTGATACGGGACGGCCGGGTCGGGCGATATGCCGAGCGTGTGGCTTCCACGATGCCGCACGCCGAAATGCCGGCGGTTGGTCGGGAGGGCCTGTGACCGCGTTCGAAAACCGTTTGTTCGTCCGTGCCGCGCCGTGGCTGCTGGTCGCACTGGCCGCCGGAATGGCGATCCGGATCGGGTTGTCCGTCGATTCGGGTCTCGCCGCGCTTTCCGACACCCGGATCTACCGCGCCGGCGTCGTCGCCTGGCTGGAGGGCAAGGACCTCTACCACACCCTGCTGTACGGCGGGGCCCACGGCGGCTACTACACCTACCCGCCGTTTTCGCTGCTGCCGCTCGGGCTGGTGCTCGCCTGGTATCCGCTGGGCGCGTTCCTGTTCACCGCGGGCACGGCGGCGGCGATGTTCCACATCCTTCTGCTCGTCCTGGCCCGGCTCCGGCCCGCGCTGCCGTACCGGCCGCTGATCGCCGCCGTCGGCACCGTCTGCGCGCTGGAACTCGTCCCGCTCATCGGCACCCTCTACTGGGGGCAGGTGAACGTGTTCCTGCTGTGGCTGGTCGCCGTCGACTGCCTGCATCGCAACCCGCGGTGGCCTCGCGGCCTGCTCGTCGGCCTCGCCGCCGGCATCAAGCTGACCCCGCTCGTCTTCGTCGTGTTCTTCCTGCTCGGCAGGCAGGTCCGCCCGGCGCTCGTCGCCGTCGCCGGCTTCGCCGCCTGCACCGGCCTGGCCTGGCTGATTGCGCCGCGGGACTCGGCGTTCTACTGGACCCACGCGGTGTGGGAGCCGGGCCGCGTCGGCAACGTCGCGCTGCCGGACAACCAGTCCCTGCGCGGCTTCGTCGCGCGCCTGGGCCTGCCGGCCGGCACGTCGCTGCTCTGGCTGGTGCTGGCCGTCGCCGCCGCGGGGCTCGCCGTGGTGGCCGTCGTCCGGTTCCGGCGAGCCCGCCAGGACGTCCTCGCCTGGCTGGCGACGGCCGCGCTCGGCACCCTCTGCTCGCCGATGTCGTGGACGCACCACTGGGTGTGGCTGGCGCCGTTCCTGATGGCCGCGGTCGTGGGCGTGGGACGCGCTCCGCGCCTGGCCGTGCCTGCCCTGGTGGTGGCCGGGGCGATGGCCGTGTTCCCGCTGCCCGTGTGGTTCCCGGCCAGGCCGGGCGCGCCCTGGTGGACGCACGTCCTCGGGGAGAGCTACGTGATCGTCGGGTTCCTCGTCCTCGCCGCCTTCGCCCTGCTGCCACGCCGTCTGCTGCGGCCCGGCGCACCCGGGCCCGCCGTGCCGGACGACCTCGTGCCGCCGGACGCGGACGCCCTCCGGCCGGTCCCGGCCGGAGGCCGCGCCTCCTAGCTCAGTGCTCGCCCGCCGACACGCAGAACTCGTTGCCCTCCGGGTCGGTCAGGACCGTCCAGGCCAGCCCCGGCACGCGGTGCTCGGCCACCTCCTTCGCGCCCAGCTCCACCAGCCGTTTCACCTCCGCCTCGCGATCGTCGCCGCCGAAGTCGACGTGGACGCGGTTCTTGCCCGTGCGGGGCTCGGGCACCCGCTGCAGGGCGAGCGGGAGCCCGCCGACGGGCGGGGTGAGGATGAGGAACTCGCCCTCGTAGTCCTGCGCCACCGTCGTGCCCAGCGCCGCCGTCCAGAACTGCGCCAGGCTCCGCGGGTCGGCGCAGTCGATCGTGATCATGCCCATGTGGATCGCCATGGCGCGAAGCTAGCGGCCACCACCGACAAAAACGGGCGGCGAGTAACCCGTTGGAGTCACGGCGGGGGGATTGACTACCCTGAGCGGGACTTTTCACACCCGCCCGGCGCAGGGAGCCCCGCAGTGATCACCAGGACTTCGTCGTTGTTCCTTCGCACGTTGCGCGAGGATCCGGCGGACGCCGAGGTACCGAGCCACCGGCTCCTGGTACGTGCCGGCTACGTCCGCCGGGTCGCCCCGGGCGGGTACTCCTGGCTGCCGCTGGGCCTGCGCGTGCTGCGCCGCATCGAGAACGTGGTGCGCGAGGAGATGAACGCCATCGGCGCGCAGGAGATCCAGTTCCCCGCGCTGCTGCCGAAGGAGCCCTACGAGGCCACCGGCCGCTGGACCGAGTACGGCGACAGCCTCTTCCGCCTGAAGGACCGCAAGGGCGCCGACTACCTGCTCGGCCCGACGCACGAGGAGCTGTTCGCGCTCACCGTGAAGGGCGAGTACAGTTCGTACCGCGACTACCCGGTCATGCTGTACCAGATCCAGACGAAGTACCGCGATGAGGCGCGTCCCCGCGCCGGCATCCTCCGCGGCCGCGAGTTCGTCATGAAGGACTCCTACTCCTTCGACCTCGACGACGAAGGCCTGGCGCGCTCCTACCAGGCGCACCGCGACGCCTACGTGAAGCTGTTCGACCGGCTCGGCCTCGAGTACGTCGTCGTGAAGGCGACGTCGGGGGCGATGGGCGGTTCGGCGTCCGAGGAGTTCCTCGCCGTCGCCGAGACGGGCGAGGACACCTACGTCCGCAGCACGGACTCCGGCTACGCGGCGAACGTCGAAGCCGTCGTCACGCCCGCGCCGCCCGCGCAGCCGATCGAGGGCCGCCCCGAGGCGCAGGTGCACCACACGCCGAACACGCCGACCATCGAGACCTTGGTCGACTTCCTGAACCAGGCCGACCTGGGCCGCACGTTCACGGCGGCGGACACGCTGAAGAACGTCATGCTCAAGACGCGGCAGCCGGGCGCGGACGAGTGGGAGCTGGTCTGCGTCGCGATCCCGGGCGACCGCGAAGTGGACATGAAGCGCCTCGAAGCGTCGCTGGAGCCCGCCGAGGTCGTGCTGCTCGACGAGGCCGACTTCGCGAAGAACCCGTTCCTGGTCAAGGGCTACATCGGCCCGAAGGCGCTGCAGGACAACGGCGTGCGCTACCTCGCCGACCCCCGGATCGTCCCCGGCACCGCCTGGGTCACCGGCGCCGACAAGGTCGACCACCACGTCGTCGACCTGCTGTGCGGCCGCGACTTCACCCCGGACGGCACGATCGAGGCCGCCGAGGTCCGCGAGGGTGACCCGTCGCCGGACGGCCAGGGCACCCTGGTCGCCGCGCGCGGCATCGAGATCGGGCACATCTTCCAGCTCGGCCGCAAGTACACCGACGCGTTCGAGCTGGACGCGCTCGGCCCCGACTCCAAGCCGATCCGGATCACGATGGGCTCCTACGGCGTCGGCGTCTCGCGGCTGGTCGGCGTGCTCGCCGAGCAGAACCACGACGATCTGGGCCTGATCTGGCCGCGCGAGGTCTCGCCGTTCGACGTGCACATCGTCATCGCGGGCAAGGACGAGACGGTCGCGGCAGGCGCCGAGAAGATCGCCGCCGAGCTGGACGCAGCGGGCATCGAGGTCATCCTCGACGACCGCAAGGCGACCCCGGGTGTCAAGTTCGCCGACGCCGAGCTGGTCGGCGTGCCGACCATCCTGGTGGTCGGGCGCGGCCTGGCCAACGGCGTCGTCGAGGTCAAGGACCGCCGGTCCGGCGAGCGCGAGGAGATCGCGGTCGACGCCGTCGTCGAGCACCTGGTCAAGCTCGTCCGGTCCTGATGGGGAGGTTCGCCCGGCGCTCCGAAGACGGAACGCCGGGCTATGAGGACAACGCGGCGCTTCGCGGGTTCGGCGGGTACGAGCCCGCGGACGCGCCGCGCGCTCAGCCGAAGCGCATCCGGCCGAAGCCGAAGCCGCTGAGGTGGCGGCGGGCGCCGTGGTTCGGCCTGGTCTTCATCGCGCTGGTCGCCGGGGTGCTCAACGCGCTGGGCGTCGGCAAGTCGCGCCCGGCGTCGTCGACGCCGCCGCCGCAGCCGGTGGTGGTGACGCCGTCGCCGCGGGCGGCGGTCCCGGCCGTGGTCACGGGCTGGCAGTCCGTCGCGGCCGGGGACGGTTCCTACGCCTACGACGTCCCGCCGGGCTGGGTGCCCGCGCCGGCCACCATGCACGGCTGGGAGAAGACCGCCGCGGTGCCCGGCCTCCGGCTGATCACGAGCGCGTTCCTGGGCGAGGACTTCTGCGGCAAGGAGAACCTCGGCGGCGCGGGCGTGACGACCGAACCGCTGGCCGACCCCGGCGCGGCGGCGCGCAAGGTGGTGACCGACCTCGGGGTGAGCGCGTACAGCCCCGACAACGGGCCGCTCGCCACGGTGACCGCGGACGCCGGTTCCGACGTGCTGCTCATGAAGGCCGACGGCACGACGGCGCCCGCCCGGATCGTGGTCGCCGAGGTCGTCCCGACCGAGACGGGGGAGTGCGCGGCCCGGCACGCCCTCGTGGCGGCGATGGCGTTCGGCGGGACCTCGGGTACGTCCGGGGTCGTGGTGGCCTATGCCGACAGCGACCGCGCCGGGCCTTCGGTGCGCGACGATCTGGTGCGGATCGTGCAGAGCTACCGGTTCGTCCCCGCGGCGAACCGCAGCACGACGACTCCGCCGCCGACGACGTATCGCTGAAGCACTGCTTCCGCTGCGCGCCGGAATTCGGCAGGCTGCCCGCATGAGTGGTGATGCGGACAGACGGCTCGGGCGGATCCGGGCGGGGGCTTTCGGGGTGCTGGCCGTCGCGGGGGTGCTGCTTCTGTTCGGGCCGTTGCTGGCCAAAGCGGGGAGCTGGCTCGTCGAGCCGCGGAATCCGGACTGGTGGGCCGCGTCCGGGCAGTGGGTGGGCGGGATCGGGACCATCGCCGCCGTGGTCGTGGCGCTGTGGATCGCCATCCGCGACAACCGGCAGGCGCGGGCGGACCGGCAGCAACGGGACCAGCGGGAACGCCAGGAGCAGGCCGCGAAGGTCACCGCGTGGATCGAACTCGGCCCCCGGACCCCGGTCGACAAGGCCGCGAAGATCGTCGGCTACATGGTCGTGGCCAATGCCAACGCCGAAGCGGTCAACCACGTCGTCGTGTCGTTCGACCTCGTGCAGAACCTGCCGATGACCGGGTCGACCCTGCACCGCGGGCCGGTCGTCGAGGACGACGAATACCTCTACGCCATCCTGCCGCCCGGGAAGTGGCGGATGCCGGTCCGGGAAGAGTGGTTGCGGCCCGGCCTGACGCCGGGGGTGATGCTCGCCTTCACCGATTCCCGGAACGGCCACTGGCTCCGGCTGACCGACGGCAGGCTGATCGAGAAGGACCAGCACGTCGTCGGCCGCCGGAAGATCCGGTTCCCGCAGCGGATCAGCGTGCCCGAGAGCTACTGACCAGCTTCGCCAGTTCCCGCAGCCGGACGTCCGGCAGATACGCCCGGCTCAGCGCCAGCCCGATCCGCGGGAGGTCGGCTTCGTCGCGGAACGCCAGGTAGAGCGGGACGTGCCGCGGCTGGAACTTCGCCTTGAACGCGTGCAGGGACCGGAAGCCGTAGTACGGCTCCATGACCCGGCCCAGCGACTCCAGCACCCGGTCGACCGGGCGGGCGGGGAAGCCGGAGCTGCGGG
This sequence comes from Amycolatopsis melonis, assembly GCF_040064235.1. NCBI lineage: Bacteria > Bacillati > Actinomycetota > Actinomycetes > Pseudonocardiales > Pseudonocardiaceae > Amycolatopsis > Amycolatopsis melonis. Next base: position 637,317 of record NZ_JBDZYD010000002.1, read on the forward strand.
CCAGAGGCGCCCCCGAGAGCGACACGAACCGCGCACCCTCCTCGCGGAACGCCAGGCAGGCCGACGCGATGAGGAACTCCATCACCGGGCGGAAGCCGTGGGCGCTGCGGCGCATGACGTCCAGCGTCCAGCCGCCGATGGTGCCCGCGCCCGTGTGGACCGGCAGCCACGACGTCACGCCGTGGACCGTGCCCTCGGCGTCGACCGCCAGGCCGACCCGGGTCGCCGGGTCCATCGCCTCGTCGAGCCCGCCGAGGGTGAATCCCATCTCCGGCATGGCCTTGCCCGCCATCCACTCCTCCGACAGGGCCCGGACCTGGGCGAGGATGGGTTCCGGCTGGTCGGCCAAGCGGACCAGCCGGAAGTCGATCTCCTGCTTGGCGGCCTTGTTCAGCGCCGAGCGGACGTCCTGCCACGCCTTGCCGCGGAACTCCAGCCCCTCGAGGTCGAGCACGTTGTCCTCGGCGACCTGGACGTGCTGCCAGCCCAGCTCACGCGTCGCCGCGACGGTGGCTTCGGTCGCCGAGAACACGCACGGCACCAGGCCGGAGTTCTCGCACATCGTGGTGAACTCGGTGACCGTGGCCGCCGCGGTGCCGTCCGGGGCGATCGGGTCGCCGAGCGCGACCGCGACGCCCGCGTGCTGCCGGTAGGCGAGATAGGAGCGGCCGTCTTCGCGGACGAAGTAGGTGTTGCGGGGCCAGGTCGTCATCCACGACAGCGTGCTGCCGCCGTGCCGCCCCAGCAGCGTGCGGGCCAGCGCCGGCCCCGGCCCCTGGGCGTGCCGCCGCAGCCGCCGCCGTGACGGGACGCGGAAGGCGTGCCGCGCGGCGATCAGGACGACCAGCTCGACCGTCCACAGGAGATTGTCCACGAAGAACAGCGTCAGGCCTTCGGTGTCGTAGTCCCCGCCGAAGACGTCGGCCAGCCCGACGAGCGTGGCGACCGCGAGCCCTTGCAGGGTCACGAAAGCCGACAGCGCGACGGCCCAGCGCCACGCCACGCGGCCGCCTTTGCGCAGCCCGTTGAGCATCGGCACCACCAGGACGACCAGCACGCCCAGTTCCGGCGCCGACAGCGAAACCCCTTCCGTGGAGCCGAACGGGCCGTTGCCGGGCACCAGGAACATCACGACTTCGGCGACGGTGAGCAGCAGCAGGCCGGCGACGGCGAACAGCCGCCACTCGCGCAGGTTCGGCCCGGCCGACGGAGCCCGCTTCGCGCCGACGAGCCGCTTGCCGAGCGGAAGCGCCAGCAGCAGCGCGAAGAAGTGCACGAGGTCGGCCAGCGTGCCGACGTACACGATCGCGACACCGGCGTACACGCACAACCCGGCGCGCAGCCGCAACGCCCACGGCGGCCGCAACGTCGCGCTCGCGACCGCCACCGCGGCCAGCGCACCCCCGGAGAAGCCGACGTCGAGGCTGCCCGCGACCCGTTCGGCCCACAGCCAGCCGGAGTTGCGGCACAGCGCGAGGAACTGGGTCGCCACGAGCACCGAGACGAGCTGGCCGCCGATGGTCACGGCTATCGCGCGCCGCGTGCCCAGCTTCCATTCGGCGAAGCCGGCGAAGAGCGCGAAGCTGCCGGCCATCGGGAGGTAGTACCAAGGGATGACGGCGAAGAACGGGCCGGTGAGCATGGTCCACCACCGGCCCGCCTCCAGCGACGGCAGTCCGTAGGCGACGAACGGGTAGGCCGCGTGGTCCTCGGCCGCCTGCCAGAGCGTTCCGGTCGCGACGGCCAGCGCGAGCATGGCGAGCGTGACCGTGCTGGTGAAGGGCAGTCGCTGCCTGAGCACCGCGGCCGTGCCGCGGATGCGTCCCCCTGCGGTGGACCCGGCCACCGACGCTGCTTCAGTCATGCGTAGCAGTCTTGCGAGTCCGGCCCGCGGGGGACATCGGGCAGGAGAACGAGATTTCCCCTAAGGGAGTCGTCCCTTCGGCTGAGGGAAAACCCCCTCTCCGGGAGGATGCTCAGCCGAGGACGGCCCGGTGGAGAGCGTCGGGGTCGGCGAGGTCCGGCAGTACGGTGTGGGCGCCCGCGGCCTGCAGTTCTTCGGCCGGGAAGCGCCCGGTCGCGACCGCGACGGACACCGCGCCGTGCTCACGCGCGGCCCGGACGTCGTTCGGGGTGTCTCCGATGACGACGACCGCGCCGGGGTCGAACGTCGTGCCGTGCTTGGCCGCGGCCAGCGCCACCGCGTGCGGCACCAGGTCCGGGCGGTGCACCGAGAGCGTGCCGTAGCCGCCGATCTCCAGGTCGAGGTGCTCGAGCAGGTCGAACGCGGCGAGCTTGTGCCGCGAGATCTCCGGCAGGTTGCCGGTGACCAGCGTCTGGACGACGCCGCCGTGCGCGGCGAACGCGGCCAGCGCTTCGGCCGCGCCCGGCAGCGCGCGGGCCTCCGCCGGGAAGCGGTGCATTGCGCGTTCCGACTCCGCCACCAGGGCCTTGAACAGTGTCTGGATCGTTTCTTCCGCAGGTTCGAAGCCGTTCGCGGTGAGCAGTTCGGTCGTCGTCGCGAGTTCCGTCCGGCCGCCGAACACCGGGAGCACGCGCAGGGGCGCCCCGGTCGCGGCGGTGAACGCCGTCGCGTACCAGGCCGAGCCCAGCTCGGCGAAGTCCACGAGCGTGTGGTCGATGTCCCAGAGCACCAGCCGCTTGTCCGTCACGTGGCCGAGGCTACCGGGGGACTTATTCAACAGCCGTTGACTTCTCTGTGGCGAGGTCGTACCTTGGGCATCAATTCAACAAATGACGAATAAAGGAGACCGTCATGACCAGTCCCGTCCGGCGCCCCGCCGGGGCGCTCGCCCTGGCCGCCGCCGTTGCCGGCGCGCTGGTGGCCGTGGTGCTCGGGTTCCTCACCTTCGGGGCGCAGGCGACCGTCGCGCCGGACCATGTCCCGGTCGCCGTCGTGGCGCCACCGGAGATCGCGCAGCGCCTCGCCGCGCACGGCGGTGGCCAGCTCGGCTGGACCGTCGCCACCCCGGCCGAAGCGCGGCGGCTGCTGGAAGACAAGAAGGTCTACGGCGTGCTCGAACTCGCCCCCGGCCCGGCGGCGACGGTCGTGACGTCGGGTGCGGTCAACCCGGCGGGCACGCAGGTCGCGCAGCAGGCACTGACGGCGGCCGCGACCGCATTGGCCGGTCCGCCGAAGCAGGAGGTGCTGCACCCGGTGAGCCTCGCGGGCCGGACGGCGCCGCTGGCCGCGAGCGCGCTCGCGTGGATCGGCGCGCTCGTCGCGGGTCTCGCGCTGACGCAGCTCGCGAAGCGGGCCGGGCGCACGCTCGGTGCGGGCGCGCGGTTCCTGCAGGTCGCCGGGGCCGGCGTGCTGATCACGGCGGTGGTGGCCGGGTTCTTCGCGCTGTGGGACTCGACGCTGCCGCTGAGCGCGGAGGTCCTCGGCTTCGTGTTCCTCGCCGCGACGGCGTTCGCCGCGGTGCAGGCCGGGCTGCTGCGCCTGCTCGGCCTGCGTGCCATGGCCGTGCTCGGCCCGCTGTACCTGGTCGCGCCCGCGGTCGCCGGGCAGGTGCCGGAGCTGCTGAACCCGGCGTACCGCGCGCTGCTGTGGTCGTGGACGCCGTTCCGCTTCTCCGCCGAAGGCCTGCGCAGCCTGCTGCAGGGCGTGCCGGACGCGCCCGACGTCACGACCGGGCTCTGGGTGCTCGGCGCCCTGCTGGCCGCGGGACTGGCGGTGGCGCTGTGGCCCGGCCGGTCAGCCCGGCAGGAGGCTGAACCGCACCTTGCGGACCGGGTTGTCGAGGTTGGTGTCCACTAGGCAGATCGACTGCCAGGTGCCCAGGGCCAGGACACCGCCGATCACCGGGATCGTCGCGTACGGCGGCACCAGCGCGGGAAGCACGTGGTCACGGCCGTGACCGGGGCTCCCGTGCCGGTGCCGCCAGCGGCCGTCGCGGGGGAGCAGCGCGTCGAGCGCGGTCAGCAGGTCGTCGTCGCTGCCGGCGCCGGTCTCGAGGATCGCCAGCCCCGCGGTGGCGTGCGGGACCCAGACGTGCAGCAGGCCGTCGGCCGCGTCGGCGTCGCGCAGGAACGCCTCAGCCTCGTGGGTGAGGTCGTGGACGACGGCTTCGGAGCCGGTGCGGACCTCGATCTCGGTGGAGTACATGGCCCCCAGCCTAGGGAGCGGCAGGCACCTTCGCGGGCTCACGGGTGACGGCGAACGCGAAGGCCGTCAGGCCTGCCAGCAGAACCGCGCCGACGACGTACGGGACGGCGGGGGCGATCTCGTACAGCGCGGTGCCCAGCAACGGCCCGCCCATGAACGCCAGCGCGCTGCTCGACCCCATCAGCCCCGCGACCGCTCCCTGCTCTTCGCGGGTGGCGAGCAACGTCGGTGCGGACATGAACCCGGGCGTGGCGAAGCCCATCCCGGCGCCGAGCACCGCGACGCCGGCGCCGAGCCACAGTCCCGTCGACGCGAACGCCACCACGAGCATCCCGCCCGTCATGACGATGGCACCGGTCCGCACGAGCCGCCGCGGCGCCCAGCCCAGCCGTGGCACGGCCACCACCTGCACGACGATGATCATCGCGGCGCCGGCCAGCGTGACCAGGCTGGTGACCCGGCCGGTGCCTGCCGCGGTGAGGCCCAGCCGGTCCTGGACCAGGAAGCCGATCGTCATCAGCACGATCGCGAGCGCGAGGTACAGGCCGAAGCCGATGGTGAGGAACGGCCACAGGCGCTTGTCGAACGGGCTGACCTTCGCCACGGCAGGCGGGGTTGCGCGCTTCGGCGGCTTCGGGAGCGCGAAGAGGATCACGACGGCGATCACGGCCACCACGACCGGTGCGGCGTAGACCGGGACCAGCAGGTTTCCGGTCAGGCTCAGCACGCCGCCCAGTGCGGGACCGACGGCCAGCGCGAGGCCCTGCGCGGCGCCGAACATCGACATCCCGCGGACCCGTTCCGCGGGACCGGAGGTCATGTCGGCGATGTAGGACTGCACGGTCACCGGGGTCGCGGCCCAGGCGAAGCCGAACACGACGCCGCGGGTGAGCAGGACCGCCGTGAACAGCACCGGGACGGCGAGGGCGCCGTGCAGCCCGGCCTGTGCGACGACCGCGAACGCGAGCAGGGCGAGCAGCGCGCCGGTCAGGGACAGCAGCAGGACCGGCCGGTGGCCCCGGCGCGCGGCCCGCCGTCCCCAGAACGGGCTGGCCAGCACGACGCCGGCGCCACCGACCGCCCACACCGAACCCAGTGCCAGCTCGCTGAACCCGAACTGCCGGGCCAGCGGCGGCAGGATCGGGTTGAGCATCTGCTGGCCGGCCATCAGGCCGAAGACCGCCAGGCACGCCACGAGGAGCGGACGTCTCCGCATCGACTTTTCGAACATGTTCCGAAAGTAGCACGACCGGCATGATGGGGGAATGCCACGACCAGCAGGCCGCATGGGACGGCCGCCGACGACGTCCCGCGCGCAGATCCTCGAAGCGGCGCGCGCGCTCCTCGACCGGGACGGGCCGGAGAAGCTGACGATCCGGCGGCTGGCCGCGGAACTCGGCGTCGGCGCGACGACGCTGTACCACCACGTGCGCGACAAGGACGACCTGCTGATCCAGCTGCTGGAGCACTACGCCGGCCGGCTCCCGCGGCCCGAACTGCCGCCGGACCCCCGTGACCGGATCGTCGCCGCCGCCACGGCGATGCACGACGCGCTGGCCGCCTGGCCGCAGGCCGCCGAGGTGCTCACCGCGGACGCCGTCCTGGGCGAGTCGGCGTTGTGGATGGTCGAGACCATCGTCGCGGGAGCCGTCGACTGCGGCTGCCCGCCCGAGCGGGCCGTCGACCTCTACCGCAGCATCTGGTACTACACGGTCGGGGAAATCCTCGTCCGTGCCCGCGCCGCCCGGCGGGCCGCGGAAGACCGGCCCCGGTACCGCGACGCGGTCTTCGCGGACCTGGACGAGACCCGCTTCCCCCGGCTGGCCGAGATCGGCGGCCGCTGGCCGGAACTGGCCGCGCGCGACACCTTCGGCCGGGGGTTACGCGCGTTGGTCGACGGGTTGCTCGCTCAGGAATCGAGGTAGCGCAGCACCGCGAGCACCCGGCGATTGTCCCCTTCGGACGGTGGCAGGCCGAGCTTTCCGAAGATCGACGTCACGTACTTCTCGACGGATCCGGGGGAGAGGAACAGCTTCGCCGCGATCGCGGAGTTCGACCGGCCTTCCGCCATCAGGCCGAGGACCTCGCGTTCGCGTGGCGTGAGCCCGGCGAGCGCGTCGGTCTGGCGGGTCGCGGAGAACAGCTGGCTGACGACTTCGGGGTCGAGCACGGTTTCGCCGTCGGCGACCCGGCGCAGGGCGTCGAGGAAGTCCGAGACCTCGGCGACGCGGTCCTTGAGCAGGTAGCCGACGCCGCCCGCGCGGTCGGCCAGCAGCTGGGCGGCGTACTTCGTCTCGACGTACTGGGAGAACAGCAGGATCGCGCAGCCGGGCCGCTCGCGGCGCAGCGCGATCGCCGCCCGCAGCCCCTCGTCGGTGTGCGTCGGCGGCATCCGGATGTCCACAATGGACACGTCGGGTGCGTGGACGGCGACCGCGTCCCGCAGCGCGTCGGCGTCCTTCACCGCGGCGACGACCTCGTGGCCGCGGAAGGTCAGCAGCTCGGCCAGGCCCTGCCGCAGGATGGTGGAGTCCTCCGCGATGACGATCCGCATACCGGGAACCCTAGCGGGGCAACGGGATCCGCGCGGTCACTTCGGTCGGACCGCCCGGCGGGCTCACGACCGCCAGCTCGCCGTCGACCGTCCGCAGCCGCTCGGCGACCCCGGCCAGCCCGCCACCAGGGGTGAGCGTGGCACCGCCCGTGCCGTGGTCGTGGACCACCAGCCGCAGGAAGCCGCGCTCCTCGGCGACGGTGACCAGCGCCGGGCCGCCGTGCTTCGCGGCATTCGTGAGCAGCTCGGCGGCGCTGAAGTAGGCGATCGTCTCCAGCGACGGCGGCGGCCGGCGCGGCAGGTCGACGGTCACCCGCGCGTCGAACCCCGAGGTCGCGACCAGGGTCGTGAGGGCGACGTCGAGGCCCGCGTCCAGGGCCGCCGGGTGGATGCCGCGGGCGAGGTCGCGCAGCTCGGTCAGCGCCTGCTTCGCGTTGGCGTGCGCCGCGTCGATCAGGGCCTTCACCTGGGGCAGGTCGACGTCCGCCAGCTCGTCCTTCGCCAGGCCAAGCTTCATCGCCAGCGCGACGAGCTGGGCCTGGGCGCCGTCGTGGAGGTCGCGTTCGATGCGGCGGAGCCGGAGCGCGGCGTCCTCGACGGCACTCGCGCGGCTGGTCTCCAGGTCGCGGACGCGTTCGGACAGCACGCGCTCGCCGAGCAGGCCGACGACCAGTAGCCGGTCGAGCGAGGCGAAGGCGTGGGTCACCCACGGCAGCGCGACGAGCACCAGCAGCCCCGACGCCGACCAGGCGAGCGCGCCCGGCCAGTGGCCTGCCCGGATGTCGAAGACCGGCAGCTGCCGTTCCCCGAGCGGGAACCAGAAGAAGGCGAACGTGGTCGCGGCGAGGCCGTAGAGCGTCGCGACGGCGACGGTGAGCAGCCCGGCGAGGCCGAGCGGCAGCCGCAGGAGGAGGTACCCGGCCGCGCGCCAGCCTGCCGGGTCGCCGATGCGCGCCTTGGCCCAGTGCCCGAGCCCGGGCTTCAGCCGGGGCCGCCGCGGCGGCGGCACGCTGGTGCCGAGCAGCGCCCTGGCGAGCCGCCGGTGCACGGCGCCCATGCCACGGACGTGGAGGACGGTGCCGGCGAGCACGACGAAACCGAGCGCGATCGGGGTCAGCGTGAGGCCGACGGCGAGGAAGACGAGGAAGGTGAGGAGCGAGAGGAGGGTGAGCGGGGCGGTGAGCCACAGCCAGAGGTACTCGGCGCGGAAGTCGCGCGTGGCCAGGGGGCCGAACACCCGGCGCAGCGGGCCGGGGCGGGGGAGGTCGAGGCTGGTCACCCGTTCAGTTTCGCCGGGGTGGGGCGGGGGTGCCCATCCGGTTTTCCCCCGACCCGGGCCCGGCAGGGTCCCGGCAAAGTCGCTGTGCCGCGGGGCTGCGCGATGTCGTGGCCGCGCGTCTCCGACTGGGTCGGGCGGGCGTGCTGGGTGTTGTCGGGCGGCTCCCTGGTCGACGTGAATGACTCATTCACGTCACCGCGTGGCGGCACCACCACCGGGCCGCCATTGCGCAGCCACGTCGCGGGAAGCGGCTTCGCCGGGATCCGCACGTCCGAAACGAGCCGGGGCCCGCGGGGGCGCCCCCCCCCGTCTTCCACTCTACCGGCAGGCACCGACAATTCCGGTTCGCGAAAGCCGGGAAACCTCCCTATCGGAGCCCGGAGCCCGGAGCCCGGAGCCCGGAGCCGGAGTCCGGAACCGGGAGCCGGGAACCCGGAGCCGGGAGCCGGAGCCCGGAGCCGGAGCCGGAACCGGGAACCGGTATGGAGGTTCCTGCCTCAGGGCGTGTCCGGGTCGTCCTCCCGGGCACGCTGGGCTGCTTCGCGCATCTCGATCACGTCGGTGAGCCACTCGCCGGTCTCGCGGGCGATGTCGCGGATCGCTCCGGTGATGATGCTCGCGATGTTGCCCACGTGGGTTGCTGCTGATTCGGTGATCACCTGCAGGGTGTCCTTCTCTCGTTCGAACTGGCCCACCATGTCACCCTCACGCTGCTCGGAGCTGCCGGTCGGGTTCCACGGTAACCGGCGACGGCGAAGTCCGCGGGAGGGCCAGCTTCACGATCTTCTTCGCCACCGACCAGAGCTGCCTGCGCAGCGGTCCCGTGTGGTACGGCAGGCCGTACTTCTCGCAGATCGCGCGTACCTCGCCGGCGATTTCCGGGTAGCGGCGGGCCGGGATGTCCGGGAACAGGTGGTGCTCGATCTGGTGGGACAGGTTTCCGCTCATGATGTGGAACAGCGGGCCGCCCGAGATGTTGGCCGAACCGAGGATCTGGCGCAGGTACCACTGGCCGCGGGACTCCGATGCCGTTTCCTCTTCGGAGAAACTCTCGACGTCCGCCGGGAAGTGGCCGCAGAAGATGATTGCGAACGCCCACAGGTTGCGGGTCAGGTTCGCCGTCGCGTTGCCCAGGAACGTCAGCGGGGCCAGCGGGCCGGTCAGCAACGGGAACAGGACGTAGTCCTTGCCGATCTGCCGGGACGCCTTCCGCAGGATCCGCCGCAGCACCGGCACGTTCTCGGCCCAGGTCCGCGAGCCCTTGACGACGTTCTCGACCTCGAGGTCGTGCAGCATCACGCCCCACTGGAAGAAGATCGCCAGCAGCGTCGCGTACACCGGGTTGCCGAGGTAGTACGGGTGCCACTTCTGGGCGTCGTCCATCCGCAGGATGCCGTACCCGATGTCGCGGTCCTTGTCGAGGATGTTCGTGTACGTGTGGTGGACGTAGTTGTGCGAGTGCCGCCAGTTCTCCGCCGGTGCCACCGTGTCCCACTCGAAGCGCTGCGAGCTCAGCGCCGGGTCGCGCGTCCAGTCGTACTGGCCGTGCATGACGTTGTGGCCGATCTCCATGTTGTCCAGGATCTTGGCCACCGACAGCGCGCCGACGCCTGCCAGCCACGCGGGAGGGAAGAACCCGGCGAACAGCAGCGCCCGGCCGGCGACCTCCAGCCCACGCTGGGTCTTGATGATCCTGTGGATGTAGTCGACGTCGGCCTGGCCCAGGTCGTCGACGATGCGCTGCCGCAGCGCGTCGAGCTCGCGGCCGAACTCCTCGACCTGTTCCGGGGTCAGGCGGTCCTGCAGACCGGTCATGGCAACTCTCCCTAAGCGTCGATCTCGACGTCCCCGACCGGGACGGAGATGCAGAGCTGGATTTCTTCGTCTTCTTCGCCGGAGATCTCGCCCGTGCGGGCGTTGCGGACGCGTCCGGCGGTCTTGAGCTGCGTGCACGAGAAGCAGATGCCCATCCGGCAGCCGTGCTCCGGCGACAGCCCGGCTTCCTCGGCCTGCTCCAGCAACGGCTTCCCGGAGTTGGCGCACTCGCGCCCGCTCCGCCGGAACCGGACGCGGCCTTCGGCGTCCGCGGTGTCGAACGTCAGCGCCGGTGGCGTGAACTCTTCAGTGTGCACGCGTTCACCGAGTTGTTCGCGGACGGCGGTCATCAGCGGCTGCGGGCCGCAGACGAACACCTCCGCGTCGCCGTGCCACGGCGCGACCCGCGCCAGGTGCTCCGGCGAGAAGAACCCGGTCAGGTCGCCACCCTTGGAATGGGTGTATGCGTGGACGACCCGCAGCCCCGGGTGCCGGGCGGCGAGTTCGGCCAGCTCGGTGCGGTACAACGCGTCGGCCGGGCCGTTGGAGTACTGCAGGAACACGATCTCGCCGGGGTGTCCCTCGTCGACCAGGGTGCGCGCCATGGCCAGCACCGGCGTGATGCCGCTGCCGCCGCTGATCAGCAGCACCCGGTCCGGCCGGGTGGCGGGCAGCGTGAACGTGCCGTCCGGAGTGGACAGTCCGACCACCGCGCCGATGCCGATCGCGTGGTTGAGGTGCCCGGACACCAGGCCCTGTTCCTTGACGGTGAACTCCAGTTCGCCGTCGTACTGCGAACCGCACGGCGAATAGCAGCGCGTGCGCCGGACGCCGTCGATCTCGACCTGCAGGCGGACGTACTGGCCTGCGGTGAAGCCGGGCCACGCGCGGCTGGGCCGCACGGTGAGGGTGACGCTGTCCGGCGTCTGCTTGCGCACCGCCGTGACCAGCCCGCGGATCTCGCGGCGGACCAGCATCGGGTCGACGAGCTCCAGGTACCGGTCCATCCCGTGCGGCGTCAGCAGCGCCTCGGCCAGCGAGGCGAGGCCGCGCACCCGCCGGGGGATGAGCGCCGTCATCCGTCCTCCTCGGTTACAGTGAACGACTGTACACTGAATAGTGCACTGCAGGAGTGGAGCACCTGTCAACGCGGGAAGGCGAGGATGTGACGTGAGCAACGCGGTGGACATCCGTACGCTGATGGACGTGTCCGAAGAGCCGGTGAGCCGTCAGGAGCGCAAGCAGCGCACGCGCCAGGCGCTGCTGGACACCGCACTGGAGCTGCTGGCCGACCGCCCGTTCGCCACGCTCTCCCTGCGCGAGGTCGCCAAGGGCGCCGGGATCGTCCCCACGGCCTTCTACCGGCACTTCGCCTCGATGGAGGACCTCGGCGTCGCCCTCGTCGAGGAGGCGACCCGCACGCTGCGCGGCATGATCCGTTCCGCCCGCACCGATCCGGACACCTACCAGGGGATGATCAGCGCGTCGGTGGCCACGCTGCACCAGTTCGTCCGTGCACACGAGGACCATTTCCGGTTCCTGGCCCGCGAGCGGTACGCCGGCGGCGGTCTCGCCCAGGCGATCGGCGCCGAGCTGCGCATGTTTTCCGGCGATCTCGCGATCGACCTCGCCCGGTTCCCGAAGTTGCGCGAGTGGAGCACCGAAGACCTGCACATGCTGGCCGACTTGATCGTTTCCGTGATGCTGACGACGATTGTCGAACTGCTGGAAGCACGCCCAGGTGAGGACGCGAAAATCACCGGAACGGCGGAAAAACGGCTGCGCCTGATCCTGCTCGGCGTGCCGCACTGGAAATCCGCCTGAATGATGGCTATTCGGATCAGGTCGGCGCTGCGTGGCGTGAGTTGCGCGCTCGGCCGCGTGGTTGCGCCGGCCGACGTCTGAATAGTCCTCACTGTTCCTGCCCGGCACTCGTATTTCCGGCACAACCTGGCGGACTTGCGACCCAGGTCACTGGGGACTGTCGGTCCGGCGTGGTACAACCCTCGGATCTGCCTCGCCGATGAGGAGGTCGTGTGACGGACAGCGAACAGAGTCAGCAGCTCACCGTGGGTGTGGTGGCCGAGTCACGCCCCGGCGAGCGGCGGGTGGCCATGGTGCCCAAGCTGGTCGGGAGGCTCGCGCAGGGTGGACTGCGCGTCGTCGTCGAGCCGGGCGCCGGGGCCGGGGCCCATCTGAGTGACGACGCGTACACCCAGGCGGGGGCCGAACTCGGCGACGCGTGGCGCGCGCCGATCGTCGTGAAGGTCAACCCGCCGGATCCCGGCGAGATCGCGAAGCTCAGCCGGGGCGCCGTGCTCGTCGGCTTCCTCGATCCCCGCGGCAACCCGGACGGGATCGCGAAACTCGAGGAAGCGGGCCTCAAGGCCTTCGCGATGGAGGCCGTCCCCCGGATCTCGCGGGCCCAGGCGATGGACGCGCTCTCGTCGCAGGCCAGCATCGGCGGCTACCGCGCCGTGCTGCTCGCGGCGCAGAAGCTCCCGCGGTTCTTCCCGATGCTCACCACCGCGGCCGGCACCGTCCCGCCGGCGAAGGTGCTCGTGCTCGGCGCCGGTGTCGCCGGCCTGCAGGCACTGGCCACCGCGAAACGGCTCGGCGCGCAGACCACCGGCTACGACGTGCGGCCCGAGGTCGGCGAGCAGGTCAAGTCGCTGGGCGCGCAGTTCCTCGACCTCGGCATCGAGGCCGTCGGCGAAGGCGGGTACGCCCGCGAGCTGACGCCGGAGGAGCGCGAGGAACAGCAGCGGCGGCTCACCGAGGCGATCACGAAGTTCGACGTCGTGATCACCACCGCGCTGGTCCCGGGGCGGAAGGCGCCGACGCTGGTCACCGCGGACGCCGTCAAGGGCATGCCCGCCGGGTCGGTGGTCGTCGACCTCGCCGGCGAAACCGGCGGCAACTGCGAGCTGACCAGGCCCGGCGAGGACGTCGTGGAGCACGACGTCACCATCTGCGCCCCGCTCAACCTGCCCGCCGAAATGCCTTCGCACGCCAGCGAGCTCTACGCCCGCAACGTCGTCGAGCTGCTGGAGCTGCTCGTGACGAAGGAAGGCGCGCTGGAGCTGAACTTCGAAGACGAGATCGTCGCCGGGGCCTGCGTGGCCGGGCGCGAAGGGAGCGCGTCGTGAGTCCTCTGGTGCAGAACCTCGCGGTGCTGGTGCTCGCCGGGTTCGTCGGCTTCGCCGTCATCTCCAAGGTGCCCAACACCCTGCACACCCCGCTGATGTCCGGCACCAACGCCATCCACGGCATCGTGCTGCTCGGCGGGCTGGTCGTGCTCGGCCTCGGCGTCGACGGCGTGTTCAACAAGATCCTGCTGGTGATCGCCATCGCCTTCGGCACCATCAACGTCGTCGGCGGGTTCCTCGTCACCGACCGGATGCTGTCGATGTTCAAGGCGAAGAAGCCGGCCGAGGAGGACGAGAAGTGACCGACTTCATCGCGATCCTCTACATCATCGCCTTCGCGCTGTTCATCTACGGCCTGATGGGCCTGACCGGCCCGCGCACCGCGGTCCGCGGCAACTGGATCGCCGCGGCAGGCATGGGCATCGCGGTGGTCGCGACCCTGCTCACCCCGGGCATGGGCAACTGGCTGCTCATCATCCTCGGCGTCGGGATCGGCGTGCTCGTCGGCGTCCCGTCGGCGCGTCAGGTCAAGATGACCGCGATGCCGCAGATGGTGGCGCTGTTCAACGGCGTCGGCGGCGGCGCGGTCGCGCTCATCGCGTGGGTCGAGTTCCGCTCCACCGGCGGCTACACGCACGAGCCGGTGTACATCGCGATCGCGTCGCTGTTCGCCGCGATCATCGGGTCGATCTCCTTCTGGGGCTCGAACGTCGCGTTCGGCAAGCTCCAGGAGCTGATCAGCGGACGCCCGATCACCCTCGGCAAGCTGCAGCAGCCGGTCAACGCGCTGCTGCTGGTGGCCGCGGTCGCGTGCGCGGTGCTCATCATCACCGGCAACGGCAACGGGCTGCTGATGATCGGGCTGCTCGTCGCGGCGGGCATCCTCGGCCTCACCGTGGTGCTGCCCATCGGCGGCGCGGACATGCCGGTGGTGATCTCGCTGCTCAACGCGTTCACCGGCCTCTCGGCCGCGGCGATGGGCCTGGCGCTGGACAACACGGCGCTGATCGTCGCGGGCATGATCGTCGGCGCGTCCGGCTCGATCCTGACCAACCTCATGGCCAAGGCGATGAACCGGTCCATCCCGGCGATCGTCGCGGGCGGCTTCGGCGGCGGTCCCGCCGTCGCGGCGGGTGCGGCGAAGGAGGCCCGCCCGGTGCGCTCGACGAGCGCGGCCGACACCGCGATCCAGATGGCGTATGCGAGCAAGGTCGTCGTGGTCCCCGGCTACGGCATGGCCGTGGCGCAGGCACAGCACACCGTCCGCGAGATGGCGAAGCTGCTGGAGAAGAAGGGGATCGAGGTCGCCTACGCGATCCACCCGGTGGCCGGCCGGATGCCAGGGCACATGAACGTGCTGCTCGCCGAGGCCGACGTGCCGTACGAGCAGCTCAAGGAGATGGACGAGATCAACTCCGAGTTCGCCCAGACCGACGTCGCGCTGGTGATCGGCGCGAACGACGTCACGAACCCGGCGGCGCAGACCGACCCCGGCTCGCCGATCTACGGGATGCCGATCCTCAAGGTCAACGAGAGCCGGTCCGTGATCGTCTTGAAACGCAGCATGAGCTCCGGCTTCGCCGGCATCGACAACGACCTGTTCTACGATCCGAAGACCAGCATGCTCTTCGGGGACGCCAAGTCGTCGGTGGGCGAGATCGTGGAGGAACTCAAAGCGCTATGACGACCGGGTCGGATGTGCGTGCGGCGTTCACCGACCCGGCCGAAAACCTCGCGTTCGACGAGGCGCTCCTGCGGGTTGCGCCCGGGTCACCAGTGCTGTGGCTCTGGCGCAACCCGGTGTGCGTCGTGGTCGGGCGCGGGCAGCGGATCGCGCGCGAGGTCCGCGTCGAGGAGTGCGTCCGCGACGGCGTCCCGGTGCTGCGGCGGGCCAGCGGCGGCGGGACCGTGTTCCACGACCCGGGCAATCTGAACGTCACGCTCGTCCTGCCCGGCCCTGCCGACCGGCCCCTGGAAGCACTCGGCCAGGTGATGAGCGCCGCCGTCGACCAGCTCGGCCTGGTGCCGCGCATCGGCGACCGCGGGCTGTTCGTCGGCGACGCGAAGCTGTGCGGCTTCGCGGTGTTCCGCACCAAGACCGGGCTGCTGGCCCACTCGACGCTGCTGGTCGAGACGTCGGCGTCGCTGGTCGGCCGCTACCTGACGGCCGCGCCGCCGGACCCGCGCCCGCTCGACTCCCACCGCAGCCCGGTGGCTTCGCTGGCCGAGCACGGCCTGCGGCCCGGCTTCCCGGCGGTCGAGGCGGCGGTGCGGGCGGCGGCGTCGCAGCTGCTGGGGACGCTCGTGCCGCGCCCGCCGAGCGCGGCGGAACTGGCGCGGCAGCGGGCGTTGCTGCACACCCGCTACCACTACCCCTCCTGGCACGCGGACGGCGCCCAGCGCGCGGCGTGACCTCCGGCGCGGCCACCGCACTGTCCGGTGTGGACGGTGGCCGCGGACGGTCAGGCCTGCGCCGCCGAGAAGGTGACCGGTGGGGCCTTGCGCACCGGCTTCTTGGCGGTCGTGGTGGCGGCCTTCGGAACCGCTTTGACCGGCGTGGTGGTGGCCTTCACGGGCGCGGCCTTCGGAGCCGCCTTGGCGGAGGCGGTCTTCGGCGCCGGGGCGGCCTTCGCGGTCGCGGTCTTCGAGACCGCCTTCACCGGCGCAGCCTTCTTCGCCGCCGCAGCCTTGGCGGGAGCCTTCGCGGTCTTCGTGGCCGCCGCCGCGCGGCGACCGGCGACGGGCTTCGCCGTCTTCGTCTTCTTCGCGCCCGGGACGATGCGCGGCCGCTGCTTGCGGCCACCGGTGCGGCGCCCGGCGTCGGCGTAGCGCTGCAGCAGGGTACGCAGCGCGTCGGCGTTGGCGAAGGAAAGGTCGATGTCGTAGTCGATGCCGTCCAGCGCGAACCCGACGGTCTCGCCGGCGGGCTCCCCGGTCAGATCATCCAGCAACTGCACAGCCGTGTTTCTGGCCACGACAGACCTCCCGTGCTCGAACGTGGAACTCGCGTGCACCGGGTTCCGGCGACACCCCGGTGCCGCCGATAACTTGCAGCCTGCTGACGAGGATAGCCGTTGGCTTGCGCGATCCGGCGTGGTGGTGTGCGCTGAAGCCATGTCTGGACAGACTTTTGACGTAGTGGTGATCGGCGCGGGTCCGGTGGGGGAGGTGGCCGCCGAACGGGCGGCCCGCGGAGGCCTGAAGGTCGCCCTCGTCGAGCACGAACGCTTCGGCGGCGAGTGCTCCTACTGGGCCTGTATCCCGAGCAAGGCGTTGCTGCGGCCGGGAAATCTCCTCGCCGCGGCGAAACGGATCCCGGGGGTGCCCGTCGGTGACCGGCTCGACCCCGCCGCGGTCTTCGCCCGCCGTGACTGGTTCACCGGCAAGGGCGACGACACGGGACAGGTCGACTGGGCGCGCGGCGCCGGCATCGAACCGGTGCGCGGGCACGGCGAGATCACCGGTGAGCGGGAGGTGACGGTGAACGGCGACCGCGTGCTGACCGCGCGGCACGCGGTGATCGTGTGCACCGGCAGCGTGCCGAGCATGCCGGACATCCCTGGCCTCGACACGATCCGGCCGTGGGGTTCGCGGGAAGCGACGTCGGCGTCGTCGGTGCCCGGCCGGCTCGGCGTCCTCGGCGGCGGGGTGGTCGGCGTCGAGATGGCGCAGGCGTTCGCCACGCTCGGTTCGCAGGTCCACCTGGTGATCACCGGCGAACGTCCGCTGCCGCGCAACGCCGCCTTCGCCGGCGACCTGGTGCTGGCGGGCCTGCGCGACGCCGGAGTGACCGTGCACACGAAGTCGGGCGTCTCCCGGGTCGCCGCCGTCACCGACGGGACCGAGCTGACCTTGAAGGACGGCGAAACGCTCGTCGTCGACGAGTTCCTGGTGGCGACCGGGCGCCGTCCCGCGACCGCCGGGCTCGGCCTGGAGACGCTCGGGCTCGAAGCTGGCCGGGCCCTGGAGGTCGACGACACCGGCCGGGTGTCCGCAGTGGACGGTGGCTGGCTGTTCGCGGCAGGCGACGTCACCGGCCGGGGCCCGCTGACCCACCAGGGCAAGTACGGCGCCCGCGCGGCGGGCGACACGGTGGCGGCGCTGGCGGCGGGCACGCCGGTGTCCGCGACGCCGTGGAGCCGGTTCACCGCCACGGCCGACCACCACGCGGTGCCACAGGTGGTGTTCACCGACCCGGAGGTGGCGGCCGTCGGCCTGGCGGACGCGCGCCCGGGATCGGCCGACCGGGTCGTCGACATCGACATCGCGGTGGCGGGCTCGTCGCTGCACGCGGACGGCTACACCGGCAAGGCGCGGATGGTCGTCGACACCGAGCGGAACGTGCTGCTCGGGGTGACGTTCGCCGGCCAGGACGTCGCGGAACTGCTGCACTCGGCGACGATCGCGATCGTCGGGGAGGTGCCGCTGGACCGGCTGTGGCACGCGGTGCCGTCGTTCCCGACGATCAGCGAGGTGTGGCTGCGGCTGCTGGAGGCCTATGGGCTCTGAGTCACTGCACGGGCAGGTCCAGGGCGGCCTTGGCGGCCCGTGCCAGGCCGGGATCGTCCGGAGTGGACGGTCCCGGCGCCCACACGGCCTGCACGAGCCGCACGGAGGTGCCGGTGACCTTGGAGGCGTAGGCGGCGTTCTCGAACCGGGGCGGCGCCGGGGTGCCCCACTGGCCGGTCTCGGTGGCGAGGTCGAGGATCCCGCCCCCGCCGGGCGTGTCGGCAACGGCCTTGAAGGCGGCGGCCTGCGCGGCATCGGGAAAGTCGACGATCCCGATGGTGACGGCCCCGGCCCGCCCGTCGACGGTGGCGGCATAGCTGGCGCGTTTCACGCCGGAGCAGCTGGTCTGCTGCAGGCTGGCCTGGGCATCCCCGAAGGCATGAGAGGCACACCGCTGATCCCCGCCGGCGGCCCGCAGGGAGAACTGCAGGCTTTCGACGGGAGGCTTCGCGGAGGTGGGCGGCGGCTGGGTGGCGGGCGTGGGCGGCCCGGCCGACACGGCGGCGGTGTCGTCCCCGTCCCCGCCGGTGGTCACGATGAGGACCCCGACGACCAGGAGAACGAGCAGGCCGATGGCGGCCAGGGGAAGCCACCGGATGGTCCGTGAGGCGGTCGTGGGGGTGGGTCGGGGGGTGGGGAAGGAATTGGCCGTGGGCAGAGGGGGTGAGGAGTCGTCGGGTTCGGAAGCCGCGGTGGTGGCAAGCGCCGGTTTGGCAGGGAAGCTGAGGTTTTCCGTTCGCTCGGTCCCGGAATCCTCGGCGGCAGTCTCGGTGCCGGGGAACACGGGCCGGGCCGGGGAGTCCGCCGACTTCGGCTCGTCCTCAGGCGGGGCGGGGAGGCTCTCGGTGCGCGCGGATTCCTCCTCGGCAGCGACGGGCTCGGCCACCGAGGTGGAGCCCGGATCCGCGGCGGATGCGGCCACGGCGGCAACCGAACCGGATGCGGCCGTGGCAGCCGGGGCAGGGGAAACCGGGCTCGGTGTGACTGCGGTGGCAGCAAGACTGGGCGTTGCCGAGTCGGCTGCGGCCGGTGCAGTGGCGGCTGAGGCGGAGGAACCTGCGCTGGTCGCTGGCGAGTCTGCTGCGGCTGCCGGAACAGGGGAAACCGGGCTCGGTGTTGCCGGGGCCGCAGCGGCCGGGCTGGGCGTTGCCGAGTCGGCCGCAGCCGTAGCCGGAGCAGGCGAACCCGGGCTGGGCGTTGCCGAGTCTGCTGCGGCTGCCGGAACAGGGGAAACCGGGCTCGGTGTTGCCGGGGCCGCGGCGACCGGGCTGGGCGTTGCCGAGTCTGCCGCGGCCGTAGCCGGAGCAGGAGAACCCGCGCTGGCCGCGGCCACCGCACCGGCCGCCGGACCCGTCGCCGCGACCGCCACCTGGGCGGGAACCGCCGGGCCACTGTCCCAAAGGGACTCCGGTGGGGAGTCGTCCGTATACCGGCTGAAACCTTCCCCCAGCAGCACCTCGTCCGAAAACTCCGGTGCCTCCGGGGCCAGCCCGCGGATCAACGCCCTGACCTGGTCCACCGACCGCGGACGGTGGGCCGTGGCCAGCGATACCGTGGCCGCCAGCATCGTCGTCGGGGTTGGGTGGAGCACGCGGACCGGACCTGCCAGGTCGCCTGCCGGCTGGTCGACCGTCTCCACGTACGGGCCCACCGCGATGATCGTCCCGACCGGGGCCGTTCCCGGGACCAGGGCAGCGATGCGCTGCTCGCATGCCTGGGACAGGTCCAGTGCCTCGGTTGCCGGGTTGACCGCGTCGTCGTCGGCCACCAGGGGCCAGCCGTCCGCCTTCCACGGGGCTCCGAGGGGCGCCTCCAGTCTCAGTGCCGGGTCGGGGAGGTCCACGCCGATCACGATGATCACCCCGTGGGGTAACAGGACGACTGCCTCGATCGGGCGGTCGGTCACCGAGCCGACGCCGATCAGGGCTATCCCGCCGATCACGGTGCTGCCGCGGCCCAGGGACGCCAGTGCCGCCCGGATGTCGTCCGCCACCCGGGACTGCTGCCGCTCCAGGCGCACCAGTCGCACCGAAACCCCTCCCTGCTCGTCGTTCCGGGTCAACACGCTAGCGCGCCCAGCGCAATGAACCGTGCGACACGGGGACAGCGTGGCCGTGTGCCCTCCGAAAGTGGGGCGCCGGGTGACTTGTGGTGTTCATGTGGCCAAACAGCACGGTTGGGGTGCAGAATGTGCTACAACGCATCGGAGGCGGCATTCGGGAGCCGCGCTGAGGCCCGCGCTGCAGCTCGGAGTAGGGCGTAGGGGAAGACGTCCCTCGTCGAGCAAGCGGAGGTAGCAGTGAGCACCCGTGGCAGCACCCGAGGTGTGGTGTACGTCCACTCGTCGCCGTCTGCGGTGTGTCCGCACGTCGAGTGGGCCATTTCGGGCACCCTGGGTGCCCGCGTTGACCTGAAGTGGACGGCGCAGCCGGCCAGTCCGGGTCAGCTTCGCGCCGAATGCGGCTGGCGCGCGCCCGCGGGCACCGGCGCCAAATTGGCGGCCGCGCTCAAGGCGTGGCCGATGATTCGGTTCGAGGTGACCGAAGAGCCCAGCGCGGGCGTCGACGGCGAGCGGTTCTGCTTCGCGCCCGGCCTCGGCCTGTGGCACGGGCGGACCAGCGCCAACGGCGACATCGTGGTGGGCGAAGACCAGCTCCGCGCCCTTGTCAGCATGACCCGCGGGGGTGAATCCCTTGCGCACAAGCTCGACGAGCTCCTCGCCGCCAGCTGGGACGAGGCGCTCGAGCCCTTCCGGCACGCGGGCGACGGCGCCCCGGTGACCTGGCTGCACCAGGTCGGCTGATGTTTGCCTCTGAAGGCCACCTTCACAGCTGAAGGTGGCCTTCACAGCTGAAGGTGGCCTTCAGAGGCTTGGGGACGGGCACGGGCGCGAAACCCCGGGTCGGTACGCTCTCCGGCGTGACCGCCCCCGCCCCCAGCTCTCGCCAGCGCTGGCTGGTGCCCGTCGTGGTCGTGGTGCTGTCCGTGACCGTCGGTGGCGGGCTGCTCGCGCGCGAGCTCTACCGCCGTCCCGACCAGCCCGCAAGCGACACCTCCGTCGTGACGCCGGCGCCGTCGTCGGAGACCGGCGGCGAGCCGGCCGCGCAGGGCATCGTGCAGATGACGCCGGACGCCGCGCGGCACCCGCAGGCCGACGCCGTCCGCAAGGTCCTCGAAACCTACTTCGACGCCATCAACACCAGGCAGTACGCGAAGTGGACGACCGTGGTGAGCCCGGAGCGCGTCGCGCAGCAGCCACCCGACCGGTGGCGGCTGGGTATCCGCACCACAAAGGACAGTGACGCCCTCGTCTACCGCATCGAACGCGGGTCCGGCACCTCGCTGCGGGTGCTCGTCGCGTTCCAGAGCGTCCAGGACCGCAAGGACGCGCCCGAGTTCTTCCCCGAGCCCTGCATCCGGTGGCGGCTGGTCATGCCGATGATCGCCGACAAGTCCGGGCTGAAGATCGACACCGTCGACGGCGGGCCACCGCCCGAACACGAGAAATGCTGAAAGAGGGGGCCCGGCCGAAGCCGGGCCCCCTCTTCGTGCAGCCGGGTGTCAGGCCGCGTGCGTGAACAGCAGCGCGGTGTTGTGCCCGCCGAACCCGAACGAGTTGCTGATCGCCGCGGTCAGCTCGACCTTGCGCGGCTCGCCCGCCACGACGTCCAGCTGCACCCGCGGGTCCAGGTCGGTCAGGTTCCGGGTGGCAGGCACGAGGCCGTGGTAGAGCGACAGGATCGTGATGATCCCCTCGACCGCGCCCGCGCCGCCGACTAGGTGCCCGAGCGAGCCCTTCGGCGCCGTCACGACCACGTGGTCCCCGATCGCGTTGCGGATCGCCGCCGCCTCGCCGATGTCACCGACCACAGTGGACGTCGCGTGGGCGTTCACGTGCCCGACGTCCGCCGCGGTGACCCCGGCCATCTTCATCGCCGCGCGCATCGCGGCGATCTGGCCGACGCCCTCGGGGTGGTTGCCGGTGATGTGGTAGGCGTCCGAGGTGATGCCGTGGCCGGCGATCGTCGCGTAGACGCGCGCCCCGCGGGCCTTCGCCAGGTCCGCGCGCTCCAGGATGACCACGCCGGCGCCCTCGCCGAGGACGAAGCCGTCGCGGCTGGAGTCGAACGGCCGCGACGCGCTCGCCGGGTCGTCGTTGCGCGTGGAGACCGTGCGGGCCTGGGCGAACCCGGCCAGCGTGATCGGGTGGATGCACGCCTCGGCACCCCCGGCGATCACGACGTCGGCGCGGCCGGAGCGGATCATCTCCACCCCGCTGGCGATGCCCTCGGCACCGGAAGCGCAGGCCGAGGCCGGGGAGTGCACCCCGGCCCGCGCCTTCAGGTCGATGCCCACGTGCGCGGCCGGGCCGTTCGGCATCAGCATCGGCACGGTCAGCGGCGACACCTTGCGGAGACCCTGCTGGTGCAACAGGTCGTTCTGGGTGAGCAGCGTGACCGGGCCGCCGATGCCGGTGCCGATCGAGACGCCGAGGCGGTCCGGGTCGACGTCGGTGTGCTCGTCGGTCGGCTCGGTGTACCCGGCGTCGGCCCACGCCTGCCGGGCGGCGATCAGCGCGACCTGCTCGCACCGGTCCATCCGGCGGGCCTGGACCCGCGGCAGGACATCGGTCGGCTCGACGGCCAGCTGACCGCCGATCTTGACCGGCAGCTGCAGCTCCTCGACCCAGTCGGCCTCGATCGCGCGAACCCCGCTCGCCCCGGCCAGCAGACCGTCCCAGGTGGACGTGACGTCCCCGCCGAGCGGTGTGGTGGCGCCGAGACCGGTGATCACGACGTCGATGTTGCTCATGGGAGTCTCCTCAAGGAGGGAAGAGGACTTACTTCGAGTTGGCCGACACGTAGTTGACGGCGTCGCCCACGGTCTTCAGGTTGGCCAGCTCGTCGTCCGGGATCTTGACGCCGAACTTGTCCTCGGCCTGCACGGCGATCTCGACCATCGACAGCGAGTCGATGTCCAGGTCGTCCACGAACGACTTCTCGGCGGTGACGTCGTCCTGAGCCACACCGGCCACCTCTTCGACGATCTCGGCGAGGCCGGCGAGGATCTCAGCGTTGTCAGCCATGGGGTTTGTTCCCTTCTCGGTCTTACTGGGGGTCTGTTTCCCGTGGGCGACTGCCCGCGGGGAGCGTAACGGTGGTCAGGGGCAGACGAACGCCTGCCCGGCGTAGGACAGGCCCGCGCCGAACCCGACCGCCAGCACCACGTCGCCGGACTTGGCCGTCCCGGCCTTGCGCATGTGGTCCAGCGCGAGCGGGATGGACGCCGACGAGGTGTTGCCGGAGTACTTGATGTCGTCGGCGACGACCATGTCGTCGCGGGCGCCGTTGGCCCGCAGCTTCTTCGCGATCGCCTCGACGATGCGCAGGTTCGCCTGGTGCGGGATGAGGACGTCCACATCGGACGGCTTCAGCCCGGCGACCTCCAGCGCGCGCAGCGCGATCGGGGCGATCTGGGTGGTCGCCCACCGGAAGACCGACTGGCCCTCCTGGTAGATGTACTTCTCGTCGCGCATGTAGATCAGGTCGACCAGGTCGCCCGCGCTGCCCCAGGAGACCGGGCCGATGCCCGGCTCGTCGGACGCGCCGACCACCGCGGCACCCGCGCCGTCGGCGAAGATGATGGCGTTGGCCCGGTCGACCGGGTCGACCGAGTCGGTGAGCTTCTCCGCGCCGATGACCAGGACCTTCTTCGCCGAGCCCGCCCGGATCAGGTCCGAGGCGACGCCCAGGCCGTAGCAGAAGCCGGCACACGCGGCGTTGAGGTCGAACGCGCCGGGGCTCGGGATGCCGATCCGGGCGGCGACCTGCGCGGCGGCGTTCGGGATGAGCGTGCGCATCGTGCAGTTCGGCAGGATGACCGTGTCCACTTCGGACGGGTCGACGCCGGCGTCCGCGAGTGCCGCCTTGCCCGCCGCGACGGCGAAGTCGGTGAGCTCCTCGTCCTTCTCCGCGAACCGCCGCTCGATGATCCCGACGCGCGTCTGGATCCACTCGTCGCTGGTGTCCATGATCTTGGAGAGATCGTCGTTGGTGACGATCTTCTCCGGTTGCGCGCTGCCGATGCCCAGCACGCGGCTGCCGCGGGAGCCGGGGTTGAGGCTCAGGGCGGGTCGGTCGGTCACGAGGCGTCCTCCTGGCGCAGCGCCGCCAGCTCGGCAGGCGTCTTCAGCGCGGTGGTAGTGGTGACGACGCCCTTGAGCTGCCGCTTGACCAGGCCGGTCAGGGTGCCCGCGGGCGCGAGTTCGATCGTGCGGGTGACGCCGAGCGAGACGAGGCCGTCCATGGTCAGGTCCCAGCGCACCGAACGGGTGACCTGCGAGACGAGCCGCTTCAGGTACTCGGCCCCGCTGGTCACGACGCCGCCGTCCGCATTGGACAGCAGCGGGCGGACCGGGTCGGCCGGGGTCAGCTCGGCGGCGTGGGCGCGCAGCGCCTCTTCGGCGGGCGCCATGTAGTGCGTGTGGAACGCGCCGGCGACCTTGAGGGCGCGGATCTTCGTGCCTTCCAGTGGCTCGTCGACGATCTTCGCGATGGCGTCGGCGGCGCCGGAGGCGACGATCTGCCCCGCTCCGTTGCGGTTCGCCGCGGTCAGGCCCTGCTCCTCGAGCCACGCGACGACCTGCTCGGGGTCCCCGAGCATGACCGCGGCCATCGACGTCGGTTCCAGCGCGCAGGCCTTCGCCATCTCGGCGCCGCGGACGGCGGCGAGCGCGACGGCGTCCTCGGGCTTCAGCACGCCGGCGATCGCGGCGGCGGCCAGCTCGCCGACGGAGTGGCCGGCGACCGGCGCGTCCGCGGGCACCGGCGCGGTCGCCTGCAGGTGCTCGAAGGTGAGCAGCGACAGCGCGACGATCAGCGGCTGCGCGACCGCGGTGTCCTGGATCTCGTCGGCGTCGGCCTCGGTGCCGAGGCGGAGCAGGTCGAGACCGGCGCGCTCGGACCACTGCGCGACACGCTCGCGCGCGCCGTCGAGGTCGAGCCAAGGCGTGAACATACCGGGGGCCTGGGACCCCTGACCGGGAGCGAGGACTGCTGCTGTCACCCTTCAAGACAACACGGCGAAGCGGGTTCCCGGGGATGCCGACGTTCACAGTGTCTGCGCGGCGTCTTTGTCGGAACCCTCCAAAGACGCGCCGGAAGACCCCGCGCTTAACCCGGATGCCTTGTCGGGTTCAATCACCTTTCGCTGTTAAGTCCATCACGTGACGGGGCTCGCAGCAAGCGGTCACCAGAGGCCGCGGGCCCTGGCCAGCCGTCCCACGGTCAGCGCGATCCGCAGCACCAGCGCGTCGCGCGGGTCGGTCGCCTGGCAGCCGGTCAGGTCCGCCGCCTTGCGCAGCCGGTAGCGGACCGTGTTGGGGTGGACGAACAGCGTCTTCGCGCACGTCTCCAGGACCCCGCCGCTCTCCAGGTACGCCTCGACCGTGCGCTGCAGCGTCGCCCCGGCTTCCTCCAGCGGCCGCGCGATCGTGTCGACCAGCAGGCGCTCGGCCTCCGCGTCGCCGGACAACGCGCGCTCGGGCAGCAGGTCGCCCGAGCGGACCGGGCGGGGCGCGCCCGGCCAGCCGACCACCGCGCGCAGACCCGACAACGCCTCCGTCGCGCTGTGGTGGGCTTCGGCCAGTGACGGCACCGTCGGGCCCGCGACCACCGGGCCCTCGGCGAACGCCACCGACATCCGCGTCAGGATCTCCCGCTCCTTGACCCCACCCTCGGTCGGGCCGCCGACCACGACGACCAGCCGGGAGCCCTGCACCGAAAGCAGCACCGGGCGGCCGACGCGGGCCGCGCGGCTGCGGACCTCGAACACGATCGCGGGCGGGTCGTCCGACGGCGGGTTGCCGACCAGGACCGTCGCCGCCGCCGTCGGGTCCCAGCCCAGTGCGGTGGCCCGGGACAGCACCGACTCCTCGGCGTCGCCGCGGACGATGCCGTCGACGACCAGCGCCTCCAGCCGCGCGTCCCACGCGCCGCGCGCCTCCGCCGCGGCCGCGTACGAATTCGCCGCCGCAAAAGCGATTTCGCGCCCGTATCGGAGGATTCCCTCGATCAGGGCCGCCCGTTCCGTCTCGTTCGCGGCGAATTCGGGCAGCTGCTCCTCGAAGACCTCGATGGCCAGCCGCACCATGCCGACCGCCTGCCGGAGGCTGATCCAGCGCGACAGCTCGGCAGGCGCGTCGCGGAACGCCTCGGTCGTCAGCTTCAGCGCTTCCTTCGAATCACGCAGCCAGTCGACGAACCCCGACGCCCCGGCCTGCGTGATCAGCAGCACGCTCGCGCGCTGGTCGGCGGGCAGCCGGGCGAACCACGGCAGCCGCCGCTCCATCACCGCGATGCTCGCGCTCGCCAGGCTGCCGGACGCGCGTTCCAGCCGCCGGAGCGTCTTCGCGGACAGTCCGTGGTGCTTGGGCACCCGGCGGGGGGCGGTCGTTCCATCCATGGCGACGCGATCCTACGTGCCCGCAACTTTCGTAGCCCCCGGTGGCAACGCGCGAGGGTGGGCGGTGCGTGTACGCACTGCCTAGGA
Source organism: Amycolatopsis melonis (assembly GCF_040064235.1). Taxonomy (NCBI): domain Bacteria; kingdom Bacillati; phylum Actinomycetota; class Actinomycetes; order Pseudonocardiales; family Pseudonocardiaceae; genus Amycolatopsis; species Amycolatopsis melonis. Next base: position 663,302 of record NZ_JBDZYD010000002.1, read on the forward strand.
TCGGGCCGGACAGGAACGGGGGAGCAGGAATGACCGGTTTAGAGATCGACGGGATCTCCAAACGCTACGGCGACGTGATCGCGTTGCGGGAAATGACTTTCGACGTCCGCCCCGGCGAACTGTTCGGGTTCGTCGGCAGCAACGGCGCCGGCAAGACCACGACCATGCGGATCGCGCTGGGCGTGCTTTCCGCCGACGACGGCCAGGTCCGCTACGACGGCGAGCCGGTGACGCACGAGACGCGCCGCCACATCGGATACATGCCCGAAGAACGCGGGCTCTACCCGAAGATGAAGGTCGCCGAGCAGCTGACCTACCTGGCCCGGCTGCACGGCATGTCGGCGGCGGACGCGCGGGCGTCGGCGGAGAAGTGGACCGAACGGCTCGGTGTCGCCGCGCGCCGCGAGGACGAGGTGCAGAAGCTGAGCCTCGGCAACCAGCAGCGCGTCCAGCTGGCCGCGGCGCTCGTGCACGAGCCGCGGATCCTGGTGCTCGACGAGCCGTTCTCCGGCCTCGACCCGGTCGCCGTCGACGTCATGAGCGACGTGCTGAAGGAAAAGGCCGCCGAGGGCGTGCCGGTCGTGTTCTCCAGCCACCAGCTCGACCTGGTGGAGCGGCTCTGCGACCGGGTCGGGATCGTCCGGAGTGGACAGATGGTGGCCGTCGGCACGGTCGGCGAGCTGCGGGCCGGGGGAGCGGTGCGGCTGCGGGTCGACGTGCCCGCCGCCGCCGACGGCTGGGCCGACGGCCTGCCCGGGGTGAAGGTGCTCGGCCGGAAGGGCTCGGTGACCGAGCTGGAGCTGGGCGAGGAGGCCGACGACCAGGTCGTGCTCAAGGCCGCGCTGGACACCGGCCCGGTCCGCGAGTTCGCCCGCGAGCAGCCGTCGCTGGCCGAGCTGTTCCGTTCCGTCGTCACCGAGGAGGTCCCCGCATGAGCACCCCGGTCCCGGACGTCCGGATGAGCCCGGCGGCCGCGGTGGGCCTGGTCGCCTCCCGCGAGATCACCACCCGCGTCAAGTCGAAGGCCTACCGCGTCAGCACCGCGGTCACGCTGCTGCTGATCGTGGCGGGCATCCTGATCATCAAGCTGGTCACCGGCGGGGGCGGCGCCGACTCGACCGTCGGCTACACCCCGGCGACCGCCGGGCTTTCGGCGCCGCTGAAGGCGGCGGGACAGACGATCGGCGAGAGCATCGACGTCACCCCGGTCGCCGACGAGGCCGCCGGGCGCGCCAAGCTGGCCGACGGCTCGCTCGACGCCCTGCTCACCGGCGACGGCCGCAGCGTGCACGTCCAGGTGAAGAAGGACCTCGACGGCCACCTCAAGGACGTCCTGCAGGTGCTGGCGCAGCAGGTGGCGGTCGGTCAGCAGATCACGGCGCTGCATGGGGACCCGGCGCGGTTCCAGGCCGCGGTCGCGTCCGCGCGGTTCGTCGAGGACCCGCCGCTGGAGCAGCCCTACGACTACAACGGCCAGCAGCTGGTCCTGGGCATCATCGCGGGCATCCTGATCTACATGTCGCTGCTGATGAACGGCCAGACCGTCGCGCAGGGCGTCGTCGAGGAGAAGACGTCGCGGGTGGTCGAGCTGCTGCTGTCGACGATCAGGCCGTGGCAGCTGATGGCGGGCAAGGTGCTCGGCATCGGGGTGGTCGGGCTGATCCAGATGGTCGTCATCGGCGTCGGCGGCGTGGTGACCGGGCTGGCGACCGGCGTGCTGACGATTTCGGTTTCGGCGGCCGTCGGAACCGTGGCCTGGCTGATCGTCTGGTACCTGCTCGGGTTCTTCATGTACTCGATCGTGTTCGCCGCGCTCGGGGCGCTGGTTTCGCGCCAGGAAGACGTCGGCGGCGCGACCATGCCCGCGCTGATGCTCGTGATCGCCGGATACGTGATCGGCATTTCCGTGCTGCCGTCGGATCCGGGCAACACGTTCGTCGAAGTGCTTTCGGTGATCCCGGTGTTTTCGCCGACGCTGATGCCGATGCGGCTGGCGATGGGCGGGGTGCCGGTGTGGGAAGCCGTGGTGTCGGTGGGGCTGGTGGTGCTGCTGATTCCGGGGCTGATCTGGCTGGCCGCCCGGATCTACCGGAATGCGGTGATGCGCACCGGTGCGAAGGTGAAACTGCGCGACGCCCTGCGCGCGGCGTGATTTCCCCGGTAATGCTCGAGCCCGGTAATGCTCGAGGCCGCCCGGCGCTTGCGGTTTACGCTGCGCCGGACGGCCTCGTCTCCCCGGTCCCCACCGGTAGGACCAGTATGGCCACCGGTGATCTTCGCGCGCCAGTCGTCTCACTCGATCGTGGGGCGCACGAGTTGCCGCCACGGGGTACCTGATCAACGATCCGGTGCAAAACCCGTGGAGGGAGTCGGTATGGGCCAGCAACTGAAGGACGGGCTCGGGCAGGCGTGGAACATGGTGGCCACGTTCGTCCCGAAACTCGTGGGATTCCTGATCATCCTGCTGATCGGCTGGTTGATCGCGAAAGCGGTCTCGAAAGGCCTGGCGCTCGTGCTCGGGAAAGCCGGATTCGGGAAACTCGTCGAGAAGACGGGCCTGAGCGGAAAGATCGGCCAGCAGCAGATCGACGCGACCGGGATCCTGGTGAAACTGGTCTACTACTTCATTCTGCTGATCGCGCTGCAGCTGGCGTTCGGCGTGTTCGGGCCGACGAACCCGGTGAGCCAGCTGCTCAACGACATCATCGCGTTCCTGCCGCGGATCGTGGTGGCGCTGGTGCTCGTGGTGGTGGCCGCGGCGATCGCGAAGGTGGTGCGGGACGTGGTGGCGTCCGCGCTGGCCGGCCGCGGGGCGGCGCGCCCGCTTTCGCTGGGTGCCTACTGGCTGATCATGGCGTTCGGCATCATCGCGGCACTGGGCCAGGTGAACATCGCGACGGCGATCACCGGCCCGGTCCTGATCGCGGTGCTGGCGACGATCGGCGGCGTGATCGTGGTCGGCTTCGGCGGCGGCCTGATCAAGCCGGCCCAGGACCGCTGGCGCGGCTGGATGGCGAGCATGGAACACCAGCTGGAGACGCCCCAGCAGCGCACCGGCGAGATGGGCACGGGCCCGGCGGCCCCGCGCGCGACGGTCGGCGCGGACAGCACCCCGACCCCGCCGGTCGGCACGCCGCGTCCCCCGGTCTGAGCCGTCCGCCCCAAGGTGGCCTTCGGTGCGTTCGGCGCACCCAAGGCCACCTTCGGTGCGTTCGGGCGAGTCTGCGCCTCCACGTCATCCCGCCTGCTCCACGTGGGCGATGTCCACGCTCCGGGATGTTCCGCCCCTCACACTCCCTGGGGAATGCGCCCCGTACGGAGCATGTTGGGAGCGGTAGGACGAAAGGGGCGTGACGTGGACTTCCTGCTGCACCACGGGATCACGGTGTTCGGCCAGTGGATTTCGATCGCGGAGCTCGCCGGGCAGGTGTTCGCGCTGGCGGTCGTGTTCCTCGCGCAACGGCGCACGCTCTGGACGTGGCCCGTGCAGGTCGGGGCCACCGTGCTGCTCTTCGCCGTCTACGTCTCCGCCCACCTCGGCGGGCTCGCCGCCCGGCAGGTGGCCATCCTCGCCATCTCCCTCTACGGCTGGTGGGCCTGGACGCGCCGGAAGGATCCCGTCTTCGGCGTCGTCGTCCGCAAGGGCAGGCTCGGTGAACGGCTCGCCATGCTCGGTGCCTTCGCCGCCGGCACCACCGTGATGGCGCTGGTCCTCGACGCGCTGAACGCGTCGTGGGCGCCGTGGCCGGACGCCGCCATCTTCGTCGGGACGCTCGTCGCCTTCGGGGCGCAGGGGCTCGGGCTGGTCGAGTTCTGGCTGGTGTGGCTGGTCGTCGACGCGATCGGCGTGCCGCTGCAGATCTCCTCGGGGCTGTACTTCTCGGCCGCGATCTACCTCGTGTTCGCCGGACTGGTCGTGCACGGCTGGTGGAGCTGGAACCGTTCCGCCAAGCGCGTCGCGGCCCGCGCCGGGGTCATGGCAGCATCCAGCTGAGCGCGGTGCTCTGACCCCACACGATCAGGCACATCACCAGCAGCAGCCCGACGCTCCACGGCAAGACCTTCCGCAGCAGCTTCCCCTCTTCGCCGGGCAGGTTGGCCGCCACGCAGGCGATCGTCAGGTTCTGCGGGGACACCATCTTGCCGAGGACGCCGCCGGAGCTGTTGGCCGCGGCGAGCAGGTCGGCGGGCAGGCCGGTCTGGTGCGCCGCCGTCACCTGCAGCGCGCCGAACAGCGCGTTCGCCGAGGTGTCCGACCCCGAGACGGCGACGCCGAACCAGCCCAGCACCGGCGACAGGAACGCCAGTCCCGCGCCCGCGGCGGCGATGAACGTGCCGATCGTGGACGTCTGGCCGGACAGGTTCATCACGTAGGCCAGGGCGAGCACGCCGGTGACGGTGAGGATGGCGAACCGCAGTTCCCGGACCGTGGCCAGCCACTCGCCCGCCGCGCCGCCGGCGGGCACGGCCAGCACCGCGGCCGTCAGGAGGCCGGCGAGCAGCACCAGCGTGCCGCCGGTGTTGAGGAACGGCAGCGAGAAGGTGTTGCCGGAGACCGGTTTCCCGTTCGGCGCGGCGACGTTCAGCCCGGGCCAGTGGAACTTCCATGTCGCCTTGTCCAGCAGCTTCTTGACCGGCGGCAGCACGGCGACGGAGAAGATCACGATGATGAGCACATACGGCAGGTAGGCCTTGACGACGTCGCCGCGGGCGTCCTCCGGCGGTGTGTCGGCGGACGCCGCCCCGCCGGTGCCGATCCGGACGCCTTCGGGCACCGGGCGCCGGGTCTGCGGGAGCGCGACCAGGGCGGCGGCCCCGGCGAGCGCGGCGCCGATGTCGGCCAGCTGCGGTGAGACGAAGTTCGACGCGAGGAACTGGACCAGCCCGAACGCGACCCCACAGACCAGCGCGGGCAGCCAGGTGTCCTTCAGGCCGCGTCTGCCGTCGACGATCAGGACCAGCAGCAGCGGCACGACCAGCGCGAGCAACGGCGTCTGGCGTCCGACGATCGAGGAGACCTGCTCCAGCGGCAGGCCGGTGACCTGGGCGAGGGTGACGACCGGGGTACCCATGGCGCCGAAGGCGACCGGCGCGGTGTTCGCGACGAGGGCGACGACCGCGGCCTTGACCGGGTGGAACCCGACGGCGACCAGCATCACGGCACTGATCGCGACGGGCGCGCCGAACCCGGCGAGCGCTTCCATCAGCGCGCCGAAGCAGAAGGCGATGATCAGCGCCTGGATGCGCGGGTCGTCGGAGATCCGGCCGAACGAGCGGCGCAGGACGTCGAAGTGCCCGGTCCGCACGGTGAGCCGGTAGATCCACAGCGCATTGACGACGATCCACATGATCGGCCACAGCCCGAACGCGGCACCCTGCAGCGCCCCGGAGACGGCCTGGACGACCGGCATCCCGAACGCGGCAACCCCGACGACGAGCGCGACGGCCAGCCCGATCAACGCGGCGTGGTGCGCCCGCATCCGGACGGCGCCGAGCAGGACGAGCACGGTGGCCAGCGGCAGCACGGCAACGAGCGCGGACAGGCCCAGCGAACCCAGCGGCGTCAGATCCTGCACGAACACGACGACCTCCGTTTCCACGATGCGAAAACGGCCTTTCGGCGGTGCCCGTGATCCTCCTCACAAACCGCACGGTCCGTCAAGAACTCGCAGCCAATCGGCGCCACCGGCCGAGCGCAAACCCGGATCTCGCGTGATCAGAGCCGGAACTCGCGTGATTGAAGCCGGAACTCGCGAGTTACGGCCCCAATCACGCGAATCACGTCCCCAATCACGCGAGTGACGGGTTAGCGGAGGGTTGCGTGGCTGGGCGTGAGGTCGGCGAGGGTGCGGACGCCGAGCAGCTGCATCGTGCGGACCATCTCCGTGCGGAGGATGTCGACGCAGCGCTGGACCCCGCGCTCGCCGCCGGCCATCAGGCCGTACAGGAACGCACGGCCGATCAGGACCGCGTCCGCGCCGCGGGCGATCGCCGCCACGATGTCGCCGCCGGACAGGATGCCCGTGTCGATCCAGACCTCCGCGCTGCCCTGCAGCTCGTCCAGCACGGCCGGCAGCAGCTCCAGCGGCGTCGGCGCGCGGTCGAGCTGGCGCCCGCCGTGGTTGGACAGCAGCACCGCGTCGGCGCCGTGCTTGACGACGTCGCGGGCGTCGGCCACGTTCTGCACGCCCTTGACCACGAGCTTGCCCGGCCAGGTGCGGCGGACCCAGTCGAGGTCGTCGTAGTTCAGCGTCGGGTCGAACAGCTTGTTCAGCAGCTCGGCGACCGTGCCGTCGAAGTGGTTGAGCGAGGCGAACGTCAGGGGCTCGGTGGTGAGCAGGTTGAACCACCACGCCGGGTGCAGCGCGCCGTCGAGGAACGTCTTGAGCGTCAGCGCCGGCGGGATCGTCAGCCCGTTGCGGACGTCGCGCAGCCGGGAGCCGCCGACCGGCGTGTCCACGGTCAGCATCAGCGTGTCGTAGCCCGCCGCCCACGCGCGATTCATCAGATCTTCGCCCGCGCCGTGGTCGCGCCAGACGTACAGCTGGAACCACTTGCGCGCGCCCGGCGCGGCGGCGGCGAGGTCCTCGATCGACGTCGTCGCCATCGTCGACAGGCCCACCGGGATGCCGTTGCGCTCGGCCACCCGGCCCACCGCGGCCTCGCCCTCGTGGTGCATCATCCGCGTGAACCCGGTGGGAGCGAAGGCGAACGGCAGCGCCGAGGTCTTCCCGAGGATCTCCCTGCTGGTGTCCACATCGGACACTCCGCGCAGCACATTCGGGTGGAACTCGATCCGCCGGTAGGCCTGGCGGGCGCGGCGCAGGCTGTCCTCCAGCTCGGCCGCGCCGTCGGTGTAGTCGAAGGCCGCCCGCGGGGTGCGCTTGCGCGCGATCATGCGCAGGTCGGCGATGGTGTGGGCGTTGGCCAGCCGCCGGTCGGTCGGGTTCAGCACGATCGGCTTCGGCCGCAGGATCTGCTTCAGCTCGCTCGGCTTCGGCAGTCGGCGCTTCGTCACCCTCATCAACTCCCTACGCGCAGGGGGACCCGGCAGACATCGGATGTCTACCGGGTCCCGAACCTAGCAGCAGATCACGCGTTCCCGGAATCCGACGTCTGCGGCCCGGCGGCCGAGATGTCGTCGAGCCGGTACTTCGTGGCCGCCTCGAGCACCTTCGCCTGGTCGACCTCGCCGCGCTTGGCCAGGATCGACAGCGCGCCGACGGTGATCGACTCCGCGTCGACCAGGAACTTCCGCCGCGCCGCCGGCCGGGTGTCGGAGAACCCGAACCCGTCCGTGCCCAGCGTCAGCATGTCGGTCGGCACCCACGGGCGGATCAGGTCCGGCACCGCGCGCATCCAGTCCGACACCGCCACGACCGGCCCGTTCGCGCCCTGGAGCGCCTCGGTGACGTACGGCACGCGCGGCTCGCTGCCCGGGTAGAGCAGGTTGTCGTGGTCGATCTCGACGGCCTCGCGCCGCAGCTCGGTCCACGACGTCGCCGACCACACCGCGGCCCGCACGCCCCACTCCTCGGCCAGCAGCTTCTGCGCCTTGAGTGCGTCCGGCATGGTCACGCCCGAGACCAGGATCTGCACCTCGGGGCCGTCGCCCGACGGGGCGTCGGCGTACTTGTACAGACCCTTCAGCAGGCCGTCGACGTCGAGGTTCTCCGGCTCGGCGGGCTGCTGGTACGGCTCGTTGTAGATCGTGATGTAGTAGAACACGTTCTCGCCGTTGCCGTCCGGCCCGGTCTCGCCGTACATCCGGCGCAGGCCGTCCTTGACGATGTGGGCGATCTCGAACGACCACGCCGGGTCGTAGGTCACCGCGGCCGGGTTGGTCGCCGACAGCAGGATCGAGTGCCCGTCGGCGTGCTGCAGGCCCTCGCCGGTCAGCGTCGTGCGGCCGGCGGTGGCGCCGAGGACGAACCCGCGGGCCATCTGGTCGGCGGCGGCGTACAGGCCGTCACCGGTCCGCTGGAACCCGAACATCGAATAGAAGATGTAGATCGGGATCATCGGCTCGCCGTGCGTGGCGTACGAGGTGCCGACGGCGGTGAACGACGCGGTCGAGCCCGCCTCGTTGATGCCCTCGTGCAGCAGCTGGCCCTTCTCGGACTCCTTGTAGGCCAGCATCAGGCTCGCGTCGACCGAGGTGTAGGTCTGGCCGTGCGGGTTGTAGATCTTGGCCGTCGGGAACATCGAGTCGAGGCCGAAGGTGCGGGCCTCGTCCGGGATGATCGGGACGACGCGCTTGCCGATCTCGGAGTCCTTCGCCAGCTCGCGGACCAGCCGGACGAACGCCATCGTCGTGGCGACCTCCTGCTTGCCCGAGCCCTTCCGGATGCCCTCGTAGACCTTGTCGCCGGGCAGGACCAGCGCCTTGGCCGCCTTCGGACGGCGTTCCGGCAGGAAGCCGCCGAGCGCCTTGCGGCGGCCGATCATGTACTCGATCTCGGGCGAGTTCTTGCCGGGGTGGTAGTACGGCGGCAGCTTCGGGTCGCGCTCGAGCTCCTCGTCGCTGATCGGGATGCGCTGGGCGTCCCGGAACAGCTTCAGGTCGTCGAGGGTGAGCTTCTTCATCTGGTGCGTGGCGTTGCGGCCCTCGAACGCCGGGCCGAGGCCGTAGCCCTTGATGGTGTGGGCCAGGATCACCGTCGGCTGGCCGTGGTGCTCCATGGCCGCCTTGTACGCCGCGTACACCTTGCGGTAGTCGTGGCCGCCGCGCTTGAGGTTCCAGATGTCGGCGTCGGAGAGGTCCTTGACCAGGTCCTTCGTCCGCGGGTCGCGGCCGAAGAAGTGCTCGCGGACGAAGGCGCCGTCGTTGGCCTTGTACGTCTGGTAGTCACCGTCCGGGGTGACGTTCATCAGGTTGACCAGCGCGCCGTCGCGGTCGGCGTGCAGCAGCGAGTCCCACTCGCGGCCCCAGATGACCTTGATGACGTTCCAGCCCGCGCCGCGGAAGTACGACTCCAGCTCCTGGATGATCTTGCCGTTGCCGCGCACCGGGCCGTCGAGCCGCTGCAGGTTGCAGTTGATCACGAAGGTCAGGTTGTCCAGGCCCTCGCCGGCGGCCACGTGGATGAGCCCCCGCGACTCGGGCTCGTCCATCTCGCCGTCGCCCAGGAACGCCCAGACGTGCTGGTCGGTCGTGTCCTTGATGCCGCGGTCGCGCAGGTAGCGGTTGAACCGGGCCTGGTAGATGGCGTTCATCGGGCCGAGGCCCATGGACACCGTCGGGTTCTCCCAGAACTCCGGCATCAGCCGCGGGTGCGGGTACGACGGCAGGCCGCCGCCCTCGCCGGCGTGGCTGTACTCCTGGCGGAAGCCGTCGAGCTGCGACTCGGTGAGCCTGCCCTCGAGGAACGCGCGGGCGTAGATGCCGGGGGAGGCGTGGCCCTGGATGAAGATCTGGTCGCCGCCGCCGGAGTGGTCCTTGCCGCGGAAGAAGTGGTTGAAGCCCACCTCGTAGAGCGCGGCCGAGGACGCGTAAGTCGAGATGTGCCCGCCGACGCCGACGCCGGGACGCTGCGCCCGGTGCACCATGATCGCCGCGTTCCAGCGGATCCAGGCCCGGTAGCGGCGCTCGATGTCCTCGTCGCCGGGGAACCACGGCTCGTTCTCGGTCGGGATGGTGTTGACGTAGTCCGTCGAGGTCAGCGCCGGGACGCCGACGTTGCGCTCACGGGCGCGCTCGAGGATGCGCAGCATCAGGTACCGGGCGCGCTGCTGCCCGCCCCTCGCGAGGGCCTCGTCGAAGGAGTCCAGCCACTCGGCGGTCTCCTCCGGGTCGATGTCGGGCAGGTGCGCCGCCAGTCCGTCACGGATGACGCGTACGCGTGCCGGGGTCTCCTTGCCGGAGGCGCCGTCGTTCTGCGGGGCCAAGGGGTCTCCTTGCGAAAAGTTGTAGCCGGTTGTGCTCGTACGCGGGGGTGTACGACTCTCCATCGTCGTCGTCCGTCCCGGCTTCCGCACCGCTACTTGGCGGTAACATAGGCCGACCCGGTCGAGCCACTCCCAGCGCGCGGTGTATCGCGCGCGCGTTTTCTTCCTCCCCACCCTAGGGGACGCCCCTCGAAGGGGTGGCAGACTGGTCTCCCCAGCCGCTCCCCGGGCACCCGAAACGCCGTCGCGAGCGGCGCCTCGCGGGCCGTATCCTGCGACACGACTTGTCAAAGATCCGGTGTGGACGGTTGCGCGCGGAGCCGCACCAGTGTTCGCTATCGGGCAACCGGGTAGCCGAGTGTGGCGAAGCCGTACCCTCTCCGAGGGTGACGGACGCCACGCTCCGTCGTAGTTGGAGGAGTGACAGCAGTGGTCGCCGCGGGAGACGCTGATCAGAGCAGCGTCGCCGAGAGGCTCGGCATCAAGCCCGAGATGGTGGTCCAGGAGATCGGCTGGGACGAGGACGTCGACGACGACGTCCGCGCGGCGATCGAGGAGCAGATCGGCGGGGACATCCTCGACGAGGACGCCGACGAGGTCATCGACGTCGTGCTGCTCTGGTGGCGCGAGGACGACGGCGACCTGGGTGACGCGCTCATCGACGCCAGGGGACCCCTGGAGGAGAACGGCGTGATCTGGGTCCTCACCCCGAAGACGGGACAGCCCGGGCACGTCGAGCCGAGCGAGATCGCCGAAGCGGTGCCCGCCGTCGGGCTGGCCCAGACCGCCAACATCAGTGTCGGCCCGAACTGGATCGGCACCCGCCTGGTGTCGCCGAAGTCGAAGTCGAAGCAGCGCTGAGCCGGTTCCGCCGGGCGGACACGATAGGGTTGTCGTCGCAGGCACGTGTCCGTTCGGGAGAGGAAAAGCGGTATGACCGTCGAGGTCGGTTCTGAGGCCCCAGACTTCACGCTCAACGACTACAACAAGCAGCCGGTCCAGCTGTCGTCGTTCCGGGGTGACAAGCCGGTTCTGCTGGTCTTCTACCCCTTCGCGTTCAGCGGCATCTGCACCGGCGAGCTCTGCCAGCTCCGCGACGAGTTCGCCGACTACGACAACAAGGGCGTCCAGGTGCTGGGCGTCTCGGTCGACACGCCGTTCTCGCTGAAGGCGTGGGCCGAGAAGGAGGGCTACCAGTTCCCGCTGCTGTCCGACTTCTGGCCGCACGGCGAGGTCGCGAAGGCGTACGGCGTGTTCAACGAGGACGCGGGCCTGGCGGTGCGCGGCACGTTCCTGATCGACAAGGACGGCGTCGTGCGCTTCGCCGAGGTCAACGCCCCGGGCGAGGCCCGCGACCAGCAGGGCTGGAAGAAGGCCGTGGCCGAACTGGCCGCATGATTTCCGGGCGGCGGTCCCTGCCGGGACCGCCGTCCTGCGGGCGCATAGCTCAGCGGAAGAGCACTCGGCTTACACCCGAGCGGTCGCAGGTTCGAACCCTGCTGCGCCCACCAGACCACCGCGCCGTCCGCGATGGCTCACACCCGGACGGGTGCGGCCGCCGGGGTCCGGCACAGCGTCCGCACCAGCAGTGCCAGCCCGGCGAACAGCAGTGCCGCGAGCACGCCCGTGACGTTCACCGCAGTCGTGAACGCCGCCTTCGCCTGCTCGGCCACCTCCGGGCGGGTGACGTCCGCCGCCAGCGTCGTGCCCGCCGGGAACATCGCGTGGTAGACCGCCGTCGCCGTCAGGCCGATCAGGGCCATCCCGAGTGAGCCGCCGAGGTAGTTGCCCGTGTCCGCCATCGAGGCCGCCGAGCCCGCGCGCTCCGGCGGGACCGAGCCGACCACCAGGCCGATGCCCAGGGCGAACAGCGGGCCCGTGCCCAGCGTCAGCACCGCGATGCCCGCCATCACCAGCGGCAGCCCGCCCCCGACTGTCAGCAGCAGGCTGCCCGCCGCCGACACCACCAGGCCGCCCGCGATCGCCGTGGCCGGGGTCGTGAAGCGCGTCAGGGCCGGGGCAGTCATCGTGCCCGCGGCCACGCCGAGCCCCATCGGCGCGAACAGCACCGCCGAAACCAGCGGCGAATGGCCGAGGACGCTCTGCAGGTACTGCGTCACCAGCAGCCCCACCCCGGCCATCGCGACCCCGGCGACCACCAGCGCGACCAGGACCGCGGTGAACGGGCGGTTGCGGAACAGCCGCAGGTCCAGCAGCGGCGTCTCCGCGCTCAGCTGACGGCGCGTGAAGACCACGCCCAGCAGCGTCCCGGCGGCGATCGCCGCGAGCGGCAGCACCCACGCGCCGGTGGCCAGCTGCTTGAGGCCGAACACGATCAGCAGCACGGCCGCCAGCGAGAGCGCGACCCCGGCGAAGTCCAGCCGCCCGGACGACGGCGCGCGGAACTCCGGCAGCAGGAACGGGCCCGCGGCGAGCAGCAGGGCCACGGCCGGGACGGCGACCAGGAAGACCGAGCCCCACGCGAAGTGCTGGAGCAGGAAGCCGGCGAACACCGGGCCCGCCGCGCCACCCGCGAACTGGCAGGTCGCCCAGATCGAGATCGCCTTCCCGCGCTGCCGCCCGTCCGGGAACATGTTCGTGATCAGCGCGAGCGTCGACGGCATCAGCGTCGCCCCCGCCACCCCGAGCGCCCCGCGGACGACGATGAGCATTTCCGGGCTGACCGAGAACGCGGCGACGACCGAGAGAACCCCGAAGGCGGCCCCGCCGGCCAGCAGCAGCCGTCGTCGCCCGATCCGGTCGCCGAGCGTGCCCATCGTGATGACGAACCCGGCGACGACGAAGCCGTAGCTGTCGGTGATCCACAGTTGTTCGGTGCTGCTCGCCCCGAGATCGTCGCTCAGCTGCGGCAGCGCGAGGAACAGCGCGGTCATGTCCATCGCGACGAGCAGGGTCGGCAGCACGAGCACCGCCAGCCCCAGCCACTCCCGCCGTCCGGCCTTCTCCATGTCGGCTCCTTCTCCGTGGTCGGTTTCCCCAGGAGGTCGGAGCCGCGGACGGGGACCGGACACGGAACCGGGAAGTTTTTCGGCTAGCGTCGAAGCCGTGAAGATCATCGTGCTGGGTGCCACCGGGCTCGTCGGGCGGGCCGTCGTCGCGGCGCTCGAACCGCGTCACGAAATCCTGCCTGTCTCGCGGACGTCGCCGGTGGCCGCGGACCTGGCCGATCCCGCTTCGCTCGACGCCCTCCTCGCCGAGCCGGCCGACGCGGTTGTGTGCTGTGCCGCCAACGTTCCGCTGAGGCCGCTCGCCGAGCTGACCGACCAGCAGGTGCTCGACGACCTGCGGGGCAAGCTGCTCGGCCAGGTTGCGCTGGCCCGCCGCGCCGCGGACCGGCTGGCCGATGGTGGCTCGATCACCCTCACCGGGGGCACCTTCACCGAGCCGATTGCCGGGAGCGCGCTCGGTGCGCTGGTCAACGCCGGGCTCGAAGGGTTCGTCCGGTCCGCCGCCGCCGAGCTGCCGCGGGGCCTGCGGATCAACCTCGTCAGTCCCGGCTGGATCAGCGAAACCCTCGAAGCAATGGGGGAGGACGGCAGCCGCGGGACGCCGGTCGCCGCCGTTGCCGAGGCCTACCGGGACCTCGTCGAAGGCGACGCCAGCGGGACCACCGTCGTCCCCGGCTGATCAGGCCGCGTGCCAGGCGTGGTCGGCGAAGACGTCGTCCAGCGGCGCCTTGACCAGGCGGTTCGCGTACGTCGAGAGCGTGTACGTCCCGATGCCCAGCACCACCTCCAGCGCGTTCCGCGGGGTGAACCCGGCCCCGGTGAACGCCGCCAGCGCGTCGTCGGGGACCTCGCCCGTCGTGTCCATCACCGTGTGGACGAACGTGCGCAACGCCTCCAGGCGGGGCGACGGCAGCGCCGCCTGCGCTCGCAGCGCGGCCACCAGTTCCGGTGCCGCCGACAGCCGCTGCAACGCCGCCGTGTGCATGGCGACACAGATGTGGCAGCCGTTGCGAGCCGCCACCGTCATGACCAGGACCTCGCGTTCCAGCGCTGTCAGGGTCGTGGTCTCGAAGATCGCGTTCAGCTTGAGGAAGCCGTTCAGCAGCTCCGGCGACGTCGCCAGGCGCGCGACGGCGGCCGGGGCCTTGCCGCCGAACTTCTTCGCGGTGGCCGTCATCGCCGGGCGGGCGGCCGGGGGTGCAGACTCCGGGGTGTGATCGGGGAACAAGGTGACTCCAGACGTAGAATCGACAACGTGGTTGTCGAAACCGTAAACCTGGTTGTCGAGTTTGGCAAGGGGTCATGACCGACGCACCCGGCTACGAGCTGCCCTTCCTGCTCTTCGGCGGCTTCCGCACGCTCATCGACCGCCTGCACGCCGAGCTGGCCCACCGCGGCCACCCGGACCTGCGGCCGTCGCACGGCTTCGCCATGCAGGCCATCGGCGTCCGCGGCGCGACGGCGTCGGAGATCGGCCGCCGCCTCGGCGTTTCCAAACAGGCCGCGGGCAAGACCGTCGACCGGCTAGAGGCGCTCGGCTACGCCGAACGCGCCGACGATCCGGCCGACGCGCGCCGCAAGATCGTGCGGCTCACCGCGCACGGCGTCGACGCGCTCGCGAAGTCGGCGGAGATCTTCGACGACCTGCGTGCCGAGTGGGTCCGCACGCTGGGCCGCGACCACGTCCGCGCCATCGAGGAGGGCCTGCGCGCGGTCGCCGGCCCCACGGCGTACCGGCTCGACGCGGCCGGGTGGCTTTCCGGCTGAGCCGCGGAAAACGGTTCGACGGCCTCGCCGCGTCCTGCCACAGTGGCGCCTCATGACCGAGCCTTTGACCGCCGCGGACCTGGCACTCATGCAGGGCCTGGCGCAGCGGGTCGCCGCCACCCGCCCGGAGCTGGTGAACAGCGACGCGTCGTACGGCGAGCTGGCCTGGAACTGGGGCCGCGGGCACGCCGCCCACGGCGCGCACTGGCGGCGGCGCCTGTGGTTCGACGGCGGCGACCTGGTCGCGTGGGGCTGGGCCCAGCTGCCGCGCCGGGTGCACCGCAACGACGGCACGGTCCAGGACATCACCGGCGCGTACCTGGCCTACCAGGTCGATCCCGCGCACGCCGCGCTCGTCGACGAGGTGATCGGCTGGTACGACACGACGGCCGCGGGGCTCGAACGCACGACGCTGCCGGGCGCGGCCGACGAATTCGCGTTGCAGCGCTGGGTGGCACACGGCTATGGGCCCGGCACCGGCTCGTGGAGCCAGCTCAACGAGCGGGACCTCACCGACGTCGAAGAGCCGCTGCTGCCGGCCGGATTCCGCTTCCGCACCGCCGCCGAAGCCGGACCGGAGGCCGCGGTCGCCGCCCACGTCGCCGCCTGGGCGCCGGTGGCGTACGACGCCAGGAGCTACGAAGGCGTCCGGCAGACCAGGGCCTACCGTGGCGACCTGCACATCCTCGTAGAGGCGCCGGACGGGACGATGGCGTCCTCGGCGATCCTGTGGTTCGACGAGGTGAACAGGAGCGTCGAGTTCGAGCCGGTCGGTACGCACCCGGACCACCGGCGGCGGGGACTGGCCCGCGCGACGCTCCTGCACGGCATGCACCGGGCCCGCGAGGCAGGCGCCACGCACGCGACGGTCGCCTGCATGGCCGACCTCCGCGAGTTCTACTACGGCGTGGGCTTCCGGGAGCTGTCGCGGGACGTGCCGCTGCGCAAGAGCTAGAAGCCGCAGCCCGGGTCCGGCGCGTCCTCCGACAGGGGACTGCCCGCCGGGAGCACGTACAGGACTTCCAGCACCATCGGCGTCGACCCGAGGTTGCGGCCGATGTGCACCTGGCCGGGTGACTCGCTGAACGTGCGCCCGGTGCCGTAGACGCCGTCGATGCTGCAGTCGGCGAGATTGTGCGTCAGGGTCCCGGATTTCACGTACGCGTACAGCGTGCCGTCGTGGAAGTGCCAGCCGGTGTAGCCGCCGGGCTGGATGGTGACCTCGCGCAGCGTGTAGTCGGTGTTGCCGATCGTCTTCTTGGCGAGGATCGTGCCGGTGACGCCGCTGCCGGGTGTTGCCGACGCGGTCGCGGGCAGGAGGACGGCGGCGAGGGCCGCGGCGGCGAGAACGGTGAGCGGCTGGCGCATGGAAGCTCCTCGGTACGGGGACCCCCGAGAAGCTACCGTGGCCGGGCGTGTCCATGGGGGCAGAGAATCCGGCCGAAGGAGGACGCGGTGGACGCGGAGCTGTTCGGGCAGGTGCTCGGCGCGGTGCGGGAGTTCGTGCGCAAGGAGGTCGTGCCGCGCGAAGCGGAAATCGACGAGCGCGACGAAATCCCCGCCGAAATCCGGGACAAGGCCGCGGAACTGGGGCTCTTCGGCTGGGCGCTGCCCGAGGAGTACGGCGGGCTCGGGCTCGGCATGGCGGAGGACGTCCGGCTGGCGATCGAGCTCGGCCACACCACCCCCGCGTTCCGGTCGCTGTTCGGCACCAACAACGGCATTGCCGGCCAGGCGATCGTGCACTACGGGACGCCGGAGCAGCGCACGCGCTGGCTGCCGCGGCTCGCGGCGGGCGAGGCGATCGCGTCGTTCGCGCTCACCGAGGCCGAGGCCGGCTCGGACCCGGGCGGGCTGACCAGCCGCGCGGTCCGCGACGGGGACCGCTACCGCCTCTCGGGCACCAAGCGGTTCATCACCAACGCGCCGCTCGCCGAGGTCTTCGTCGTGTTCGCCCGCACCGATCCCGGCAGCACCGGCAGCCGCGGGATCTCGGCATTCCTCGTGCCCGCGGACGCTCCGGGCGTCACGGTCGGCCCGCACGACGCCAAGATGGGCCAGGCAGGCGCGTGGACGTCGGAGGTGGTGTTCGACGACGTGGAGCTGCCGGCCGACGCGCTGGTCGGCGAGGAGGGCAAGGGGTTCGGCATCGCGATGGCGTCGCTCGCCCGCGGCAGGCTGCACATCGCGGCGCTGTGCGTCGGCATGGCCGAGCGCGCGCTCGCCGAAGCGGTCGAGTACGCACGGACCGCCCGCCAGGGCGGCCGGGTGATCGGCGAGTACCAGCTGGTGCAGGCGCTGCTCGCGGAGTCGCACGCCGAGCTGGCGGCCGGCCGCGCGATGGTGCACGAAGCGGCCGCGAAGTACGACTCGGGCGAGGACCGCAAGCTCGGGCCGTCGTCGGCGAAGCTGTTCTGCACCGAGATGCTCGGCCGGGTCGCCGACCGTGCGGTGCAGGTACACGGCGGCACGGGGTACGTCCGCGGGGTGACGGTCGAGCGCATCTACCGCGACGCCCGGCTGTTCCGCATTTACGAGGGCACGAGCGAGATCCAGAAACTCGTGATCGCGCGGCAGCTGCTGAAGGGCTGAGACGGTATCCGCGCCGTCCGGAAATCCGTCTTGGAATTCACGAAATCGCGGAAATCGGCCGCGCCGGATCATTCATTCGGTTGATGCGCGCCCGCGCCGCGGCGGATGAAATGGTGCTGCGCCGGTGGCCGGCGGCGCGAACCTGGCGGAAATGACGGCGGCGGAGCCGACCGGGCTGCGGATCGCCTGACCACGAATCATCCGGGAGGTAAATCATGAGTACCACCGTCTTTGCGCGGGCCGAGGAAAGCGTCCTCCGTCCGCTGGAAATGGGCAGTTCGTCGGATTCGGCTTTCTTCGGCGCCTTCGCCCACAAAGTCGAGGCCGCGTACATGGCGTGGGCGCAGGCCCGGTTCGGCCCCGGCGTCATCACGTCCAAAGAGGACGGTGCAGGGCTTGGCGGCCGGGCCGCGGACCAGGCGTCGGTCGTCGACCTGCTGGCCGTCCGCGCGGAAACGCTGAACTGACGCCAGGGTGGCGGGCCGGATGCCGGGCCCGCCACCCGCGTCACCGCAGCTTCTCGACCTGCCGCACCAGCAGGTCGATCTCCTCCTCGGTGTTGTAGTAGTGCACCGACGCCCGGACCAGGTCCGGCAGGTTGCGGGCGGTGAAGTCGTACTGGGCCGACGTCCGGGACGACACCGACGTGTTGATGCCCGCCTCGGCGAGCCGGGCCTTGATCTCCGTGGCCGGGGTGCCGTCGAGGCTGAACGTCACGATGCCGCACTTGCGGGCGCCGGCGTCGTGGACCTTCGCGCCGATCGCGGCCAGCCGGGTGCGCAGGGCCGCGCCCAGTGCGGTGACGCGCTCCTCGATGGCGGGCAGGCCCCAGCCGAGCGCGTAGTCGATGGCTGCGCCGAGGCCCGCCACGGCGGCGTAGTCGCGCTCCCACACCTCGAAACGCTTGGCGGTCGGGTCGACGACGTACTCCTCCGGGGACACCCAGCTCGCCGAGTGCAGGTCGAGCATCGCCGGCTCCAGCCGCTCGCGCAGCCGCGGGTGCACATACAGGAAGCCGGTGCCGCGCGGGCCGCGCAGGTACTTGCGCCCGGTCGCCGACAGCGCGTCGCACTTCAGGCGCGTGACGTCGAGGTCGAGCTGGCCTGCCGACTGGCACGCGTCGAGCAGGAACGGGATGCCTGCCGCCTCGGCGACCGCGCCGATCTCCTCGGCCGGGTTCACCAGGCCGCCCTGGGTGGGGACGTGGCTGACGGCGATCAGCTTGACGTCGCGGTCCACCCGCCGCTTCAGCTGCTCGACGTCCAGCTGCCCGGACTCGTCGTCGCCGATGACCTCGACGACCGCGCCCGTCCGCTTCGCGACCTGCAGGAACGCGATGGCGTTGCTGGCGTACTCGGCGCGCGAGGTGAGAATCCGGTCGCCAGCGGCGAACGGCAGCGCGTAGAACACCGCCTGCCAGGACCGGGTCGCGTTGTCGGTGACCGCGATGTCGCCGGCTTCGGCGCCGAGCAGCCGCGCCACCGACGTGTACACCGCGTCCAGGCGTTCCGACGCCTCCGCGGCCGCCTCGTACCCGCCGATCAGGGCTTCGCGGCGCAGGTAGGAGACGACGGTGTCGGTCACGACGGACGGCGGCAGCGAGGAACCCGCGTTGTTGAAGTGGACCACCTCGGTGCAGCCGGGGGTCTCGCGGCGGGCGCGGTCGACGTCGAAGGTCATAGCAACTGAATACAGTAGCGCTCTTCTGTATGCAATACTGCCGACATGGCCCGGACTCCGCTGCGCAGCGATCTCCTCGAGCAGATCACCGCCCGCGTGCTCGACGGGCGGCTCGCCGCGGGCGCGCGCGTCAACGAGGTGCACCTGGCCCGCGAGCTGGGCGTCAGCCGGACGCCGCTGCGGGAGGCGCTGATCGGGCTCGCCGACCGCGGCCTGCTCGTCGCCGCGCCCGGCCGCGGGTTCCTCGTGCCGCCGTTCGACCCGGACGAGGCACGCCGGCTCTACCCGCTGGTGGCCGAGCTGGAGGCGCTCGCGCTGCGCTGGACGTCGCCGCTGGAGCTGGCCGGCCTGCCGGACGCGCTCGACGCCGTCGCCGACGAGATGACCGCCGTCCTCGCGCGCGGCGGCGATCTGTCCGAAGTGGACGACCGGTGGCACGGGCTGCTGCTGTCCCGCTGCCCGAACCCGCACCTGCTGCGGCTGATCGCGCAGACCAAGCCGCTGCTCAAGCGGTACGAATCGTGCTACTTCGGCGGGGCGGGCCGCGCCGGGGAGAGCATCGGCGAGCATCGCCGGATCGCCGCCGCCCTGCGCGACGGCGACCTGGACACCGCCGCGGCGGTGCTCGTCCGCAACTGGGTCAAAGCGCTGGCCTACCTGGGGAAGGACGACGATGATCATCGCGCACCTGAGTGACCTCCACTTCGACGGCGACCCGCGGGCCGAGGACCGCGTCGCGGCGGTCATGGGCTACCTCGGCGGGCTGACCCGGCCGGTCGACGCCGTCGTCGTCACCGGCGACATCGCCGACCACGGCGCGGCCACGGAGTACGCGCGGGCCGCCGAGCTGCTGAAGTACCCGGCGCCGGTGCTGGTCTGCCCGGGCAACCACGACGTCCGGAGCGAATTCCGGACGGGACTGCTCGGCCAGGCCCCGTCCGACGGGCCGATCGACCTGGCCCACGAGGTCGACGGCGTGCTGTTCGCGATGTGCGACTCGACGATTCCCGGCCGCGGCGCGGGATTCCTCGCCGACGAGACCCTCGGCTGGCTCGACGACGTGCTTTCCGGCGGCGACGGCCCCGCGTTCGTCGCGTTCCACCACCCGCCGGTCGAGGTGGGTGTCCCGCTGGTGGACGGGATCCGGCAGACGGGGGAGGACCGGCTGGCGGCCGTCCTGCGCCGCCATCCGCGGGTGACGGCCCTGCTCGCCGGGCACGTCCACACGGGAGCGTCGACGACGTTCGCCGGGGTGCCGTTGCGCATCGCGCCGGGCGTGGTTTCGGGGTCGCTGCTGCCGGGGGAGCCGGGCTCGGAGCGGAGCTGGGACGAGGGCGGCCCGCTGGAGTTCGACCGCTCGCCGTCCCTGCTGCTGCACGTCCTGCACGACGACGGCCGGGTGACCAGCCACTACCGCACGGTCCCGCGCTGACCCGAGCCGCGGTGTGACGAAGATCTCCGCCGCCGGGACCTTGCCGCCAAGATCGCTCCTGCATTAGCACTCTAATGGCGAGACTGCTAATTCAAGAGTGCGAGGGAGGCAGCTTGAGCAGCGCGCATCGTCCTGCGTGGAAGGCCCGGTCCGTTCCGCACACCGCCGTGCGCCGCGACGACCACGACCGCCCGCTTCGCGTGGCCATGGTCGTTCCCCCCTACTTCGACGTTCCCCCGAAGGCCTACGGCGGGGTCGAGGCCGTGGTGGCCGACCTCGCCGACGCCCTCGTCGACCGGGGTCACCGGGTGACCCTGATCGGTGCGGGCAGACCCGGCACCAAGGCCGAGTTCGTGCCCGTGTGGGACCGCACGGTCCCGGAGCTGCTTGGCGAGCCGTACCCGGAGGCCATGCACGCGATCGCCGCGCGCCGGGCCGTGCAGCGGCTGGCCGCGGACGAAGGCCTCGACGTCGTGCACGACCATTCGCTCGCCGGGCCGCTCAACGCCCCGGCGTACGGCGTGCCGACCGTGGTCACCGTGCACGGCCCGGTCGGCGAGGACATGGCGCGCTACTACTCCGCGCTCGCCGACGACGTCCACCTCGTGGCGATCAGCGACCGGCAGCGGCAGCTGGCCCCCGGCCTCAACTGGATCGGGACCGTCCACAATGCACTCCGGCTCGCGGACTGGCCCTACCGGTCCGAAAAGGACGACTACGCGCTGTTCCTCGGCCGGTTCCACCCCGACAAGGCACCGCACCTCGCGCTGGAGGCCGCGCACCGCGCCGGGCTGCGGCTGGTGCTCGCGGGCAAGTGCGCCGAGCCGATCGAGAAGGAGTACTTCGAGCGCGAGGTCCGGCCGCGGCTCACCGAAACCGACCACGTCTTCGGCGTCGCCGACGCGACCGCGAAACGCGAGCTGCTCGCCAAGGCCCGCTGCCTGCTCTTCCCGATCCAGTGGGAGGAACCGTTCGGCATGGTGATGATCGAGGCGATGGCCTGCGGCACGCCGGTGGTGGCGCTGCGGTCCGGGGCGGTGCCCGAAGTCGTCGCCGACGGCGTCACCGGGCTGGTGCGCGACGACCCGGCCGACCTGGTGCAGGCCCTGCACGACGTCGTCCACCTCGACCCGGCGAAGTGCCGCGCGCACGTCGCCGAGCACTTCGACGTCGGCGGGCTCGGCGCCGGGTACGAGGCGGCCTACCGGCGCGCGATCGAGGTCAGCAGCCTGCGCCGCGACTACGCGGCCCTGGATTCCGCGCTCGACCGCGCCTACGACCAGCTGGACAACGACGGCCCGGCACTGCAGCCGTCCGGAGGGCGGCCGTGACCCCGGAGGCGTTCAACGCCGGCGAGCCTGCCCTCGTGACCAGCGCGGGCGGCACCGTCACGCTCGTCGAGGGCAGCACGTTCTGCCTGTCCGGCACCACCGGGGACATCCAGCCGGGCACCTCGCACGGCCTGTTCTTCCGGGACGCGCGGCTGATCTCGCGCTGGGAGCTGCGGCTGGACGGCCAGCCGCCGCACCCGCTGTCGGTGCTGTCCCCGGAGGCGTTCGCGGCGCAGTTCGTGCTGCGCCGCAACCCCAAGCCGGGCCAGGCCGACAGCACCCTGCTGCTGGTGCGCGAACGGCTCGTCGGCGACGGCCTGCGGGAGACGATCACGCTGCGGAACCTGGGACGGGAGAACACGGTCGCGAACCTGACGCTGCACGTCGACGCGGACTTCTCCGACCTGTTCGCGGTCAAGGAGGGCCGTCCCGCGCACGGCGGGGCGGAAGCCACCGTGGCCGGCGCGGAACTGCTGCTGCGCGACCGGGCCGACGGTTCGCGCGGCCTGTCGGTGAGCGCGACCGCCGATCCGGTCACCGCGCCCGGCGTGCTGAGCTGGCGGGTGGTCGTGCCCGCGCGCGGCGAGTGGTCGACCGAGATCGTGGTCCAGCCGACCGTGGGCAACCGGCGGGTGCAGCCCCAGTTCGACCGCGGCGAGGCGGTCGCGGCCAGCGGCCCGGCCCGCAAGATCCGCGCGTGGCGCGACGTCAGCACGGTGATCGCGTCCGGCGATCCGGTGCTCACCCAGGTGCTGCAGCGCACCGAGAGCGACCTCGGCGCGCTGCAGATCCACGACGCCGGCCAGGACGGCCGCCCGTTCGTCGCGGCGGGCGCGCCCTGGTTCATGACCCTGTTCGGCCGGGACAGCCTGCTCACCGCGTGGATGGCGCTGCCGCTGGACGTCGGCCTCGCGCTCGGCACCCTGGAGACGCTGGCCGAGCTGCAGGGCAGGCGGACCGACCCGCTCACCGAGGAGGAGCCGGGCCGGATCCTGCACGAGCTGCGCCTGGGCCCGGACAGCGACCAGGTGCTCGGCGGCAGTCACTACTACGGCACCGTGGACGCCTCGCCGTTGTTCGTCATGCTGCTGGCCGAGTGCTGGCGGTGGGGTGCGGACGAGACGGCGGTGCGGGCCCTGCTCCCGGCCGCCGACGCGGCGCTGGACTGGCTGCAGCGCCACGGCGACCGCGACGGCGACGGGTTCGTCGAGTACCGGCGCGCGACCGACCGCGGCCTGCTCAACCAGGGCTGGAAGGACAGCTTCGACGGCATCAACGACGCGGCAGGCCGCCTCGGCACGACGCCGATCGCGTTGTGCGAGGTCCAGGGCTACGCGTATGCGGCGTGGCTGGCGCGCGCCGAACTGGCCGAGGCGTTCAACGACCCGGTCACCGCGGGCCGCTGCCGCGAGCGGGCCGAGCGGCTGCGGAACCAGTTCGCCGAGAAGTTCTGGCTGCCGGAGCAGGGCTGGTACGCGGTCGCGCTGGACGGGCGCAAGCAGCCACTCGACGCGCTGACCAGCAACACCGCGCACTGCCTGTGGTCGGGCATCGCGACCGACGAGCA
The DNA here is from genome assembly GCF_040064235.1 of Amycolatopsis melonis. Taxonomy (NCBI): domain Bacteria; kingdom Bacillati; phylum Actinomycetota; class Actinomycetes; order Pseudonocardiales; family Pseudonocardiaceae; genus Amycolatopsis; species Amycolatopsis melonis. Next base: position 686,528 of record NZ_JBDZYD010000002.1, read on the forward strand.
CGCGGCCGTCCTGATCGAGCGGCTCGGCCGCCCGGAGATGGACAGCGGCTACGGGCTGCGCACGCTGTCGTCGGAGATGGGCGCGTACAACCCGATGAGCTACCACAACGGGTCGGTGTGGCCGCACGACACGGCGATCGCGGTGGCGGGCCTGCTGCGCTACGCGCACGTACCGGGCGCGGTGGACCTGGCCCAGCGGCTGGCGACGGGCCTGCTGGACGCGGCAGCCTCCTTCGGCGGCCGCCTGCCGGAGCTGTTCTGCGGCTTCTCCCGCGCGGAGTTCAGCCCGCCGATCCCGTACCCGACGTCGTGCTCACCGCAGGCCTGGGCGAGCGCGGCACCGCTGCTGCTGGTGCGGTCGTTCCTCGGGCTGGAACCGCACGTGCCCCGGCGGAAGCTGGTGGTCCGCCCCCACCTGCCCCGCCGCTGGGGCCGGCTGAAGCTGTCGGACCTGCGCCTCGGCGACCTCACGGTGCATGTGGAGGCGGACCACGAGAAGGCGGAAGTCCGCGGTCTGCCGGACGGCTGGGACCTGGAAGCGGTCAGCGATCGCGGACCGGCGGCGGGCGCGGGCTGAAAGGGACGTTCCTGGCGTCCGGTGCGACGAAAGTCCCTTTCACCGCACCGGACGAGACGAAAGCGCCTTTCAGCCCACCTTGGCGCTCGGGGCCGGCTCGGTCAGCGGCTGAAGACCGGCAGCGTGATCCGGGACGGCCGGGCCGCGTCGTGGAACACCTCGAAGCGGTTCGGCTTCCCGGTCACCGCCGACGTCACCGGCTCGCCCGTGCCGTGGTTGCGGGCGAAGCGCGGGAACGCCCCGCCCGCCACCTGGACGCGCAGCCGGTGCCCGCGCCGGAAGCGGTACGCCGTCGGGTCGAGCGTCACCTCCGCCGTCACCACGCCGTCGGCGTCCGCCGCCGGGAAACCCGGGCGCAGGCGCAGGATCCCGTCGGTCACGTTGCGGGACACCCCGCCCGCGTCGACGTCGCAGAGCCGGACGAAGACGTCCGCGTGCCCCAGTTCGGTGCGCACGTGCACGGTCGCCGACACCTCGCCGATCACGTCGAGGTCCGACGGCAGCGGCTCGCCGGTGAACACCAGGACGTCCGGCCGTGCCTCGATTTCCTGGTTGTCGCGCTGCTTGGTCACGCCCGTCAGCAGCGGGCCGCCGACCGACGGGGTCGGGTCGGCCGGGTCGTAGGTGAACGTCGTCGGCCGCGCCTGCCCGGCCACCTCGCCGAGCCCGCCGATCGGCCGCAGGTGCGACGCGGTCGGCGTCGAGGGCGGCGGCCACGCCTCGAAGTCCAGCCAGGTGCCGGCGCCCTGGAGGAACAGCCGGACCGGCGCGCGCTGCAGGAAGGTCCGGTCGCCGAGCAGGTGGGCGCGCAGGAACCCGAGCTGGTCCTGGATCATCGGCCGGAAGCTCGCCGGTTCGCCGTGTGCCCACGGCCCGATGGTGATCCGCGGCTGCTTGCCCGCCTCGGCCAGGAGCCGGAAGTCCCGCAGCTGCGCGCCGACGAACAGGTCGTACCAGCCGGTGACCATCGAGACCGGCACGTCGAGCTTCGCGACTTCGGCGCTGTGGTCGGACATCGCCCAGTAGCCGTCGTCCGGGACGAAGTGCTCGGTGACGTCCCGCAGGAACTGCACCGGCTTCCCGATCGCCGCGACGTCCGCGCCGCTGATCGGCAGGTGCGCCATCGCGCGGCGCGTCTTCCGCTTCTGCAGCGGGTTCGGCAGTGCCGCGAACCGCTCCTCCTGACGGCCGATCATCGCCGACCACGACACCATGTTGTCCGCCGCCAGCACGCCGCCGGGGTAGAACGCCGAGACGAACTCCGATGCGGTGACGCCGAGGCACATCGCGGCCAGCGGCGGGTCGAGGTAGGGCCCGACCGCCCATTGGGTGTGCCCGAGGTAGCTGGCGCCCGCCATGGCGATGGTGCCGTCGCACCACGGCTGGGCGCGCAGCCACTCGGCGGTGGCCAGGCCGTCTTCGCGTTCGAGGTGGAAGGGCCGGAATTCGCCGCCGGAGCCGAAGGAGCCGCGGGTGCTCTGGACGACCGTCTGCAGCCCGTGCCGGGCGAACGTGTCGCCGAAGAGCTTCGACAGCAGCCCGGCGCGCCCGTACGGCGTCCGGATCAGCACCACCGGCGCCGACGTCGTCCCGGCCGGCGCGTACCGGTCGGCCAGCAGCGTGACGCCGTCGGGCATCGGGACGGTGAGGTCGCGCGTCACCTCCGGCCGGGGACCTTCGGCGCGGGGGAGTCCGAGCAGTTTGTCGACAAGCCGATCCAGCACGGGCGCCCGCCTTCCGAAGTGGAGCCGATCCTTCCGGATCCGACGGTACCTCAGTTCACGCGCGCGAGGGTTTCCGGCCGCAGCAGCTTCGCCAGCTCTTCGGCGGGCAGCAGGCCCTTCTCGACGACCAGTTCCGCCACACCACGCCCGGTTTCCAGGGCCTCCTTCGCGATTTCCGTCGCGGCCGTGTATCCGATGGCGGGATTCAGCGCCGTGACCAGCCCGATCGAGTTCTCGACGTAGGCACGCAGGACGCCGACGTTCGCCGTGATGCCCTCGACGCACTTCGTGGCCAGCGTCCGGCAGGCCGCGCCCAGGTGCGTGATGCTCTCGGACAGCGAGTGCAGGATGATCGGCTCGAACGCGTTGAGCTGCAGCTGCCCGGCCTCGGCGGCCATCGTGATGGTGACGTCGTTGCCGATCACCTCGAACGCGACCTGGTTGACCACCTCGGGGACCACCGGGTTGATCTTGCCCGGCATGATCGACGACCCGGCCTGCACCGGCGGCAGGTTGATCTCGTTCAGCCCGGCACGCGGGCCGGAGGACAGCAGCCGCAGGTCGTTGCAGCTCTTGGACAGCTTGACCGCGATCCGCTTGAGCACCCCGGAAAGGTGCACGAACGCGCCGCAGTCCTGGGTGGCCTCGACGAGGTCGGCGGCCGTCTGCAGCGGCAGCCCGGTGATCTCGCGCAGGTGGCGGCACGCGGCTTCGGCGTAGCCCGGCGCGGCGTTGAGCCCGGTGCCGATCGCGGTCGCGCCGAGGTTGATCTCGTGCAGCAGCGCGACGGCTTCGTTCAGCCGCTGCCGGTCTTCGCCGAGCATCACCGCGTACGTGCCGAACTCCTGGCCCAGCGTCATCGGGACGGCGTCCTGCAGCTGCGTGCGGCCCATCTTCAGCACGTCGTGGAACTCGACGGCCTTGGCGGCGAACGCCTTTTCCAGCACCGTCATCGCGTCCGACAGCTCGCGCACGGCGAGGATCGTCGCGACGTTCACCGCGGTCGGGTACGCGTCGTTCGTCGACTGCCCGAGGTTGACGTGCTCGTTGGGGTGCACGACGCGGTAGTCGCCCTTGGCGTGCCCGAGCAGTTCGAGCGCGCGGTTGGCGATCACCTCGTTGGCGTTCATGTTCGTCGAGGTGCCGGCGCCGCCCTGGATGACGTCGACGACGAACTCGCCGTGCAGCGCGCCGGCGCGGATCTCGCGGCAGGCCGCGGTGATGGCGTCGGCGATCCGCGGTTCGAGCAGCCCCAGCTCGGCATTGGCGCGCGCGGCGGCCTCCTTCACCGCGGCCAGCGCCTCGACCAGGTGCGGGTAGGCGGCGATCGGGGTGCCGGTGATGGGGAAGTTCTCCCGGGCCCGCGCGGTGTGCACGCCCCAGTACGCGTCGGCGGGGACGTCCTTGTCGCCCAGCAGATCGTGTTCACGGCGGGTGGTCATCGCAGGCTCCCCACGGAGAGATTTCCGGCAAAACGCAGGTTGTCCGGGCCGGGCGGGACGTCGATCCCGCACAGCCCGAGCAGCGCGGCGAGCACGACCGGGCGCGCCCGGTCGCCGCCGTCGGCGATCTTGAACGCGATCGCCGTGCCGTCCGGCAGCGCGGCGACCTGGACGGCTTCGAAGCCGTCCTTGGCGATCAGCCCCGGCACCGTGCGCATGACCGCGGTGACGTCCCGTCGGCTGCCGCCGACGAGGTCCGGGTGCTGCCGGATCCCGTCGGCGACCAGGCCTTCCGGGGTGCCCGGCGCGGCGGTCGCGAGCTTCGACACGGCCGTGGCGAGCCCGCGCAGCGTCGTCGCGAACAGCGGCGCACCACAGCCGTCGACGGCCACGCGCGGGATGTCCTGGCCGGTGAGGTCCTCGACGGTGGCGGCGATCGCGCGCTGCAGCGGGTGCGCCGGGTCGAGGTACCCCTCGGTCGCCCAGCCGTTCAGCTCGCACGTCGCGAGCATCGCCGCGTGCTTGCCGGAGCAGTTGTGCGCCAGCCGTTCCGGGGCCCGGCCCGCGGCGATCCAGCGGTCCCGCTCGACCGGGTCGAACGGGAAGTCCGCCGGGTTGCCGAGCGCGCCGGGCGAGCGTCCGTCCAGGACCTTCAGCGCGGCGTCGAGGTGCATCGCCTCGCCGGAGTGGCTGGCCGCCGCGATGGCGAACCCGGCGGGGGACAGGCGCAGCCCGAGCCGCGCCATCGCCGTGGCCTGCAGCGGTTTCGCCGTCGACCGCGGGTACATCGCGGCATCGACGTCTCCGGCGGCGTACAGCGTCGAGCCGCCGGGGGCGAGCACCACGGCCGAGCCGTGGTGGACGCCCTCGACCATCCCGCCGCGCACCAGCTCGACCAGCGGCTGGTGGCTCACAGGCCCTCCTCGTCGAACGCGCGCATGTCGATCCGCTTGCGCACGGCGAACCAGCCGGCGACCAGCGCGACCAGGATCGCGGGCAGCGCCATCAGCGTGATCCGGCCGGTCTCGTCGAAGCCCATCAGGACGACGACGGCGGCGAGGAACACCAGCGTCGCGATCTCGGTGTAGGGCGAGAACGGCAGCCGGAACGACGGCCGCTCGATGCCCTCGCGCTTGGTCTTGCGGACGTAGAGCAGGTGGCAGAGCACGATGATGGCCCAGGTGGCGAGGATGCCGATCGCGGCGAAGTTCAGCACGATGTCGAAGGCCTCCTTCGGCACCAGGTAGTTCAGCCCGACGCCGAGCACGCAGACGGCCGCGGTGAGCAGGATGCCGCCGTAGGGCACGTGGTTGCGGTTCATCACGCCGGTGAACTTCGGCGCCGAGCCCGCCATCGCCATCGAGCGCAGGATGCGGCCGGTGGAGTAGAGGCCGGAGTTCAGGCTGGACAGCGCCGCGGTGAGCACGACCAGGTTCATCACGCTGCCCGCCGCGGGCACGCCCAGGTGCGAGAGCACGGTGACGAACGGGCTCTGGTCCTTGCTGTAGGAGCTCCACGGCAGCAGCATCGCCAGCAGCACGACCGAGCCGACGTAGAAGACGAGGATGCGCCACATGATGGAGTTGATCGCCTTCGGCATGATCTTCTCCGGGTTCTCGGTCTCGCCCGCGGCGACGCCGACCAGCTCCACCGAGGCGTAGGCGAACACGACACCCTGCACGATCAGCACCATCGGCAGCAGCCCGGACGGGAAGATGCCGCCGTGGTCGGCGATCAGCTGCGGCCCGCCCGCGACGCCGTCGATCGGCGTCTGCGTCACCAGCAGCACGATCCCGATCACCATGAAGATCACCAGCGCGGCGACCTTGATGATGGCGAACCAGAACTCCATCTCGCCGAACAGCTTGACCGACACCATGTTCAGCGTCAGGACGACGGCGAGCGCGATCAGCGCCAGCACCCACTGCGGGATCGGCGAGAAGAACGACCAGAAGTGCGCGTAGAGCGCGATCGCCGTGATGTCGGCGATGCCGGTGGTCGACCAGTTGAGGAAGTGCATCCAGCCGGCGACGTACGCGCCCTTCTCGCCCATGAACTCGCGGGCGTAGGAGACGAAGGCGCCGCTGGAGGGCCGGTGCAGGATCAGCTCGCCGAGCGCGCGCACGACGAAGAAGGCGAAGAGCCCGCAGACGGCGTAGACGATGGCCAGGGCGGGCCCGGCCTGGGCGAGCCGCCCGCCGGCGCCGAGGAACAGGCCGGTGCCGATCGCCCCGCCGATGGCGATCATGTTCACGTGCCGCGACTTGAGCGCCTTGCGGTAGCCCGCGTCGCCCGCGTCCGCGGTCGTGGCGGTGAGGGTTTGTTCGGTCACTGGTCCCCGTTCACGATGCTGTTGAGGGTGGCTTCGACGTGCTGCAGGTGCGCGGTCATGGCCGCGACGGCGGCGCTTTCCGAGCCCGCGGCGATCGCGGTGACGATCTCCCGGTGCTCGATGTTCGACTGGCGGCGCCGGTCGCCGAGTTCGTTGAGGAAGGCGGACTGGCGGGCGAGCGCGTCCCGGATCTCCTCGATCACCTTCCCGAAGACGGGGTTGCCCGAGGCCTGGGCGATGGTGATGTGGAAGAGCGAGTCGAGCGCGACCCACGCGGTGTTGTCGGTCTCGGCGTCCATCCGGTCGAGGAGGTGGCCGAGCAGGTCGAGGTCGTCCTGGCTGCGGCGCACGGCCGCGTACCCGGCGACGGGGATTTCGACGTGCTGCCGCACTTCGATGAGGTCGCGGGCCGAGTAGGGCCCGAAGGTGGGGTGTTCGGCGGGGCCGGTCGCGGTGACGAAGGTGCCCTTGCCGGTCTTGGACTCGGTGAGCCCGAGGGCCTGCAGGCCGCGGAGGGCCTCCCGCACGACCGAGCGGCTGACCTCGAACTCCCTGCTCAGCGCGGCTTCGGAGGGAAGTTTGTCGCCGACGGCGTACTCGCCGCGTTCGATCGAGGAGCGCAGGTGGGCCAGCACGGCCTCCATGGCACTCACCCTGCGAGGACCACCTTGTCCGGCTGTCTGGCTGTCAGACAGGTTCATGGCGGGAATGCTCGGTGCCGGGGGTGGCGGTGTCAACGCGGAAGCCCCCGGGTGTGGCCCAGCTCACGGCCGGCTCAGGTTGTTTTCGCGTGACGGGGACAACTCTTCCGCCGCCTGCGAGGAGCCCCGCCTCGCGCCCGCCGGAAGCCCCGCGTGACCGTCCGGCCGCACCCCGTGCGCGTGATCATCACCGCCCGAAAAGGGTGCGCGTCGCACCCCCCGCCGCGGCCGCCGGAGGCGCACAATCGACCCCGGCGAGCGCGGGATAGGCTGGGGAACCCGCGCGCGCCGGTCCCATCCACCCAGGGGAGGTTTTCGCTGGTGTCGAACGATTCCTTCGTCCACCTGCACGTCCACACCGAGTACTCGATGCTCGACGGTGCGGCGAAGATCGCCCCCCTGTTCGCCGAGGCGGCCCGCCTCGGCATGCCGGCGGTCGGCATGACCGACCACGGCAACATGTACGGCGGCGACGAGTTCTACCAGCAGTCCAAGAAGGCGGGCATCAAGCCGATCATCGGCATCGAGGCCTACATCGCGCCGGAGAGCCGGTTCCACAAGAAGCCCGTCTTCTGGGGCCAGGCCAGCCAGCGCGGCTCGGACGAGTTCGGCGAGGGCGGCGACGTCTCCGGTGGCGGTGCGTACACGCACATGACGATGCTCGCCGAGAACGCCACTGGCCTGCGGAACCTCTTCAAGCTCTCCTCGCTGGCCAGCATGCAGGGCTACTACCGCAAGCCCCGGATGGACCGCGAGCTGATCGCGGAGAACAGCAGCGGCATCCTCGCCACCACCGGCTGCCCGTCCGGCGAGGTGCAGACCCGGCTGCGGCTGGGCCAGCGCGAGGAGGCCATCCAGGCCGCGTCCGACTACAAGGACATCTTCGGTGCCGGCAACTTCTTCCTCGAGCTGATGGACCACGGCCTGCCGATCGAGCGGTCGGTCCGCGAGGGCCTGCTCGAGATCGGCCGCCTGCTCGACCTCGAGCCGCTGGCCACCAACGACTCGCACTACGTCACCAAGGACCAGGCGGACACGCACTCGGCGCTGCTGTGCGTCCAGGCAGGCAAGACCCTCAACGACCCGACGCGGTTCAAGTTCGACGGCGACGGCTACTACCTGAAGTCCGCCGCCGAGATGCGCGAGTACTGGGACAAGGAGGTCCCGGGCGCGGCGGACACGACGCTGATGATCGCCGAGCGCGTCCAGTCCTACGAAGAGGTCTACACGCACAAGGACCGGCTGCCGTTCTTCGAGGTGCCGGAGGGCTACGACCAGGGCAGCTGGCTGCGCGAAGAGGTCCAGCGCGGCCTGAAGTGGCGGTTCCCCGACGGCGCTCCCGACGGCTACCAGGAGCGCATCGACCGCGAGCTCGACGTCATCATCGGCAAGGGCTTCCCGGCCTACTTCCTCATCGTCGCCGACCTGATCAGCTACGCCCGCCGGGTCGGCATCCGGGTCGGCCCCGGCCGTGGTTCGGCCGCCGGGTCGCTGGTCGCGTACGTCCTCGGTATCACCAACCTGGACCCGATCCCGCAGAAGCTGCTGTTCGAGCGGTTCCTCAACCCCGAGCGCGTCTCGATGCCGGACATCGACATCGACTTCGACGACCGTCGTCGCGGCGAGATGATCCGGTACGCCACCGAGAAGTACGGCGCGGACAAGGTCGCCCAGGTCATCACCTTCGGCACCATCAAGACCAAGGCGGCGATCAAGGACTCCGCCCGCGTCCACTTCGGCCAGCCGGGGTACGCGATCGCGGACAAGATCTCCAAGGCCCTCCCGCCGCCGATCATGGCGAAGGACATCCCGCTCTCGGGCATCGTCGACCCGAAGCACGAGCGCTACGGCGAAGCGGCCGAAGTCCGCACGCTCGTCGAGACCGACGACGAGTGCAAGACGATCTTCGAGACCGCGCGCGGCCTCGAAGGCCTGATCCGCAACGCGGGCGTGCACGCCTGCGCGGTCATCATGTCGAGCGAGCCGCTCACCAACGCGATCCCGCTCTGGCAGCGCGACGACGGCTCGATCATCACCGGCTGGGACTACCCGTCGTGCGAGGCCATCGGCCTGCTCAAGATGGACTTCCTCGGCCTGCGCAACCTCACCGTCATCGGTGACGCGATCGACAACATCAAGGCCAACCGCGGGGTCGACGTCGACCTCGACACCCTGGGCGTCGACGACCCCGAGACGTACAAGCTGCTCGCCCGCGGCGACACGCTCGGCGTGTTCCAGCTGGATGGCGGCCCCATGCGCGACCTGCTCCGGCGCATGGAGCCCACGGTGTTCGACGACATCGTCGCGGTCGGCGCGCTGTACCGCCCCGGCCCGATGGGCATGAACGCGCACAACGACTACGCCGACCGCAAGAACGGGCGGCAGAAGGTCAAGCCCATCCACCCGGAGCTGGACGAGCCCCTGAAGGAGATCCTGGCCGACACCTACGGCCTGATCGTCTACCAGGAGCAGATCATGCACATCGGCCAGAAGGTGGCCGGGTACACGATGGGCCGCGCGGATGTGCTCCGCCGCGCGATGGGCAAGAAGAAGAAGGAAGTCCTCGACAAGGAGTTCGAGGGCTTCGAAGCCGGCATGCGCGCTTCCGAGCTGCGGCCCGGCGGCTTCTCGCCCGAGGCGATCAAGGCGCTCTGGGACACGATCCTCCCGTTCGCCGGGTACGCGTTCAACAAGAGCCACGCGGCCGCCTACGGCCTGGTCTCCTACTGGACCGCCTACCTCAAGGCGAACTTCACCGCCGAGTACATGGCGGCCCTGCTCACCTCGGTCGGGGACAACAAGGACAAGTCGGCGGTCTACCTGTCCGAGTGCCGCCGCCTCGGCATCAAGGTGCTGCCGCCGGACGTCAACGAATCGGCCATGCGGTTCGCGGCCGTCGGGGACGACATCCGCTTCGGGCTGGGTGCCGTCCGCAACGTCGGCGCGAACGTCGTCGAGTCGATCATCAAGACCCGCGAGGAGAAGGGGAAGTACGCCTCCTTCACCGACTTCCTCGACAAGTCCGAGCTGGTGGCCTGCAACAAGCGGGTGATCGAGTCGCTGATCAAGGCGGGCGCGTTCGACTCGCTCGGCCACACGCGGCTGTCGATGATCCAGGTCCACGAGGACGCGGTCGAAGCCGTCGTCCCGCTCAAGCGCCAGGAGGCGATGGGCCAGTTCGACCTCTTCGGCTTCGGCGGGGACGAGGGCGAGGCCGCCCCGTCGTCGTCGCCGCTGGCGCACCTGAAGTTCGGCGAGGAGGAGTACCCGCGCAAGCAGCTGCTCGCCTACGAACGGGAGATGCTCGGCCTGTACGTCTCGGCGCACCCGCTCGACGGCGCCGAGCGGATCCTGCGCAAGCACGCCCCGAAGCCGATCGCCGCGATCCTCGCCGACCCGCCCAAGGAGGGCGAGATCGTCGTGTCCGGGCTGATCACGTCGCTGGAGCGGCGGGTCAACAAGAAGGGCGAGCCCTGGGCGATCTGCACGGTCGAGGACATGGACGCCTCGCTCGAGGTGCTGTTCTTCCCGAAGGCGTACGCGCTCTTCGCGGGTGAGCTGATCGAGGACAACGCGGTGCTGGTCAAGGGCCGGGTCAACTGGCGCGAGGACAAGATGTCGGTCTTCGGCGGTGGTCTCGCGACGCTCGACCTGTCCGAGGTCGGCACCGGCAACGGCGACGACGAGCCGCCGCTGGTCCTGCTGGCCGCCGCGGAGAAGATCGACCAGTCGGTGGTCAGCGAGCTGCGCTCGACGCTGCTGGCGCACAAGGGGGAGACCCCGGTGCACCTCAAGCTGGTGGGCAAGAACCAGACGGTGTTCGCGCTCTACGACTACCCGGTCAAGGTCAGCTCCATGCTCATCGGCGAGCTGAAGGGCATCCGCGGCATCACCGCGTCGACGTAGGGCGGCCATCGCGCGGGGAGCCCGGCTCCCGTGTTTTGCTGGACGGGTGGCCGAACCGGATCCCCGTCGCTGGAAAGCGCTTGCCGTCTCCCTCACCGCCGGGTTCATGGGCCTGCTCGACGTCAGCATCGTCAACGTCGCCCTGCCGTCCATGCAGGCGGGCCTGCACGCGAGCAGCGGCGGGATCCGCTGGGTGGTGTCCGGGTACGCGCTGGCGTTCGGGCTGGTCCTGGTCACCGGCGGCCGCCTCGGCGACGCGTTCGGCCGCCGCACGATGTTCCTCGGCGCCCTCGCCGGGTTCGTCGTCACCAGCGCGCTGGCCGGCGCGGCCCCGAACGAGACGACGCTGGTGCTCGCCCGCCTCGCCCAGGGCGTCGCGGCGGGCATGCTCACCCCGCAGAACACCGGGCTGATCCAGGACCTCTTCCGCGGCGCCGAGCGCGGCCGCGCGTTCGGGATGTTCGGCGCGGTCGTCGGGATCTCGACGGCGGTCGGCCCGATCCTCGGCGGCGCGATCCTGTCGGTCTTCGGCGCCCAGGACGGCTGGCGCTGGGTGTTCTACGTCAACGTCCCGATCGGCGTCCTCGCGTTCGTGCTGGCGCTGCGGCTGCTGCCGCGCAGTGAAAAGAAGCGGCTCAGGATCTCCTCGGAGATCGACTTCGCGGGCATCGTCCTGCTTGCCGTCGCCGTCCTCGGCGTGCTGCTGCCGGTCGTCGAGTCCGACAACGACGGGCCGGCGCGGTTCTGGTGGCTGTTCGTCGTCGCCGTCGTCTTCGGGGCCGCGTTCGTGCGCTGGGAGCACGCGGTGGTCCGCCGCGGCCGGACGCCGTTGCTGGACACCCGCCTGTTCACCGGCACCCCGGGCTACGCCGCCGGTGCAGCCGTCGGCGCGCTGTACTTCTGCGGGTTCGCCGGGATCTGGCTGGTCTTCGCGATGTACTTCCAGCAGGGCCTCGGCTACTCGCCCCTGCAGTCCGGCCTGTCGGTGACGCCGTTCGCGCTCGGCTCGGCGGTGTCCGCGGCGGTCGCCGGACGGCTGGTGCCCCGCTTCGGCAGGCGGCTCACCGTCACCGGGCTGAGCATGGTCGCGGTGGGATTGCTGGCCGTCGCGGGCCTCGCCGAGGTCGTCCCGCCGTCGGTGTCGGGCTGGGCCTTCGCCCTGCCGCTGCTGTTCGCGGGGGTGGGCGGCGGGATGGTGATCTCCCCGAACACGACGTTGACGCTGGAGTGCGTGCCGGTCCGGATGGCCGGCGTGGCGGGCGGCGCGCTGCAGACCGGGCAGCGGATCGGCACGGCGATCGGCACCGCCGTCCTCGCGTCGATCTTCGGCGCGGTCGTCGGCAGCGGCTATCCACTGGCCCTCACCGTCGCGCTCGCCTGCGCGGCCGTCCTGACGTGTGGTGCGCTGGCCCTCGCGATCGCCGAACTCCGGGCGCGGCGGCGCCGGGCGTCGGAGAAGGAACGCGACGAGCGGGGAGCCGAGACGGCCGCGGCGGACGTCCAGCGGAGTTGAGACACTACTTTCCGCAGAGAGGCGATGCTCCATCCGAGTGACGAGCGCGGAAAGACACTGGTGCTACGGAGAGCAACCGGGTAGATCTTATGGAGCCTTCACTGCGCGGCTTCGGCTACCGACAGTGGCAATCGGTCGGCCACCCGGGGATGGGGTGACCGGCTTGAGCGATCGAGGCGTCCGGAGTTCGAGGGAATGGACACACTCGGTCACCTTCCGTCCAGTGGGTGTCGGCGTCCGCGGGGGACCGTCCGGCACTCGCGGAAGGGCTGCCCATCGGCACCGACCGGCGCGTGACGGCGCGGGCGGGCCTGGGTGAGGGGGAACCGGGCCCGCCCGTTCTGCACCCGTGTCGCCCCCGCGTGGCGATCATGCTGGGATGGCGGCGTCCTTCGACGCCGACGCGGGGAGTTCCGATGCGGGTGTGGTACCGGCCGATGCGCTCGCGCGACAGCGGTGAGCACCACCGTGTCGCGACGCCGCTGGAGCTGCTCTTCGACCTGTGTTTCGTCGTCGCCGTCGGCCAGGCGGCCGCGCAGCTGCACCACGCGCTGGCCGAGGGACACGCCGCGCACGGCGTGGCGTCGTTCGCGATGGTGTTCTTCGCGATCTGGTGGGGCTGGCTGAACTTCAGCTGGTTCGCCTCGGCGTTCGACACCGACGACGTCCCGTACCGGCTGGCCACGTTCGTGCAGATCGCCGGCGGCCTGACCATCGCGGCCGGGGTGACCACCGCGTTCGACGGCGACTTCCGGGCGATCGTCGCCGGGTACGTCCTGATGCGGCTGTCGATGGTGACGCAGTGGCTGCGCGCCGCGCGGCAGGAGCCGGAGTGCCGTCCCGCCGCCGTGCGCTACGCGATCGGGATCGTGGTGGTCCAGGTGCTGTGGATCGCGCGGCTGTGGGTGCCGGGGACGGCCGGTGTCGTGGCGTTCGTCGTGCTGGTGGTGGCCGAGCTGGCCGTCCCGGTCTGGGCGGAAAGCCGCCGGGGCACGGCATGGCACCCGCACCACATCGCCGAGCGGTACGGCCTGTTCACCTTGATCGTGCTCGGCGAGACGATCCTCAGCGCGACCAACGCGATCAAGGAGGGCACCGCCGAACCGGGCCACCTCGGCGCGCTGATCTCGCTGGCCGCGGCCGCGCTCGTCCTGGTGTTCTCGATGTGGTGGCTGTACTTCGACCGGCCCGGCCACCTGCGGCTCGTCCGCCACCCGACGATGTTCACGTCGATGAGCTGGGGTTACGGCCACTACCTGATCTTCGCCTCCGCGGCGGCGGTCGGGGCGGGGCTCGAGGTGGCGGTCGGATACGACACGGGAGTGCTGCACATCGGCGGCGTCGCCGCGGCACTGGCGACCACGGTGCCGGTCGCGGTCTTCCTGCTGAGCGTGTGGCTGCTGCACATCGGGCCCGCCGACGAGTGCCGCCCGATCGCGATCGGCTTCCCGGTGACGGCGGTGCTCGTCCTCGCCGCCTCGTTCACGCCGGCACCGATCCACGTCGCGGCCGGGCTGGCGGCGGCGTTGGTCGTCCTGACGGTCGCCGCGACCCGCTCGTCGGGCTGAGCGGGGTATCGGTGCAGGTCAGCGGCTTGACGCGAAAAAGGGACCCCCCTGTTCGGGCGTCTCGACCGGGGTGTAAAGTTCTCCAAGTCGCCAGGGAAACCGGGCGGCCGCCGGGGCCACGAACCAAGCTCCCACGATCGTGGTAGAGTGGGTGGTCCCGAACCAGGGTGGTATCCCTGGAACAAAGCTTGAAACAAAGGCCGAAGACCAAAGCGCTTCGCGGCGCGGCGGTCCGAAGTGTGTTGCTTGAGAACTCAACAGTGTGCTAGTGAACTAAGCCAGTAGAGCTTATTTATGGTAACCCCCTCGTCGGGGTTTCCTTTGAGAGCAAGTATTTTTGCCTCGATTGAATTCGAAGACATTGTTGGAGAGTTTGATCCTGGCTCAGGACGAACGCTGGCGGCGTGCTTAACACATGCAAGTCGAACGCTGAAGCATCTTCGGGTGTGGATGAGTGGCGAAAACGGGTGAGTAACACGTGGGTAATCTGCCCTGCACTCTGGGATAAGCCTTGGAAACGGGGTCTAATACCGGATATCACCTTCGGGGGCATCCTCGGGGGTTGAAAGTTCTGGCGGTGCAGGATGAACCCGCGGCCTATCAGCTTGTTGGTGGGGTAGTGGCCTACCAAGGCGACGACGGGTAGCCGGCCTGAGAGGGTGACCGGCCACACTGGGACTGAGACACGGCCCAGACTCCTACGGGAGGCAGCAGTGGGGAATATTGCACAATGGGCGCAAGCCTGATGCAGCGACGCCGCGTGAGGGATGACGGCCTTCGGGTTGTAAACCTCTTTCGCCAGGGACGAAGCGCAAGTGACGGTACCTGGATAAGAAGCACCGGCTAACTACGTGCCAGCAGCCGCGGTAATACGTAGGGTGCGAGCGTTGTCCGGATTTATTGGGCGTAAAGAGCTCGTAGGCGGTTTGTCGCGTCGGCCGTGAAATCTCCACGCTTAACGTGGAGCGTGCGGTCGATACGGGCAGACTTGAGTTCGGTAGGGGAGACTGGAATTCCTGGTGTAGCGGTGAAATGCGCAGATATCAGGAGGAACACCGGTGGCGAAGGCGGGTCTCTGGGCCGATACTGACGCTGAGGAGCGAAAGCGTGGGGAGCGAACAGGATTAGATACCCTGGTAGTCCACGCTGTAAACGTTGGGCGCTAGGTGTGGGTGACATTCCACGTTGTCCGTGCCGTAGCTAACGCATTAAGCGCCCCGCCTGGGGAGTACGGCCGCAAGGCTAAAACTCAAAGGAATTGACGGGGGCCCGCACAAGCGGCGGAGCATGTGGATTAATTCGATGCAACGCGAAGAACCTTACCTGGGCTTGACATGCATCAGACATCCCCAGAGATGGGGCTTCCCTTGTGGTTGGTGTACAGGTGGTGCATGGCTGTCGTCAGCTCGTGTCGTGAGATGTTGGGTTAAGTCCCGCAACGAGCGCAACCCTTATCCTACGTTGCCAGCGCGTGATGGCGGGGACTCGTGGGAGACTGCCGGGGTCAACTCGGAGGAAGGTGGGGATGACGTCAAGTCATCATGCCCCTTATGTCCAGGGCTTCACACATGCTACAATGGCTGGTACAGAGGGCTGCGATATCGTGAGGTGGAGCGAATCCCTTAAAGCCGGTCTCAGTTCGGATCGCAGTCTGCAACTCGACTGCGTGAAGTCGGAGTCGCTAGTAATCGCAGATCAGCAACGCTGCGGTGAATACGTTCCCGGGCCTTGTACACACCGCCCGTCACGTCATGAAAGTCGGTAACACCCGAAGCCCATGGCCCAACCCCGTAAGGGGAGGGAGTGGTCGAAGGTGGGACTGGCGATTGGGACGAAGTCGTAACAAGGTAGCCGTACCGGAAGGTGCGGCTGGATCACCTCCTTTCTAAGGAGCACAACACATCC